>NZ_MIYM01000044.1:0-355 GCF_001777155.1 Hydrogenophaga sp. PML113 | reverse complement strand
GCAGCGAATCGCCGAGTTGCAGGCGCTGCGCAAGCAACTGCGTGCCATCCGCAGTACCTGTGCGGGAGGGGTATGCGTTGGCGATTGCGGTGCACTTGAATCGCTGCGCAGCGCCACTGGGGCAAGCTGGCCAACCGTTCGCTGAGCGGAGCCTCAAATAACGACATTCAGCTCGGTGCGAACCAACGATGCGGTAGCAACTCGTGAACCAGGCTAACCCGTTGCGTCGGCAAGCGAGCCAAAACGTCCTTGAGATACGCATAGGGATCATGCCCATTGAGTCGTGCTGACTGGATGAGCGTCATGACGGCTGCTGCCCTCTGACCAGCTCGTAGGCTGCCCGCAAAGAGCCAGT
>NZ_MIYM01000043.1:0-573 GCF_001777155.1 Hydrogenophaga sp. PML113 | reverse complement strand
TCACCTTGGCTTCGGTCTTGAGCTTGGCCACCAGCGTGGCCACGTCGGGCACCTTCACCCCGGCACCGCGCTTGGGCGGCTCGCTCACCTTCAGCGTCTTGATGCGCGGCGTCACGTCCACGCCCAGCTCCTCGGGCTTGACCGTCTCCAGCGGCTTCTTCTTGGCCTTCATGATGTTGGGCAGCGTCACGTAGCGCGGCTCGTTCAGGCGCAGGTCCGTGGTGATGACGGCCGGCGTGCTGATGGACAGGGTCTCCAGGCCGCCGTCCACTTCGCGCGTCACCTTGGCCTTGTCACCCTCGATCTCGACCTTGCTGGCAAACGTGGCCTGCGGCAGGCCGGCCAGCGCGGCCAGCATCTGGCCCGTCTGGTTGCAGTCGTCATCGATCGCCTGCTTGCCCAGGATCACGAGGGCGGGCTGTTCCTTGTCGACCAGGGCCTTGAGCAGCTTGGCCACCGCCAGGGGTTGCAGTTCCTCAGACGTCTCCACCAGGATCGCGCGGTCCGCGCCAATGGCCATGGCCGTGCGCAGCGTCTCCTGGCACTGGCTCACGCCGCAGGAAACCACCACCA
>NZ_MIYM01000042.1:0-992 GCF_001777155.1 Hydrogenophaga sp. PML113 | reverse complement strand
GGGTCCTTGTTGATCGCCACGATCACCTTGGAGTCCTTCATGCCCGCCAGGTGCTGGATGGCGCCCGAGATGCCGGCGGCGATGTAGAGCTGCGGCGCCACGATCTTGCCCGTCTGGCCCACCTGCAGGTCGTTGGGCGCGTAGCCCGCGTCCACCGCCGCGCGGCTGGCGCCAATGGCCGCGCCCAGCTTGTCCGCCAGCGGCGTGATCACCTCGTTGAACTTCTCGCTGCTGCCCAGCGCGCGGCCACCCGAGACGATGATCTTGGCCGCCGTGAGTTCGGGCCGGTCGCTCTTGGCGATCTCGCTGCCCACGAAGCTGCTCTTGCCCGAGTCGGCCACCGCGTTGGCGGTCTCCACCGCCGCGCTGCCACCGCTGGCTTGTGCCGGGTCGAAGCCCGTGGTGCGCACCGTGATCACCTTCTTCTCGTCCGTGGCCTGCACGGTGGCAATCGCGTTGCCCGCGTAGATCGGGCGCTCGAAGGTGTCCGGGCTGATGACCTTGGTGGCGTCGCTGATCTGCGCCACGTCCAGCAGCGCGGCCACGCGCGGCGCCACGTTCTTGCCGCTGGCGGTGGCGGGAAAGAGCAGGTGGCTGTAGGCGCCGGCGAGCGCCACGACCTGGGCCGCGACGTTCTCGGCCAGGCCGTGTTCGAAGCCGGCGGCCTCGGCGTGGATCACCTTGGCGACGCCGGCGATCTGGCTGGCGGCCTTCGCGGCTTCAGCGGCGTTGTGGCCCGCGACGAGCACGTGCACGTCGCCGCCGCACGCCAGTGCGGCGGTCACGGTGTTGAGGGTGGCGCCCTTGATGGACGCGTTGTCGTGTTCGGCAATAACCAGTGCAGTCATGTCAGTTCTTCCTCAGATCACCTTGGCTTCGGTCTTGAGCTTGGCCACCAGCGTGGCCACGTCGGGCACCTTCACCCCGGCACCGCGCTTGGGCGGCTCGCTCACCTTCAGCGTCTTGATGCGCGGCGTCACGTCCACGCCCAG
>NZ_MIYM01000041.1:0-1009 GCF_001777155.1 Hydrogenophaga sp. PML113 | reverse complement strand
TCTGGTCGACCAGCTTGTTCTTGGCGATCCAGGGCATCATGGCGCGCAGCTGGGCGCCCACCACCTCGATGCTGTGCTCGGCCGTGTTGCGCCGGCGCGCCGTCATGCTGGGGTAGCCCGTGCGCCCTTCCAAGATGAACATCTTGGCGTAGTCGCCGTTCTGGATGCGCTTGAGCGCGTTGCGCATGGCCGCGCGCGACTGCTCGTTGATCACCTCCGGGCCCGTCACGTACTCGCCGTACTCCGCGTTGTTGGAGATCGAGTAGTTCATGTTGGCGATGCCGCCCTCATAGATCAGGTCCACGATCAGCTTCAACTCGTGCAGGCACTCGAAGTAGGCCATCTCGGGCGCGTAGCCGGCTTCCACCAGCGTCTCGTAGCCCATCTTGATCAGCTCGACCGCGCCGCCGCACAGCACCGCCTGCTCGCCGAACAGGTCCGTCTCGGTCTCTTCCTTGAAGTTGGTCTCGATGATGCCGGCCTTGCCGCCACCGTTGGCCATGGCGTAGCTCAGCGCCAGATCGCGCGCCTTGCCGCTCTTGTCCTGGTGCACCGCCACCAGGTGCGGCACGCCGCCGCCCTGCGCGTAGGTGCTGCGCACCGTGTGGCCCGGCGCCTTGGGCGCCACCATCCACACGTCCAGGTCGGCGCGCGGCACCACCTGGTTGTAGTGCACGTTGAAGCCGTGCGCGAAGGCCAGCGAGCCGCCCTGCTTGATGTTCGGCTCCACGTTGTTGCGGTAGACCTCGGCGATCTGCTCGTCGGGCAGCAGGATCATCACCACGTCGGCCGATTTCACCGCCTCGTTGACCTCCAGCACCTTCAGCCCGGCCTTGCCCACCTTGTCCCAGCTCGCGCCGCCCTTGCGCAGGCCCACCACCACCTTCACCCCGCTGTCGTTGAGGTTCTGCGCGTGCGCGTGGCCCTGGCTGCCGTAGCCGATGATCGCGACCGTCTTGCCCTTGATGAGGGACAGATCGCAGTCCTTGTCGTAGAAAACTTTCATGGT
>NZ_MIYM01000040.1:0-1028 GCF_001777155.1 Hydrogenophaga sp. PML113 | reverse complement strand
TGTTGAGTCTCAGGAGGTTGTTCATGCCCGGGATGCGGGTCATGGGCGGCTGATGGTGCAGAGCGGAGTGTGGCCGCAGCCAGTTGTAGTGGTCAATGAAGGGCTGCAGGGCGGCGTGGCGCTGGGCCGAGCTTTCGTACGGTCTGGCATAGGCCCACTCGCGCAGGCTGGTCTGCACAAAGCGCTCGGCCTTGCCGTTGGTCTTGGGTGTGTAGGGGCGGGTGCGGATGTGGCGCACGCCTAGTTCCAGACAGGCGCTCCTGAAGGCCTTGGAGACGTAGCCGCTGCCGTTGTCGGTCATCACCCGCTCGATCCTCACGCCCAAGCTGGCGTAGTAGGCCAAGGCATCGCGCAGGAACTCAGTGCAGCTCAAGCCCGCCTCGTCGGGCTTGATCGAGGCGAAGGACACACGCGAGTGATCGTCGATGGCCAAGTGCACCGCGTCCCAGCCGATGCCCCTGTTGCGATGCTGGCGCTCACCAGTGATGCGGTGGCCAATGCCTTGGATGCGGCCCAGTCGCTTGGTGTCGATGTGCAGCAACTCGCCTGGGCTGGCTCGCTCGTAGCGGTGCACGGGCTCGCGTGGTTGCAGTGAGCTCAATCGGCTCAGACCCAGCCGAGCCATGTGGCGCGCCACGGTGGCCAGGCTGCGCCCGGCCTCACAGGCAATGCGCCAAAGGGGTACACGCTCTCGGCGGCGCCGCTCGAACTGGCGCACCTGTTCGGGCGCGCAGCTCGCAGGGCTGCGCCGTGGCCTGGAGGTCCGATCGAGCAGTCCTGCCGGGCCTTCACTCTTGAAACGGGCCAGCCACTTGTAGCCGGTGCGCTCACTGACTCCGGCCGCTTCACTGGCCAGGGCCACCTTCCAACCCTCTTGCAAGACCCTGCTGACCAGCAAGGCTCGACCTCGCGCGGTCAATCGCGCATGCTTATGGCTGTTCATCCGTTCTCCTGTCCTGAGTTGTTGCGGCCTGGTAACCACAGCTTCCCAGTTCCGGGACGGATGAACAACCTATTGAGACTTCACA
>NZ_MIYM01000039.1:0-1187 GCF_001777155.1 Hydrogenophaga sp. PML113 | reverse complement strand
TCGATGATCTTGGCCACGACGCCGGCGCCGACGGTGCGGCCGCCTTCGCGGATGGCAAAGCGCAGGCCTTCTTCCATGGCGATGGGCGCGATCAGCTTGACGGTGATCGACACGTTGTCGCCGGGCATGACCATCTCCTTGTCCTTGGGCAGCTCGATGGAGCCCGTGACGTCGGTCGTGCGGAAGTAGAACTGCGGACGGTAGTTGTTGAAGAACGGCGTGTGACGGCCGCCCTCGTCCTTGCTCAGCACGTACACCTCACCGGTGAAGTGCGTGTGCGGCTTGATCGAGCCGGGCTTGCACAGCACCTGGCCGCGCTGCACTTCCTCGCGCTTGGTGCCGCGCAGCAGGATACCCACGTTGTCGCCCGCCTGGCCCTGGTCCAGCAGCTTGCGGAACATCTCCACGCCCGTGCAGGTGGTCTTTTGCGTGGCCGAGATGCCCACGATCTCGATTTCCTCGCCAACCTTGACCACACCACGCTCGATACGGCCGGTCACCACCGTGCCGCGGCCCGAGATGGAGAACACATCTTCGACCGGCATCAGGAAGGCGCCGTCCACCGCGCGCTCGGGCGTGGGGATGTAGCTGTCCAGCGCCTCGGCCAGGCGCATGATGGCCTGCTCGCCCAGATCGCCCTTGTCGCCCTCGAGCGCCAGCTTGGCCGAGCCCTTGATGATGGGCGTGTCGTCGCCAGGGAAGTCGTACTTGCTCAGCAGCTCGCGCACTTCCATCTCCACCAGCTCGAGCAGCTCGGCGTCGTCGACCATGTCGCACTTGTTCAGGAAGACGATGATGTAGGGCACGCCCACCTGGCGCGCCAGCAGGATGTGCTCGCGCGTCTGGGGCATCGGGCCGTCCGCGGCCGAGCACACCAGAATGGCGCCGTCCATCTGGGCCGCACCCGTGATCATGTTCTTGACGTAGTCGGCGTGGCCCGGGCAGTCAACGTGCGCGTAGTGGCGATTGGCCGTCTCGTACTCGACGTGCGCGGTGTTGATCGTGATGCCGCGCGCCTTTTCTTCCGGAGCCGCGTCGATCTGGTCGTAGGCCTTGGCCGCGCCGCCGAACTTGCTCGCCAGCACCGTCGTGATCGCCGCCGTCAGCGTCGTCTTGCCGTGGTCCACGTGCCCGATCGTGCCAACGTTCACGTGCGGCTTGGTCCGCTCGAATTTTTCCTTAGCCAT
>NZ_MIYM01000003.1:0-533824 GCF_001777155.1 Hydrogenophaga sp. PML113 | reverse complement strand
GCCCAGCGCCACGCCGCCCTGCAGCCCTTCATTGACCACTACAACTGGCTGCGGCCACACTCCGCTCTGCACCATCAGCCGCCCATGACCCGCATCCCGGGCATGAACAACCTCCTGAGACTCAACACCTAGGCGCGATCGTCTACCGGCCGGCGGCGCGGGTGGGCGCGCGGGCGGCGGCGCGCTGCTGCCAGCGGCTGGCGAAGCCGCGCATCTCGGCCAGCCGGCGCGCCAGGTCGGCGCCCTGCGGGGTGAGCCGGTAGCCGCTGCCGTTGTGGTCGATCAGGCGCGCGGCGCGCAGCTCCTTGATGCGGGTATTGAGTGTGTTGGGGGTGATGCCGCCCACGCTGTCCTGCAACAGGCGGAAGGTCTGCGGGTGGCCGTCGGACAGGGCCCAGAGCACGCGCATGGCGTAACGCGATTCCAGCAACTCGAACAGCTGGGTCACGGCTTCCTGGTCCTTGCTCATCGGCGGTCTCCTGGCGCGGCCTGGACTGGGCTCTTCGCGCGTGTGTCTCGGATGACCACTATAGGCAGCAAGCCGCCCGCTACCAAGTTGCTAGCTGTGTGCGGTGCAGCAATGTCGCGCCGCCGTCACCCGGGTTTGCCCCGATGGGCGCGGCGCGGGGCTTCAGATGGCGTCGTCGCCCAGGCCCTGCGCGGGGCCGCGCCGGTACACCTTGCGCAGCAGGCCGATGAGGGTCTGCACCTCGTCGGGCGTGAGCGCGCCGGTGGCTTCCGTTTCGAGTTCGGTGGCCGTCGCCTGGGCCTGGCGGTGCAGCTTCTGGCCGGCGGGCGTGAGGTGCAGGCCCTGGGCCCGGCGGTCGCTGGGGTGGGGTTTGCGCACCACCAGGCCGCGCGCGTGCAGGGCCTTGACCATGCCCACCAGGTTGGGCGGCAGGATGTCCAGCGCGGCGCAGATCTGGCGCGAGGTGACGCCCGGGTTGTGTGCGATCACGGTGAGCACCGAAAAATCCACCGGCCGCAGGCCATAGGGCGCCATGCGGCGCAGGAACACCGCGATGACGGTGAGGGCCGCGCGCCGCGCGTTGTAGCCCACCAGGGTTTCCAGGAAGTGGGTGTCGGGCAGGCCGTCGCCCGCGCCGCTGGCGTCATCGCCCGGCGGGCTGCCCTTGCGCGCGCCGCGGGGGCGGCGCATGGCGTTGGCGATGGAGGCGTCGCTCATGCGGGGCTGGATCAGGGGCTCAGTGGCACAAGGCCTTGATGTCCTCGGGCACGGGGATGGCGCGGATGCGCGAGGCGTCGGCCGGGTCGCGCTCGCAGAAGGCGCGCACTTCGGTGCCTTCGCACAGCAGGGTGTCGCCGCGCATCACGCGGTGCTGGTGCTTGAACACCTTGGCGCCCCATTCGATGACGCTGGTGTGCACCTGCAGGCGCTCGCCGTAGGTGGCGGGCTTCATGAACTTGGTGTGGATCTCCAGCAGCGGCGTGCCGATGATGCCGCGCGTCTTGACCAGTTCGCGCCAGGGCTGCACGCCGCACTTGACGAAGAAGTTCAGCGAGGACGCGTCCATCCACTTGCTGAAATTAGGGAAAAAAACGATGCCGGCGGGGTCGCAGTCGCCGAACATGACTTCCACTTCATAGATCTGGGTTTTGCTCATCGGGGGGCCATGCGAAGCGCGCCGTCGAGACGGATCACTTCGCCATTCAGGTGCGTATTGGTGACGATGTGCGCGGCCAGGGCGGCGAATTCCTCGGGCTTGCCCAGGCGCGGCGGGAAGGGGATGCTCGCCGCCAGCGAGGCCTGCACCGCGTCGGGCAGCTGGCGCATCAGCGGCGTGGAGAACAACCCGGGCGCGATGGTACACACGCGGATGCCGTGCTGCGCGAGGTCGCGCGCCATGGGCAGCGTCATGCCGACCAGGCCCCCCTTGGAGGCGCTGTAGGCCTGCTGGCCCACCTGGCCGTCGAAGGCGGCCACGCTGGCGGTGAACAGCATCACGCCGCGCTCGCCGTCCTCCAGCGCATCGAGCTTCGCGCAGGCGGCAGCGAACAGGCGGCTGGCGTTGTAGGTGCCGATGAGGTTGACCTGGATCACCTTGGCGAAGTCGTCCAGCGGCGCGGCGCTGCCGTCCTTCTGCACCACGCGCTTGGCGGTGCCGATGCCGGCGATGTTCATGAGCAAACGCGCCGGGCCGTGCGCGGCGGCGGCCGCGTCCAGCGCCGCCTGCACGCTGGCGGTGTCGGTCACGTCGCACTTCACCGCGATGCCACCGATGTCCTGGGCCACGCGCTGCGCGCCTTCCAGGTTGACGTCGAGCACGGCCACCTTGGCGCCCAGGCGGGCGAGCTCGCGCGCGGTGGCTTCGCCCAGGCCCGAGCCGCCGCCGGTCACGAGCGCGGCCTGTCCTTCGATGTTCATGCGTGTCTCCTCTGTTCGGTGGTGGGAAGCAGGGTGTTGGCCGCCGCGCCCGCGTGCAGGGCGGCGACGAGTTCGGCGCGGTGCTTGAGCACGGCGCGCTGGTTGATGGAGCCCTTGTCGGTGACCTCGCCCTTGTCGATGCTGGGCGGCTCGGCCAGCAGGATCAGGCGCGCCACGCGCGTGGCGCTGCCGGTGGCCGAGGCCGCCAGGTCATTGAGCACCTGCTGGAAGTGCCCGAGTACCTTGGGGTGGGCCAGCACCTCGGCCAGTGGGGCCTCGGGCCCCAGGCCCGCCAGGCCGCGCACCGCGCCGGTGGGGAACAGCATGGCGCCCACTTCGCGCTCGTTCAGGCCGGTGATGACCGCGTCCTGCACGAAGGGCGCGCCGGCCGCGATGATCTTCGCGCGCAGCGGGCCCACGCTGACGAAGGTGCCGGTGGCGAGCTTGAAATCCTCGGCGATGCGGCCGTCGAAGCGCAGGCCCAGGTTCGGCCGCGCGGGATCGATCCAGGCCACCGCGTCGCCGGTGCAGAAGAAGCCTTCCTCGTCGAAGGCCTCGGCCGTGGCCTCGGGGCTGCGCCAGTAGCCGGGCGTGATGTTGGGGCCGCGGTAGCGCACCTCGGTCTTGTCGCCGCTGGGCACCAGCTTGAGCTGCAGCCCGGCCGCGGGCAGGCCCAGGTCGCCCGAGCGCACCTCGGGCCGCGTGATGTACAGACCGAAAGGGCCGGACTCGGTCATGCCCAGGCCGGTGCCCATCACCACGCGCTCGCCGATGGCCTGCTCCTGCACGCTGTGCAGCGTGTCCCACACGGGCTGCGCGAGCGCGGCGCCGGCGTAGAAGAACAGGCGCACGCGGCTCAGCAGGTTCGTGCGCAGCACCTCGTCGGTCTTCATCGCGTTGGCGATGGCCTCGAAGCCGGTGGGCACGTTGAAGTAGACGGTGGGCGCGATCTCGCGCAGGTTGCGCAGGGTCTCGCCGATCAGCGCGGGCGTGGGCTTGCCGTCGTCGATGTAGAGCGTGCCGCCGTGCATGAGCGTTAGGCCCACGTTGTGGTTGCCGCCGAAGGTGTGGTTCCAGGGCAGCCAGTCCACCAGCACCGGGGGCGTGTGCGGGTCGGCCAGCACGGGCATGCTCTGCGCCATCTGCTGCTGGTTGGCGCACCACATGCGCTGGGTGTTGATGACGGCCTTGGGCAGCTTGGTGGAGCCCGAGGTGAAGAGGAACTTGGCGATGGTGTCGGGGCCGGTGGCGAGCATGGCCGCGTCCACGGCCGGCGTGGGGGCGGTGGCGCGCAGCGCGGCGAAACTGGTGGTGGCGCGGCCGGGCACGCTGCCGCTGGCGGTGACGATCTCAACGTCCTCGCCGAGGGTGGCGAGCAGGGCGCGCTCATAGCGCGGCGCGTCGGCGGCGAACACCAGGCCGGGCGTGAGCGTGTTCACCAGGTGGCGCAGCTTGTCGTAGTCCTGGCTCACCAGCGAGTACGCGGGCGAGGCCGGCGCCCAGGGGATGCCCGCGTACAGGCAGCCCAGCGCGATCTGCGCATGCTCCAGGTCGTTCTCGCTCACGATGAGCACGGGGCGCTCGGCGCTCAGGCCGCGGTCGAGCAGGGCCTGGCCGATGCAGCGCGCGGCGTCCAGGGCCTCGGCGTAGCTGAGCCGGACCCAGTCGCCGGTGCTGCCGTCGGCGTTCTTCGCGCGGCGCGCCATGAAGGTGCGATCGGGCGCGGCGCTGGCCCAGTGCACCAGGCGGTCGGTCAGGCGGTGGGGAAAGGCGTGCAGCGGCTGGCGGGCCTGGAGGTAGGCGGTGCCGTCGGCCGTGTGGCGCAGTTCGGCTTCGGTGATGCCGAAGTCCAGCGCCCGGTAGCGGGGCGCGGCGCCGTCGCAAGCCTGCGCGCTGCGCGCTGCGGTGCGAGCGCCTTCGGGCGGCCGGGCGGCGCTCATTGCTTCTTGACCTTCGGGCCGCGGCCTTCCAGGAACTCGCGCACGCGGGCCTTGGCCTCGGGCGCGTCCTGCACGATGGCGGAGATCAGGGCCTCGGTGAAGAAGCCGTGGTCGGCCGTCTGGTCGGCGATGCGCGGCAGCGCCTGCATCAGCGCGTAGTTGGTGAGCGGCGCGTTGCTGGCGATGCGCGTGGCCAGCTCCAGCGCTTTCTCCAGGGCCGTGCCCTGCGGCACCAGGTACTGCGCCAGGCCGGCGCGCTCGCCTTCCTCGGCGTTGAGCACGCGGCCGGTGAACATCATGTCGGCCATGCGCGCGGTGCCGATCAGGCGCGGGATGCGCACCGAGCCGCCGCCGCCGACGAAGATGCCGCGTGAGCCTTCGGGCAGCGCGAAGAAGCTGGAGGTGTCGGCCACGCGAAGGTGGCAGGCGCTGGCCAGTTCCAGGCCGCCGCCCACCACGGCGCCGTGCAGCGCGGCCACCACGGGCACGGGGCCGCGCTCCACCTGGTCGAGCGCGTGGTGCCACATGCGCGAGTGGTGCAGGCCGGCGGCGGCGTCGCGCTCGCTCAGCTCGGACAGGTCCAGGCCGGCGCAGAAGTGTTCGCCGTTGCCATGGATGACGGCGGCGCGCACGCTGTGCGGCATGCCCTGGAAGACGTCGCGGATGGCGAGCACCAGGCCGTCGTTGAGCGCGTTGCGCTTGCCGGGACGGTTGAGGGTGATGAGGGCGATCTGCTGCTGGTCTCCGCGCAGTTCGATCGTCAGGTCGTTGGTCTGGATGGGCATGAAAAGGGGGCGCTTCGGCTTCTTGTGAGGGTGTCGGATTATTGTTATAAACGATAACCAAATTCAACCGGTTCCCTCTGAAAAGGGATGCGGGTTTACCCTGATTTTGGTGAGCAGACGGGATGCCTGCTGTGGTTCGTCGGCGGTCTTGGCTGGCAAGCCAAGGGCTTGGGCTGTGCCGCCGGGGGCTTCGATGCGCAGCCCTTCGCGCAGCGAGGACCACCGCATTGAAGCCGCCAGGGCCAGGGGCACAGCCCTGACACCGCCGACCACCGGACGTGAAATCGCAACGCCAAGCAGCCAAGCAGCAACGACAAAAGAGACGCCAATGGACCACCAGAACCTCATCGCCATCGACATCCACACCCACGCCGAAGTGAGCTGCTGGAACCCCTTCGACAACTACGGCGAGGAATACGACCGCGCGGCCGACAAGTACTTCGGCAGCAACCGCCGCCCCAGCATCGCCGAGACCATCGCCTACTACCGCGAACGAAAGATCGGCCTGGTGATGTTTACCGTGGACAGCGAAT
Organism: Hydrogenophaga sp. PML113; assembly: GCF_001777155.1. Classification (NCBI taxonomy): domain Bacteria; kingdom Pseudomonadati; phylum Pseudomonadota; class Betaproteobacteria; order Burkholderiales; family Comamonadaceae; genus Hydrogenophaga; species Hydrogenophaga sp. PML113. Next base: position 528,180 of record NZ_MIYM01000003.1, on the reverse strand, counting down.
CGAAGCTGGGCCGCCGCCGCATCCCCAACGAAGAGATCGCCCAGGCCGCGCGCGAGAACAGCGACATGATGGTGGCCTTCGCCAGCATCGACCCGCACAAGGGCAAGATGGGCGCGCGCGAGGCCGAGCGCCTCATCAAGGAAGAAGGCGTCAAGGGCTTCAAGTTCCACCCCACGGTGCAGGGCTACCACCCCTACGACAGGATGGCCTGGCCCATCTACGAGGTGATCAACGCCCACAAGCTGCCGGCCATCTTCCACACCGGGCACAGCGGCATCGGCAGCGGCATGCGCTGCGGCGGCGGCCTGCGGCTGGAGTACAGCAACCCCATGCACCTGGACGACGTCGCCATCGACTTCCCCGACATGCAGATCGTGATGGCCCACCCCAGCTTCCCCTGGCAGGACGAGGCCCTGTCCGTGGCCACGCACAAGCCCAACGTCTGGATCGACCTGAGCGGCTGGAGCCCCAAGTACTTCCCCAAGCAGCTGGTGCAGTACGCCAACACCCTGCTCAAGGACCGCGTGCTCTTCGGCAGCGACTACCCGCTGATCACGCCCGAGCGCTGGATGAAGGACTTCGAGGCCGCCGGCTTCAAGCCCGAGGTCATGCCCGGCATCCTGAAGGGCAACGCCGTGCGCCTGCTGGGGCTGGCATGAAGGCCTTCACCTCGCTCGCCGACATCGAGGCGCTGGAGCGCCGCCCGCAGGCCGAGGTGGCGCCGCTGCGCACGCCCTATGGGCTGATCCGCGCCGCCGCCGAGCGCTTCCCCGAGCGCGAGGCCTTCACCTTCCTGCCCGACGCCGACCTGGCGCGCGCGCCGCGCCGCGTGAGCTACCGCGAGCTGCTGGCCATGGTGCACCGCGCGGCCAATGCGTTTCGCGCATTGGGCGTGGGCCCCGAGGACAGCGTGGCCCTGCTTGCGCCCAACACGCCCGAGGCGCACGCCGTGCTGTGGGGCGCGCAGCTGGCGGGCCGCGTGTGCCCCATCAATACGCTGCTGCAGCCGGACCACATCGCCTCGCTCATGCAGGCCGCGAACGCCAAGGCGCTGGTGGCCCTGGGGCCCAACGCCGAGCTCGCGGTCTGGCCCACGGCGCTGAAGGCGCAGGCGCTGCACCCCTGCGCGCTGGTGCCGATCGCGGTCGACGAGGCCGTGCCCGGCCTGGCCTCGCTGCAGGCGCTGATGGCCGCGCAGCCCGACACGCTCAGCTTCGAGCCCGACCTGAACCCGGACCGGGTGGTCGCGCTGTTCCACACCGGCGGCACCACCGGCGCGCCCAAGCTGGCGCAGCACACCGCCGGCAACGAAGCGCACACCGCCTGGTTCGCGCACGCCTTCTACGGCTGCGACGAACACAGCGTCGAGGTGAACGGCTTCCCGCTGTTCCATGTGGCCGGCGCCTTCGTCTACGGCCTGGCGCTGCTGGCCATCGGCGCGCGCCAGGTGCTGCCCACGCTCAGCGGCATGCGCAACGCCGGCTTCGTGCAACGCTACTGGCGCTTCTGCGAACGCGAGGGCGTGACGCACCTGGCCTGCGTGCCCACGGTGCTGGCCAGCCTGCTGGGCGTGCCCGTCGACGCTGACATCTCGCGCGTGCGCGCGGCCTACACGGGTGGCTCGCCGCTGCCCAGCGAGCTCGCGCAGCGTTTCGAGGCCACCACCGGCATCGCGGTGCGCAACATCCTGGGCATGACGGAGTGCGCGGGACTGGTCAGCATCGAGCCCCTGCTGGCGCCGCGGACGGCCGGCTCGGCGGGCTGGCGCCTGCCCTTCACCGAGGTGCACGCCGTGCCCTGGCGCGACGGCGAGGCCCGGCTGGACGAGCGCTGCGCGCCCGGCGAAACCGGCGTGGTGGTGCTGCGCGGGCCGCACATGAGCCCGGGCTACCTCGACGCGACGCGCAACGCCGGCCTGTTTCAGCACGGCTGGATCGTCTCGGGCGACCTCGGCCACCTCGACGCCGAGGGCCGCGTGCACCTCACCGGCCGCGCCAAGGACGTGATCATCCGCGGCTCGCACAACATCGACCCCGGTCTGGTGGAAGACGCCTTCCTCACCCACCCGGCCGTGGCGCAGTGCGCCGTGGTGGCCGAGCCCGACGCCTACGCGGGCGAGGTGCCCGCGGCCTTCGTGGTCTTGCGCGAGGGCGCCAGTGCCGACGCCGAGACCCTGCTGCGCGAGGTGGCGCCGCGGGTGTACGAGCGCCCCGCCGTGCCCAAGCGGGTGGTGGTCGTGCAGACGCTGCCGCTCACCGCCATCGGCAAGGTGTTCAAGCCCGCGCTGCGGCTGCGGGCGATCGAGCTCAAGCTGGCCGATCTGGCGCGCGAGCTGGCGCCCGACCGGGTGGTGGCGGTGAGCGCGGTGGACGAGGGCGGGCGCCAGCGCGCCACGGTGCGCTTCGCCGGCGCGGCCGACGAGGCGCTCGCCGATGGCTTGCGGGCCGCGCTGGCGGCGATCGCGGTGCCGACGGCGGTGGAGTTCAGCGGGGCGGAGGGCTGAGCCGCCCCACCAGCCGCCTCACCAGCCGCCGCGCTCCAGCCAGCGCTCCAACTGCTCCAGCTTGTCCACGCCCCAGAAGGGTTCACCGTCCACCACCACCGTGGGCGAGCCGAACACGCCTTGCGCCAGCGAGGCATCGACCTCGGCGCGCAGCAGCGCGGCCGCTTCCTCGCCGGCGGCCGCGCGCGCCAGGGCCTCGCCCAGCACGGGCGCCAGCGCGTCGGGCGTGGACAGGTCCAGTCCCTGGCCCCAGTAGGCGCCGTAGACCGCGTGCACCACCTCGCTGGCGCGTTCGGGCGCGTGGCGATTGGTCCAGGCCAGGGCGCGAGCGCAGGCCAGGGGGTTCATCACCGCGTCGCGCGGCTGGCGCTTCAGGGGCACGCCGCGCTCGCGCGCGTAGCGGCGCACGTCGCGCTCCACGTAGTCGCCCTTGAGCGGCGTGTCCATCAGGGGCTTCAAGCCCATCACCTTCATCACCGCCACACCCAGCAGCATGGGGTGCCAGGCGACCGTGCGGCCATGCCGGGCGGCGATGGCCTCCAGCCGCAGCGAGGCGAAGTAGCCGTAGGGGGAGATGAAGTCGAGGTGGCAGTGCAGGGGGGTGGGCATGGGGGCGGGAGGCGGCATCGAGGCAATGGTTTCATACCATAACGGCATATCAGCCAGTCCCGAAACCGGCTTGTGCAGCCCCACCGGCGCCTGCACAGTGGTGGCCTTGTGTCTGACGTGGCACATGCCTTCGGCGCGCCCTTGGTGGGCGCCGCCCGTCGTGTCTTTTCATTCAGCCAGGTTCTTCCCATGACCCTTCTCCGTCGCCGCAGCGCGATCGTGGCCGCCGCCGCATTGGGCGCCACCTCGATCGCCGGCAAGGCCTTCGCCCAGCAGACCGTGACCCTGCGCCTGCACCAGTTCCTACCCCCGCAGGCCACCATTCCGGCCCGCGCCATCGTGCCCTGGGCCAAGAAGCTCGAGGCCGAATCGGGTGGCCGCATCAAGGTGCAGCTGTTCCACTCAATGTCCATGGGCGGCTCGCCGCCGCAGCTGTTCGACCAGGCGCGCGACGGCGTCGCCGACATCGTCTGGACCGTGCTCGGCTACACCCCGGGCCGCTTCAACAAGGCCGAGGTGTTCGAGCTGCCCTTCATGAGTGGCAAGGCCGAGCCGGCCTCGCGCGCCTTCCACGAGTACGTGCAGAAGCACGCCGCCGACGAGTTCCGCCAGGTGCACCTGCTGGCCGCGCACACGCACGGCCCGGGCCTGTTCCACAGCAAGTCGGCCATCACCGGCCTGGACAGCCTGCGTGGCCTGAAGGTGCGCGGCGGCTCGCGCATCATCAACAACATGCTCACCAAGCTGGGCGCCGCCCCGGTGGGCATGCCGGTGCCGGCCGTGACGGAGGCGCTGTCGAAGTCGGTGATCGACGCCACCACCATTCCCTGGGAGGTGACGCCCTCGCTGAAGATCGCCGAGCTGGTGAAGCACCACACCTCGTTCTCGGGCCCCACGGGGCTGTTCACCCAGACCTTCGCGCTGGTGATGAACCGCGGCAGCTACCAGAAGCTGCCGGCCGATCTGAAGGCCATCATCGACAAGCACTCGGGCGTCGAGACGGCGGCCCTGTTCGGCCGCGCCATGGACGACGGTGACCAGGACGGCCTGGCGGTGGCGCAGAAGGCCGGCAACAGCATCGTCACCCTGGACGCCGCCGAAACCCAGCGTTGGAAAACCACCGCCGCCGCGGTGGAGGCCGACTGGGTGAAGGAGATGCAGGGCAAGAAGCTCGATGGCGCCCAGCTGGTCGCCGAGGCGCGCGCGCTGATCGCCAAGCACAGCAAGTAGGCGGGCCAGCCCCGCGCGAACACAGGGCGGCCGCGGGCCGCCCTGTGTGTTTCAGCCCCAGACCTCGCGCGCCGTCTCCACCACCAGCGCCAGCTTCTTGCGCTGGTCTTCCACGGCGATGTTGTTGCCGTGCACCGTGCTGGAGAAGCCGCACTGCGGCGACAGGCAGAGCTGCTCCAGCGGGGCATATTTCGCGGCTTCGGCGATGCGGCGCTTCAACTCGTCTTTGCTTTCCAGCTGGCCGAACTTGGTGGTCACCAGGCCCAGCACCACGGTCTTGCCGGGCTTGAGGTAGCGCAGCGGGCGGAAGTCGCCCGAGCGGTCGTCGTCGTACTCCATGAAGTAGGCGTCGAGGTTCATCTCGGTGAGCAGGGCCTCGGCCACGGGCTCGTAGTTGCCGGCGGCCGCGTGCGTGCTCTTGAAGTTGCCGCGGCACAGGTGCATGGCCAGGGTCATGCCCTTGGGCTTCTTCGCCACCACCTTGTTGATGAAGGCGGCGTAGCGGTGCGGCAGCTCGTTCGGGTCATCGCCGCGCTGTCGCGCGGCCTCGCGCATCTTCTCGTCGCACAGGTAGGCCATGTTGGTGTCGTCCATCTGCACGTAGGTGCAGCCGGCGTCGGCCAGGCTTTGCAGCTCGTCCGCGTAGGCCTGGGCCACGTCGTCGTAGAACACCGGGTCCAGCTCGGGGTAGGCGTCCTTGCTGATGCCGGCGCGCCCGCCGCGAAAGTGCAGCATGGTGGGGGAGGGGATGGTCACCTTGGGCATGAGGCCCGGCAGGCCCAGGGCCTTGACCTGCGCCTGCAGGTACTGGAAGTCGGCGAGCTGGATGTTCTTGGCGTGGCGCACCTTGTCGATCACGCGGATCACCGGCGGCGCCAGTTCCTCGCTGCCGTCGGGCTTGCGGATGGTGACGGGGATGTCGGTCTTCACGCCGCCCAGCTGCTCCAGGAAGTCGATGTGGAAGTAGGTGCGGCGGAACTCGCCGTCGGTGATGGACTGCAGGCCCACGTCGGCCTGGAACTTCACGATCTCGGTGATCGCGCGGTCTTCCACCGCGCGCAGCTGGGCCGCCGTGATCTCGCCCTTGGCCTTCTGTTCGCGCGCCTGCAGCAGGTAGGCCGGACGCAGAAAGCTGCCGACGTGGTCGGCGCGGAAGGGGGGATTCAGGCTCATGGGGTCTCCTCGGGGTTGCGGAAATGGACGGCGCCGACGGTAGCCCAAGCCCCGGTGGTCGGCAATATCGGTGTTTTCAATGGATACATAAAAGCGAAAATCAGATCTCTTTAGAAGGATTTTATGGAAAAAACGGCAATTCATGTATACATTGCGTATCCATGAATACCGATCCAGCCCATTTCCCGCTCAACGCCTGGTACGCGGCCGCCTACGACGTGGAGGTGGGACGGGCCCTGTTCCCCCGCACCGTCTGCCAACAGAAACTGGTGCTCTACCGCCAGACCGATGGCCGCGTGGCCGCCCTGGAGGACGCCTGCTGGCACCGGCTGCTGCCGCTGTCCATGGGCCGGCTGGAGGGCGACGAGGTGGTCTGCGGCTACCACGGCCTGGTGTTCAACGCCGAGGGGCGCTGCACCCACATGCCCAGCCAGGAAACCCTCAACCCCTCGGCCTGCGTGCGCCGCTTCCCGGTGGCGGAGCGGCACCGCTTCATCTGGGTCTGGCCGGGCGATCCGGCGCTGGCCGACGAATCGCTGATCCCCGACCTGCACTGGAACCACGACCCGGCCTGGGCGGGCGACGGCAAGATGATCCGCGTGAAGTGCGACTACCGCCTGGTCATCGACAACCTGATGGACCTGACGCACGAAACCTTCGTGCACGGCAGCAGCATCGGCAACCGCGCCGTGGCCGAGGCGCCCTTCGTGGCCACGCACGGCGATCGCACTGCCACCGTCACGCGCTGGATGGAGAACATCGAGGCGCCGCCGTTCTGGGCCGGGCAGCTGCGGCAGGCGCGCGGCCACCAAGGCCCGGTGGACCGCTGGCAGATCATCCGCTTCGAGGCGCCGTGCACCGTGGCCATCGACGTGGGCGTGGCGCCCACCGGCACCGGCGCGCCGCAGGGGGACCGCAGCCAGGGCGTCAACGGCATGGTGCTCAACACCATCACGCCCGAGACCGGCAACAGCTGCCTCTACTTCTGGGCCTTCGCGCGCAACTACTGCCTCGACGAGCAGCGCCTGACGCACCAGCTGCGCGAGGGCGTGGCCGGCATCTTCCGCGAGGACGAACTGGTGCTCGAAGCGCAGCAGAAGGCGATCGAGGAGCACCCCGACCACAAGTTCTACAACCTCAACATCGACGCCGGCGCCATGTGGGCGCGGCGCCTGATCGACAAGATGGTGGACGCCGAGCGCGGCACGCCCGGCGCGGGCTCCAGCGTCATTCCCATCCGCCGCGCGGGCTGATCCCATGGCCACCAGCACCTCCAACCCCATGCCCGACACCGCGCCCGAAAGCGCGCAGGTGCGCACGCTGCTGCAGCTGCGCGAACTCATCCTCTCGGGCGAGCTGCCCGGCGGCTCGCGCATCGCCGAGCTCGCCATCGTCGAGCGCCTGGGCGTGTCGCGCACGCCGGTGCGCGCCGCGCTGCTGCGCCTGGAGCAGGAGGGCCTGCTGCGCGCGCTGCCCGGCGGTGGCCACGTGGTGCAGACCTTCACCGAGCGCGACATCGCCGACGCGATCGAACTGCGCGGCACGCTCGAAGGCCTGCTGGCGCGCCTGGCGGCCGAGCGTGGCGCACCGGCCGCCGTGCTGACCGAGGCGCGCGGCGTGCTGGAGCGCATCGACGCCGTGCTGGCCGCGCCGGCGCTGGACGCCGAGGCCTTCTCCGAGTACGTGGCGCTCAACAGCCGCCTGCACGAGCTGCTGGCCGAAATGGCCGACAGCCCCACGGTGGAGCGCCAGCTGGAGCGCGTGTGCGCGCTGCCGTTTGCCTCGCCCTCGGGCTTCGTGCTGGCCGAGGCCGGCTCGCCAGCGGCGCGCGACATGCTGGTGGTGGCGCAGGACCAGCACCGCCAGGTGCTGGACGCCATCGAGCGCCGCGAGGGGGCGCGCGCCGAGGCCATTCTGCGCGAGCACTCGCGCCTGGCCCAGCGCAACCTGCGCGCCGTGCTCGCGGGCCTCAGCAACAGCCCGACCCACGCGCCCGCGCTCAAACTCATCCGCCGCCGCTGACCCTCATGAAAAGCAACCCGATCTGGCAGACCGCGCGCGTGGCCGCGCTGCGCGACCTCACCCCCAGCGTGCGCGAGTTCGTGCTGCAGCCGCTCGACGGCGAGGCCATCGCCTGGCCGCCCGGCGCGCACCTGCAGGTGCGCCTGCGCGTGGCCGGGCGCGAGCAGACCCGCTCGTACTCGCTGGTGGGCCAGCCGGTCGACACGCCCGGCGGCTATCGCATCGCGGTCAAGCGGCTGGACGACGGGCGGGGCGGCTCGCGGGCGATGTGGTCGCTGGCCGAGGGCGACGCGCTGAGCCTGAGCGCGCCGCAGAACCACTTCCCGCTGGACCTCGACGCGCCGGCCAGCCTGCTGGTGGCGGGTGGCATCGGCATCACGCCCATGGTGGCCATGGCCCAGGCCCTGGCGCGACGCGGCCGCGCGGTGCGCCTGCTGTACGCCGCGCGCCACGCTGGCGAACTGGCTTACGCCGAGCGCCTGCGCGACATCCTGGGCGACCAACTGGTGACGGCGGTGTCGGGGCAGGGGCAGCGGCTGGACCTGGCGGGCGAGCTGGCGGCCCTGCCGCCTGGCGCGCCGTGCTACGTCTGCGGCCCCAGCGGCCTGCTGGCGTCGCTGCGTTCGCTCTGGGCCGAGGCGGGACGCCCCGCGAGCGGCCTGCGCTTCGAAACCTTCGGCAGCGGCGGCCAGCGGCCCAGCCAGGCCTTCTCGCTGGCCGTGCCCCGCCATGGGGCATCGCTCACCGTGTCGGCCGACGAGTCCCTGCTCGACGCCCTGGAGGCCGCCGGCATCGAGGTGATGAGCGACTGCCGGCGCGGCGAATGCGGCCTGTGCGCGATGGACGTGCTGGCCGTGGACGGCGAGATCGACCACCGCGACGTCTTCCTCAGCGAGCACGAGAAGCAGGGCAACCGGCGGATCTGCGCCTGTGTCTCGCGCGTGGTCGGGCGCATCACCCTGGACAGCGCCTGGCGCCCCGACGCGGCGCCCCACTGATAAACCCTGAGAGGGTTCCTACTGGTTTCATAACATAACGGCATAGCTGAAAGTCCTTCACCGGACTGGCTGCTGTGCCAAGCCGCATGCACAGTGTGGGTGTTCAGTTCCCCCCATCGCCCGTGCCAATGAGCACCCCCATCTGAGAGGGCCGGGCGCAACCCGAACGGAGACAAGGATGAAACCGATGAAGCGACGCGCCGCGCTGGCGCTGCTGGGTGCCTCGGCCACGCTGGCGCTGCCCGCCCTGGCGCAGCAGACGGTCACGCTGCGCCTGCACCAGATGCTGCCGCCGCAGGCCACCATTCCGGCGCGCGCCCTCACGCCCTGGGCGCAGAAGGTGGAAGCCGAGTCGGGCGGACGCATCAAGGTCCAGCTGTTCCACGCCATGCAGCTCGGCGGCGCGCCGCCGCAGCTCTACGACCAGGCCAAGGACGGCGTGGTCGACCTGACCTGGACGGTGCTGGGCTACACGCCCGGGCGCTTTCCCAAGACCGAGGTGTTCGAGCTGCCCTTCATGAGCGGCAGCGCGGAATCGTCCTCGCGGGCGCTGCAGGAGTACGTCGAGAAGTTCGCGCCCGAGGAGTTCAAGGACGTCAAGCTCATCGCCGTCCACACGCATGGCCCGGGCCTGTTCCACACCAAGACGCCCGTCACCGGCCTGGAGAGCCTGCGTGGCATGAAGATCCGCGGCGGCTCGCGCATCATCAACAACATGCTCACCAAGCTGGGCGCCACGCCCGTGGGCATGCCGGTGCCGGCGGTGACGGAGGCGCTGTCCAAGGGCGTGATCGACGGCACCACCATTCCCTGGGAGGTGACGCCCTCGCTGAAGGTGACCGAGCTGGTGAAGAACCACACCACCTTCGCTGGCAAGGAGGGCCTGTACACCCAGACCTTCGCCTTCTCCATGAACAAGGCCGCCTACGACAAGCTGCCCGCCGACCTGAAGGCCGTGATCGACAAGAACTCGGGCATCGAGACCGCCGCCATGTTCGGCCGCGCGATGGACGAGGGCGACAAGGCCGGCCGCGACATCGCCGTCAAGGCCGGCAACAACATCGTCGCGCTGGACGTGCAGGAGACGCAGCGCTGGCGGCGCACCGCCGCCTCGGTGGAGACCGACTGGGTCAATGAAATGAAGGGCAAGAACATCGACGGCGCCAAGCTGGCCGCGGAGGCCAGGGCGCTGATCGCCAAGTACAGCAAGTGATCCATCCCTTTGGGATCAACGGCCGTCCTCGCCAGAGGGCGGCCTTTTTGTTGAGGGGGCGTGCGGCCGATGTTGGACAATCGCGCCTCTCAGTCTTTCGTAGAAAGCCATTCGCATGATTGCATTCGTCTACCGGCTGTCCCAATGGGCGGCCATCATCGGCGGCTTGGCGCTGGTCGCGCTGACGCTGATGATCGTGGCCAGCGTGAGCGGCCGCGCCATGCTCGGGCTCGGCCTGGGCCCCGTTCCCGGCGACTTCGAACTCGTTGAAGTCGGCACCGCCATCGCGGTGTTCTTTTTCCTGCCCTGGACCTACCTCAAGGGCGGCCACGCCACGGTGGACCTGCTGTACATGCACCTGCCCGCCTGGGCCCAGAAGGCCATCGTGCTGGTGTGCGACCTCGTGATGCTGGTCGTGTGGTTCGTGCTCACCTGGAAGCTCTACGAAGGCATGATCGAAAAGAAGGACTACTTCGAGACCACCTTCATCCTGCAAATGCCGATCTGGTGGGCCTACGCGGCCTGCCTGGTGGGCGCGCTGGTTGGCTGCCTGGCCTACCTCGCCAAGACGGCGACCATGCTCGGCCTGGGCAAAGAGCCCGAAGGCTGGACCACCGAAGCGGGAGCGCATTGATGTCTGGCGTCGAACTCGCGGCCTGGTCCTTCCCGATCCTGCTGCTGCTCATCTTCGTGCGTGTGCCCATCGGGCTGGCGATGCTGGTCTGCGGCATGGCGGGGGCCTGGATGATCTACGGCACCGCTGATCCCATCCTGAACCAGCTCAAGCAGCTGACCTACAGCACCTTCTCCAACTACAACCTGTCGGTGATCCCGCTGTTCCTGCTGATGGGGCAGTTCGCGGCGCTGGGGGGCCTGTCGCAGGCTCTGTTCAAGGCGGCCGAGGCCTGGATCGGCCACCGCAAGGGCGGCGTGGCGATGGCCGCCGTCGGCGCCTGCGCCGGCTTCGGCGCCATCTGCGGCTCCTCGTTGGCGACCGCGGCCACCATGGGCCAGGTGGCGCTGCCCGAGCTCAAGCGCGCGGGCTACGCCGGCGGCATTTCCACCGCCACGCTGGCGGCGGGTGGCACGCTGGGCATTCTGATCCCGCCTTCGGTGGTGCTGGTGATCTACGCCATCCTGACCGAGCAGAACATCGCCAAGCTGTTCCTGGCCGCCTTCGTGCCCGGCGTGCTGGCCGCCATCGGCTATGTCATCGTCATTGCCATCTACGCGCGCCTCAAGCCCGAGGAAGTGGGCTCCATGGCGCCGGTGCCCATGGCCCAGCGCTGGAAGGCCACCGTGAAGGTCTGGCCCGTGCTCACCATCTTCCTGGTGGTGGTCGGCGGTATCTACCTGGGTTACTTCACGCCCACCGAGGGGGCGGCCGTGGGCGCCTTTGGCACCGGCCTCGCGGCCTGGGCGGCGGGCGGGCTGAACCGCAAGACGCTGGTCGCGGCGGTCCTGGGCACGGCCGTGGCCACCGGCATGATCTTCATGATCGTGCTCGGCGCGGGGGTCTACAACACCTTCCTGGCCCTGTCGCAACTGCCGCAGGAGGCCGCCTCGCTGGTGTCGGGCTCGGGCCTCAGTCCCATGGTGGTGCTGGTCGCGATCCTGGTCATCTACGTGATCCTGGGCTGCTTCATGGATTCCCTGTCCATGATCCTGCTGACCATTCCGGTGTTCTTCCCCGTGGTGACGGCGCTGGACTTCGGCATGCCGCCGGAGCACTTCGCCATCTGGTTCGGCATCCTGGTGCTGATCGTGGTGGAGGTGGGCCTGATCACGCCGCCGGTGGGCATGAACCTCTTCGTCATCAACAGCATGGCCAAGGACGTGCCCATTCTGGCGACCTACAAGGGCGTGTTGCCCTTCGTGCTCAGCGATTTCATCCGCACGGCGATCCTGGTGGCGTTCCCGGTGATCGTCACCTTCGTCCTGTAGTGGTGGCGGGCATGCGTCGCCGCCGCTTGATGGCCCTGGCCGCTGCGGCGCTGCCGCTGGCGGCCGTCAGGGCGCAGTCGTTTCCGTCGAAGAACCTGCGCCTGGTCGTGCCCTTCGCGGCCGGCGGCGTGGGGGACCTGACGGCGCGCATCGTCGCCGGGCGGCTGGCCGAGGGCCTGGGCCGTTCCGTGGTGATCGAGAACCGCCCCGGCGCCGGCGGCGTGGTGGCCGCGGAGACGGTGGCGCGCGCGGAGCCCGACGGCCACACGCTGTTCCTCATGTCCAACGGCACGGCGGTCACCGCCGGCCTGTTCAAGTCGCTGCCTTTCGACACCGTCAAGGACTTCGCGCCGGTCTCCACGCTGGGCTTTTTCGACATCGCCGTCGTGGCCCATCCCGACGCGCCGTTCAAGGGCCTGCCCGAGCTGCTGGCCTACGCGAAGGCGAACCCCGGCAAGCTCAACATCGGCAGCATCAACATCGGCAGCACGCAGCACCTGGCGGCCGAGCTGTTCAAGAGCAGCGCCGGCATCGACGCGCAGACCGTGCCGTTCAACGGCACGCCCAACCTCATCGGCGCCCTGCGCGGGCGGCAGGTGGACGTGGGCGTGGAAATCCTCGCGCCGGTGCTCGCGCAGATCCGCGGCGGCGCGCTCAAGGCCCTGGCCGTGGCGGGCGAGAAGCGCTCGCCCGTGCTGCCCGAGGTGCCCACCGCGGTGGAGTCGGGCGTGGCGGGTTTCGTGGCCTCGTCGTGGAACGCCATCGCCGCGCCGGCGAAGACGCCACGCCCCGTCATCGAACGGCTGCAGCGCGAGATCGCCGCGGCCGTGGCCGACGCCGAGGTGCAGAAGAAGCTGCGCGAGCTCAACATCGACCCGCGCTCGTCCACGCCCGAGCAGGCGGCGGCGCTGCTGGTGAACGACATCAAGCGCTGGAGCGCGGTGATCGAGCGCGCGGGCATTCCGAAGCAGTGAGGGCTACTCGTTGGACGGTGCGACGCCCTCGATGAGCCCGTCGATCACCGTCACCGAGCAGGGTGGGTGCGCAGAGGCCTGCGCCGCCACGCTCTGGTCGGCGGTCCCGCCATCGACCACGACGTCGACGAGCGCGGGTGAGGCCCCGTCGTCGGGTGGTGGGGGCCGGTACCCTGGCGGCGGCGGGCCGTCGCTGTCCTCGGTGCCGTCGTCGCTCGCCGATGGCGCGCCGCGCTCGCGGGGGTCCGACGGGCGGCCCATCCATGCCACGGCGGCGTAGAGCAGGTTCAGCAGCAGCTCCGTTGCAGGAATCAGCCCGGCCCGCAGCGAGAAGGCCGCGATGAGGATCCAGCCGGCCCAGCTGGAGTAGAGCTGGGTGTCCTCGGGAACCCCGGCCCCGGCCTGCGTGCCATTGGTGAAGCCCATGTCGCCTGTGTGGGCCCAGGCATCGCTGCCGTTGAGCGGTGCGCCGAAGGGCACCGCTGCCGCGGTGTCCGTGAAGGGCATGGTGCTGGCGAACAGGGTGTACAGGTAGAACATCGAGTACGCCTGGGCGAGCATCGCGAGCATGTTGCCCACCACCTCGCCGGTGGTGCGCAAGCGGATCGCCGCTGGCGAGCGGTTGATGAGCCTGTGCGCTGTCTTGCCCGCGCCTTCGAAGACGATGGCGCCGGTCTTTTCCCGGGCGATCTGATTGCGGCCTTCCGTGGTTTCCAAGAGCGCGCTGCGCCGCTGGTACTTCCGGTGCACCCGCTGCAGCCGCTCGATCGCGGGATCGAGCAGGGGCAGCACCTGGGCCTCGAAGCCCGCCAGCCGCAGGCGCTTTTCTGCCGGGCTCAGGGGACTCTCCAGAATGCTCGCCTCGATGGCGCTGCGGATGTTGACCAGCTCGAACAGCGAGGGCGTGACCGCCAGGCACTTCTTCAGCGCCACGGCTTGTTCCTGCTTCCAGGTCTGGTGCAGGCCCGGCTTGTCGGCGCCGTGCTGGATCCCGGCATTGCCCAGCATGTGCAGGCTCATGGTGGAGATGCCGGCGAGCTGGCCCATGGCGGCCGACGCCAGGAAGTCCGACAGCGCGAACAGCCCGGCCTTCTGGGCAAGGGTGGCGGGCAGTTGCTCGATCCACGCGCGCAGGTGCGGCGCCAGGCTGCCCGAGAACAGGTACACGATCGAATAGCTGAAGAAGGCCAGGTGGAAGTGGCCGTTGCGCAGCCAGCTCCCCAGCAGGGGGTGTTCGCGGAAATCGAAGCACAGTGGCGTGCCCTTGTCCTGCTCGGCCTGGGCCCGGGCGATCACGCCATCCACCAGCTCTTGCAGGGCGGCGGCGATTTCCTGGGTCTGTTCCGCATCGCCCCGCGCCGAGGCCACGTACCACATGCCCAGCAGGGTGACGTAGTTGTCGAAGGCCGCCTTGTCCGGGGCCTGCGGGCCGCCGTAGTTGGCGCCGGGGCCGAAGGCCACGGTCTTGGCCACCGTGGCGTGCAGGAAGGAGGCGATCAGATCGAACCCCGCCGCACCCACGAGGAAAAAAAGGCGCGGATCGCTCTGGGACAGCGAGGGCAGGAAGCCCCACAGCGAGGCCCAGGCCTTGGCCAGCATGAAGGACACGCTGAACCCCAGGCTGCCGGCGCCACAGACGGCCCTGACCTTGTCTCCGGTGGGGACCACCGCCGCGCTGGCGGGGGCGGGCACGGCGGCCACCTGCTCCAGGGCGGTGCTCAGCAGGTGGTGGATGTACGCCTGCGGGTCCTGGCGCCATTGGCGTGTGCGTTTGCGGCTCAGCCCGGTGTAGGCCGCGAAATCCGCGGGTGTCAGGGGGCGTTTGTTGGGGTTGTTGATGGTTCGCTGGTTGTGCTCGGGGCTGAACTTGTGGGGCTTGGCGCTCGTCTTTGGGTGCATGCGGCGCTCCGTCAGGCCAGCGTGGTGCGGGGCCCGTGGGCGCCATCGCGGGGTGCCTGGCCGGCGCTGACCCCCTCCCAGACGAACATGCCCGCCAGCAGGGTGGCTCGCCATTGCTTCACCTGCGCCGCCATGCCGCGCAAGGCCTGGGCCAGCCAAGGGCCGGTCATGTCCTCGCGCAGCGGCACTCCGAGCATCAGCACCACCGCGTCGCTGCCCTCGTCGTAGCCGAAGCGAACGCCAGGCTGGTGCCAGGTGAGCAGTTGAAGGGCCAGCAGCTGCCGGTAGACCTGTGCGGGATCCTCGGCCGTGATGCGGCCAAGTTCCGCGAGCACCAGCATCGAGGCACTGGATTCGTGGTGCGTCACTTCCAGGCTGATGCCATCGATCTCGACGGTCTCCTCCTGGCCCATGCGCTCGGTGTTGTCCAGGCGCAGCTCCCGGCTGGCGTGGCGGCACAGGTCGTCAAAAAAAACGGCGGTCACAAAGGGACTCCTCTTCATCGGGGTTGCACGCGGTTCGCGTGTGGCCCTGTGTCGGGAGCGCACCCATATGGTTCCGAAGGCCGTCGGCCCTATGGCCGATGGTCATCACAATGTCATTGATCTGAAGGCCGCCTCTCTGCGGCTGGCGTGCCAGGCGCGCCGCCGCTAGCCCGCCGCGCGCAGGAACCGCTGCAAGGCCTCGGCGCTCACCGGCTTGTGCAGCAGCGTGAAGCCATGGCGGTTCGCCTGCTCGATGCGCTCGGCCGACATGTCGCCCGTGACCATGCAGACGGGCAGGGGGCCGAGGTGCCGCGCGCGCAGCCCCAGCAGCAGCTCCAGCCCGTCCATGGAGGGGTCGAGCATGTAGTCGCAGATCACCGTGTCGATGCGCATCGGCTGCGCCTCGCACAGGCGCAGGGCCTCGCTGGCGTTGGCCGCGCTGAGCACCTGGTGGCCCCACGACGTGAGCAGGTGCGTGGTGGCGAGCAGCACCTGTTCGTCGTCGTCGATCAGCAGGATGTGCCGGCCGGTGCCCGCGGGCGGCGGATCGTCGGGGGCCGGCGCCTGCTCCTGCCGCTGGGGGTCGCATTGCGACAGCCGCACGGAGAACATCGAGCCCTTGCCGGGCATCGAGCGCACGTCGAGCCGCGCGCCCAGTTGGGCGGCCGCGCGCCGCACGATGGACAGGCCCAGGCCTTCGGAGCGGCCATCGCGCGTGGGCGCGGTGTCGACGCGGAAGAACTCCTGGAAGATGGCATCGATTTTTTCGGGCGGGATGCCGATGCCCGTGTCCCATACCTGCACCTCGACGCTGGCGCCGCGCCGGCGCGCGCCCAGCACGATGCGCCCCTGCTGCGTGTAGCGCACGGCGTTGGACACCAGGTTGGTCAGGACGCGGCGCAGCACCGTGGGATCGGCCAGCACCCAGGCGCGGCTGGGCACCGCGTGCAGGCTCAGTCCCTTGCGCGCCGCCATGGCCGCGAATTCCGACACCATGTCGTCGAACGGCGCCTGCAGCGGCGTGGGGCGCGGCTGGAGCGGCTTCTGCCCGGTGCCGTGCAGGGAGGCGCCGAGCAGCATGTTGAGCAGCTCCATCAGGCTGTCCAGCGAGGCGCGCATGCGCTGCACGATGGGCACGAAGGGTTTGCTGGACAAGGGCGAGGGCGCGTGGCTCAGGCTGCGGATGGTGGTGAGGAACAGGCCGAGCGCGTGGATGGGCTGGCGCAGGTCGTGACTGGCCGAGGCCAGGAAGACGGACTTGCCACGATCGGCCGCCTCCGCGCGTTCGGTCTGCCAGCGCAGGTCGACGAGCAGGCGGTCGATGCGGCGCTGGGCCTGGTAGCGGTAGCTCATGTCCTGGATCAACACGGCCTGGCAAGGACTGTCCCCGTCCATGAAGGTGATGGCCTGGATCTGCATGGGGGGCTTGTCGTGCGCGCCCGGGAGCAGGGACAGGCTCAGGTCGATGGGCTGGCCGCCGCCCGCCCAGGCCTCAGGCGGAACGCCCAGCCGGTCCAGCACCTGCGCCAGCGACAGGCCGACCAGCTGCTGCCGTTCGAGGCCGGTGTGGCGGCTGGCGATCGGGTTGGCGTCCGTGATGACGCCCTGGTCGCACAGCAGGATGCCTTCGATGCCGGCCTCGAACAGGGCGTTGAGCCGCTCCAGCGTCTGGCGCAGGGCCTGCATGCCCCGGTGGCGCAGCGTGACGTCGCGGGTGAGCGTGGCCATGCGGTTCATCTGCCCGGGCCCGCCTGGTATTGGCCACAGCAGCACATCCATGACGCGGTCCTCGCCTTCGCCGCTGACCAGGGGGCGTTCGTAGCGCACGGGCCGCAGGGTGCGAAACGCCTTGGCCCGAAACGGCGCGGTCATGGCGTGGTTCTCTTCCCCCATCACGGTGAGCACCGAGCGGCCCTCGGCCTGGTCCGGCGTGGTGCTGTAGAAGCGCGCGAACGACACGTTGGTGAAGAGCATGGTCTCGCCCTCGGTCACCATGGACATCAGTTCCTGCAGCTGGTCCAGGGTATGCCGAAGGTGCCGCAGCGTCAGCGCGCGGCGGCCGCGCCGTTCCTCGACGTCCGACAGGTCGACGACGGTGCACAACCAGTCGCCGTTGCCCATGGGCGCCAGGTCGGCGTGCAGCAGGCGCGCGCCATGGCCGTGGGCGGCGGGTTCAAGGCGCAGGCGCCCGTGGAACGGCTCGCCACGCCGCAGCGGTTCGGACAGCTCGCCGCCAGCGTCGAAGGCCCGCCGCCATTCGGCCTCGCCCTGCCCATCGGCGCCCAGCAGCCCCTGCAGGGCCGCATTGGGCGTGAACCGCCAGGGGCTGGGCCGCAGTACGGCGGCCAGGCCCCCTATCTGTTCGATCCAATCGGGTGAAACCGTCGCACCGTGGTTCATGGGATGGAGCCCGCTCGGCATCGCTGTCGGTGCCCGTCGGCGCAGCGTGCGATGCTCGCGTTCATCCCTGTTCCAGCACTTGTCGCAGTAGATCGTGTTGCACGGGCTTGTGCAGCAGCGATAACCCCAAGGCCCGGATGTTCTGGGCCACGGGCACCGAGGTGTCGGCCGTGAAAACGTGCACGGGCACCGGCCGCACCAGACAGGCGCGAACGGTGCCGATGAACTGCGCCGCGTCGACCTGCCCGCCCAGGTGGTAGTCCGAGAGCACCAGGTCGATTTCCTCCGCGTGGGTAATGGCCAGCATGACCGCCTGGTCCTGGTCGGCCGCGCACCAGACCTGGTGGCCCCAGGCCTGCAACAGCTGCTGCATGGCCTGCAGCACCATGGCGTCGTCGTCGATGACCAGCACCCGCCTCGGGGCGCTGCTGGCCCTTCGTTTCGCGGCGGGCGAGGGCGGCGGCGCCAGCGGGGCCGCGGCGGGCGTGCCGCGGGGCACGGTGATGGAGAACATGGAGCCGCGCCCGGGCGCCGAGCGCACGTTCAGCCGGGCATCGAGCAACTTGGCCGAACGCTTCACGATCGACAGCCCCAGGCCGAGGCCGCGCAGGCCGCTGTCGCTCGCGCTGGCCGGGCTGACCTGGTAGAACTCGCCGAAGATGGCGTCGAGCTGGTCGGCCGCGATGCCGATGCCGCTGTCCCAGACCTGCAGCTCCACGCACGCGCCGCGGGGCCGCGCGCCCACCAGGACCCGGCCCTGCCGGGTGTAGCGGATGGCGTTGGAGACCAGGTTGTCCACGATGCGGCGCAGCACCACCGGGTCGGTGAACACCCAGGCGCGGGTGGGCACCACGTCCAGGCGCAGGCCTTTGCTGCTGGCGGCATCGCCGAGATCGGCCGCCAGCTCGCCGAACAGGGGGGCGAGGGGCACCGCGATCGGGTGCACCACCACCGCGTTGGCGTCCAGGCGCGAGACGTCGAGCAGCGAGTTGAGCAGGCGGCCCAGCGCGTCCAGCGAAGCGCCCATGCGCCGCGTCACTTGCTCCAGCGCGGGCAGCGGCAGGTACCGCGACTGGACGAGGGTTTCCAGGCTGGTGAGGAACAGGCCGAGCGCGTGGATGGGCTGGCGCAGGTCGTGGCTGGCCGCGGAGAGGAAAAGCGACTTGGCGCGGTCGGCCGCTTCGGCCCGGTCCCTCTGGGCGCTCAGGTGGTTGATGAGCTCGTGGATGCGCGCCTGCGCTTCGCGCCGGTCGCGCACGTCGCGAACGATGGCCATGCGCATGCGCTGGCCCTTGCGCTGCACGGTGCGCCCGATCAGCTCGACCGCGATGCGTGTGCCGTGCCGGTCGACCAGGTGGCATTCCTGGGCTTCGTGCGAGGCCGCGTCGGCGTGGGCCAGGCAGGCCGCCTGGTCTTCGGTGGCGATCAGGTCCAGGAAACGCCGCTCGCGCAGCGCTTCGGCCGTGGTGGAGAGCAGGCGGCAGGCGGCGGGGTTGGCATCGACGATGCGCTCGTCCATGTGCACGACGATGGCGTCGCTGCTCGCGATGACGAAGCGGCGCAGGCGCTCCTCGGAGGCGGTCAGCGCGGCCATGGTGGCGTGGTAGGCCGTGGTTTCCAGGGAGTCGAGCAGGTGGCCGCTGGGGCGGCCCTGGCTGTCGATGAGGGTGCGCAGCGTGCCCTCCAGCACGCGCAGCTGCCCCTGGTCGTCGTGCGCGCGCCAGATGAAAGGCCGCGCGCCGCCGGCCGGCTGGATGGCCTGGATCTCCTGGCGCAGGTGCGCGAACAGCGCCGGGCCGAACAGACCGAGCGCCGCCTGGCCCACCGGGTTCTGCTGGTACGGGACCAGCAGCCGCAGCAGGCTGCCGGCCGCGAAGGCGCAGCGCAATTCGGGACTGGTGTCGAGCTGAATCACCAGCAGCGGCAGGCTGTCGACCATCTCCTGCAGCTGCAGCAGGGCGTGGCCGGTGGTGTCGTGGGCCGCCTGCAGGTCGCTGATGTCGGCGAGCTGGCAGAGGTGGGACAGGCGCGCCGCCTGCCAATGGCCTTGGCAGCGCACATGCACGGGCTGGCCGTGGGCGTCGTCGAGCAGGCGCAGGCTCAAGGCGAAGGGCCGCGTCTGGCGCAGGGCCGCGAGCAGGGCGGCGCGGGCGGCGGGTGCGACGATGGACCAGTCCGACCAGTGGCCCGGCAGGCGCGCCTCCAGCGCCCGGCTGGCGGCGCTCAATGCCGTGGGGGTGCCGCCGAACGGCACGGTGAACCGGGCCCCGGGCGGATCAGGGGCCTGGACGTTCATTGACCACGCATCCACGACAGTGCCAATCGGCGTTGAAGTTTGATGGGATTCTGACCACGCAACCCCGCTTTGGGAAGCTGGCCCGGCGGCGCCGGCACCGGGGTGGGGCGCCGCCCAGGCATGCCTATGCGCCGGTGGGGATTGGCTCCGGCGCCCAAGCGCACTAGCATCGCCGCACCGGCCGGGAGCCGCGTCAGGAGCGGTCCATGAGCGATGCGTCGAGCCTGTGGGTGGAGTTGGTCAAGGTGTCGCCCAGCCTGCTGATGGCCCTGGTGGTCATCGTGCTGCTCATCGCCAACGCCGACGCCATCGCGCGCCTGCTGAAGAAGGCGTCCAAGGTCAGCGCGCTGGGCATCGAAATCGAGGCCTCGGCGGCGTCCCTGGACAAGGCGGTCGAGCTGCGCGGCCTGGACAACGTGGTGAGCCACCGGGCGCGCATGGCCGTGCTGCGCCGCCTCTCGGCCAATGCGGCCCTGCTGCGCGGCGCGCGCGTGCTGTGGGTGGACGACCAGCCGCCCAACAACCGCAACGAGCGGGCGCTGCTCGAGACGCTGGAGTTGCGCATCGACCTCGCCACCACCAGCGCCGCCGCCGAGCAGTTCCTGCGCAACCACCACTACCTGCTCATGCTCACCGACGTCCGGCGCGAAGGGCGCCCCGACGAGGGCATCCGCTTCGTGCAGGGCCTGCCGGCGAAGGGCTTGCTGCTGCCCGCCATCGGCTATGTCGGTACGGACCAGGGTGGCCTGGCGCGGCCCGCGTTCTTCTTCGGCATGACGAACCGCCCCGACGAGCTGATGCAGCTGGTGTGCGACGTGGCCCAGCGAGAAGGGGTCTGAGCGTGTTCGTGCAGCGCTGCATCAAAGGGATCTGGGGGGGGCCGGGCGGGCTGGCCGGCGAGAACGACGCCGATGCCGATCGCATCACGCAGGGCGGCGAGGGCATTCGCAGCAACTGGTGGCGCAACCGGGGGCAGCCCGCGCCCGAGCAGGTGGAGGGGCGGCTGCGCGCGCACGAACTGCACGACCACATTCACCGGTACGCCAGCGCAGGGCACCTCACGCCCTTCATCTCGCTCACCGCGGGCAGCGTCGAGCGCGACCGCGTGGCGAGCATCAACCGGCTGCTCACGGCCGAGGAAGTCGCCCTGCGCTTCGCCACCGACTGGGGCCGGCGCCCGGGGTACCTGTTCCACTGCTGGGTGCTGGTCGGCCTGAACCCGGCGGTGGAGGTCCAGGCCGTCGCCGAAGAGGTGCGTGAGCTGCACACCTACACGCGGTGGTCCGACTTCCAGCTCGAAGGCGAGATCACCGCCAAGCTGCTGGTGCCCTCGCACCAGATCGAGCGCTGGGCGTACTGGGACATTTCCATTGACCCCGCGGCGCCGCTGAGGCAACACACCAACCCGCGTTACCGGCCCCCCGAGCGCGTGTCCAACCTGCGCGAGGCCCTGGCCCGATGACGCTGCTGGAAGCCATCACCCGGTACGCGCCACCGGACGAAACGGACGAGCTGCGCTCCACGCTGCAGGCCCGGCTGCGGTACCTCCTCGCACGGGCCGAGGGCCTGCACGAGGCGGGGCGTGCGCCGGATATGGCGATTGCCACGCTCTGGCTCGACGCCTGCGAAACGGCCAGCTTCCTGGGCGACGACAGGGCCGCGCGCCGGGCCTTGCGCGGCGCCGCGCGCGCGCTCACGCTGGCCGGCAATCCGTTTGGCGAGACCTTGCGCGCCGCCTTTCTCGGCCGCTCGCCGCCGCGGTTCGTGGCGTCGGAGGGCGTGGACGAGGTCGCGCCAGTACAGGGTGCCGAACGGGCCTGGGCCGTCTTCAACAGCGCGCAACGCCAGCCATGGAACGACGAGGCCCAGGCGGCGCAGCGGAGCGGCTTCACCGGTGCCGAACGGTTCGGGCGCCTGGGCTGGACCCAGGACGAACTGCTGTCGGTGCTCACCGAGGGCCGCGAGCAGCGCCGGGCCTTCTTCGCCACCCACCTGCTGGCGCAGTTCCACGCCTTGCGCGCGGCCCAGCGCAACACCGACCTCTGGAGGCGCCAGCTGGCGCCCGTGGCCCTGTTCGACATGGAACTGGCCGTGCTGATCCGCCATGGCCTGGCCGAGCGCTGGGGCGAGGTGAGCACCCCTTGGACGGCGCAGACCGTGGAGGACCCCGAGCGGCGCGACTTCATGCGGGCCTATCTCGACAGCGTGTCCCGCCTGATCGAACCCGAACCGGGCGGCGAGCTGCCGATCCGGGTGGAGCAGCCGGTCTGAGCCCGGCGCGCGGCGGTGGCCATTGACGCCCGGCGGCCTCGCGGCGAGCATCGCCCCATGTCGCTCGATACCTGGCTCATCTACTTGGCCGCCGCCATCGGCCTGTCGCTGTCGCCCGGCCCCAACGGCCTGCTCGCGCTCACGCACGGCGCCCTGCACGGGCGCCGGCTCACGCTCTACACCATCGCGGGCGGGGCGCTGGGCTTCGTGCTGGTCATCGCGCTGTCCATGTTCGGCATCGGCGCGCTGCTCAAGACCTCGCTGGTCTGGCTCACGGTCTTGAAGTGGGTGGGCGGCGCCTACCTGGTGTGGCTGGGCATCCAGGTGTGGCGCTCGCCGCCGCTGGGCGAGGGCATGGCGCAGGCGGCGGCGCCGCGCAGCGGGGCCTCGCTGTTCCGCCAGGGGCTGCTGTCGGCGGTGAGCAATCCCAAGGCCGTGCTGTTCTTCGCGGCCTTCCTGCCGCAGTTCATCGACCCGGCGCGTGGCCTCTTCACGCAGTTCGTGCTGATGGCGGGCACCTTCGCGCTGGTGGAGATCCTCACCGAGCTGTTCATCGCCAGCGCCGCGAACCGCATCCGCCCCTGGCTGCAGCGCACGGGCAAGGCCTTCAACCGGGCCTGCGGCGGCGTGTTCGTGGCCATCGGCCTGGCCTTGCCGCTGCGCGGCTGAGGGCCCGTCCTGGCCCAGCCGGCGCGCGGCGGGGCCTTCAGAAGTCCGTGTTCACCGTGGAGCGGGTGAAGGCCTCGTTGTGGTCGATGAGCTCGTCCAGGGCCTTCGCGGCCAGGGTCTCGTCGCCGTCGGCGATGGCCTGCGAGATGCGGGCGTGCAGCACGGCGATGGGCTGCGTGTCGTCGGCCTGGCGGTGGTGCATGAACCAAAAGCGCCGCGACAGGCCATGCATGAGGCCCATGGCGCCGCTGGCGAATTCGTTGCGCGCGGCGCGCAGCGACAGGTCGTTGAAGGCCTTGTCGGCGCGCATGAAGCGCGTCTGGTCCTTGGCCTTGGCGGCGGCGTTGAACTCCTTGGCCAGTTCGGCGAACTGCTGGCGCTCCTGGTCCGTGGCGCGGCGCGCGGCGCAGCGCGCCACCAGGCGCTCGACCTCCCGGCGCGTTTCGAGCAGCCGCAGCTGGCGCTTGATGTCCAGCGCCGACACCAGCACGCCGCGCTGCGGCAGGATCTGCACCAGGTGTTCGCGGGCCAGGCGCTGCAGCGCCTCGCGCACCGGCGTGCGCCCGATGCCCAGGCGGGCCGACAGCTCGGCCTCGCTGAGCGCGGTGCCGGGCAACAGTTCGAGCTGGACGATCAGCGCCTCGATGCGCTCATAGGCCTGCGTGGTGAGGCTGCGGGGCCGGGCCGCGGGCGCTGACGCGTCGGCCGGCGGGGCGGCCTTGCCGCTGGCCTTCTTCGCGGTGGCCCGCGGGGTGCTGGGGGTCCCTGGTGTCTTTTTCGCCGTCGCTTTGCTCATGGGCGCGATTCTCCGGAAAGTTCTCCGTGGTAGGCATGGTGCACGATGCGGGCGTAGGCCTCGTTGGCCGGCCCCCCTGGCCAGGCCTTGGTCAGCCGCGTCACCGCCAGGCCGTCCGACACCAGCTGGGCCAGTTGTGCCGGCCCGACGCCGAAACTTATCAGATCGCCGGCCAGGCCCAGCCGGCGCACCAGCGCGCGCGTGAGCACCGGCGCCTGCCGGGCCAGGGCCAGCGGGTCATCGCCCGTGGCGCCCGCCAGGCGCGCGATCTCGGCGAGTTCGTCGCGCCGCGTGTCGACCAGCGCGTCCATCACGTAGGGCAGCATCACCGCGTTGGTGCTGCCGTGGCTGGCGTGCGTCAGTCCGGCCAGCGCATAGGCCAGACCGTGCACCGCGTTCAGGCCCGCGGTGGCGTAGGACATGGCCGCGTACAGGCTGGCGCGGGCCATGGCGTTGCGGGCGGCGCGGTCGTGCGGTCGCTCGAAGGCCGTGGCCAGGTGGGTGAAGGTCAGCGCCGTGGCCTGGCGCGCGAATTGAACGGTCAGTTCGTTGCGGCCGCTGTAGCCGGGGTCGGGGTCCTCGCCGTTGTCGAAGCGCGCCGCGTCCAGGGTCAGCCAGGACTCGATGGCGTGCGTCAGGGCGTCCAGGCCCGCGTCGGCCGTGACGCGTGGCGGGCAGGTCCAGGTCAGCTCCGGGTCGATCAGCGCGACCGCGGGCCGCAGCGCGTTGGCCATCAGCGCCACCTTGGTGGCGCTGCCCGGCTGCACCAGGATGGCGCCGGGCGTGATCTCCGAGCCGGTGCCGGCCGTGGTGGGCACGGCCACCAGCGGCAGCGGCGCCGCCGGCCAGTTCGCGCGGTCCATCAGCTCGGCCACGGGCCGGCCGCTGGGCAGGGCGACGCTGAGCGCCTTGGCCAGGTCGATGTTGCTGCCGCCGCCCCAGGCGATCAGGTGGTCGGGCCGCGCGCCCTGTTCGCGCACCCAGGCGCTGGCGCGGTCGGCCAGGGTGGTGGATGGGTCGGGCTCGCCGCCGTCGAACACGCGCACCGCGATGCCCTGCGCGCGCAGCGCCGCCAGCACCTCGGCCAGGGCGGGGCTGTTCTGCTGGAACCAGGCGTCGGTGACGACGAGGGCCTCGTGCCAGCCCAGGCTTTTGCAGAGCGGTGCGAGGCGGTGGCGGGCGCCGTCGGCGCAGATGACGCGGGGCGGCGTGTACAGGGCGACGGGCTGGTCGGAGAGGGGCTGCTGGGACATCAGGGTCAAAACGGATAGGCGTTGCGGAAGGTCTGTGAAACTATTGAAACACGATTGATATGTTACTTGTATGGCAAATCCTTCCATCGACCGATCGGCACAAACCCTCGAATGCAGGCTGGTGGGGCAGGGCGCTCCCCTGCTGCTGCTGCACGGCATCCAGGGCACGTCAGAGGCCTGGGCACCCGTGCTGCCCGCGCTGCTGGCGCGCCGCTGCGTGCTGCCCAACCTGCCCGGGCGTGGGCTGTCGCCGCGCTGGCGCGCGGACCAGGCCTTGTCGCACGCGCGCTACTACCACCTGGACCACTACGCCGACCTGGTGCACGCGCTGGTGACCGACCTGGCGCAGCGCACCGGCTCGCCGGTGGCCCTGGCCGGCTGGAGCATGGGCGTGAGCGTCATCCTGAACCTGCTGGCGCGCCATGGCGATGCCGCGCTGGAGCGCCTGGTGCTCGTGTCGGGCACCGCCTGCGCCACGCCGGGCGCGGTGTGGTTCCGCGGCGAGACGCCCGAGGCCCTGGAGCGTGAGGCCCGCGAGCGCGCCGAGCGCCTGCAGCTGAAGGCCGTGGCCGATGCCGACGCGGTGGCCGCCAGCTGGGCCTCGGTGCGCGGCGCCGACCTGCGCGCGGCGGCGCGTGGCATCCGACGCCCGACCCTGGTGGTGCACGGCGACCGCGACGGCGACTGCCCGTTCGAGCACGGCCGCTGGCTGGCCGATCACGTGCCCGGCGCGGCCTGGCTGCCCTTGCCAGGGGTGGGGCACTCGGTCATGGCCCAGGCGGGCGAGGCCCTAGGGTCTTCCATGAGTGCCTTCCTCGGTTCTTGACATGCGTATGATCGACTTCTACTATCCGACTAGTATGTTAGTTGGATTGCACAGGAGACGAGACCATGATGACTGAAAAGCAGCGCCGGTTCCGAGAGAAGTACAAGGGCGGCATCAGCCCCTTCTACAACGGCATCGTCCACACCAGCGTGATGTTCGCCGCTGGCATCGCGGCGCTCTGGTATTGCGCGCAGCGGCTCGACAACCCGACCTGGGAATGGCTGCTGGTGCTGCCCGTGTTCCTGGCGGGCAACTTCATCGAGTGGTTCATGCACAAGTACGTGATGCACCGCCGCATCGACGTCTTCGCGCTGCGCGCCATCTATGAGCGCCACACGCGCGAGCACCACCAGTACTTCACCGACAACGACATCACCATCGACACGACGCGCGAGTTCCGCATCGTGTTCTTTCCCTGGCGCGTGCTCATCGTGCTGGGCGTCTTCGGCACCGGCCTGGGTTGGATCGCGGCGCAGGTCTTCAACCCCAACGCGGGCTACATCCTGTTCATGACCATGGTCTGCCACTACCTGGTCTACGAGGTGTTCCACCTGTGCTGCCATGTGCACGAGAACTGGTTCGTGCGGAACATGCCCTTCATCAACACCATCCGCCGCCACCACACCGCGCACCACAACCAGGGGATCATGATGCACAAGAACATGAACCTCAGCTTTCCCATCTTCGACTGGATCATGGGAACCAGCGACCTGGACCGCGGCCTGATCGGCACGCTGTTCAATGGCTACGACGAGCGCTACATCAAGCCCGAGTTGAAGCCCATCGTCGCGCGCTTTCGCAACAACGAAACGCAGGAGCAGCGCGTCACGCTCGACGGCCCCGAGCTGACCGCCGAGGAAAAGCAGGCCCTGGCCTGAACACACGGGCCACCGCCTGAACACATACCCATACGCAGGAGACAACAGATGAAGCGACGTCAACTCATCGGCACCGGCCTGGCCGGCGCCGGCCTGCTGGCCAGCGCCAGCGCCAATGCCCAATCCGGCCCCACCTACAACTGGAAGATGGCCACCGGCTGGGCGGGCGGTCCCCTGATGGACATCGGCGCCAAGGCCTTCGCCGAGCGCATGAACCAGCTCTCGGGCGGGCGCTTCAAGATCCAGACCTTCCCGGGCGGCGGTCTGGGCAATGCGCTGAAGGTGCCCGAGACGGTGAAGAACGGCCTGGCCGAATGCGGCCACACCTGGATCGGCTACGACTGGGGCAAGGACGTCACCACCGCGCTGTTCGGCGGCTATGCCGGCAGCTTCGACGCCGAGCGCATGCTGCACTGGCTCTACGAGGGCGGCGGCGTGGAGCTGCAGCGTGAGTTCCGCGAAGGCGCCGACGGCGTCATCTCCTTCCCGCTGTTCATGCGCACCGCCGAGGTCTTCGTGCACTCGCGCAAGCCGGTGAAGACGCTGGAAGACCTCAAGGGCCTGAAGCTGCGCACCGCCGGCGCCTGGTTGGAAATGTCCAAGGAGCTGGGCGCGGCGCCGGTGACCACGGCCGGCGGCGACATCTTCCCCATGCTGGAGCGCGGCGCGATCGACGCGGTGGAGTGGGGCACGCCGTGGGAGAACGTCTCCTCGGGCTTCTACAAGGTGGCGCGCTACCTGAGCTACCCGGGCGTTCACCAGCCTTGCGCGCCGTTCGAGCTGGTGCTCAACAAAGGCGTGTGGGACAAGATGCCCGAGGCCGACCGCAAGCTGGTCGAGGTGGTGGCCAAACTGGTCACCTTCGAGAGCTGGGCCCGCATCGGCGCGGAAGACGCGAAGGCCTTCGAGTTCTACAAGAAGAACGGCGTCACCCTGATCGAGCTGGACGACGAGGTGCAGTTCGCCACGCGCAAGATCGGCCTGGACTGGGCCGACAGGACCGCCAAGGAAGGCAAATCCAAGTGGTTCGCCAAGGTGCACGAAAGCCAGAAGGCCTTCGACGCCGCCTGGCGCGACGCGGACGACTGGCGCAAGGTGAAAGTCAAGCGCACCTGATGCGAATGGGCGGCGCGCACCGCTCCCGGTGCGCGTCCGCGAACGGCGGCCCCACGCCGCCGCCTCTTTGATTGGGGTTTTCCTTGAATCGACTGATTGACCTCGCCGAGCGCTGGGTCGTGGGCGTTGGCGTGCTCGCGGCCTTGTTGCTGGTGCCCCTGGTGCTGGCCACCACCTGGGAGGTGGTGTCGCGCTACGCGCTGCACGCCCCCACCATCTGGGCCTACGAGATCGGCTACACGCTGACCGGTGCCCACTTCCTGCTGGCCCTGGCCTACACCCTGCGCCAGGGCGAGCACATCCGCATCGACGTGCTCAGCGTGTTCCTGTCGGACCGCGCGCGCCGCCGGATCGACACCGTGGTCTACGCGCTGCTGCTGCCCATCCTGGTCTGGGTGTCGTGGACGCTGTGGAACTACATGGCCGAGGGCTTCGCTCGCGGCGAGACCTCGGGCCAGTCGGCCCTGAACCTGCCGGTGTGGCCCTTCCGCGCGGTGTTCACGCTGGCGTTCGCCACACTGGCGCTGCAGGTGCTGTGCGAACTGCTCAAGTCCTTCGTCCGCCGCGAACCGGAGGCGCAAGGCTCATGATGGAATACCTGCCCTTCTTCATGCTGCCCGTCACCTTCGGGCTGATGTTCCTCGGCGTGCAGGTCGCCTTCGCGATGCTGCTCACCGCCACGATGTTCGGCCTGATCACCTTCGGCCCGGCGGTGGCGCACCAGTTCGTCGAGAAGATCGACGACCTCGCCTCCAACTTCGTCTTCGCCGCCATTCCGCTGTTCGTCTTCATGGGCGCTGTGCTGGAGAAGTCGGGCATCGCCGACCGGCTGTTCGAGGCCATCCACATCTGGACGCGCCGCCTGCCGGGCGGCCTGGCCATCGCCACGGTGCTGATGTGCATCGTGTTCGCCGCCTCCAGCGGGGTGATCGGCGCGACCGAGTCGGTGGTGGGGCTGCTGACCATCCCCATCATGCTGCGCTACGGCTACGACAAGCGCCTGATCAGCGGGGTCATCTGCGCCGGCGGCTCGCTGGGCACCATCATCCCGCCCTCGGTGGTGGTGGTGGTCATGGGCCCGCTGGCCGACGTCTCCGTGGGCGACCTCATGTACGGCATGGTGTTTCCCGGCCTGCTGATGGCCGGCCTGTACCTGGTCTACATCCTGGTGCTGTGCGTCGTGAAGCCCGAGCACGGCCCGCGCATCCCGCGCGAGCCGGGCGAGCCGGGCTTCGCCGAGAAGCTGGGCATCACGCTGCGCAACCTGGTGCCGCCGCTGCTGATGATCGTGGCGGTGCTGGGCTCCATCCTGGGCGGCCTGGCCTCGCCAACCGAGGCCGCGGCCATCGGCTGCGTGTGCGCGGTGCTGCTGACCATGCTCTACCGCCGCTTCACCTGGGCCGGCCTGTACGACTCGCTGCTGAAAACCGTGCGCGTCACCGCCATGATCATGGCGGTGCTGCTGGGCGGCACGCTGTTCACCGGCGTGTTCGTCGGCGGCGGTGGCATCAGCCTGGCCAGCACGGTGATCGAGCAGTTCCAGCTCGGCCCCTGGGGCCTGGTCTTCCTGCTGCTGCTGATCCTGTTCATCGCCGGCTTCTTCCTGGACTGGATCTCGATCGTGCTGATCTTCCTGCCGATCTTCACGCCGCTGGTGACCGCCGCGGGCTTCGACCCGGTGTGGTTCTGCATCCTGTTCCTGATCATGATCCAGACCAGCTACCTCACGCCGCCGCTGGCGCCCGCGATCTTCTACCTGCGCGCCGTGGCGCCGCCCGAGATCACCATGCGCCACATGTACGCGGGCATGGTGCCTTTCATCCTGCTGCAGGTCGTGGTGCTGGCGGTGACGATGGTCTGGCCCCAGATGGTGACCTGGCTGCCCGGCTGGGCCATGCAACTGCGCTGAAGGAGAAACGACCATGGACCAACGACCTGTCGAGCGTGTGCGCACCGACGTGCTGGTCATCGGCGGCGGCGCCACCGGCGTGGCCGCGGCCTGCACGGCGGCGCGCGCCGGCCTGTCGGTGCTGCTGGTGGAGCGCTACGGCTTCTGCGGCGGCGGGGCGGTGGCGGGCCTGTCCGGCACCATCTGCGGCCTGTACGAGGCCAGCGACACGCCGGTGACGCCGCGCCAGCTGGTGCACGGTTTCGTCGACGACTTCATCGCGCAGATGGCGTCGCGCGGCGGGCTCACCGAGCCCATGCTCTACGGCAAGACCTTCACGCGCGTGCATGAGCCGCTGGCCTGGCGCGAAAGCGCCGACGCCCTGCTGGCCCAGGCCGGCGTGCGCGTGCTGTACCACGCGCTGGCCACCGGCGTGCACCGCGACGGCGACCTGGTGGGCGGCGCGAACATCTGGACCAAGTCGGGCCTGCTCGACGTGCGCGCGCCCATCACCATCGACGCCAGCGGCGACGCCGATCTGCTGGCCATGGCGGGTTTTCGCACCTGGTGCGGGGCCGACGGCGTGGTGCAGAACCCGACCATGATCTTTCGCCTGCAGGGCGTGGACACGGCGCGCTTCATCGCCGAATACGGGCACGACACCATCATGCCGGTGGCGGTGAGCGAGCGCATCCTGGCCGCGCAGAAGGGTGGCCTGGACCTGCCGCGCGCCAAGATCTGGCTTTTCACCACCACGCGACCCGGTGAGCTGCTGTGCAACTGCACCCGCGTGCGCGGCGCCGACGGCCGCGAGCTCAACGCCGCCATCGCGCGCGACTTGAGCGAGGCCGAACCCCAGGGCCGCGCGCAGGTGCGCGCCTACGAGCGCTTCTTCCGTGAGAACCTGGCCGGCTGCGAGAACGCCTGGGTCAACGACACCGGCGTGCAGGTGGGCGTGCGCCAGACGCGCCAGGGCGCGGGCACCGCGGTGCTGCGCAACAGCGACGTGGTGGCCGGCAGCAAGTTCGCCGACGGCGTGGCGCGCTCGCCCTGGCCGATCGAACTGCACGCCGGCAGCAAGCCGCGCGTGGAATGGCTGCTGGGCGACTTCTACGAAGTGCCCTACGGCTGCTTCGTGCCCGAGGTGGGCGAGGGCCTGCTGTTCGGCGGGCGCTGCCTGTCGGCCGAGCACGAGGCCGTGGCCTCGGCGCGCGTCACGGCGCAGTGTTTCTCCTACGGGCAGGCGCTCGGCGTGGCGGCCACGCTGGCCGTGCGCGGACGGCGCCAGCCCCGGGCCATCGACGGGCGCGAGGTGCGCGCCGAACTCAACCGCCATGGCGCGCGGCTGGACGACTGAACCCTTTCCAGGACACCAATGACCTATCGCAGCAACTTCGAACGCGGCTCCACCCGCTGGGCCGTGCGCATGGCGCAATGGACGGCCATGGGCATTCCCGAGAGCGACTTCGACAAACCGAAGATCGCCGTGGTCAACACCTCCAGCGGCCTGTCGGTGTGCTTCTCGCACCTGGACCGCATCTCGAAGATCGTGCAGGACGCCATCCGCGCCGCCGGCGGGCTGCCGTTCGAGATCCGCACCGCCGCGCCCTCGGACTTCATCACCAGCGCGGGGCGCCAGGGCCGCTACCTCATGCCCACGCGCGACCTCATCGTCAACGACATCGAGGTGCAGGTCGAGGGCGCGGAACTCGACGGCATGCTGCTGCTGTCCAGCTGCGACAAGACCACGCCGGCCCACCTGATGGCCGCCGGCCGCCTGGACGTGCCCAGCCTGGTGCTGGCCTGCGGCTACCAGCTGGGCCGCCAGTGCGGCGAGCACCACGTCGACATCGAAGAGGTCTACAAGGCCGTGGGCACGGTGAAGGCGGGCCAGCTCTCGCTCGACGGCCTGCACGACATGTGCCGCGCCGCCATCGACGGCCCGGGCGTGTGCGCCGGCCTGGCCACGGCCAACTCCATGCACTGCCTGGCCGAGGCCCTGGGCCTGGCGCTGCCGGGCAATGCGCCGATCCGCGCCGACGGCCCGCGCCTGCACGCCCTGGCCGCCGAGGCCGGCGCGCGCATCGTCGAGCTGGTGCGCGAAGGCCTGCGGCCGCGCCAGATCCTCACGCCCGCCGCGCTGCGCAACGCCGTGCGCACCGCGGTGGCCATGGGCTGCTCGGTGAACGTGATGCGCCACCTCATCGCCATCGCCACCGAGGCCGAATGCCCCGTCGACGTCATCGCCGAGTTCGAGGCCTGCGCCGACACCGTGCCCATGCTCACGCAGATCCGCCCCAACGGCCCCGACCGCATCGAGGACCTGGACGCGGCTGGCGGCGTGCGCGCGGTGATGCAGCGCATGGGCCCGCTGGTGGACGGCGGCGCCCTGAGCGTGTCCGGGCGCACGGTGGGCGAGGTGCTGGCCGAGCCGCTGACCATCGACGAGCAGGTCATCCGCACGCTGGACGAACCCTTCGCGCGCGAGCCTGGCCTGATGGTGATCCGCGGCTCGCTCGCGCCCGACGGCGCGCTGGTCAAGCTGGCCGCCGTGCCCGCCGGCATCCGCCGCTTCGTGGGCACCGCCAAGGTCTTCGAGGACGAGTCCCTGGCCATCGACGGCCTGCGCACCGGCGCCGTGCAGCCGGGGCAGGTGATCGTGCTGCGCATGCTGGGGCCGCGCGGCGGCCCGGGCACGGTGTTCGCGGCCAGCTTCATGGCGGCCCTGGTGGGCGCCGGGCGCGGCGCCGACGTGGCCGTAGTCACCGACGGCGAGCTCTCCGGCCTCAACAGCGGCATCACCATCGGCCAGGTCATGCCCGAGGCCGCCGAGGGCGGCCCGCTGGCCGCCGTGCGCGACGGCGACACGGTCGAGATCGACCTGAACGCGCGCCGCATCGAGCTGTCCGTGCCGGCCGAGGAGATCGCCGCGCGCCTGCGCGACTTCAAGCCGCCGGTGCCGCAGGGCCGCTTCGGCTGGCTGCACCTGTACGGGCAGCTGGTACAACCGCTGTCCAAGGGCGCGGTGCTGGGCGAGCGCGCGCCGCTGAAGTGACACGAAAGGGGACACGATGACCTCCATGGCCGAACGCGCCGAGCGCTTCGTCGAGCTGCACCGCCAGGGCTGCTTCATCGTGCCCAACCCCTGGGACCGCGGCTCGGCCGTGCTGCTGGCGGGGCAGGGCTTCCAGGCCCTGGCCAGCAGCAGCGCCGGCCACGCCTTTGCCCTGGGCCTGCCCGATGGTGGCCTGGGCCGCGATCGCACCATCGCCCATTTGCGCGACCTGGCCCAGGCCACGGCGCTGCCCCTCACGGCCGACCTGGAGAACGGCTTCGGCGACCAGCCGCAGGACTGCGCGGACACCATCCGCCTGGCCGCCGAGGCCGGCGTGGTGGGCGGCTCCATCGAAGACGCCACCGGCCGCGCCGACGACCCGATCTACCCCTTCGACGCCGCCGTGGCGCGCGTGCGCGCGGCGGTGCGGGCGGCGCGGGCGCTGCCCCATCCCTTCGTGCTCACCGCGCGGGCCGAGAACCTGCTGTGGGGCCGGCCCGACCTGGACGACACCATCCGCCGCCTGCAGGCCTTCGCCGAGGCCGGTGCCGACGTGCTCTACGCCCCCGGCCTGAAGACCGCCGAGCAGGTGGAGCGCGTGGTGCGCGCGGTGGCGCCGCGCCCGGTGAACGTGGTGATGGGCCTGGCCGGCGGCGCGCTCACCCGCGCCGAGCTGGAGCGCCTGGGCGTGCGCCGCATCAGCGTGGGCTCCTCGCTGGCGCGCGCGGCCTATGCGGCGCTGCTCAAGGCCAGCGAAGAAATGAACGGGCCGGGCAGCTTCGGCTACGCGGCGGGCCTGCCCGGGCTGGGCGCCTTCAACCAGATGTTCCGCTAGGGCGGCGCGCCCGGGCCGGGCGCGGCGGGCCGTGTCTCAGGCCCGCAGAAGCCGGGCGGCCTGCGTGTGCGTCCAGGCCTCGAACAGGGTCCAGGCGCCGGCGCCGATGAACAGCACCCCCACCAGCACCAGCAGCAGCGGCAGCCCCACCAGCACCAGCAGCGCGCCGAACACATAGGCCATGGTGGTGGGCATGCCGTAGATGGCGCGCGTCTGGTCGTTGCGCATGGCCAGGGCGCGGAAGCTGCCGTTCTTCATGCGCCCGGCCAGGGTCACGCGCTCGCCGTCCTGCACGTCGGGCATGTTCATGAGCTTGATTTCTGCGGGTTGCCCGTCCACGCGAAAAGCGATCACCTGCTTGGTGTGCACGTTGCCGCCGTTCTTGCCGATGTGGCCCGAGGTTTCCGAGGAGTGGCGGATGCCGCTGACGGTGCCGGACAGGGTGATGAGGGACATGGTCGCGAAGCCTGGGTGGATGGACTGGACGCGACGATAGGCAGGCGCGCGCCGCGCGGCACCTCCCAAATGGGAGGTGCGCAGCGCGCGGCGCCGGGATCAGCCCGGACCGAAGGGGCGCGGCAGGTCGCGGCGAATGCACTCGACCAGCGCGGCCTGGCGGTGCGTGCCCGTCTTGCCGAACACCGCCTTGAGGCGCGTGCGCGCCGTGCCGTAGGTGATGCACAGGGCCTCGGCCGCCTCGCGCAGGCTCAGGCCTTCGCACAGCGCATGGGCCAGGCGGGCCTCGGCCGGCGTGAGGTGGTACAGGCCCTGCAGCACCTCGGTGGGCGGGCCACCGCGCGGGGCGCCCGCCGGTCCCAGCGACACCAGCACGCAGCGCCGCGGGCTGTGCCAGGACGAGAGCGGCAGCGTCCAGCCCGAGGCGCGCAAGGCCAGCGGCAGGCGGCTGCCGCCGCGCGCCAGGGTCAGCGTGTCGGGCACCGAGGCCGCGCGCAGCGAGCCCGCCGCGTGCGCCCTGAGCCAGGCGGTGAAGCGCGGGCGTTGGCCGGGCTGCAAGGGCTCCACGCCGCCATGGCGCAGCTGCAGGCCGTCGCGGCGCGCCAGCCAGTCCAGTGCGGCCCGGTTGCCGTGCAGCAGCCGGCCGTCGTCGTCCAGCAGGAGCAGGGCGTCGCCCAGGCCGTCGAGCATCGCGGCCAGGCCGTCCCGCGTGGCGCGCAGGGCGTCGAGGTGCTGGCGCACGCGCAGCGCCCGCACGAAATGCACGCTGAGCTGCTCGAACAGGCGAACCTCGGCGGCGTTGAAGCGCGGCAGGTCGGGCGCGCGCAGCAGCGTCACGTTGGCGATGGCGCGGCGGTCGCTGGTGAGCGTGTTGCCAATGCTGTGGTGAAAGCCCTGCGGCACCATCCACTCGTGGTAGTAGCTGGAGCGAAAGAGCGCGCCGCGCTGGCGGGTGAAGGCGTCCAGGCGCTCGTTGGTGCGCACCATGCCCTGGCGGTGCAGGGCGGTGGAGTGCACGTTCCAGGGGTTGTCGGGCGCGAAGTAGAAGCGGTTGAAGTGGCTCACCCAGTAGGGCGATACGCCGGCCAGGTGGGCCTCGCCGATCTCGCGCGTGGCGAAGTCGAGCACGTAGAAGGTCTCGGCCTCGGTGCGAAACGCGGTCTTGAGCCGGCCCAGCACCGAGGGCCAGTGCGTGGCGTCCAGCGCGGCGTCGTAGATGGCCTCGGTCAGGGCGTGGGTGGCGGGCGCGTCCATGAGCGCAGGCTTGTAGCACCCGCGGCCCTGGCGCACAAGGTGTCGGCGCGGCGACATTCGCCCCGCGCCCCATCGGGTAAGCCCCGCTGGTCACCCCCTGTCCGCGCTGCCTACGATGCCGCCATGAGCATCTACGACCAGCACCTGGACCGCACCCCGGCCAACTTCGTGGCCCTCTCGCCCGTGAGCTTCGTCGAGCGAACGGCCGAGGTCTTTGGCGACATGCCCGCCGTGGTGCACGGCGCGCGGCGCCTCAACTGGGCCCAGGTGCGCGAGCGCGCCGCCCGGCTGGCCGCGGCGCTGCGCGCCCTGGGCATCGGCAAGGGCGACACCGTCAGCACCCTGCTGCCCAACACGCCCGAGATGGTGGAGGCGCACTACGCCATTCCCGCGCTGGGCGCCGTCATCAACACCCTCAACACGCGCCTGGACGCCGCCCTGCTGGCCTGGCAGATGAACCACTGCGAGGCCAAGGTGCTGATCACCGACCGCGAGTTCGCGCCGGTGGTGGCCCAGGCCCTGGCCGCCCTGGGCCGGGGCATCGTGGTCATCGACGTCTGCGACAGCGAGTACAGCGGCCCTGGCGAGCGCCTGGGCGCGCACGAGTACGAGGCCCTGCTGGCCGCGCACGCGCCGCTGCCGCGCCTGGACGGCCCCGCCGACGAGTGGGACGCCATCGCCGTGAGCTACACCAGCGGCACCACCGGCGACCCCAAGGGCGTGGTCACGCACCACCGGGGCGCCTACCTCAACGCCGTCAGCAACGTGGTCACCTGGACCATGCCGCAGTTTCCGCGCTACCTGTGGACCCTGCCCATGTTCCATTGCAACGGCTGGTGCTTCCCCTGGACGGTGGCGCTGCAGGCCGGCGTGCACGTGTGCCTGCGCCGCGTGGAGCCGCTCGCCATCCTGGCCGCCATGCGCGAGCACGGCGTGGACCACTACTGCGCCGCGCCCATCGTGCACAACGCCGTGCTCTCCGCCGTGGGCGCCGACCCGGCGCTCAAGCACGGCATCGGCGCCGTGCGCGGCATGGTGGCGGGCGCCGCGCCGCCGGCCGCCATGATCGAAGGCATGGCGCGCCTGGGCTTCCAGATCACCCACGTCTACGGCCTAACCGAGGTCTACGGCCCGGCCTCGGTGGCCGTGGCGCGGCCCGGCTGGGCCAGCGCCGAGCTCGGCGAGCAGGTGCGCCTGAACGGCCGCCAGGGCGTGCGCTACCCGCTGCAGGAAGGCATGACCGTGATGGCGCCCGAGACCATGCAAGAGGTGCCCGCCGACGGCCAGACCATGGGCGAGATCATGTTCCGCGGCAACATCGTCATGAAGGGCTACCTGAAGAACCCCGCGTCCACCGCCAAGGCCTTCGAGGGCGGCTGGTTCCACACCGGCGACCTGGCCGTGCTGGAGCCCGACCGCTACGTGAAGATCAAGGACCGCAGCAAGGACGTGATCATCAGCGGCGGCGAGAACATCAGCTCCATCGAGGTGGAGGACGCGCTCTACCGCCACCCCGCCGTGATGGCCTGCGCCGTGGTGGCCAAGCCCGACCCGAAATGGGGGGAATCGCCGCTGGCCTTCGTGGAGCTGCGCCCCGGCGCGCAGACTACGGAAGCCGAACTCATCGCCCACTGCCGCACGCTGCTGGCCGGCTACAAGGTGCCCAAGGCCGTGCGCTTCGAGGCCATCCCCAAGACCAGCACCGGCAAGATCCAGAAGTTCGAACTGCGCGAGCGCGCCAAGAGTTCGAGCGCCATCGAATGACCGAGCGAGACAGACCATGAACGACCGGCTTGACCCCTCCATCGCCCACGAACCCCTGCGCTACGAGCGCGACCCGCGCGGCGTGGTCACGCTCACGCTGAACCGCCCGCAGTCCTTCAACGCCCTGAGCGAGGGCATGCTGGCCGCGCTGCAGGCCGCCGTGGACCGCGTGGCCGCCGACGAGGGCGCGCGCGTGGTGGTCATCGCCGCCGAGGGCAAGGCCTTCTGCGCCGGGCACGACCTGAAAGAGATGCGCGCCGAGCCCTCGCTGGACTACTACAACCGCCTGTTCGCCCAGTGCGGCCGCTTCATGATGGCCGTGCAGCAACTGCCCGTGCCCGTCATCGCGCAGGTGCAGGGCATCGCCACGGCGGCGGGCTGCCAGCTGGTGGCCATGTGCGACCTGGCCGTGGCCGTGCGCGAGGCGCGCTTCGCCGTCAGCGGCATCAACGTGGGCCTGTTCTGCAGCACGCCCAGCGTGGCGCTGAGCCGCAACCTGGGCCGCAAGGCCGCCTTCGAGATGCTGGTGACGGGCGACTTCATCGGCGCCGACGAAGCCAAAGCCAAGGGCCTCATCAACCGCGTGGTGGACGCGGCCGACCTGCAGGCCGAAGTGGCGAAGCTGGTGGACAGCATCCTGGCCAAGCCGCGGATGGCCATCGCCGCCGGCAAGGGCCTGTTCTACCGCCAGCTGGAAACCGGCATCGCCGCCGCCTACGACGACGCGGCCCGCACCATGGCCTGCAACATGATGGACCCGAGCGCGCTGGAAGGCGTGCAGGCCTTCATCGACAAGCGCAAGCCCCACTGGTGAGCGGCCCATGAAAGCCGCCTTCTACGAAGCCGTGGGCCCGGCCCACGAGGTGCTGCAACTCGCCGACATCCCCGAGCCCCAGCCCGCCCCCGGCGAGGTGCGCGTGCGGGTGGCCTGGTCGGGCGTGAACCCGTCCGACGTGAAGTCCCGCGCCGGCC
This sequence comes from Hydrogenophaga sp. PML113, assembly GCF_001777155.1. NCBI lineage: Bacteria > Pseudomonadati > Pseudomonadota > Betaproteobacteria > Burkholderiales > Comamonadaceae > Hydrogenophaga > Hydrogenophaga sp. PML113. The sequence goes on along the minus strand of NZ_MIYM01000003.1, from coordinate 490,401 downwards.
TGCGCAGCAAGGCGCTGCCGTTCCCGCGCGTCGTGCCGCACAGCGACGGCAGCGGCGTCATCGACGCGGTGGGCGAGGGCGTGAGCCGCGCGCGCCTCGGCGAACGCGTGTGGCTGTGGAACGCCGCCTGGGGCCGCGCGCACGGCACCGCCTGCGAGGCCCTGTGCCTGCCGCAGCAGCAGGCCGTGCGCCTGCCCGACGCCGCCAGCGGCGAGGTCGGCGCCTGCCTGGGCATTCCCGCGCTCACCGCGCTGCACGCGGTGCTGATGGACGGCGGCGTGGCCGGCAAGACCGTGCTGGTGGCCGGTGGCGCGGGCGCCGTGGGCCACGGCGCGGTGCAGCTGGCCAGCCAGCTCGGCGCGGCGCGGGTCATCGCCACCGTGAGTTCGGACGAGAAGGCGCGCATCGCGCGCGAGGCCGGTGCCGACGAGGCGGTGAACTACAAGACCGAGCCCCTGGTGCAGCGGGTGGCCGAGCTCACGCAAGGGCAGGGCGTGGACCGCATCATCGAAACCGACATGGCCGCCAACGCCGCCGCCAACCTCGACATGCTCAAGTCCGGCGGCGAGGTGGTGGCCTACGGCAGCGGCGCCTCGCCCCTGGCCATTCCCTTCTACCCACTGATCGTGAAGAACCTGCAGCTCAAGTTCTTCATGGTCTACCACCTGAGCGAGGCCGACCGCGCGCGCGCCACCGGCACGCTCAACCGCCTGCTGGAACGCGGCGCGCTGCGCTTCCCCATCGCCGAACGCCTGCCGCTGGAGCGCATCGCCGACGCGCACCAGCTGGTGGAAAGCGGCCGCGCCGTGGGCAACGTGGTGCTGCGCGTGGGCGCGGCCTGAGGCACCCGAACGATGAACACAGCACCGAACCCCGCTTACCACTACACCCCCATCGGCCAGGTGCGCGGCGGCCGCGCCGAGGCCACCAAGGACGGCTGGGGCCCGAACCGCTCGCGCATCGAGCTCAGCGACCCGCGCCTGGGCCCCGACAGCCTGCTCGGCCTGGACCAGGTCTCGCACATCGAGGTGGTCTTCCACTTTCACGTGGACGAACAGGAGCCCGTTGAAACCGGCGCCCGCCACCCGCGCAACCGCGCCGACTGGCCGCGCGTGGGCATCTTCGCGCAGCGCGCGCGCATGCGGCCCAACCGCATCGGCCTGTGCATCTGCCGCGTGCTGGGCGTCAGCGGCACCACCATCGAAGTGGAGGGCCTGGACGCCGTGGACGGCACGCCCGTGCTCGACATCAAACCCGTGTGGAGCGCCACGCTGCCGCGCGGCGAGTTGCGCGAACCCGCCTGGGCCCAGGCCCTGATGGCGAACTACTGGTGACACCCCCCAGCCATGCAAGACGACATCCCCACCCTGAGGCGCATCCTCAAGGACTGCCGCACCATCGCCGTGGTCGGCCTCTCGGCCGAATGGCACCGGCCCAGCTACTTCGCGGCCAAGTACATGCAGCAACACGGCTACCGCATCGTGCCGGTGAACCCCAAGTACCCCGAGATACTGGGCGAGCCCAGCTACGCCCGCCTGGAGGACATTCCCTTCCCCGTGGACATGGTCGACGTGTTCCGCAAGGAGCAAGACATTCCGCCCATTGCCCAGAGCGCCGCCGCCATCGGCGCCAAATGCCTGTGGCAGCAGCTGGGCCTCAAGAGCGAAGCCGCCGACCGCATCGCCACCGAGGCCGGCCTGGACAGCGTGTGGGACCGCTGCGTGAAGATCGAACACGCCCGCCTGTTCGGCGGCCTGAACTGGGCCGGCGTGAACACCCAGGTGATTTCGGCCAGGCGCCCGGTGTGACATGGCCGACCGACAGTTCCACCCCGAGACCCTGGCCATCCACGCCGGCCAGATCCCCGACAGCAGCACCGGCTCGCGCGCGCTGCCCATCTACCAGACCACCAGCTTCGTCTTCGACAGCGCCGAGCACGCCGCCAGCCTGTTCAACCTGCAGACCTTCGGCAACGTCTACTCGCGCCTGAGCAACCCCACCGTGTGCGCGCTGGAAGAGCGCGTGGCCGCGCTGGAAGGCGCGCGCGCCGCCGTGGCCTGCGCCAGCGGCATGGCCGCCGAGACCCTGGCCCTGACCACCCTGCTGCAAAGCGGCGACCACGTGGTGGCCGCCGGCGCCCTGTACGGCGGCAGCGTGACCATGCTGGCCGTGAGCCTGCGCAAGTTCGGCATCGAAACCAGCTTTGTGGACGCCACCGACCCGGACGCCTTTGCCGCCGCCATGCGGCCCAACACCCGCGCCGTGTACGCCGAGACCCTGGGCAACCCCAGCATGGTGGTGCTGGACATCGCCGCCATCGCCGACGTGGCCCACGCGCACGGCGTGCCCCTGATCGTGGACAACACCGTGCCCAGCCCCTTTCTGTGCAACCCGGTGAAGCTGGGCGCGGACATCGTCATCCACAGCGCGACCAAGTACCTGGCGGGCCACGGCACCACCCTGGGCGGCGTGGTGGTGGAGGGCGGCAAATTCCCCTGGGACAACGGCAAATTCCCCGGCATGACCGAGCCATCGCCCGGCTACCACGGCGTGAAGTTCTACGAAACCTTTGGCGACTTTGGCTTCAGCATGCGCTGCCGCATGGAAGGCCTGCGCGTCTACGGCGCCTCACTGGCGCCCACCAGCGCGTGGCAGATATTGCAGGGCGTGGAAACCCTGCCGCTGCGCATGGAACGCCACTGCGCGAACGCGCTGGCCCTGGCCAAGTTTTTGAAAGACGACCCGCGCGTGAGCTGGGTGAACTACCCCGGCCTGGAAGACCACCCGCAGCACGCGCTGATGAAGCGCCAGATGCGCGGCGCTTCAGGCCTGCTGGCCTTTGGCGTGAAGGGCGGAATGGAGGCGGGCGTGCGCTTCATCGAAAGCGCGCAGTTCATGAGCCACCTGGTGAACATTGGGGATACGCGCACGCTGATTTCGCACCCGGCGAGCACGACGCATCGTCAATTGGATGAGGCTCAGCAGATTGCTGCGGGGGTGCTGCCGGACATGATTCGGATATCGGTCGGGCTGGAGCACATTGAGGACATTCTTTGGGATGTGGGGCAGGGGTTGGGGAGGGCGGTGGGGTGAGACTGTCGAATCAGCAATGATATTTGGCCTCGCCTCAATGGGTTGAAAGAAGGCAAGCCATGCATCGATTTTCTGCATCGCAGGGAGTCTCTCGTTGCGCTGCTTCGTTTCAGTTAGCTATGGTCCGAATTGGCCTCTATAGATGCTCGATCGGTCTTAATGGTAGTCAAAAAATCCTTCAAATTAGTGGATGCTTGGCCTGCGCTGCATGCCCCAAGATTCGTTTTGAAAATCGTGAAGCGTGTCGAGATCGTCACAGAGAAAGGCGCAATTTTCAACATTGAATTTTGAAATTCCGGCAAGGGTCGATGTGAACTTCGCTTGGCGGATTTTGACCAGTTCAAACACATCATCGAGAGTGCCTGCTCGATATTCTCCGCATGACATTCTCATGACATCAAAGATGATTTGATCGAAATAGTCATGTGCATTTTCCACTAAAGTGTGGATATAGCTCGGCCGTTTTCCAGAGTGCACTAACATGTTGCGCGTTCTGTAAATTCGACGAATTTGCCACTCTACTTTCATAAGGTGTGTGTCGAGTGCCGCTCTCAAGGAAGCTGGGGAGCCTAGTAATTCGCTCAGTTGATAGGCGCGATAGCGAAGTAAGTGAAAGTCCTTTAATTCTGTATATAGCTCTGATCGCAGCTCGCTATTGGTGTCGACGGCCAGGAGTGCCATTGCCCTATAGATGGTATTTGCACCTTCTATGCCAGGGACTTTGTTCAGCAGGCGTTTTGCGTACCATGGCTTCCATGAGATTAGATCATGTGTGAAACGCTGAACAATGCGCTGTATATAGGCTTGCATCAGAAATGGCGTCATTTGATTCAGTATATTTACAATCTTTGCTCCGTGGGCAGTGGACGGGATGAGCGTTTCCAGTGCTGTCCAAAGCGTTACCAATTGATTGTCTACAATGTCGCTGGAAACGCAGATTCCGTGTAAATCTGCAACCCGATCGAATCGGGTTTTGCTGGCGCCTTTGATCGCTAAATTTCTGATTAGTCGATTTAATTCCTTCGACGCTTTGTCGGTTTTAAAGTCATAGGGTTTGTCCATTGCTCCTTTGGTTAGAGTTGCAACAACAGGCTTGGGTAGGCAGCATTGTTTGATGAGGGTCGTATTTTTCCATGTAATTTTGCGCTGGTGATGAAAGAGGGTGTACAGGTCGCTCAATCTGTCGAGAACACGCGCCGCTTTTTCTTGAGCGGAATAGACATCCAGCGCGGACACCGATTCCACTTTTACGTAGCATTCGTCGATGCTGCGAGTAAACTCTGGCGTTTCAGCTTGCAGTGCAGCCATTTCTGCAGGAAGTTCCTCGACAATGCTCACACCAAACGCTTCAGAAGATTCTTCCACCGTTTTTATTAGGTCGCTAACCACAAAATATACGTCGCATTCATGAGAAAATGGATAAAGCGTGCTCAAAAACTCGTCTATTTGATCCGCTTTGGTGATGGGGGCGCCCCCCGGTGCAAAGAAAAAAGCACTTGTTTTGCCTTGAAGACTCTTTTTGCTGACGCCCATATTGATTAGCGTTGTAACCATGGTTCGCGCAATAGTGTCAATCTTTTTCTTTTTGATGGCTTTGACGTTTGTCGAGAGTTGATCAAAGCACGCGTGCAGATAGCGATGCGCTCCTAGTGTGTCGCTAAGTGCGCTTAGTCGGCGCTTTCGTTCCGAAAGTTTAGCTTCATCGTCTGGCCTAACGTATCTCTCGATAGGGAGATCGAGGAGTGCTTTGGCAACAGGGTCATGCTGGACGCTCCATATCAATTCCTCGAGTACTGGCTTCAAGTTGGCAGCATCAATCAGATCGTCTTCAATGTTTTTTATTATTGTTAGTGCCTCTTGGCATAAGTATGGCGCATTGAGAGACATTGGCTTATGGGTGTCGAGAGTGAAATCCCATACCAATTCGTCCAGCCGTTGTGCGAAGAACAGCAGTCCATCGAGGTCCGGCGTAATTGTCCATCTTGAGAGGTTTTTGAATTTCATACTGTCTTATCCTGATATCACGGCTTGTTGTTCTTGGCGATTAAATTGAGGTACGCCCTGGCTCTTACAGGCACGACCGCCTCAACTGGTAGGCCATGTGAAAGTCCAGCGCATTAGCCCCGACGCCGCCATCTTGACGACCTCGGCGTTTCCGCCCTTGGCCTGCAGCAAATCAACGAGGTCGAACCTCGCCTTGCTCTGCAGAGCCCCAAGAACACCCAGACCTTGAAAAAGCCAGGTGCCAGCCGCGAAGCCAATTCGGGCTGGACGTTCTGATCGTCCGTGAGGTCGTGGTTATGGGACGTGGTCACGCAAGCTCCTCCCTGAAACTAAATCTGAAATGGCGTCGATCGCGCCTCGCGCGGCAGACTAGCCCCAGCCTCCCCCTTAGGGCTTGAGGGATTTCCATGAGGATTGGGAAAGAAGTGGTCGCACTTGTGTGCCATCCCACGCCGGGCCGGCGTGCGTGACGCACCCGGGCAACAGGCGGCGAGGCGCCTCGGCCCCGCGTTAGCCGGACCGGGATAGCTCGTCCAGCGCCCGCAGCGCGTCGTCCAGCCTGTCCCTGGGCACGAACAGGTGGTCGTGGTGAAAGGCCGAGACCACGTTGCAGGCGATGCCTTGCGACGCAAGCGCCGCGCTGATGCGGGCCAGGAAGCCCACGGCGTCCAGGGCCGAGTGGATGGTCAGCGTCACCATCCTCGATTCGAACTGGAACGCCAGGCCCAGCGCCTGCGCCTGCCGCAGCGGGACGATGGCCGTCAGGCCTTCGGGTTCATGGAAGCTGCCGACCGGGCTGAGCGCTTCGGGGAGCCGGCCGTTGGAGAAGCAGCAGAAAACGAACACCTCGGGGTGGACCGAGGGGGCCATCTGCTTCAGCAGGGTGGGGAGGTGGTGTTCGGCGGGCATGTGACCCGCATCCAGCAGGCGCAAGGTCTGCTCGTCCGGCTGGCCTTGGTAGAACACCGCCAGTGCCTGGGCGAAGCAGGGCTCCTGTGGCGCCACCGCCGCAAACAGCGTCAGACACGACCGGAGCTTCATCGCGTCCACCTCGCCCAGCATCGCCACCGCGCTGCGATCGGGGTGGCCGAGCAGGGCGTTGACGCAGTCCACCAGGCGGGGGCCCAGCACAGGGTGGGCCAGGTAGTCGGCGGCTTCCTGGCGGTCGCGGATGCCGTACTCGCGCGCCCTCTGGCTTCGGCCCAGCTCGCGCAGCTGCGGCAGCACGTACCAGATCCAGTGCGTGCGCTTCTGGCCCGCCTTCAGTTCGGTCAGGGCCTGCGGGTAGTCGCGGGCCTGGGCGTGCAGGAAGCGGTCGAGGGGCGAGGGCGGGGCGGTCATGGCGGCGCGGGGGGTGGCGGGCTTGTCTCCCTCAAGCGTGCACGAAATTACCGCCCTCGCGGTATTTCCGGTCGGCCTGGGCGCTGATGCAATCGCTCGCGCTGTTTTTCCTGGGCCGCCCCGTCGCCGCCCACCAACGGCCCTTGAAGCCATCGCCCGGTGACAGGCCCTCAGCCCCGCGCTGACGCCTCGCCCCACGCGCCCCCTTTCCACCTTGTCTTCCTTCCCAGCGGCTGCCCGGCGAGGCCAGCCACCGGGAGGCTTCGTCCCGTCCTGCCTCGCCGCCCGAGAACCAAGAAAGTCTTTTCATGAAGTTGTCCCATGCCCTGTTGACCACCGCCTTCAGCTTGTCGCTCGCCGCCTGTGGCGGTGGGGGCGGCGATGCCCCGGCGCCCGCCTCCGCCGACCAAGCCAAGGTGTCGCTGGCGGAGTTCGAAGGCGTCTGGAAACGCGACGCCGCCCACGACGTTTGCGTGCCCGACTTCGTCTACAACCAGGACTACGCCGCCCGCGTGCGCGACGTCACGCTGACGAAGACAGGCAGCAACGAGCTGGAAATCGCCTACGCGGTGCAGGTCTACAGCGACGACGCCTGCACGGTCAAACAAGGCCTGGTGAGGGAACGCTTCACCGTGAGCCTGGTGCCGGTGACCCGGGCCGGCCGGGACAACGTGGTCAAAGGCATTCCCCGCTTTGTCGGGGCCGTGGCCAGCGCCGATGGCGGGGCGGGCATCACCCTCACCGCGCTGCCCGACGGTCGCATGACCGGTTTGACCAACGTGAAAACCATCGGCGACGTGCAAGGCGGCCGGCTCCAGTTCTCCGTGGCCGAGCCGGGCCAACCGGTGGACGCCGACGGCTACCCGAACGACTTCAACGCCAACGACTACTTCGTTCGCTGAGCGCTTGACATCCCGCGCGCTCCGTCCCCCCGGGCGCGCGGGCGCGTCCCTCAATCCGTGCTCTGGCCGATGCGCCACAACACCCCGCAGGGATCGAACAATACGAAGTCCCGCATGCCCCAAGGCTGTTCCTCCACGGCGCCGATGCGCACGCCGTAGCGCTCGGCCACGCCGCGTTCCACCAGGCGCTGGCGCCAGGCGTCCACGTCTTTCACCAGCAGGTGCAGCATCAGGTTCTCGGCGAAGGCCTGTTCGTAGAAGTTCTGCAGCAGGAAGCGCGCGCTGCCGTGGTGCAGGTAGGCCATCTGTTCGTTGTGCCAGTTCAGGCGGAAACCCACGTCCTGGTAGAAGCGTTGGGAGAGTTCGAAGTCCTTGGCGGGCACGAAGGGCTTCATTTCGATGACGTCGAAGTCGGGCATGGATGGGCTCGGCGGGTCAGGGGGCATGGGCCTCGCGGCGAAAATCGCCGCGATGCAATCTTCCTCCTATTACCGAATGGCCCTGATCCTGGGCCTGCTGTCGGCCATCGGCCCCTTCGCCATCGACATGTACCTGCCCGCGCTGCCGGCCATCGGCAGCGCCCTGGGCGCCGAGGTGGGCGCCGTGCAGTTCAGCCTGACGGCTTTCTTTCTGTCGCTGGGCGTGGGGCAGCTCTTGTACGGGCCGGTGTCCGACATGGTGGGGCGCAAGCCGCCGCTGTATTTCGGCCTGGGCCTGTTCGTGGTGGCCAGCGTGGGCTGCGCGCTGGCGTCCGACATCCAGACCCTGGTGGCTTTCCGCTTCCTGCAGGGCCTGGGCGCGGCGGCCGGCATGGCCATTCCGCGCGCCGTGGTGCGCGACCTGCACACCGGCACCGAGGCCGCGCGCCTGATGTCGCTGCTGATGCTGGTGTTCAGCGTGTCGCCCATCCTGGCGCCGCTGGCCGGCAGCGGGGTGATCGCGCTGGCCGGCTGGCGCGGCGTGTTCTGGGCGGTGGCGCTGGCGGCCGTGGCCGGGCTGGCGCTGGTGGGGGCCACGCTGCGCGAGACGCGCCCGCCCGAGCAGCGGGTGGAAAGCAGCGTCGGCGGCGCGCTGCGCGCCTACCGTCTGCTGCTGGGCGACTGGCACTACCTCGGGCTGGTGGGCATCGGCAGTTGCGCGCTGGCGGGCTTCTTCGTGTTCCTGGCGGGCTCGCCTTTCGTGCTGATCAACCACTACGGGCTCACGCCCACGCAGTACAGCCTGGCGTTTTCGTTCAATGCGGTGGCTTTCATCGGGGCCTCGCAGTTCACGGCCACGCTGGGGCGGCGCTTCGGCCTGGCGCCCATGGTGAAGGTGGCGGCCACGGCCTCGGGTTCCACCATCGCGTTGCTGCTGGCCTATTACCTGTTCGGCGGTGACGCTCTGTGGGTGCTGATCGCGCTGAACTTCATCGCCAGCGCGTTCATGGGCCTGGTGATTCCCACGGTGTCGGTGCTGGCGCTGGAAGAGCACGGCCCCATCGCGGGCACGGCCTCGGCGCTGATGGGCACGCTGCAGATGCTGGTGGGCGCTCTGGCCATGGCGGTGGTGGGCCTGTTCGCCAACGGCCAGCCGCTGCCCATGGTGGTGGGCATGGCGCTGGGTTCGTTCAGCAGCGTGGCCCTGACCTGGCTGACCCTGGCGCGATCGACAGGGGGCTCGCGCTCCCATGCCCTCAGAACGTGATGTTCGCGGACAGCCAGAAGGTGCGGCCCGGCAGCGTGGTGCCGCTCACCGAGGCGCCGCCCTGGAAGTACCCGTTCACCCAGGTCGGCGTGCCGTTGAGGTTGACCAGGCGGTACTGACGGAAGTCCTTGTCGAACAGGTTGTAGATGTTGGCGTTGAGCGTCACGTTCTTCGACAGCTTGTAGGCGCCGCCCAGGTGGAAGAGGGCGTGGGCCTTGATGTCGCCCACGGCCTGGTAGATGGCCAGGTTGTTGCCGGTGAGGCGGGCCGGGTCGCCGCTGAAGCGCGGGCTCTTGCCGCGGTACTCGCCGCGCAGCCACAGGCTCCACTTGTCGCTCGGGTCCCAGCTCAGCTGGGCGTTGGCCACGTGCCGGGCGGTGTTGGCCAGCTGGCCGTTTTTCACGCCGTCCTCGACCACCTCGCTGCCGGTCCAGGTGTAGCCCAGCTTCAGGCCCCAGCCCTTGGCGATCTGGACGCGGCTGCTCAGCTCCAGGCCGTAGGTGGTGGCCTCGTCCACGTTGATGGCGTAGGTGGCGTTGGGGTTGGCCGAGCAGCTCGACACCCAGTTGACCGTGCAGTCGCCGCCGCCGCTGATCTTGTCCTTGACCTTGTTGTGGAACAGGGTGACGGCGCTGCTCAGGCCGGCCTGGCTGTCGAACAGCGCCGAGATTTCCGTGCTGGTGCTGGTTTCGGGCTTGAGGTTCGGGTTGCCGATGTTGATGGTGGCGCCCTGGCCGCTGACGCCGCTCACGCCGTCGATGAGCTGGTTCAGGCGCGGCGCGCGGAAGCCCTTGCTGACGCCGCCCTTGAGGGTCCAGTGCCGGGTGGCGTCCCACACCAGGTAGGCGCGCGGGCTCACCTGGCCACCGAAGGCGCTGTGGTTGTCGTAGCGGGCGCCGAGCGTGGCGGTCAGTGCCTGGCTGAGTTTCCATTCGTCCTCGGCGAACACGGCCCACATGGTCTGGTCGTGCTTCTCGGGCAGCAGGCCGTCGGTGAGCTGGGCGTCCCACCACTGGCCGCCCACGGTCAGCACGTGCGCGTCGCCCACCGGGGCCACGAGCTTGCTGTCGAGCACCAGGTTGGTGGTCTTGAGTTCGCGCGGCGTGCCGCGGCGCGGGTCGCCGGCGGGCACGGCCCCGCCGGGGATGGTGCGGCCGATGGTCTCGGTCTCGGTGTGCATCAGGCTGGACTCGAGCAGGCCCACGCCCAGGCGTGCGGTGTGGCCCACGGCCACCTGGTCGCGGTTGAAGCGCAGGGCGTCCTGGTAGCCGGGCGGGTTGTTGCCGAGCAGGTTGGTGGTGGCGTCGCGCGTGCCCAGGCGGCCGTCGCTGTTGTCGTACCAGGTGCGGCCCTGTTCCACGTCGAGCCAGAGCTCGTGCTGGCGGTTGGGCGTGAGCGTCAGGCGCGCGCCCACGTTGTGCTGGCGGCTCTCGGCGGGCGCGGGGTTGCGCGCCGAGGCGGGCTGGGCGGCGCCGGGGGCGAGCACGAAGTCCGAGGCCTCGCGGCGGTAGAGGTTGCCGCGCACGGCCAGGCCCAGCAGGTCCTGCACCAGGGGGCCGCTGGTGTACAGGTTGTAGCGCTGCTGCACGCCCCAGTCGCTGTCCTGCGGGATGCCGGTCTCCAGCGTGAGCTGGCCGCCCCATTGCTTGGCCACTTTGCGCGTGATGATGTTGATCACGCCGCCCATGGCGTCGGAGCCGTAGAGCGTGGACATGGGGCCGCGGATGATCTCGATGCGCTCGATGGCGGCCACCGGCGGGATCAGGCTGGTGTGCGCGGCGCCGAAGCCGTTGGGCGTGACGTCGCCCGCCACGTTCTGGCGGCGGCCGTCGATGAGGATCAGGGTGTACTCGCTGGGCATGCCGCGGATGCTGATGTCCAGGCCGCCGGTCTTGCCCGTGCCGCCGAGCACGTCGATGCCTTCAACGCCGGCCAGGGCTTCCGCCAGGTCGCGGTATTGGCGCGTTTCCAGTTCCTGGCGCGTGACGACCGAAATCGAGGCGGGTGCCTGCTTGAGTTCCTGCTCGAAGCCCGAGGCGGAGACCACGACCTCGCTGAGCGAGACCTCGGCGGTCTGGGCGTGGGCGTGGCCCAGGCCCAGCAACAGCAGGCCGCAGGCGAGGGCGGTGGCCTGCAGGGGGAACCGGCCAGCCGGCGGGGTGCGCCGCTGCGCGGGCGGCGGGGTCAGGTGTCGAGACATCAGCTTCCTCTGTGGGATGTGTTGGGTTGGCGGACTGGCTGGCTACTGCTGCAACCCGACCCACACGCGGCGCACCGGGCGCGGCTGACGGGAGAACGGTGAACTTGGCTGGCTGGTTACGGATTATTGCAAATAAAAATGATTCTTCTTAACTTGTTCTTAAGTTTTGATCGGGAAACGGGTGATTTCCTGTCACCAGTGCCTTCGGGCGATGAGCGTCGCAGGGTCTGGTTTTGTATTGCCATTGGCAAGTAAAAACTTGACAATGGCAAGTATGTCGACGCCCCAAGCCCTCAGCCCCGTGCCCCCCGCCGCCGTCAAGGCGGTGCGCCGCTTCAACCGCTTCTACACCCGCCGCGCGGGCGTGCTCTCGCCCTACCTGGGGGGCGATCTGTCGCTGACCGAGGTGCGCGTGCTCTACGAACTGGCGCACCAGCCGGGCCTGGTGGCCACCGAGCTGGCGCGAGAGCTGGGCATGGACGGTGGCTACCTCAGCCGCATCCTCAAGCGCTTCGAGCAGTCGGGCTGGCTCAGCCGCGCGCCCAGCCCGAAGGACGCGCGCCAGAGCCTGCTCACGCTCACCGACGCCGGGCACGAGGCCTTCGCGCCGATGCAGCAGAAGTCGCGCGAGGAGGCCGCGGCGCTGCTGGCCCCGCTGGCGCCGGCCGAGCAGCAGGCGGTGGTGGACGCGATGGCGCGCATCGAGCGGCTGCTGAGCCCCACGGCCGCGGCGCGCACGCGCGCGGCCGTGCTGCGCGACCCGCGACCCGGCGACATGGGCTGGGTGGTGCAGCAGCACGGCGAGGTCTACGCGCGTGAGTACGGTTGGAACATGGCCTTCGAGGCCCTGGTGGCCGACATCGTGGCCAAGTACGTGCGCGAGTTTCAGCCCGACTGGGAGCGCTGCTGGATCGCCGAACTCGACGGCGAGCGCGTGGGCTCGGCCTTCGTGGTGCGCAAGTCGGCCAGCACGGCGCAGCTGCGCATGCTGCTGCTGACGCCGGCCGCGCGCGGCCTGGGCCTGGGCGCGCGCCTGACCGACGAATGCCTGGCCTTCGCGCGGCACAAGGGTTACCGCAAGATGGTGCTGTGGACCAACAGCTGCCTCACGGCGGCGCGCGAGATCTACGCCAAGCGCGGGTTCAAGCGGGTGAAGTCGGCGCCGTACGAGGGCTTCGGGCAGTCGCTGGTGGGCGAGACCTGGGAGCTGAAGCTCTGAGGCGGTCCGGGGGTGTCAGGACCGGGCGCAGGGCCGTGGCGGCTTCGATGCGGCGCCCCTCGCTGCGCGAGGGGTCCCTTGCGATGCTCGGGCCAGCGGCGCGCGGCGGAACTCGCTGCGTGGGCTTCGCCCACTGCGCTCAGACAGCCGCCGCGAGTCAGTTGACGAAGCGCGCTGCGCGCGCCACCGCCGGCCCTGCGCTTCTCAGCACCGCATAGGCGCCGCCACGGCCCTGCGCCCGGCCCTGACGTGCAGCACCTGAGCCGGCCAACCAACGAAAGAACCTCGCTTCTCGCGCCAGTCCTGTCTGCAGGCCGAGGGTTCGGGCAACGGCGGGGTGGGCGCCTATGCGCAGGCGAGGAGCGCAGGGTGGGCGGCCCGCGCGCGCAGCGCGCTTCGTCAACTGACTCGCGGCGGCTGTTTGAGCGCAGTGGGCGCAGCCCACGCAGCGAGTTCCGCCGCGGGGCCGCTCACCCGAGCACCGCAGCGGACCCCTCGCGCAGCGAGGGGCTGCGCATTGAAGCCCACCCCGCCGTTGCCCGAACCCTCGGCCTGCCCGCCCATCGCGCCAGAAGCCCCAGAAGCCCCAGAAGCCCTGAAACGTCCGCTCGGCATTTGGGGTCGTCGCTGCTACATTCGAATTTACTTATGAATAAGACGGCCGCCCCCCACCCCCGTTCCCGTGTGCAAGCCACCAGCCACCCCATCGGCTGGCCCCGGCTGAAGCGCCGGGCGCGCGCCGCCCTGGGGGCACTGGCGGGCGCCTGGGCCCTGTCCGGCGCGCTGGCGCAAACGCCCGCGCCCCAGCCCCTGCCGGTCCAGCAGGTGGCGCCCGGCACCTGGCTGGCCCAGGGCGAGGCGGCCCTGGGCTCGCCGGCCAACCGCAACTTCATCTCCAACGCCGCCTTCGTCGTCACGCCCGAGGGCGTGGTGGTGATCGACGCGCTGGGCTCGCCCGCGCTGGCCGACGGCCTGCTGGCCGCCATCGCGCGCATCACCCCGCTGCCGGTGCGCTACGTCATCGTCACGCACTACCACGCCGACCACATCTACGGCCTGCAGCGCTTCAAGGCGGCGGGCGCCCGCATCGTGGCCGGCACGCAGGGGCGCGAGTACCTGGCCTCGGACACCGCCCGGCTGCGCCTGCAGGCCAGCCGCGAAGAGCTGGCGCCCTGGATCGACGAGGCCACGCAGCTGGTGCCCGCCGACCGCTGGCTCGACGGGCCGACCGTCATCGAACTGGGCGGCGAGCGCTTGCGCGTGCAGCCGGTGGGCCCCGCGCACACGCCGGAAGACCTGGTCGTGCTGCACGAACGCACGGGCGTGCTGTTCACCGGCGACCTGGTCTTCCAGGGGCGCATCCCTTTCGTGGGACAGGCCGACAGCAGCAGCTGGATCCGTTCGCTGGACCAACTGCTGGCCCTGGAGCCCCGGCTGCTGGTGCCGGGCCACGGCGCCATCTCCTCGCAGCCGGCGGCCGACCTGCGCCTCACGCGCGACTACCTGGTGCACTTGCGCCAGGCCATGGGCGAGGCGGCGGCCAACCTGGAGCCCTTTGAGGACGCCTACGCGCGCACCGACTGGTCGCGCTTCGAATCGCTGCCGCTGTTCCAGGCGGCCAACCGCATCAACGCCTACAACACCTACCTGCTGATGGAGCGCGAGGGCATGGGGCGCTGAGGCCCGGCGCGCGCGCCGCCGCCTAGAATCGGTCGCCTCATTTCCTGGCCGCGCTCGAGCGGCGGCCGCAGACACCGGGGTTGCTCGATATGCGTTTGATCCTGACCGCATGGGGCCGCAGGGGCTGGCGCGCCGGCTCGCGCGGCCTGTGGCTGGCCGCGCTCGCGGCCGCGGCCTCGGCGCAAGCGCCCGCGCCGTCGCCAGGTCCGGCGGCCACGCCCATCGCTTTCACCGCCGCCTGGGACCAGCTGCTGCGGCGCTCCGACAAGCTGGCGGCGGCCCGCGCCGCCACCGACAGCGAGGACCTGCGCGCCAGCGGCCTCGCGGGGCTGGGCGGGCCGGTGGTCAGTCTGTCGGGCGCCGCCTACGCCTACAACGCCAACCTGGACGTCAACCTCGACCCGGTGAACCAGCGCATCGCGCAGCTGGAGCAGCGCCTGCCGATCCCGCTGCAGAACCTGCCGATTCCGGTACCGGTGCCGCAATTCCCCTCGCGCTACACCTACAACCGGCACGACAGCGGCACCACCGCCGCCATCGGCGCGGTCTGGCCGATCTACGCCGGCGGCATGGCCGACGCGGTGCGCGGCATGCAGGAGGCGCGCGCCAGCGAGTCGCGCGCCGACGCCGACAAGACCACCCACGAGCTCGCCACGCTGCTGGTGCAGCGCTACTTCGGCGCCCAGCTCGCCGCCCGCGCCGCCAGCCTGCGCGAGGCGGCGCTGCAGACCATCGCCCTGCACGACGCCTCGGCGCAGAAGATGCTCGACGCGGGCGTCATCGCGCGGGTGGACCGGCTGCAGGCGCGCAGCGCGCTCGAAGAGGCGCGGCGCAACGCCATGAAGGCGCGCGACGACGCCGAACTGGCCGCCACCGCGCTCACGCGCACCATCAAGAGCGACACCCCGGTGGTGCCCAGCAACCCGCTGTTCGTGCTGTCGGCCCCCATCGAGCCGCTGCCGCATTTCCTGTCGGCCGCGCTGCAGCGCCACCCCGGCCTGGCCAAGGTGGCGGCCAAGAAGAGCGAGGCCGAGCGCCTGCACGCCGCTGGCGAGGCCTCGCGCAAGCCCCAGGTCTTCGCCTTCGGCCAGCGCGAGCTCAAGAGCGGCAACGCCGACTGGGTGGCCGGCATCGGCGTGCGCTACACGCTGTGGGATTCGGTGGACCGCCACAAGCTGTCGGCGGCCACGCTGCAGCAGATCGAACAGGCCGAGCGCACCGACGCCCAGGCCCGGGCCGACATCTCGCTGCTGGTCGAGCGCAACTGGCTGGCGGTGGAGCAGGCGCGGCGCCAGTTCATGGCCATGGCCCCGGGCGCCGAGCTGGCCGACGAGGTGCTGCGCCTGCGCGAGGCCGGTCTGCGCGAAGGCACCAGCACCATGCTCGACCTGATCGACGCGCGCACCAACGTCACCAAGGTGGCGACCGAGCGCGCCCAGGCGGCCAACGACTACGTCAATGCCCTGGCCGCGCTGCTGGAAGCCTGCGGCCTGTCCGAGGAATTCGCGGGCTACATGGCGCGCGCCGACATCCGTCTGGAATGACATGAGCCCCCAACAGAAACGCCTGTCCGCTGCCGCCGCCGGCGCGGCGCTGATCGCCTTGCTGGCCTACGGTTTCTGGCGCGCCTCGACGCCGCCGCCGGACTACTTCCAGGGCCAGATGGAGGCCCGCGAGACCGACATCGCGCCCAAGATCGCCGGGCGCATCGCCGAGGTGCTGGTGATCGAGGGCGACCGTGTCGCGGTGGGCACGCCGCTGATGCGCATGGACAGCCCCGAGGTGGAGGCCAAGCTGGCCCAGGCCACCGCCGCGCAGCAGGCCGCCCAGGCGGTGTCGGAGAAGGCCGAGCGCGGTGCGCGCAAGGAAGAGGTGGAAATGGCGCGCCTGAACTGGCAGCGCGCCCAGGCCGCCGCCGACCTGGCCCAGAGCTCTTTCCGCCGCGTGGAGAACCTGGCGCGCGAAGGCCTGGTGGCGGCGCAGAAGCGCGACGAGGCCGAGGCCAACTACAAGGCCTCGCGCGATCAGGCCATGGCCGCGCGCGCGCAGTACGACATGGCGCGCGCCGGTGCGCGGCCCGAGGACAAGGCGGCCGCCGCCGCGCAGGCGCGCCAGGTGGCGGGCCTGGTGGCCGAGGTGGAGGCGGCCCGCGCGGAGACTGCCTTGCAGAGCCCGGTGGCCGGCGAGGTGGCCAAGGTGCTGGCGCGTCCCGGCGAGCTCTCGCCCCAGGGTGTGGCCGTGGTCACCGTGGTCGACCTGAACGACCAGTGGGTGGTGCTCAACGTGCGCGAGGACCGGCTCTCGCGTTTTCCCATCGGCGCCGAATTCGAGGCCACGCTGCCGGCCTTGCCCGGCCTGAGCGCGCGCTTCAAGGTCTTCTACAGCGCGGCGCTGCCCGACTTCGCCACCTGGCGCGCCACGCGCGCGGGCCAGGGTTTCGACGCGCGCACCTTCGAAGTCCGGGCCCGCCCGCTGCAGCCCATCGAGGGCGCGCGGCCCGGCATGAGCGTGCTGGTGCGCTAGGCAAGCCGCCCAGGCCATGCGCTTCGCCCGGGCCTTCACGCAGGCGTGGTCGCGCGAATGGGCGCGCCTGCGCGCCAGCCCCTGGGACCTGGCCATGCTCAGCTGGGTGCCGCTGGCGGGCGTGGCGCTGCTGTGGTGGCTGTTCTCGGCCGGGCTGCCCACCCAGCTGCCGATCGGCGTGGTCGACCAGGACCACAGCGCCATGTCGCGCCAGCTGGTGCGCTTCCTCGACGCCACGCCGGGCCTGCGCGTGGCGCGGCAGCTGCCCGATCCGCACGCCGCGGGCGGCGCGCTCACCCGGGGCGAGCTGCACGCCGTGGTGCTTATCCCCAGCGGCTTCTCGCGCGAGGTCAAGCTGGGCCGCGCGGCCCAGCTCACGCTGCTGCACAACGCGCAGCTCGGCACGCACTCGGGCCTGATCCAGCGCGACGTGCGCACGGTGGTGGGCACCTTGTCGGCCGGCGTGGAGATGGCGGCGCGCCAGAAGCGCGGCGAGCCGGCGCGCGGCGTGCGCGTGGCCATGGAGCCGATCAAGGCCGACATGGTCACGCTGTTCAACCCCTCGCTGAACTACGAGCAGTTCCTCGCCGCCGCGCTCATTCCCGCGCTGCTGCACATCCTGGCCATGACCGCCGGCGCCTGGGCCGTGGGACGGGAGCTGCGCGACGGCACGGTCTGGTCCTGGCTCGGCGTGGCGCCGTCGCCCGCGGCCACGGCCGGCGCCTTGCTGGGCAAGCTGGCGCCGGCCTGGCTGCTGCTGCTGGGCGTGGCCAGCGCGGGCCTGCTCTGGTTGACCGGGGGGCGCGGCTGGCACCCGGCCGGGCACCTGTCCTGGGTCTGGCTGGCGCTGGCGGCCCTGCTGGCGCTGTCCATCGGCCTGGGCGCGCTGGTGGCGTCGGCCACCGCCTCGCTGCGCACGGCCCTGTCGGCCACCGGGCTGATCACGGCGCCGGCCTTCGCCTTCAGCGGCGTGGGCTTTCCGCTGCAGTCCATGCCGGCCGGCGCGCGCGCCTGGGCCGAGGCGCTGCCCTACACCCACTACATCCGCCTGCAGATGGAGCAGCTGCAGATGGGCGCGCCCGTGTCGCTCAGCGCGCCCACGCTGGCGGTGTTCGGGCTCGCCACGGCGGCCTTGCTGGCCGGCTGCGTCTGGCCGCTGATGGGCGGCAGCCGCTACCCGCACCGATGGGGGGGCCGATGAGCGCGTCGGGTGCCTGGCGCGAGCTGGCGGGCCACTGGCTCGCCACCCTGCGCGCGCTCTCGCGCGACGCGGGCATCCTGTTGATCCTGGTGGGCGCGCCGGTGCTCTACGGCTTCTTCTATCCCTGGCCCTACGCGCACCAGGCCGTCACGCGCGTGCCGGTGGCGGTGGTCGACCTGGACCGCAGCGGCCTGTCGCGCCAGATCACCCGCTTCGCGTCGGCCAACCCGCGCATCGACGTGCGCTGGGTTGGCGGCAACGAGGAGGACGCGCGCCAGGCCCTGTGGCGCGGCGAGATCGAGGGCTACGCCGTGCTGCCGCGCGAGCTCAAGCGCAGCGTGGTGCGCGGCACGCCGGCCGTGGTCGGGGTGCACGCCAACGGCGCCTACGCGCTGCTCAACAAGGCCGTGCTCTACGGCTTCGCCGAGGCCGTGGGCACGGTGTCGGCCGGGGTGGAGATCCGCAAGCTGGAGGCGCGCGGCCAGCCCGCGCTGCAGGCCCAGGCCAGCCGCAGCCCGGTCAACCTGCAGATGGTGCCGCTGTTCAACCCCACCGAAGGCTATGGCGACTACGTGGTGCCCGCCGTGGCGCTGCTGATCCTGCAGCAGACCCTGCTGATGGGCGCGGCCATGCTGGCCGGCACCCTGGCCGAGGCGGGCCGCCTGCGCGCGGGCGCGGCGGCCTGGGCGGGCCGGGCGCTGGCGCTGTGCGGCGTGGGCTGGCTCAGCGGGCTGTTCTACTTCGGCTGGGTCTTCTTCATCGAGGATTTCCCGCGCGGCGCCAACCCCGGCGGCGCGCTGGTGCTGCTGCTGGCCTACATCCCCACCGTGTGCCTGAGCGGCCTGGCGCTGGGGCGTTGGTTCGGCGACCGCGAGCGCGCGCTGCAGGTGCTGCTGTTCACGGCGCTGCCCATGGCCTTCCTCTCCGGCTTTTCGTGGCCGGTGGAGGCCATGCCCACGGCGCTGCAGTGGCTGCGCTGGCTGATCCCCAGCACGGCGGGCATCCAGGCTTCGCTGCGGCTGAACCAGATGGGCGCCTCGCTGGGCGATGTGATGCCACTGATCCTGTGGCTGGTGGCGCTGGGTCTGTTGGCCGCGCTGGCGCTGGGCGTGCGCCGGGGACGGCACTGAGGCCTCAGAGCGGCGCGACCATGTACGCCGCCGCCTCGCCGTAGCTGAGCAGGTGGCGCTGCTGTTGCGGGTCCGTCACGGCCCGTCGCGTGAAGCCGTGGCGCGCCCAGTAGGCTTGCGAGCCCTGCACCGAGACCAGCGCGGCCTGGCGCACGCCGCGCGCGCGGGCGCGCTGGAAGAGGGCGCCGAGCAGCGCGCCCGCCGCGCCACGCCCGCTCCACTCGGGCGCCACCGACACGTCGTGCAGGTAGAGCACGGGCTGGTGCGCGCGCGGCGGCAGGAAGTCGCCGTCGAAGGGCGTGACCTTGCCGGGGTCCGACCAGTAGGCCGCCGCATAGGCGCGCAGCGCGCGCGTGCGCTCGCAGGCGATGCCCAGCGACTGCTGGTGGTCGCTGGCCAGCCGCCGCGCGTAGACCTCGGCGCTTTCGAGGAAGTCCTCGCCAAAGCAGCGGGCCTGCAGGTCCAGCAGGTCGTTCAGGTCGTCGGGGAGAAGGGAGCGGATGGTCCAGGCAGGCGCGGCGGGCATGAAGCAAGGCGTGGCGCGAAGGCCGGTGGGCGCAGGGGCCCCCAAAAAAACGAAAGGGCCCGAAGGCCCGGCGCGCATTTTATCGGGCGCGGCTTGGCCCCCGGCTGGGGGCCGGCGGGCGCTTCAAGCGGTCCACACCGTGCGGCCTCCCAGCAGATGGCGCAGGACCCGCGTGCGCCGCACGGCGGCGGTGTCGGCCTGAAAGGGGTCCGTGTCCACCAGGATGAGGTCCGCGTCGGCGCCCACGTTCAGGTGGCCGATGCGGTCCCACAGGCCCATCGCCCGCGCGGCGTTTTCCGTGTGGCTGCGCAGCGCTTCGGCCGCGTCCAGGCGTTCGCTGGCGCCCAGCACCGCGCCCGAGGGCGTGCGCCGCTCGCGCGCGTCGGCCATGGAGGCGAAGGGCGAGAAGTCGCCGGCGGGGGCGTCCGAACTGCCCACCAGCCGCACGCCGCGCTCGATCAGGCTGCGGGCGGGGTAGAGGCGCTGGGCGCGCTCGGGCCCGAGCGCGGCCGCGAAGCCATCGCCCATGCGGCCGATGAAGCTGGGCTGGGTCGCCACCGCGGCGCCGGTGGCCG
Organism: Hydrogenophaga sp. PML113; assembly: GCF_001777155.1. Taxonomy (NCBI): domain Bacteria; kingdom Pseudomonadati; phylum Pseudomonadota; class Betaproteobacteria; order Burkholderiales; family Comamonadaceae; genus Hydrogenophaga; species Hydrogenophaga sp. PML113. Next base: position 470,321 of record NZ_MIYM01000003.1, on the reverse strand, counting down.
CGAGCCGGTCCAGCGCGCCGTCGGACAGCAGGCCGAGGTGTTCGACGCGGTGTGGCCGGCCATCGGCCAGCGGCGCGGCCGCGCGCAGCGCGTCCAGCGCCTCGTCCACGCCGTGGTCGCCGATGGCGTGGATCGCCACCTGCCAGCCCGCCGCCGCGGCGGCCGACACGCCGTGGCGCAAGGCCGCCGGGCTGCCCATGAGCAGGCCCTTGCGCTGCGCGCAGGCGCAGTAGGGCTGGTGCAGCGCCGCGGTCTGGCTGCCCAGGGTGCCGTCGCTGAAGCACTTGAGCGTGGCGGCGCGCCAGCGCGGGTCGAGCGAGGGCCGCAGGCCGCGCAGCGCGGCCTCGGTGGCGCCGATGGCGAACATGAAGCCCATGCGCAAGGGAAAGCCGCCCTGGTCGCGCACGCGGCACCACAGGTCCCACTCGGCCTCGAAGCCCGCCGTGAAGCCGACGGCCGCCTCCACCACGGTGCCCACGCCGAGCGACAGCGCGTGCCGCGCCACGGCGTGCAGGGCGCTGGCCAGTTCGTCGGCGGCGGGGCGCGGCAGCAGCGGGTACAGGGGCACCGCGGCGGCCTCGCGCAGGATGCCGTTGGGCACGCCGCCCTCGCGCTCGAGCAGGCCACCGGGCGGGTCGGGGCTGTCCTCGCGGTAGCCGGCGCGGCGCAGGGCCTCGGTGTTGGCCACGGCCGCGTGCCCGCACACCCGCCGCAGCACCACCGGCCGGTCCGCCACGGCGCGGTCGATCTCGGCGCGCGTGGGCAGGCGCCGCTCGGCGAGCCGGGCCTCCGACAGGCCGTGGCCCACCAGCCAGTCGCCGTCCCCGCGCGCGCGCTCGCGCAGCGCGTCCAGCAGCTCGGGGATGGAGGCGGGGGCCTGCGGCCCCGACAGCTGCCAGACCAGCCGGTCCATCGCCATCCACCACAGGTGGGCGTGCGCGTCGATGAAGCTGGGCAGCGCGGTGGCGCCGCCCGCGTCGATGACCTCGTCCGCCGGGGGCAGAGCCTCGCCGGCCTGGCCCAGCCAGCGCACGCGGCCGCCTTCCATCAGCAGCGCCGTGGCGCGCGCGCCCGACGCGTCCGGGTAGAGGCGGGCGTTGCGCAGCAGCACGCGCCCGGTGGGGATGCGCGCCTCAGGCATGGGTGGCCCCGCTGCCGAGGTAGCTGTCGATCACGCGCGGATCGCGCGCCAGCTCGCTGGAGGGGCCGTCGAGCACCACGTCGCCCATTTCGAGCACATAGGCCCGGCCGCTGAAGCGCAGCGCCAGGCGCGCGTTCTGCTCGACCAGCAGCACGGCCAGGCCCTGGCTCGCGCGCAGGGCATCGAGGGCCTGCAGGATCTGCAGCGTGATGCGCGGCGCCAGGCCGGTGGACGGCTCGTCGAGCAGCAGCAGCCGGGGGCGCGACATCAGCGCACGGCCGATCGCCAGCATCTGCTGCTCGCCGCCCGACAGCGTCTGCGCCATTTGCGACTGGCGCTCCCGCAGCACGGGAAACAGGCCGAACACGAAGTCCACGTCGGCCTTGAGCGCGCTGCGGGCCTGGTGCCGGCGCAGGTAGGCGCCCAGGCGCAGGTTGTCGATCACCGACAGGCCGCCGAACAGCTCGCGCCGCTCGGGCACCAGGGCCATGCCGGCGCGCAGGCGCTGCGCCGTGCCAGGCCCCAGGGCGCGGCCGTTCCAGCTCAGCGCGCCCGAGGCCTGCGCATTGAGGCCCATGAGCGCGTTGAGCAGGGTGGTCTTGCCCGCGCCATTGGGGCCGATGACGGCCACGGCTTCGCCGGCGTCCACGCGCAGCGACAGGTTCTGGATCACCTCGGAGCGGCCATAACCCGCCTTCAGTCCCTCGACGTTCAACATGCCTCGTCTCCCATGCCCAGGTAGGCCTCGATCACGCGCGGGTCGCGCCGCACCGCCGCCGGCGCGGCGTCGGCGATCAGGCGCCCGCGGTCCAGCACCACCACGCGGGTGGCCAGGGCCATCACGATGTCCATGTCGTGCTCCACCAGCACGATGGTGCAGCCCTGCGCGTGCAAGGCGCGGATGAGCACCACCAGGCGCTCGCGGTCGGCGCGGCGCAGGCCGGCGGCCGGCTCGTCCAGCAGCAGCACCTCGGGGTCGGCCATGAGCGCACGCGCCACCTCCACCAGGCGGCGTTCCCCGAGCGATAGGGTCTCCACCAGGCGCTGCGCGTGCGCCTCCAGGCCCACGCGCGCCAGGCAGTCGCGGGCCGAGGCGGCCACGCGGGCCTCGTCTGTCGCGTCGCGCCCGAACACGGCCGCCAGCACGCCGCTGCGGGTGCGCCGGAACGCGCCGAGCATCACGTTGTCGAGCACCGTGCGGTCTTCGAGCAGGCGCGTGTGCTGGAAGCTGCGCGCCAGGCCGCCGGCCGCGCGCGCCTGGGCCAGGGGCTCGCCGCGCAGGCGCACGCGCCCGGCGTGCCGCGCATTGACGCCGCTGATGACGTCGAAGCAGGTGGACTTGCCCGCGCCGTTGGGACCGATGAGGCCCAGCACCTCGCCGCGGTGCAGCCGGAAGCTCACGTCGCTGAGCGCCTTCACGCCGCCGAAGGCCACGCCCACCGCCTCGACCTCGAGCAAGGGCTCGCCGGCCTCGCCGGGCGCGGCGCCGGCCCGCGAGGGCAGGGCCACGCCGCCCGGCCGCGTCGCGCGCGTCGCGAGCGCGCGGTCCACCCGGGTCCAGAGGCCTTCGGGAAAGAACAGCATCACGGCGATGATCAGCACGCCGTAGAACAGCGGCTCCAGGCTGCTGGCCGTGGACGACACGGCGGGCAGCACCGCCTGCAGCACCCAGTTCAGCCCCTCGACGATGCCGGTGCCCGCGAGCGCGCCCATGGCACTGAGCTCGCCGCCCACCACGGCGATCATCAGGCCCTTGATGGAGCCCGACAGGTCGAACGGCGAGGGGCTGATGAAGCCCAGGTAGTGCGCGTACAGGCCGCCGGCCCAGCCCGCCACCATGGCCGACACCACGAAGGTCCACAGGCGCACGCCGCTGACCGAGATGCCGAAGCTCTCGGCCATGACCTCCTGCTGGCGCACCGCGCCGAGCGCGCGGCCGGTGCGCGAGCGCTGCACGCGCAGGATGGCGAAGACCACCAGCAGCGCGCAGCCCCAGCTCAGCAGGGCCATGGGGCGGGGCGCGCTCAGCGACTGGCCGAACAGCGTGAAGGGCGCGATGCCCGCCAGGCCCGAGGCGCCGCCGGTCCAGTCGGCCGCCGCGCGGAAGCACACGGCCAGCGCGATGCCCCAGGCCAGCGTGGTCAGGGCCAGGAAGTGGCCGCGCAGGCTGCTGGTGGCACTGCCGATGAGCCAGGCCGCCGCGCCCGACACGCCCAGGCCCGCGATCAGGCCCGCGGCCGGGTGCAGGCCGGTGCGCGCCACCAGCAGGGCGCTGGCGTAGGCGCCCAGGCCCATGAAGGCGGCGTGCCCGAGCGAGACCTGGCCGCTGAGCGCCAGGATCACCAGCGACAGGCCGAGCAGGGCGTAGATGCCCATGGTGGCGAGCACGGAGGCGTGGAACTCCGCGCCCGCGACCGACACCAGCGCGACCAGTGCCGCGACCACAAGAAGTCCGCGCGCCTCAATGCCCATGAACGACTCCCCGGCGCTTGTGGCGTGCGGTCTGCAGCAGCAGGATGGGAATGATGAGCAGGAACACCAGGGCATCGCGGTAGGCGCTGCTCAGGTAGGAGAACACCGACTCGAAGCCGCCGATCAGCACGCCGCCGACGATGGCGCCGGGGTAGCTCACCAGGCCGCCGAGCGTGGCGCCCACGAAGCCCTTGAGCCCGATGAGGAAGCCCATCTCGTAGTGCACCCCGACCACGGGGGCGATCAGCACCCCGGCCACGGCGGCCAGGCCCGCGCCCAGGCCGAAGGCGCGGCGGCCGGCGCTCGCGACCTCGATGCCGCACAGGTCGGCGCCCGTGCGGTTGACCGCGCAGGCGCGCAGCGCCGTGCCCGCCAGGGTGTGGTTGAAGCCCAGGTAGAGCGCCACCACCAGCAGCACCGTGAGGCCCAGCACCAGCAGCGACTGGTGGCTGATCACCACCGCGCCGATGGCGAGGCTGCCGTCGAGCAGGGGCGCCACCGAGTGGGCCTGCGGACCCCAGAGCTGCAAGGCCAGGCCTTGCAGGATGAGGTGCATGCCCAGGGTTACGATGATGTAGACCAGCACGCTCGCGCGCGCAATGGGCTCGATCGCCAGGCGGTGGAACATGGGGCCGAGCGCCGACACCATGAGCACGGCGGCGGCGGCGTTGAGCGCCGCGGGCGCCCGCAGCGCCGCCAGGGCCAGCGGCAGCGCGAACGCGAGGGCCGCGGTGGCCAGCGCGCCCAGGCAGGGCCGTGCGATGGCCCAGGCCCCCTGGCGGCGGGCCGCCAGGGCGCTGAGCGCGCCCCACAGCAGCGCGCCCGCGCCGAGCAGGTAGCTGGTGCCCGGCAGCAGGCCTTGCTCCAGGCTCACCAGCGTCATGGCCGCGAGCATGGCGAAGTCGCCGTGGGCGATGTTGATGACGCGCGTCACCAGGTAAATGAGCACGATTCCCAGGCCGAGCAGCGCGTACACGGCGCCGCTCGTGAGCCCGTCGATGCCGAGGAACAGCAGGGTGTCCAGCGATGCCACCGCTCAGTCCCCCAGCAGCTTGAAGCGCCCGTTGTCGACGCGCAGCATGACCAGGCCGACATCGTCGAGGCCCAGGTGGTCGTCCTTGGACAGGTTGAAGATGCCGTTGGCGCCGGCGTGGCCGCGGATGCGCTCCATCTGGTCGCGCGCGGCGGTGCGCAGCGCGGGCAGCGGCGCGCCCGCGGGCACCGCCTTGGTGGCGGCCGACAGGGCGCTGAGCGCGAGGTGGGCCGCGTCCCAGCCCTGGCCCGCGAACAGGTCGGCCGTTTCGCCGGGGAATTTGCGCGCGTAGGCTTCGACGAAGCGTTGCAGCGGCTGCTTGAGCGGGTGGCTCGCCGGCAGCTGCTCATGCACCTGCAGGGCGCCGCTGACCACGTAGGCGCCGTCCAGCGAGCCCTTGGCCATGGCCAGGAAGCCGGCGTTGGCCGCGCCCGCGCTGTGGAACACGGGCCGGTCCACGCCCACACGCAGCAAGGCCTGGTGCGCCAGCACGCTGGACGGCGGGATGGCGTGCAGGTAGACCGCGTCGGCGCCGGCCTGGCGGATGCGCAGCGCCTGCGGCGTGAAGTTGGTGTCGGCGCGGGAGAAGCGCTCGCTGGCCACGATCTGCAGGCCGTACTCGGGGGCGAGCTTGCGCAACTCGTTCCAGCCGGCTTCGCCATAGGCGTCCTCGAGCCCGAAGTAGGCGATGCGCTTGGCGCCGCTTTTCTTCAGGCGCTCGAGCGTGAAGGCGATCTGCATGCGGTCGGTCATCGGCGTCTTGAAGGTCCAGTGGCGCTCGGCCACGGGCTCCACCACGGTGGCGGCCGAGGCCATGGAGATGTTGAGCACACCGGCCGCCTTGACGGTGTCCAGCACGGCCATCGAGGCGGGCGTGGTGGTGCAGCAGATGACCACCGCGGCGCCATCCTCGCTGGCCAGCTTGCGCACCGCGTTGACGGCGCGCGTGGGGTCGGAGCCATCGTCCAGGTAGACGAAGCGCGGCTGGAACGGCAGGTCGCCGCGCGAGCGCGCCATCTCCTCGACCAGCTCAATCGCCTTCTTCTCGGGCAGGCCCAGCGCGGCGGCCGGCCCGCTGGCCGATGCCACCACGCCGATCACCAGCGTCGGTTTGCCAGGGGCCTGTGCCCAGGTCGTGGCGTGGGTTGCCGCCAGCAGCAGGGTCGCCGCCAGCAGCCGTTTGATGGGCTTCATGTGAGTGCTCCTCGTTGTGGATGCCGCGACGGTACGCAGCGCGCGCGCTCCTCGCGGTATCGGCCGATACAAGCGCGCTAGGGGAATGCCCTGGCGTGCAGGTATCGACCGATACAGACGCTGCGCGCCGGGCTCGCGAGACTGCGGCCCACCATCAATCACAACGGAGGTCCCCAGGATGGACAGCACTCTCGACAGCCGCCGGTTTCGCGCCGCGATGGCTTGTCTTCCCACCGGCGTCACCGTGGTGGCCTGCGGCACGGCCGAGGCGCCCGCGGCCATGACGGCCAACTCGGTCACCTCGGTGAGCCTGGAGCCGCCGCTGCTGCTCGTGTGCGTGCGCAACGAAAGCCGCTGGCTTTCGCCGCTGCGGCGCCACGGCCGCTTCTCGGTCAACGTGCTCAAGGCCGGCCACCAGGCCGTGTCCCAGTACTACGCCGGCCGCGGCGACGCCGGCTGCGAGGCCCCCTGGGCCCTGGAGCAGGGCGTGCCCGTGCTCGACAACGCCGGCGCCGCCCTGGTCTGCGAGGTCGTGGCGCAGCACGCCGCGGGCGACCACACCATCGTCGTCGGACAGGTGAACGCCCTGCGCCACGGCGATCTCGACGCGCGCGCGCTGGTCTACCTGCGGGGCCAGTACCACGAACTCGGAGGGGCCGCCGCATGAGCCGCACCGCAACAGCTTCACCCGCCCCGGCGATCGAGGAACTGGTGGCGCGGGCGCGTGGCCTGGCGCCGCTGCTGCGCGACTGCGCGCCGCGGCACGAGGCCGAGCGCCGCGTGTCCGACGAGGCGATGGCCGCGATGCGCGGCATCGGCCTGTTCCGCATCGTGCAGCCCGCGGCCTGCGGCGGCTGGGACATGCACCCGCGCGCGCTGTTCGAATGCGCGCGCGAAGTGGCCCGCGCCGACACGGCGGCCGGCTGGATCCTCTGTCTGGCGGGCGTGCACCCCTGGCTGCTCGGTATGTTCGAGCCGCGCTTTCAGGACGAGGTGTTCGCCGGCGGCCGCGACGCGGTGGTGCCCGTGCTCAGCGGCGGGGTGGGGCGCGACGTGCAGGTGCGCCTCGAAGGGGATGCGCTGCGCCTGTCGGGCCGCTGGCTGTACGCCTCGGGCGTGGACGTGGCCGACTGGCTGTGCGTGATGGTGGCGGTGCCGCGGGACGGCGGCCCGCCCGAGCAGCGGCTCGCGGCGGTGCCGCGCAGCGCCTTCACGGTCGACGACACCAGCTGGCAGGTGGCCAGCATGCGCGGCACCGGCAGCAAGGACGTGAGCCTGAGCGACTGCCTCGTGCCGCTGTACCGCACCCTCTCCTGGGCCGACGCGCAGCGCGGCGTGTACCCGGGCGAGGCCCGCAACCACGGCCCCATGTACCGCATGCCGCTCAACGCGGTGTTCGCGTTGTGCACCGCGGCGGGCGTGGTGGGCGGCGCCTTCGGCCTGCTCGACGCCGTCATCGCGCTGGGCCGCAAGCGCATCGCCAACGCCACCTCGACCGCGCAGTCGGAGGACCGCCACAACCAGATCGAACTGGGCCAGGGCGCGGCGCAGATCCACATGGCGCACCGCCTGATCGTCTCCGACATCGACGAGATGCACGCCCAGGCCGAGCGCGGCGAGCCCTTTGGCCAGGAACAGCGCGCCCGCTACCGGGCCGACGCCGCGCTGGCCTCGCGCATGGCGGTGGCGGCGGCCGGCCGGCTGGTGGCCACCTGCGGCGGGGCCATCCTGCCGCAGGGGCCGGTGGAGCGCTTCTTTCGCGACATCCACGGCATGGCCTCCCACTTCCTGCTGCAGGCCGAGGTGGGTGGCGAGCTCTACGGCAAGACGCTCTATGGCCTGGAACTGCCGCCGACCACGCGCCTGTGAGCGTGGCATTGAAGGATCGCGGCCATGAAGCTAGATTCCCCCGCCATGAGCGAACGCCGACAAGAAACCTGGGGCCTGTCCCCCGAGGACGTGGAGCTGTGGCTGCGGCACGACTACCTGGCCGACCGCCTGCGCATCCGCAAGGGCAACCTGCTGTATGGACAGGGGGAGGTGTCGCCGCACTTCTTCCTGATCCTCTCGGGCGAGGTGCGCATCTCCTGCTTCGAGGAAGACGGGCAGGAGATCACCATCGAGGTCATGGGCCCCAACGGCCTGTGCGGGGACGCCCCGGCGTTCGACGGGCTGCCGCGCTTCTCCACCGCGGTGGCCCTGCGCGACGCCGAGGTGCTGCGCTTCGACGCGCGGCGCCTGCGCGAGGCCTTCGCTTCCCATCCCGAGCTGGCCCTGTCCCTGCTGCGCATCGTGAGCATCAAGCAGCGCGTGCTGGCCATCCGGCTCGAATACGCCTTCTCGCTGCCCCCCGAGGCGCGCGTGCTGCACCTGCTGCGTCGCGTGGCCGGCATCTTCGGCACCACCACCGCGCAGGGGCGGGAGATGACCGTGCACCTCACGCATGAGCAGGTGGGGCGAATGACCGGCACCTCGCGCGTGACCGTCACGCGCGTGATCAACCGCCTGCGCCAGCGCGGCCAACTGGCGATGAACGGGTCGCGCTTCGTGGTTCTCAACGAAGGTGACCCGCCGGGCGAAGGCTGGCCCGAGACGCGGGCCGAGGCCTCCAACACACGCTGAGGGCGCGCGCCCGGCGCGCCCTCAGCGCGGACTCAGGCCTGGGCCTCGGGTCCGTTGTCGTTGTCCATGTCGAGCATGGCGCGCCATTGCCCGTCGACCTTCTTCCACACCACCACGTACTTGCCGACGAAGCTCACCGGCCCTTCGTCCTTGACCATGCTGATGCGGTAGAGGCCGATGTCGTAGGCCATGTCACCGGCGTCCGACACGTGCAGCGTGGGCGTGTACTCGGCCACGAAGTCCTTGCGCTGCAGGTAGCCGCCCCAGACCTCCTGCAGCTTGGCCCGGCCCGTGGCCAGCGGCCGGCCGGGCGGCATGTAGGTGGCGTCGTCGGCGTAGATGGACAGGATGGCCTGCAGGTCGCGTTCGCGGATGGCCTTCATCCACTCCTGGTAGCGCTGGGTGATCGCCGCGACGGCGTCGGGGTGCTTGCTCATGAAATCTCCATGTGATCCGTGCAACCGCTTGTGCACGGGGCCATGGTGCGCACGGCGGCCCGCCGTGTCTGTATAGGCCGATACCGAGCGCGGCTCAGAGGCCGAGCCGGCGCATGCGATCGGCCATGTCGGACCAGACCTCCTTGGAGGCGATGAGGCCGTTGTCGATGTCGAAGCGGTCGATGTAGCGCACGCCATCGAAGGCCTGGCCATTGGCGAACACGCCGCTGACCGTGCCTTGGGCGAAGACCACGGTGCGGCCCTGGTGGTTCTGCGCCAGCTCCATCGCGCCATAGGTGTAGGCCACGCGCTGGTAGCGCGGACCGCTCAGGGCGAGGAAATCGGCCACGCGCTGGAAGCGGGTGGGGCCGGGAAAGACCAACTGGACGTCGGGCGTGAGGCAGCGCTGGGCCGCGTCGGCGTCACCGTCGTTGACGGCGCGGATGAAGCGCTCGATCAGTTCGCGGGCGTGTTCTAGGGGTGTCATGGCGAAGGCCCAAGTGAAGGAAACCCCATTCTTGGGCCGCGGCGCGGGTCGCGGCTGTATCGGGTGATACCGGCGCGGCCGGGGGCGTGGCGCTACCGCCTTTGCGGCCACATTCGAATCAGCGTGTTGTCCCGCGTGATGAAGTGGTGGAACAGCGCCGCAAAGGCATGCGCGCCCACCAGGAAATAGCCCAGCGTGCCGAGTGCTTCGTGGACCTCTTTCAACTGCTTGCCAAGGTCCTTGTTTTCCGCCAAGAGCGCTGGCAGCTGGATGCCGAAGAACGGGATCGGTTTTCCCGAGGCGCTGAGCGTCAGCCAGCCGAGCAGGGGCATGGCCACCAGAAAGACGTACAGCGTGACGTGCATGGCGCTCGCCAGCCATTGCTGCCAGCGGGGCATCGGTGGCACGACGGCCGGGGTCTTGCCCAGGATGCGGTTGAACAGGCGCGGGGCCATGAGGGCCAACACCGCCAGGCCGAGCATGAAATGCCCGTCCTTCAAGGCTTCGCGCGGTGCGCTTCCCTTGGCGAAGAGGTCGGTCAGGTTGATGCAGGCATAGACGCCGATCAAGACGAGCACCGTCAACCAGTGGAGGGTCATGGAAACGGTGCCGTAGCGGCTCGACGTGTTTTTCCAGTTCATTTCGAGAGTCCTTGGTCCGCGGGAGCACGCAGTGTTCAATCCCAGGATTTACGCTGCCTTAAGTCCAAGCCTGTGCCGCCTTGGAGGCGGGCGCCCTGAGCGAGGCCTCGAGTGCCGAAACAAAAAAGCCCCGCAACACGAGGGTTGACGGGGCTTTCAGGGCTCTGGGTGAAGCGACCTGGGTCGTTCTGAGCGTGATGGTTGGCGGAGAGGGCGTCCGCCAAGTATAGGTCTTGAGACATCTCACAAAGTCTCAAACGACTGTCGATCCCCTCTATGTGCGTAGTGGGCTATTGACCCGCGTGACCTCACGACGTATCGTGCAATCTCATTGCTGATGGTACGTTTTTTGGTGCACAGACTGCTATGCCAAAGAAGGCGAAGGAACTCGGCGCGCTGGAAGTGAAGCGGCTCACGGAGCCAGGGCTTCACTTCGTCGGTGGGATTGCTGGTTTGGGATTACAAGTGAGCCCCTCCGGCGCCAAGAGTTGGGTGCTACGGGCCGTCATTGGCAACAAGCGCCGCAAGATGGGGCTGGGTGGGTTTCCCGACGTGCCGCTGGCCAGGGCGCGGCTGCTGGCCATCGAAGCCCGGGACCAGATCCGCAACGGCGTGGACCCCATCGACCAGAAGAAGGCCCGCCGTCGTGACCTGGCAGCCAGCCGAGCCATGGATGTGACTTTCAGGAGCTGCGCCGAGGACTACATAGCCGCCCACCGTGGTTCTTGGAAGAACGAGAAGCACGAGGCGCAGTGGTCCAGCACACTGGAGAACTACGCTTACCCGGTGATCGGGGATCTGTGGGTGCGAGACGTGACCCTTGAGCACGTGCTGCGCATTCTCAAGCCGATCTGGCACACGAAGACCGAGACGGCCAGCCGCCTGAGAGGGCGGATTGAGACGGTGCTTGATTCGGCCACCACCATGGGCCTGCGCACGGGATTGAACCCTGCCAGGTGGAAAGGCAACCTCTCGACGTTGCTGCCTGCCGCCAAGAAGATCGCCAAGAGCACGCACTTCAAGGCGGTGCCCGTGCCTGAGCTGCCGGCCTTCTTCCAGCGTCTGCAAGGCCAAGACGGTGTCTCTGCCCGGGCACTTGAGTTCCTGATCCTGACCAACGTCCGATCGCACAACGTGCGCCACGCGAGCTGGTCGGAGATCGACCTGAAGACCAAGACCTGGCTCATTCCTGGCGAGGACGCCGAAGGCTCGAAGCAGCGGATGAAGGCCGGGGTGAGCCACCGGGTTCCCTTGTCGCCGGCTGCGCTCCAGCTGCTGGAGAAAGTGGGCAAGACGGCCGGGACGGATCTGATCTTCCCTTCGCCACGAAAGCTGGCGCCGCTGTCCGACATGGCCTTGAGCAAGCTCATGAAAGACATGGAGGCCAACGGGGTGCCGCATGGTTTCCGCTCGACGTTTCGAGACTGGACGGTGGAGCGCACGAGCTTTCCGCGTGAAATCACCGAGCGGGCAATGGCTCACGCCGTGGGCGACAAGACTGAAGCCGCCTACCTGCGGTCCGACGTGTTCGAGAAGCGCCGTCGCCTCATGGACATGTGGGCGACGTACTGCACGACGAAACCCCAGAAGGAGGGGAAGGTGGTTGCGATCCGCTAAGCCCTGCGGCGGCCTATGCAGGGCGACAAGTCGGGGCTGGCAAGTGGTGGAGCACGAGCCAGCCCCTGACCACAACGCACGATGGAGGTGCGACATGGCTACTAAGGATGATACGGTTCAAAGCGAGGGCGAATGCTTCGATCGTGCGCATGAAGCGGCAAACAAGCTGCATGCTCTCCTGATGCACACCTATGGGGAATCGGGCACACATCTGCGCTCATTGTCGGGCGATCTCCAAGACCACTATATGTGGGCATGCTCAGACTTGGCCTCTGAAATTGTCTCTGCGCTAGACGGCTTGCTGACGTGCTGGGCGCGGTCTGATTCGAGCAAGGCAGTGGAGGTGCAGCATGGCTGATGCAGTTTTTGGCAGGCGGGAAGAAGCATCCTGGATGCTGCCCGGCGATATCCACGTTTCGCGCTGGATCTATGGCACGCGTGGATGCGCTTGGGCCTATCGAGTGGTTGGGACGTGGGACCAATTGTCTGATCTGGGCATCTGCAATGGTGTCGAGCTACCTGCAGCGCCCAAACGAACGCGCTGCTCGTTCGGCACGAAGCACCTTGCTGAGCGAGATTGGTCGATTCGAGCCGTGAAGGGCCGGCGTTGGGAGTTGTCGCTATGGCAAAGCGATGGGATGCAGGAACAAAGCATTGAGCGTGCGATTGCCCAGCATCTCGCAGACAGCGCCCCAACTCGCGGCCACCTCCGCCTCGTCTGGTCCGCCCCACAATGAGCCCCCAAGAAGGCACGTCATGAGCACTAGCGCGCTTCTTCACCGGCCAATCTACGGCGGCGTGTTCGGACGTGGCAAGTACGCACTCGCCACGCTGCCGACGGTGGATCGCGGGCTGCATGCGTTGCAGTACCTGGTGATCGAACCTGGCCCTGGCGTGGTGCTGAGCGTGGCCGACGACAAGGTGGTGGCGCTTTCCGCTGCTCGCCGGTTGCTGGAGGCCACTGCGCAGCTTTCAAGGGCGGAGGGGCAGGCGAGGGCGGCAGGCGGCGCACAGCAGGATCTGTGGCCAGCGGAGGCGTTCGAGCAGCCGCCAGTTCGAGCACCCGCAGCGCGGCCGGTTTCCCGTCGAAGGACTGACGTTTTCAACCGCTGCGGCGGGCGCTGTCACTACTGCTCCACACCGCTGACGCTGGACGGATCTTGGCACGTTGAGCATGCGCTACCCCGGGCGCTGGGCGGGCTGGACGAGATCAGCAACCTGTTTGCTTCATGCCCGTCTTGCAATCTGGCCAAGAGTGACAGGACGGCACTTGAGTTCGTGGCCGCAAACGCAATGGGGAAAGGAGACGATCATGATTGAGTCGAATCAGCCATCAGTTTCTAGTCGCAGAGGAAAACCGAAGGGTCGGTTCTACGACCCGCCTGCGACTGTCCGTGAAGTGGCTGGCCTTTCGCGCAAGGAGGTAGGCAACACCACGGTGTTCGTCGGCACAGCAGAAGCGATAGCCGCTGCCGGCATCCTTCCCTTACACCTCTTGCCAGGCCAGCCGGGACAACCGACCAACTCGGTGTCCCTGCGACCGAGGGGCGTTCGGACGTCGAATTACGTTCATGAAGAGCCGGGCTTCATGAAGGTCTTTCGCCTGCCCGATGGAAGACTAAGGGTCGTGCTCAACGTCAGTGCGGAGGAGTTGGCGCGACGAGAGGCTGAGAAGACCGCGCGATTGCATCACGCCGAAGTGGTCGGCAATGCGCTACTCGATGAACTGCCATCGTCGCTCGCTTCCTTCTGTCGCGATGCGATCCGTGTGAGCGGCGGCATATGGGCAGTGGAGCGATGGTTCAATGATTCCGAGTGGCTTGCACGCGGCCAGGTGACCGAAGCATCCAGAAAGCAAGTGCTTGATGCGCTGAAGGTCTTCGAGCTTGTCAACATCGAGAAGCGTCTCGCTACTTCCGATTTGAGTGCAGCGCGGAAGCTGATCTTGGCCGCCAAGCACCGCGCCCAGGAGATGTGACCATGTTCCAGTGCCAGAACATCTTCCCGCGCGCCGACATGAACGGCGACTACGTCTACACGATCAGCGATCTGTGGTTGCAGATCAAGACTGTCTTCCATATGCCGGCGAAGTTGCTCGTCGAGGTCCTTGCCACTTTCCCCGGCGTAGCGCAGTTCCTTGAGCTGACTTGTTGGTCCGGCGAGAGCTTGATAGCGGGTGCGTTCTCCTTGGTTGCTTGGGCCGTCGTGCTCATAGTCATTAGTACCGCGCTGGTCATCACTGGGAACTCACTGGAGAAGTAAACGGCAAGCCCCGCGCCGAATCTTGCGGGGCAAAGGCGGGTAGCTGGTTGATGCGATCGACCGGCTACCCTGACATGAGCGATGGAGGTTCACATGGCTGAAATGAACGACGTGGGCACCTCGCAGGCCAAGCTACAGCTGCACATCTAGGAGGCGAAATGGCAAAACCAAACGCACAGGAGCCGTGGGACCTCGACCGCCTGCAGGTCGGATGCATTCTCAACGTCGGCGCCACAAGGAACATCGCAGTCGATCCTCAGTTCACCCGGTTTGTCGCCGACATGAAATCAGCGCACAGCATGGCGCGAATGCTGGTGGTGCAGAACTGCCTGGCAGTTGAAAGGTCGGAAACGGAAGTAGATCCGATGAAGAAGGCTTGCGCGGAAGTTCGTCAATCCATGGCGGAAATAGAAGCCTGGGTCGTTGTCGAGCGGGCTCGCAATGTCAGTCGACGCCCGTAGCAGCATTGATCGCCATTTGCCCCAGCTAGGCCCGCGAACCGAAGAGCGGGAAACCTTCACCCGCCTGCTGGGGCTCCCGATGAAGGGCACCGAGAAGGGGTGCGCGTGAAGACGATCAAACTGCCGGCGGGTATGCAGTTCGTGCCGTTCGAAGATCTGGCGCATTACATCGCTGAAGCCATTTGGCGCGATCAAGACGATGAGGTCGGGATCGGCTACGGAGGCGCTCGTCTCAACTTGGAGCAAGAGCTTCCAAGGGCGGTTCGAGATGGAGTCCTCAAGGTTCGCGATCCCCTGACCCTCGGACCTCATCCGTTTCCAGTTGGGAATGCGCTCAACCGGGCACTTGTCTCCGTTGATGACCTTCAGGCGTTCGTGGCGGACAGGGGCTTGCAAGTGGAAGTCCACGCGATCTCGGATGCAGGACCGCTCACGCCAAGCGCCACCAGCTCGTCTCTGGCAATGAAACGCAAGGCATTGGTGTTGGCCGTCAAGTCGGACTGGCCAACCGTCGAAGCCGACCTGCGTGAAGCGTCTAGGAATGGACTCAAGGAGGTTGCTCATGGCGGCAATGGATGGTCTCTAGATCTGGCGAGGGGCTGGGCCAAAGCTAAGGGGAAGCTGAGGATGGTTGCAGAAAAGTCCCGTCCTGCTTCCCCTTTTGATGGGCTTGGAGGCTGACCCCGACAGTCGTGGTTCTGTCGTGGATTGGTCGGGATATGTCGAAATTTTGAGGATTGCTCCATACCGCAGTCACAAGACAACGCGGGATTAGCCGAAACCTCACGTCCTCATTCGCGAGGGGCCGGCGCAAGCGGAGCGCAATGTGGACACGACCCACGCCCGGTCATACCGACCAAAGCAAGCCGCCGAACTGCTCGGCATCGGCCCCGCCACCCTCTGGCGGTGGATCAAGGAGCGCAAGGACTTCCCTCAGCCCAAGCGCCTGAGCCCGCGCTGCACCGTTCTCGACGGTGCTGAGCTGATCGCCTGGCGTGACGCTCAAGGAAAGGAGGCTGCGCAATGATGGCCGCCATCCTGTACATGTGGACCCGCTACCGAGCGCGGAGGACCACCAAATGAACGAGGCCCCCGCACCGACCAAAGTAACAGGGGCCTCAGAAGAACCTCGACGCGATTCTAAGGCGCGTAGCACCTCCGGTGAAGCGCAGCGCGAGCGAATCGTCGATGCGTTGAGGTCAGGCCCCAAGACCTCGTACGACCTCCGCCGGCTTGGCTGCTACCAGGCGCCGGCTCGGATCAAGGAGCTGCGCGACCGGTTCGGTTTCGACATCCGAACCGAGCGCGTGACGCTCTACGACCGCGACGGCTACATGCACCGTGGCGCCGCCCGCTATCACCTTGAGGCTGAGCCAGCAGGCACGGCATTGACGTGAACGGGCGCAACAAGAGTCGCAAGGGCGGCTCTGGGCGCGATGCAGGCGGTTTTGTGGCCCTGCCATGGGCGGTCCTCGATTCGCCTGCCTACGCGGCTCTGAGTGTCCACGCCAAGGCACTTCTCCTGGAGGTGGCGCGGCAATACGTCCGAGACAACAACGGGCGATTGCTGCTGTCGCGGGCCTACATGGAGAAGCGCGGCTGGAAGTCGTCGGACATGTTGACCAAGGCGAAGCGCGAGCTTCTCGACGGTGGCTTTGTTCATGAGACCGTCAAAGGCCATCGCCCCAACAAGGCGAGCTGGTATGCGGTCACGTGGCAAAGCCTGGATCGACATCCCGGCTATGACGAGGGCGCCGTGGAGACGTTCGTGCGCAGCGCGTACGGCCGAAACCGGGCTCTCAAAAACGCAAGCCTTAGACCGCCCCACGGTACAGGAGGCCCATCCATTGCACCGCCCCACGGTACAGGGGAGCCCTCGCCTGTACCGCCCCACGGTCCTATCAAGGCCGATTTCGCCCCTTTCTCTGTACCGCCCCACGGACACCATCTAGAGATGCCATCTCCATGTCTTCAACCAACCCACTGAGGCCCGACATGACCGAGCTACGAACCACCATCGCCGACGACATCAACCTCCATGAGCCATCGGCTGCTCCTTGGCGTGAGAAGCCATCAACGGGCGTGCTGGAGGCCATGGAAACCCTGTTTGGGAGTGCGGCATGACTGAATCGATTCCCAGCCTCGAAATCACCACGCTGCCCAACGGCAATCTTCGCCTCGAAGACAAGAGCTTCGGCGAAGGGGCGATCGTCGATGTCCACCCGTGCCAGGTGCGCCTGATGGCCGAGCGGCTGGGCTTGGTGGCGACGAGCGATGTTCAGGCCGCGCGCCACATCGCAGCGCTGTCGCGGCGGCTCAAGGTGCTGCACGAACGCATTGACAGGTTGAGTGACTACCTGGTCAACCACAGCGACCACAGCCACGCGGATCTGTCGTGGGAGTTGACCTACTGCACGGCGACGCTCGACATCGCAGACGAGTTCGTGGCCGACCTTCACGACGCGCCGTCGGACCGTAATCCGATCACGCCTAAGTCACCCGAAATCGGTGGTGTTGAAGAGCCCCAAAAGCGGGTGGTTTCGACAGGGCCGAAGGGCGAACTTCTGTGAGGTCGGGCATGAGCGAAAAGCAAGACCTTCGAGAGTTCGCCCACGCCTTTGCTCGCCTGCTGGCCGGCGACACCTCCATGCTCAAGTGCACCAAATGTGGACAGCCCGGCGACTGTGGGTGCTGGGTTCGCTGCTCTTGCGGATGGTCGGCTGAGGCTGGAAAGCCATGCACCAACCCCGAAACCGCTAGGTGCAGCACCAAGGTGCGGTTCGGGTTCTACAACCGCAAGACGCGGCGCTATGAGGCCAAGAGTGGGGGCTGAGATGTCCGCGAGTGCCCCCACCAACGCGCACGAGGTGCTCTGGGACCAGTTCCCGGCCCCACCCGAGGAGTTCTCGGAACAAGCGCGCCGGTGCGCGCGCGAGAGGCTTTCCGATTCTTTGAGCGCGAACCCAATCGCAGTCATGTTCGCTGCCTCGCTGCGAAGTGCGCCAACCCTGAAGAGAGGACGAGGGCGCCCACGCAAGAAGGATGCGTCGTTCTTCGCTGACGTGCTGCGCGGCCATCTCGGCGTCGTTGCTTGGCATCAGCAAACGTACGGGGCACCGGCCCGGTCAGATTCGGCTCTCTACAAGGCGTTCCGATGGCACGTCGCCGAGACCGTTGAAGCCGACGGAGTGGCGGCCCTGGCCGCACGTGACGCAGCGCTCGGCCCGCGTCTGAAGACGGTTCTAAACACGCTGGCCGAAGCGCGCGCCTTCTTCAAGAAGCATCCCGAAAAACACCCATTTACCGGGACAGACAAAACGGCTCACAGCGAGTCCAATCACTACACGCAAGAGAGCGAAACATGAGCATTCAGATCTTCAGCCAATGGAGCAATCAACCAAGAACGGCAGCGCCGATGACAGACGAGGAGCGGCATGCGGCGTTCACCGAGTTCGCGATCCGTCAGGCTCAAACCGTCATGCCCTGGCTGCTGCCCTTGCTGAACCAGGCCAACGCGACGCTATGGGTGGCTCCCCGATTCTTCTCGTTCAGATTGCCAAACAACCCGGACCAATGGTTTGAGGTGCCGCAGATCGAGCCATATATCGCCATGGTCCCCTGGGCTGAACCTCACGAGACCCCCCAGTAAGGGAGAAAGCATGTTCAAAGGACTTCTCGACTTCGCCGCCACGCCTGAGGGCCAAGGATTGCTCGGTGCTGCTGCTGCCGGCATGGCAGGGGCAAAGCGCGGTGCACCATGGAACACGGCCGGGCGAGGACTGCTCGGCGGGCTGGCGAGCTACAGCAGCGCCCTCGACCGGCAATCTCAGGAAGAGGAGCGCGGCTTGCTGGCGCGAGATCGCGACCAGAGCCATGCCCTGCGTCAGATCCAGATGGATCAGGCCTTGGCTCAGTTGACGCGCTAGAAGGAGCAGGACCAGTGGCGCGCAGGCCTGCCCAACGTGCTGCAGCAGGCGAAGCCTCAGACCTACCCGATGGTGGACGCGTTGGGCGACGGAACAGGGGTCGGGTTCGCATCAACGGCAGGAAACCCCGATGCCCTGAAGCAGTACGCCATGCTGCCGAACTCGCCGTTTGCAGATGAGATCCTGAAACAGCAGCTTCTGCCCAAGCAGCAGGAGGCTTTCACCCTGAGCCCGGGCCAAGTGCGTGTAGGCGCGAATGGCCAGATCCTCGCGCAACTTCCGCAGAAAGCCGACAAGACCAGTGTCGAGCAGATGCTGGACGCAGCCGGCATCACCGATCCCCAGGTCCGACAGGCCTACGTCACGCAGGCCCTGCAGAAGAGCGTCACCCACGCCCCGGCGCCGAGCGCCATCGTGAACATGAAGCAGGAGACAGAGGAGCACAAGAAGGTTGGTGCGTTCTTCGGTGAGGAATACGGCAATGTGCTCAAGGCCGGCGCGTCGGCGCAGAGCAAGCTCAATCGGTACAACCGACTTGGTGAGCTTCTGGCCGATGTCGATACCGGCAAGTTCACCGGGGCGGGCCTGGAAGTGGCGAAGGCCGCTCGGTCACTCGGCTTCAACGTCAGCGACAAGGTGGGCAACCTGGAGGCTGCACAGGCTTTGTCCGGCGAGATCGCCCTTGAGCTGCGCAACCCGTCCGGTGGTGCTGGAATGCCCGGTGCCATGTCTGATGCCGATCGCCAGTTCCTGCAGAACATGGTTCCCGGCCTGCAGACCACGCCCCAAGGTCGCACGCTCATGCTCGACACGGCAAAGCGCCTGGCTCAACGCGACATCGACGTGGCGCGTCTGGCGAGGGAGTACCGCCGCCGCAATGGCCAGATTGACGAGGGCTTCTATGAAGAGCTGGCTCGGTTCTCCGAGGCGAACCCGCTGTTCTCCCAGAAGAACCAGGCCGGTGGTGGCGCTGGAATGAAGATCCGCCGAGTGAGGTAAGCATGGCTGTCTACGAAATCACCGCGCCTGACGGCGCCGTCTTTGAGGTTGAAGCGCCCGACGATGCGACTGAAGAGCAGGTCATGACCTTTGCTCAGCAGCAGATGGCCGGCACGCAAATGGGTCAGTACCAGGAAGGCCGAGCCGAGGGCAACCCGGTCATTCGTGGACTGTCCAACGTGATCCAGGGCCCGACCTTCGGCTTTGGGGACGAGTTGGTGGGCGCAATTGGCGGCGCCTACAAGACGCTGACTCAGCCGGACCTCACGCTCTCAGATCTCGTGACGGGAAAACAGCGCAAGTCGTTCTCCGAGAACTACCGCGACACGCGCGACTACATGCGCGGTGTGCAGGACAAGTATCAGGAGGACTTCCCGATCGGCTCGATCGCCACGCAGTTCATGACCGCCGCTCCGACGCTGGCAGTGAACCCGCTTGGTGCTGGTGCGAACCGCACCATTGCGGCGGTGTCGCCGAAGGCTGCGGCGTGGCTCAACCCGGCGACGAAGTTGACCGGCCCTGTCGCAAATGCCACCCGAGCGGCTGTCTCTGGTGCCGGTTACGGCGCCGTCAGCGGAGCCGGGGAGTCCCGCGCCGAGGATCTGTCGGGGATAGCCGGTGATGCGGGCATGGGTGCGGCAAAAGGCGCGCTGATCTCCGGTGTGATGCAGCCGGTGCAGTCGATCCTGGGCGCAGCAGGCCGCAACGTGACCCAGAGGGTTTCGGACAGCTCTGCCGGCAACTACGCCCAGCAGAAGGTCGCCCAGGCCCTAGCACGCGACGCCAAGGGCTCGATCTACTCTTCTGGTGCGGTGAACCCATCTGGCCAGGTGAGCGCCCGTTTCGGCAAGCTCGGCCCTGAGGCAACGGTGGCCGATGCCGGTGGCGAGAACACGCGCCAGCTCCTGGACACCCTGGCCACCCTGCCGGGAAAGACCAAGGACCGCGCCGCAACCATGATCCGGGACCGTCAAGCGGGCCGGGCAGGACGCCTGGTGTCTGCCGCAGACGATGCTCTCGGCACGCGGGGTGCTGGGTTCACCCAGACCATCGAAGCACTCGACTCGGCCCGCCGACAGGCTGCAGCACCGTACTACCGCGAGCTGGAAGGCCTGGCCACTCAGGTGGACGACGACGTGTTGAAGCTGCTCGGCCGAACGATGGGCATCCATGGCGAGGCGCAAAAGCTCTACCGCCTGCAGACCGGTGAGGACGTGGTCCTAGGCACGCTGAAGAAGGGCGATCAAGTCCCGTTCGCCGTGCTCGACACCCTGAAGCAGTCGCTGTACGACGCCGCGGAGTCGGCGAAGCGCCAGGGCAACAACAAGATGGCCCGAGCGATCGACGACGTTCGAGTGCAGCTCACCGGCAAGCTCGATGCCGTGGCGCCGAAGGTCGATGGCCAGTCGGTCTACAAGCTGGCGCGCGACGCCTACGCCGGGCCGTCACAGTTGATCGACGCCGCCGAGATGGGCCGCACGGCCATGCGTGCCGATGCCTTCGATGTGGCCTCCAACCTCAAGGGCATGAGCCAGTCCGAAATCGAGGCCTTCCGGGTGGGTGCCTTGCAGGCACTGCGGGAGAAGTCCGGCACGCAGTCGGGTCAGACTTCGCTGCTGAAGATGTGGATGGAGCCCAGCACCCGTGATCGGCTCAAGGCGATCTTCGGCAAGGACTACCGCACCTTCTCGGCCGAGGTGGCAAAGGAAGCGCGCCTGAAGGGCCTGGAGACCGTGGGGCGTGGGTCGCAGACCGCTTCCCGCATGTACGGGGCCGGGGATCTGGATGTCGGGCCCATCCTGGACACCGCGAACCTCGCCACCAGCGCAGCCCGGGGAAGCCCCACGGGGATGTTGGCGGGTGCCTCCAACCTGTGGAACCGCGTGCGGACCCCTGAGTCGGTGCGGGACGCCATGGGCCGCATCCTTCTCTCCCAAGGACAAGAGGGCGCGAGCAACCTGAACGCCATGGGTGGCCTGCTTGGGCGGATCAACGCGGAGAGCGCGGCAATGGCTGAGCGCTCGGGAGCGTTCTACGGCCTGCTTGGCAGTCAGGCGCCCATTGGTGGGCTGCTGGGGCCCTGAAAACAGCAAGGAGAGAACAGTTTGTCGGGACACAAGTGGAAGCCTGGCCAGAGCGGCAATCCGAGCGGACGACCGAAAGGGAAAGGGCCGTTTGCCGAGGTGCGCGAATCAATCGCAGGACATGTGCCGGCCATGATCGCCAAGCTCGCTCAGCAGGCGAAAGAGGGCGATGTGGCTGCGGCGCGTCTGCTCCTCGAACGTGTCTATCCAGCGATGAAGCCGGTAGAGGCACCTCAGCCCATTGAGATGCCCCAGGGCACGCTGACCGAACGGGGTAAAGCCGTGCTTGAGGCGATTGGAGCGGGTGAGCTTGCACCGTCACAAGGCGCGGCTCTGGTGGCTGCAATCGGCGCGCTGGCGCGTGTGGTGGAAGTGGATGAACTGGCCCGTCGGATCGAGGCCTTGGAAGCGAAGGAGAACCAGAATGCAAAGTCTTGATAGGCGTCTCTCGTACCTGGAAGCATCCAGGTCAATGGAGCGTCGGCTTGAACGGATGACGGATGCCGAGCTAGACGAGCGAATTGCTGTGCTGCTGGCCCAATGGCAGCAGACAACCGGGCGAATGCCTGCGGTGGGAAGCGCGGCGTCGAGCAGTGGCCGAATCAACCCCAGCTCGGAGGAGCAACATGCCAAGCCTTGAAGCCCGTGTCCGCCAACTGGAAGAGCGGGCCCCCCGTGACGACGGTGACATGCTGATCATCATCCGTGCCTTGGTGGGCGTGGACGACTCAAAGCTGGGTGCTGATCGTGCGGTGCGCTATGACCCGATCGGGTTGAAGTCCATGCGTGAGGACCGCCAATGGCATCGCAGGGCTGGTGAGACTGTTGAAGCGTTGACTGCGCGCGTGAAGGCGGAACTGCAGGCCGAGGGGCACAAGGTGTACATGGTGCGGGAGATGTACGAGGGCGATCGCATGCACGTTGCGTCAACGTGAGTGGGCGATGGCGTCGCTTGTGACGTTTGTCACTGATCCTCTGGGCGGGGGATCGCCGCTGTACTGAGATCGGGCTAGTTCGATAGCATGGCTTCACCGAGTAGGGGGAGCGAGCCATGTTTAAAAGGGTACTTGGGGCGCTGACGTGCTGCGGAGCGTTGGTCACGCTGGCGGGGCCTGCTCAAGCTGGCACCATCATGGCGGCAGAGTTTGCCGGCCAGCCGCTGATTTACCAGGACGAGGGCCGCGTCAGTGGCTGCGGCGTGCGAATCTTTGGACTCACCAAGTACACCTCACCTAGTGATGTCGTCCGCACGATCGACTCCTCAATGTCGTTCTACGCCTCTGGAATGAGCCTCCTTAAAGCCGGAGTGGGGACTACAACTGGCGAGGCAATCACGACACAGCAGCTGAGTCTCAAGCCGGTGCGGATCTCAAACTTCTGGATGCGCCGGGCGGGTGACAACCCACCGGCTCCATTGAATGGGAAGGTGCATCGAAGTCCAGAACAACCCAACTTCCTTCTGTACGCAATCCCGATGGCGTCCTTCGCCGACCTGAGCGAAGTGGTGTATGGCCAGGTGGAGCTTCAGATCGGTGTCCGTCCTGAAAAGAGCGGTGTTGACTGGGTGCTCAGCGGGAAGGTCGTGATGAGCGATGAAGACATTCACCGCTTCGGTGATTGCATCGGCACAATTCTCAAGAACGTGAACCACCAACAGGAAGCGCCTCGATGACCAGCTATCCCCGTGGCATCCTGATCGGCTTGGTGGTGCTGGCCGCGTCCCCCATCCACGCCCTTGCCCAAGTGCCCGCGATCCTGCTTGAGGCCTGCAGCCAACTTGAGCCGGCCTCCAAGCGCGTCGAATGCCTCAAGGCCGCGAATGGCCAGACTCAGGCGCGATCAAATTCGTTGGCTCCACACCCCGCCTACGCTGCTCCTGCTCGCCCCACATCGCCCAGCGCTGCGCAGTTCGCGCCGGCACCAAACACCAGCTACACGAGCCCGAGCGGGAAGACCTGCTATGTCGGTCCAAGGGGCGGCACGTACACCATCACCAAGAGCGGGAAGAAGAACTATGGCGGCTGCTGAACCTCTCATCCTCACCTTGCAGATAGACAAGGTCCAGTCAGGCGTCTATCTGGCAGAGGTCTTGTGCCGAGGTGTGCAGGTTGCTGATCCAACGCACTATGAGCGCATCGGCGATGCGATCAGGGCGGAGGCGCTTGCGGTGCCGGACGGATATGCGCACTTCATGGAGGTGCGCTACTGCGAGCTGTCGAGTGGGACGATTCCACTGGGCTTGATAGGGGCGCAAGCCGATGCTATTGCGAAGCGTCTCGTGGATCTGATGTCGGAGATGCGCCTGATCGCTGAAGGCTGAGTCTGGGTGGAGCGATGCGGTTAGTGATCGACAGCAATAAGCTGCAATCGGACGATCTGAGGTCCTACCTGGCGCAATCAACTGCGAATGAGGCGGTTCTGACTGACTTCGCGGCGATGGAGGCCTACAAAGGGAACACGCTGGCCAGCATTTTCAGATCCATGGAGGTGCTGTCTGACTATCCATCGCAAGTGGTGGTGTTGAAGGGCAGCGAGGCCGTCACCAGGATGCGCGGACGTGGTGCAGGGCTACAGCGACGTCTTGTAGACGAAGAGCAAACGGCGCAGTTCCATGCGTACGTGCGCGGGCTGAAGCTCGCGAAGGCCGGCGCCCCAGAACTGACCAAGCAGCTTGTAGCGCATGGGGATGCTGCGACGGCGCATTTCTCGAGCATGCTGCTTGACGCCCAAGCGATGGGAGCTGTGTTCTCAGAGATGGCGAAGGACTACACGAAGCAGGAGCGGCAGGCCATTCTCCTGGGTGACGATTTTCCACATGGCTTCATGGACAAGGCGGCGAAGTTCGTTCTCGGCATGGTCGCCCATGTGCTGGAGCAACACCCCGGAAGAATGAGGACCCCGTCCTTTTCAGAGTTGCCAAACACCTTTCTATTCCGATGTGCCCTTGGGCTGTACCTCCTGGCACTGGACTGGGTCGCAAGGGGTGGCTACGAAAGCGTTCGTCCAGAGAGGCTTCGCAACGATTTCGTTGACGTGACGTTTGCTGCATATGCCTCATATTTCGACGGCATCCTCAGCGCAGATGAAAAGCTGTTGCGTTTGCATGGGGCGTTGCGCGTCTGGCTGAGGGGAGTGTTCGACTGTCCGCTGCCAAGTGGCTTGGGCTATGAGTGGCAAGCGCAGGGCCAGCCAAAGACCAAGACCTGATCTTGTGGGCCACCGAGATCAAGGTGCGCGCGGAACGCAAGGCCGGTGAACTGCTGGCGACGATGGAGAAGAACAAAGGTGGCGATGCGCGCAAGTACACCCAGTCACACGATGAAACGGGGGTGGTTGAAGAAAAAGGACCGCCGACGCTCGCGGACCTTGGCATTCACCGCAACGACTCTCACCGCTGGCAGCAACTCGCCAGCATGAGGGAAGACCACTTTGAGGCGGCGGTCGCCACGGCGAAAGAGTCGGCCGGCCAAGTCACTACTGCCTTCATGTTGCGCGAGGCAGCGAAGCGTACTTCGGGCCTGATGTAGCCTAGCGATCGGTGCTAGGTTTTGGCCATTTGGAGGAACCATGGTTGAGGACACAAAGGACCAGGCGGCAGGAAAACACTTGGCAGAAGGCCGAGTGGTCACGGTGGTTGTTGCGATTGCGCTGGCAGTGGCTAGCGCGTACTTGTTGCGATTCGTCAGCTATCCGATCGCCGACAGCCCGGAGAAGTGGGGCCAAGCTGGAGACTATTTCGGCGGGATACTCAATCCTGTTGTCGCATTTGCCGCGCTTGTTCTCTTGGTTGCCTCAATACGCCTACAGCGGAAGGAGCTGGCAGACACGCGCGCCGTGCTCTCTCAGCAGGCCGAGAGCGCTAGTAAGACAGTCAGGCTAGCCGCCCTGTCGAGTGTCATCGAATCGGTGCACATGGAGATCCAAATGCATAGAGACTCCATGCAGTTTCTTGTGCAACAGTTGGCCGCGCAAGATCAAGCCGCGCTGGCCTTGGACTCGCAGAGGAGGCTGGGGATACAGATTGGCAACGGCGTAGCGTGGGAGGTGAACTATGCAAACCATGACAACGCTTATGCACTACATGACCTTACGGGGCAGGTAATGAGTCGCGAGGCCGTGCTGCGGAGGCTGTCATTGCAGCATGAACGTATGACCGATCTCATGGTCGAGCGCGCAGGATTGCAGAAGCAGATCCGAGACATGCTGTCGAGAGGCAGCTAGTCCCTATACGACCGGGACACTTGAGCAATATCTATGACTGGCTCAGCGAAGCGCAACCCGAAGCGAGCTAGATATTTGCCAGCCTATGCTCGGAAATGGCTTGTGCGACCTGATCAGAGAACTCGGCAGCTCGGCTTTCCTCGATCACTTCGCTCCTCGGCGCCTTTCGGAGGATGCTCACGGCCTTTTCATAGGCATCCAGCAGCGACAGGTCTACGGGCTTGCCCACTAAGAAGAAGACATGAAACGACTCAGACGCGGTTTGAACGCTTGATACGTGACCCAACCAGCGATGAGCCTTTTCCTTGATAGTCGCATCGCTTGCAAGATCGAACGACAAGGGCTCATAGCAGTGCCACGCACCATTCTTCCATGCATGCTGAAACTTGATGGAGTCGTCAGCTGCGGAAATGACCTTGGGGGCCAAGTACGGCAACACATTCCGTTTCTCCAACTCCGTTCGGAAGTGCCTCCAAACATCATCGTCTTTGCGAATGGCCGTCGATCCGTCGTGGTCGTGCTTAGTAACGAAGCGGTGATACAGCGATTGCAACGTTGCCGGAAGATCTCTGCTTAGACCGCTACCGACGGGCGACCACTGCAACGAACTGTCATCTGCTCGGACTACCGAGTGGGCAATCAGCTCGATCTGTGACGGCGTCTGTGGCTCGTCACTTCCATATGAGATGTCGCCGGCTGCGATTCCATCAAAAACGGCCTGCAACCGGCGCATGCGTGAGCGATACACTTCGGTATCGATGCTGGGAAAAGCGCCCTTAACGCGCCCGTAGGCGGTGCGGAACTTCGCTCCGATGTACGAGCCACGCTGCCCCATGACCACGACGCCTACATTGATGAACTCACCAGTGCCAATGTCGTGGATGTAGCGTAGAACAATGTAGCTGTATGTCGTTCGTGGAGTGTCGCTCATGACATGGCCCTCCGCAGCTCATTTGCCGCCGTGGTGAGGTTGTCGCGAAGAGACATCATAAAGGCTCGCGCCTTGTTCACGGTCTCCAGTTCGGCTGCCCAGCTTGCCGGTAGGGCATTGCCATACGAGATGATCCGTTCATCGCTGAGCCCCTGAAGACGTGAGCACAGATCTTCGAGAGGGTACGCGGTCCGCGCGCGAAGGTGGTTGAAGAACACATGTTCCTGTGGAGGGCGCACACCGTCGAGAGCCATGGGCGTCCACGGCGGTTTCCAGAACAAGTTCATGTCCGTCATGAGTGCGAGTTCATGGTCGAAGATAGCAAATGACTTGCCGTTTGTAAGCAGGTTGTGATTTCCGGTATGTCGGTCGGGATTGGTCAGCCAACAGTCGAAGGCCAGGATGTTGACGGCCTCTTGTTCAAGCTGGTCGGCCATACGAGCGGCGGGCGCAATCCAAACTGTGAAGCCTTCCGGCAGTCGTCGGGAGCCAAATCCGAATCGGTCGCTCTCATGCAAGAACAACCGTATCGCCGAATCTGGGATGCTATCGATGAAGTCGTCAGACAGCCGCACTACATAGGGCTTGGGGACTGGCAGGCCAAGGTCAATCGCGAACATTGCCGACATGGCCTCCCGAATTAATCCGCCGATTGAACACCCTTTCGAGAATTTGGCGATGACCTCGATTTCGGACTCATTTTCATCGCAACCGATCAGGAGCGGAGTAGTCCTGCCCACTCCCATCTTGCGGTCGAAGCGCACTGCTTCAACGGAATCGAACATCTTGCCTCCCAGGATCAGAGTGCCGCTTCAGGGCGTCCGAATCAGATTCTTACATTTGATCTGAAGCCATCGACTGAAAAATGTGCATCTGCAAGCGCTACCCGTTGGAAAACAACCAGTTTTCCACGTCTTCCACACGCCAAGCCGTGACACGCGGACTGAGCTTGACCGGCTTCGGGAATACATCCTTGCTCACCCAGCGCCAGAGCGTGGCCGGAGAGATCGGGAGCACTTCCAGCAAGCCGGCCTGCCTGATGTACCCAGCCTGAGGCATCTGCGCCTGCAGCGCCTGGAGCTTCTTGATGGGGGTGAGCGGTACGTCTTTCTGCGCTGTGGCCTGGGTGCCCGCGAAGATGGCCTGCTTCAGTCGTTTCTGCATCGTTGACACTCCAGAAGTTTCGAGAACCCGGAGTCTCATTGGCGGGAGTGCAAGGGGAAACGTCTCTGCTCTGCAGATCTACAGCTTTGCGCTGTAGGTGTGTACACATGCGTTGCAAGAGTGCAGGCCGTCGCCCTCCGCGAAGCGCTCTAGGAGGTGGCGACTCGTGGCGACTACTGCTCTCGTCTCGCGCCGGCTTTCCACCCAGCTTCGCGTAGCCATTTGCTGGCAGCGCTCCTGCTGCAGAATTTGTTGTTCGCGGAATCGATCAGCAGGTTGGAGGTGATGTAGTCGAGTGCCTGCTCTTTCGTCTTGAAGGGGCGGGAGTCGGCCATTTCTAGCGCCTCCGCTTTCAAGGACACAAACACCACGTGCCTTGCCACTGCGGCTTTGCGCCCACGAGCTGACTTTGCTCGGGCGTCGATTCGAAGCGAGTGAGCAATTTGCAGTGCGCGCATCGCTTCTAGCGCCCAGGCAGATGCTTCGGAAAGATCCAAGGCCAGATACTTGTTGTCGGCACTCGTGGCGCGACCAGTTCTCTGCAGCCGGTCGCGCCTTTCGAGAATCTTGACGCTGTCTCGAAGGTACATGAGCGCGAATACCGCATAGCGTTGCCAGCGCTCAGTGGGTGGCTCAATCTTGTCCCAAGCGACGCTGGGCTCAAGCGCGGCGAACACGCCAATGTAACCAGGCTGTCTGTATAGAGAGAACTGCCCCGATTCGGAATGTGCGAGGCTCTCACGCGCGCCGTTCGGGTCGTCAAATACCCTGTCTGCGCGGTTGGTCCTCGCGAGTTCGTGGATGTGCGATGCCACCGCAGTGAGCCAATCGCTGCTGCAGTCAAACAGCAACTCTTTGATCTCGAAGAGTATTTGCGCAGGCCATCCCGCAAAGCCGTCGCCGGCAGGGATGTCGAACGGATCGGGGTGAGCGAAGGGCTCAAACTCGCTTTTCATGGCTGCTGCGTTGCAAGTGAGCAACTTCAGCAAGAGCCCCGATCATCTCGCTAGGTCTTATGCGGGATGGCACCTTGGATGGTGCATTTTGGATTGAACCCCGCTGGAAGCCGCATAAACACTAGGGGGGTGGCGGAGAGGGCGGGATTCGAACCCGCGGTGGGGATTAACCCACACACGCTTTCCAGGCGTGCGACTTAAACCGCTCATCCACCTCTCCGCGAAGCGCGGGATTGTAGCTCACTCGCGCGCGGGCTCAGCCGGTGTGGCTGCCGTCCTCGGCCTTGCGCCAGGCGTGGCGTTGCAGCACCTCCAGCGAGACGTGCTGCAAGGCGTTCTGGTGCGTGGCCTCGAGCACCACGGGCGGGGCCACGCCGGCCTGCAGCGCCTCCAGCCAGCGGCTCACGCACAGGCACCAGCGGTCGCCAGCCTTGAGGCCCGCGAAGCGCTGCTCGGGCCGGGGCGTGGCGAGGTCGTTGCCACGCTGGCTGGAGAAGTCGAGGAACTCGCGCGTGACGCGCGCACAGACCACGTGCGTGCCTTCGTCGTCGGCGCCGGTGTGGCAGCAGCCGTCGCGGTAGAAGCCGGTCAGCGGGTCGAACGAGCAGGCTTGCAGCTCGCCGCCCAGCACGTTGTGCGCGAGGTCGTCCATGTCAGGCCCCTGTGGGCTTGCCCGTCTGCACCATCTTCATGGCCGAGCCGATCAGGGCCGAGACCTCGGTCATGTTGCTCGGCACGATGAGCGTGGTGGTGGCGTCGGCCGCCACGCTGGCGTAGGCCTCGACGGCCTTCTCGGCCACCTTCAGCTGCACGGCCTCCTGGCCGCCGGGCTGGCGGATGGCCTCGGCCACCTGCCGGATCGCGCCGGCCGTGGCCTCGGCCACGGCGAGGATGGCGGCCGCCTCGCCCTGGGCCTTGTTGATCTCGGCCTGTTTCTCGCCCTCGGAGCGCGCGATGAAGGCCTCGCGCTCGCCGGTGGCGATGTTGATCTGCTCCTGGCGGCGGCCTTCGGAGGCAGCGATCAGGGCGCGCTTCTCGCGCTCGGCCGTGATCTGGGCCTGCATGGCGCGCAGGATTTCGGCCGGCGGCGTCAGGTCCTTGATCTCGTAGCGCAGCACCTTCACGCCCCAGTTGAGCGCGGCCTCGTCGATGGCCGAGACCACCTGCGCGTTGATCATGTCGCGCTCCTCGAAGGTCTTGTCGAGTTCGAGCTTGCCGATGACCGAGCGCAGCGAGGTCTGCGCCAGCTGCGTGACCGCGACGATGTAGTTGGACGAGCCGTAGCTCGCGCGCATGGGATCGGTCACCTGGAAGTAGAGGATGCCGTCCACCTGGAGCTGGGTGTTGTCGCGCGTGATGCAGACCTGGCTGGGCACGTCCAACGGGATTTCCTTCAGGCTGTGCTTGTAGGCCACCTTGTCGATGAAGGGCACGATGATGTTCAGGCCGGGCGCGAGCGAGGCGTGGTACTTGCCCAGGCGTTCGATCACCCAGGCGGTCTGCTGCGGCACGATCTTGACGGCGCGCGTGACGAAGATCGCGGCGACGACGATGAGCAGGATGGCGATTTCCATGGTCGGGTCTTGTTCTTTCTATGGAGCGGTTGCAGGGCGGCCTGGACTCAGGCCTTCTCGACGAGCAGGCGGTTGCCCACGAGTTCGGTGACGCGGTAGGCGCCGGGTGTGGGCGCGTTGCCGGGTCGCTGGATCACGGTCCAGGCGGCGCCGCGGTATTTGACCGTGGCCGTGCCGTCGTTGTTCCACTGCTCGACGTGAATGACCTCGCCGATGTCGAGGTTGACGCTGCGCAGGCTGCGCACCGAAGGATCGCCGGGCCGGCGGCGCGAGTGCCAGTGCCATCCCGCCACCGCGGCCGCGCCCACCAGGGCGGCCACCACCAGCTGTCCCGTCAGGGGCAGCCCCAGGTGCGCGGCGATGGCGCCGGCCGCGGCGCCCAGCGCCAGCATGAGCAAGTAGAACGTGCCGGTGAGCAGCTCGGCGCCCACGAGCACGCCCGCCAGCAGCCACCACCAGGTCGAATCGGCCATGTGCCTTGTCCTCCATGTAGCGGTCCCCCGTCGGGACCGCTTCGCATTCTGCGCCAATCCAGGCCCGACAAGGCCGGACGGACATGCGTTTTCCGTACACTTGCGCGCTTCGCCAGGAGAGCCGCATGAAGTTCCGTTTCCCCATCGTCATCATCGACGAGGATTTCCGCTCCGAGAACACCTCGGGCCTGGGCATTCGCGCGCTCGCGCAGGCCATCGAAAGCGAGGGCATGGAGGTCGTGGGCGTCACGAGCTATGGCGACCTGTCGCAGTTCGCGCAGCAGCAAAGCCGCGCCAGCGCCTTCATTCTGTCCATCGACGACGAGGAGTTCAGCCAGGGGCCGGACCTCGACCCCGCGGTGCTGAACCTGCGCAACTTCATCGAAGAGGTGCGCCGCAAGAACGCCGACGTGCCGATCTATATCTACGGCGAGACCAAGACCAGCCGGCACCTGCCCAACGACGTGCTGCGCGAG
Source organism: Hydrogenophaga sp. PML113 (assembly GCF_001777155.1). Lineage (NCBI taxonomy): Bacteria > Pseudomonadati > Pseudomonadota > Betaproteobacteria > Burkholderiales > Comamonadaceae > Hydrogenophaga > Hydrogenophaga sp. PML113. Next base: position 439,150 of record NZ_MIYM01000003.1, on the reverse strand, counting down.
CTCCACGGCTTCATCCACATGTTCGAGGACACGCCCGAGTTCGTGGCGCGCCACATCATCCGCGAGGCCAAGAGCTACCTCGAAGGTATTCAGCCGCCGTTCTTCAAGGCCCTGCTGGACTACGCCGAGGACGGCTCCTATTCCTGGCACTGCCCGGGCCATTCGGGTGGCGTGGCCTTCCTCAAGAGTCCCGTGGGCCAGATGTTCCACCAGTTCTTCGGCGAGAACATGCTGCGCTCGGACGTGTGCAACGCGGTCGAAGAGCTGGGCCAGCTGCTCGACCACAACGGCGCCATCGGCGCCAGCGAGCGCAACGCGGCGCGCATCTTCAACGCCGACCACTGCTTCTTCGTCACCAACGGCACCAGCACCAGCAACAAGATGGTCTGGCACCACACGGTGGCCCCGGGCGACGTGGTGGTGGTGGACCGCAACTGCCACAAGTCCATCCTCCACAGCATCATCATGACGGGCGCCGTCCCCGTCTTCCTCAAGCCCACGCGCAACCACTACGGCATCATCGGCCCGATCCCGCAGAGCGAGTTCGAGATCGAGGCCATCCAGGCCAAGATCCGCGCCAACCCGCTGCTCAAGGGCGTGGACGCCGCCGCCGTCAAGCCGCGCATCCTCACCCTCACGCAGAGCACCTACGACGGCGTGCTCTACAACACCGAGGCCATCAAGCAGATGCTGGACGGCTACGTCGGCAACCTGCACTTCGACGAAGCCTGGCTGCCGCACGCGGCCTTCCATCCCTTCTATGGCAACTACCACGCCATGGGCAAGAAGCGCGCGCGGCCCATGGAGTCGGTGGTGTACGCCACCCAGTCCATCCACAAGCTGCTGGCCGGCATCAGCCAGGCCAGCCATGTGCTGGTGCAGGACTCGCAGAACGTCAAGCTCGACCGGCACCTGTTCAATGAGTCCTACCTGATGCACACCAGCACCAGCCCGCAGTATGCGATCATCGCGAGTTGCGACGTGGCCGCGGCCATGATGGAGCCGCCCGGTGGCCGCGCGCTGGTCGAGGAAAGCCTGCTGGAGGCGCTGGACTTCCGCCGCGCCATGCGCAAGGTCGAGGACGACTTCGGCGCCGACGACTGGTGGTTCAAGGTCTGGGGCCCGGACCGCCTGGCCGACGAGGGCGTGGGCGAGGCCAAGGACTGGGTGCTCAACCGCCGCCGCGACGACGCCGCCGAGCACCACACCGAGCGCGACTGGCACGGCTTCGGCGACATGGCGCCGGGCTTCAACATGCTGGACCCGATCAAGGCCACCATCGTCACGCCCGGCCTCAACATGGACGGCAGCTTCGGCGAGACCGGCATCCCCGCGTCCATCGTCACCAAGTTCCTGGCCGAGCACGGCGTGGTGGTGGAGAAGACCGGCCTCTACAGCTTCTTCATCATGTTCACCATCGGCATCACCAAGGGCCGCTGGAACACGCTGCTCACGGCGCTGCAGCAATTCAAGGACGACTACGAGAAGAACCAGCCGATGTGGCGCATCATGCCGGAGTTCTGCGCCAAGCAGCCGCGCTACGAGCAGATGGGCCTGCGCGACCTGTGCCAGCACGTGCACGCGCTCTACGCCAAGTACGACATCGCGCGCCTGACCACCGAGATGTACCTGAGCGACCTCACGCCGGCCATGAAGCCCAGCGAGGCCTTCGCCCACATCGCCCAGCGCACCACCGAGCGTGTGCCCATCGACGAGCTGGAGGGCCGCATCACCACCAGCTTGGTGACGCCGTACCCGCCGGGCATCCCGCTGCTGATCCCGGGCGAGGTGTTCAACCGCAAGATCGTTGACTACCTCAAGTTCAACCGCGAGTTCGCGCGCGAGTGCCCGGGTTTCGAGACCGACATCCACGGCCTGGTGGAGACCGTGGGCGAGGACGGCCGCAAGGCCTATTTCGCGGACTGCGTGAAGGCCTGAGCGGCCCGCGCGCATCCAGCAAAAAGGCCCTGCGCTGCAGGGCCTTTTTTGTGGCTGAGGCCCGGGGGTCAGGCTTCGGCGTTGGCCGAGTCGCCCACCACGTGGCTGAAGCCGCCGTCGACGTAGATGATTTCGCCCGTGATGCCCGAGGACAGGTCGGACAACAGGAAGGCCGAGGCATTGCCTACGTCCTCGATGGTGACGTTGCGGCGCAGTGGCGACACGGTGGACACCAGGTTCATGAGCTTGCCGAAGCCCTTGATGCCGCTGGCGGCCAGGGTCTTGATGGGGCCGGCGCTCACGCCGTTGACGCGCATGCCCTTGGGCCCCAGGGATTCGGCCAGGTAGCGCACCGAGGCCTCCAGGCTGGCCTTGGCCAGGCCCATGGTGTTGTAGTTGGGCACGCAGCGCTCGGCGCCCAGGTAGCTCAGCGTGAGCAGGGCGGCGCGATCGTTGAGGTAGGGCAGGGCGGCCTTGGCCATGGCCGGGAAGCTGTAGGCGCTGATGTCGTGCGCGATCTTGAAGGCCTCGCGCGACAAACCCTCCAGGAAGTCGCCCGCGATGGCCTCGCGCGGCGCGAAACCGATGGCGTGCACGAAACCATCGAAGGTGGGCCAGGTCTGAGACAGGTCGCTGAACAGCTTCTCGATCTGGGCGTCGTCGCCCACGTCGCAGTCGAAGACCAGCGTGGAGCCGAAATCGGCGGCGAACTCGGTGATGCGGTCCTTGAAGCGCTCACCCACGTAACTGAAGGCCAGTTCAGCGCCTTGTTCGTGGCAGGCCTTGGCGATGCCGTAGGCGATGGAACGGTTGGACAGCACCCCAGTGATGAGCAGCTTCTTGCCAGCGAGAAAACCCATTGATCGGACTCCAGGAAAAAATCACGCAGAATTGTCGCATGCACGTCACGCCCCTTTCCTTGCTGCGCCGGCTGTGCCGCTGGGGCGTGGCGTGGACCCTGGGCCTGGCGGCGCCGGCGCTGTGGGCCGCGCACGGGTATGCGATCTGGGGCGAACTGAAGTACCCCGAGGGATTCACCCACTTCGATTACGTCAATCCGCAGGCGCCCAAGGGCGGCGAACTGCGCCTGGTGAGCAACCTGCGCGTCAGCAATTTCGACAAGTACAACCCGTTCACCCTGCGCGGTACCGCCCCGGCCTACCTCAGCGGCCTGATGTTCGATTCGCTGCTGACCGGGGCGCTGGACGAGACCGGGTCCGGCTACGGTCTGCTGGCCGATGACGTGCAGGCCGCGCCCGATGGCCTGTCCGTGGTGTTTCGGCTGCGCGACACGGCCAAGTTCCACAACGGCGACCCGGTGCTGGCCGCCGACGTGAAGTTCAGTTTCGACACCCTGTTGGGCCCTTACACCTCGCCGGCCTACAAGACCATCCTGGCGGACGTGGCGGGCCTGGACGTGCTCGGCGAGCGCACCGTGCGCTTCCGCTTCAAGCGGCCCAACCGCGAACTGCCGCTCACCGTCGGCGCCATACCCATCTTCAGCCGGCAGTGGGGCAATGAGACCGACCCCGCCACCGGCCAGCGCAAGACCTTCGACAAGGTCGTGATGGACCCGCCCATCGGCAGCGGCCCATACACCATCGGGCCGGTGAAGTTCGGACGCGACATCACCTATGTGCGCGACCCGGGCTACTGGGCACGCGACCTGCCGGTGCGCCGCGGCACGGCCAACTTCGACCGCATCTCGGTGAAGATCTACAAGGACAACACGGCGCGGCTGGAGGCGCTCAAGGCGGGCGAGTTCGACCTGATGCGCTTCTTCTCAGCCGGCGACTGGGCGCGCCGCGTCAATGGCCGCAAGTTCGACAGCGGCGAGCTGGTCAAGATCGAGCTGCCCCACAAGCTGCCCACGGGCTTCCAGAGCTACGTGCTCAATACCCGGCGCAAGCCGCTGGACGACATCCGCGTGCGCGAGGCCCTGGACCTGGCGGTGGACTACGAGTGGATGAACCGGCAGATGTTCTATGGCGCCTACCAGCGCGTGCGGGGCCTGTTCGGCAACACCGAGTGCGCGGCCGACGGCCCGCCCTCGCCCGAGGAGCTGGCGCTGCTCGAGCCCGGCCGCGCGCAGCTGCCGCCGGCCGTGTTCGGGCCCATGTATGCGCCGCCGCGCACCGACGGCGGGCAGTCGCTGCGCGACAACCTGCGAAAGGCCCAGGCGCTGTTGCGCGAGGCGGGCTGGACGGTACAGGACGGCGTGCTCAAGAACGCCCAGGGCGAGCCCTTGGTGCTGGAGTACCTCGACAGCAACGAGACCGGCGCGCGCGTGGTCTCGCCCTGGATCCGCAACCTGCAAAAGCTCGGCATCACGCTGCGCTTCCGGCCCGTCGACTTCGCGCTCTACCAGCAGCGCCTGCGCACCTTCGACTTCGACATCATTTCGATCGCCTTCCAGGGCACGACCAACCCCGGCGCCGAGTACGCCGACCTGTTCGGCAGCGAGGCCGCGAAAACGCCCGACACGGGCAACTACGCGGGCATCGCCAACCCGGTGGTGGACCGGCTCATCGGCCGCATGGTGGGCGCCAAGACCAAGCCCGATTTCCTCGCCGCCTGCCGCGCGCTGGACCGCGCGATCGCCCACAGCCACATCCTGATTCCGCAGTGGTCGGCGTCCACGCACCGCCTGGCCTACAACGCCTGGCGCCTTCAGCGCCCACCCGAAATGCCCCCGTACGCCACCGGCGAGGCCTGGGCCATCGACACCTGGTGGGCCAAACAATGAACACCCCCGCGCCGCGCTTCGCGCGTCACCCCCTCGAGAGGGCAACCGCTGCGGCCTGGCAAAGCCGGCGCCGCGGTGTTTCCCGCCTGGGCTTCTTCTGACGTCCTATGTGGGTCTACATCCTCAAACGCCTGCTGCTCATGCTGCCCACGCTGTTCGGCGTGCTGCTGATCACCTTCGTGGTGATCCAGTTCGTGCCCGGCGGCCCGGTGGAGCAGTACCTGGCCGAGGCCCGCGCCGCGGGCGGCACCGGCGCTGAAGGCGGGGCGCTGTACCGCGGCGGGCAGGGCGTGGACCCGCAGCGCATCGAGCAGATCAAGGCGCTCTATGGCTTCGACAAGCCCGCGCACCAGCGCTTCGTTGAGATGATCGGCCGCTTCGCGCGTTTCGACCTGGGCACCAGCTTCTTCCAGAACAAGCCGGTGTCCCAGCTCATCGCCGAGAAGCTGCCGGTGTCCATCAGCCTGGGGCTGTGGACCTTCCTCATCAGCTACGGCGTGGCCGTGCCGCTGGGCGTGGCCAAGGCGGTGCGCGCCGGCACGCGCTTCGACCTGGTCAGCACGCTGATCGTGCTCGTGGGCTACGCCATCCCGGGTTTCGTGCTGGGCGTGGCGCTGCTGGTCGTCTTCGGCGGACAGCTGCAATGGTTCCCGCTGCGCGGCCTCACCTCGGCCAACTGGGACGAACTGAGTTGGGGCGCGCGCATCGTGGACTACCTGTGGCACATCACCCTGCCGGTCACGGCCATGGTGCTGGGCAGCTTCGCCGTCATCGCCATGCTGACCAAGAACGCCTTCCTGGAAGAGATCCGCAAGCAGTACGTGATGACCGCCAGAGCCAAGGGCCTGGGCGAGCGCCAGGTGCTGTGGAAGCACGTGTTCCGCAATGCGCTGATCCCCATCGTCACGGGTTTCCCGGCCGCTTTCATCGGGGCCTTCTTCACCGGCGCGCTGCTCATCGAGACCCTGTTCTCGCTCGACGGCCTGGGCCTGCTGAGCTACGAGAGCGTGATCCGCCGCGACTACCCGGTGGTTCTGGGCACGCTGTTCCTGTTCACCCTGATCGGCCTGGTCACCAAGCTGATCTCCGACCTCTGCTACGTGTGGGTGGACCCGCGCGTGAAATATGACTAAGCCCCCCGCAACGCCCGCGCGCGGCGCGGACGTTTCCCCCCCTTCGGGGGGCGATGCGAGCGGCCCGGCCCAGCCGGTTGCGCCGCATCGCTCGCTGCCGCGGGCTTCTATCGGTCCCGGCCGGCGCGCCTGGCAGCGTTTCCGGCGCAACCGCCTGGGCTACTGGAGCCTGCTGGTGTTCTGCGCGCTGGTGGTGGCCAGCCTGTTCGCCGAGGTGCTGTCCAACGACCGGCCGCTGGTCGTGCGCTACGAGGGCAAGACATATTTCCCCATCGTGCAGGACCTGCCAGAGACCGTGTTCGGCGGCGACTTCCAGACCGCCACCGACTACCTCGACCCGTTCATCCGCGAGCAGATCACCCGGGACGGCAACTGGGCCCTCTACGCGCCCAACCCCTACGGCTCGCAGACCATCAACTACTTCGCGGAACAGCCCAATCCCTCGGGACCCAGCGCCGCCAACTGGCTGGGCACCGACGACCGCGGGCGCGACCTGCTGGCCCAGCTCATCTACGGTTTCCGCGTGAGCGTGCTGTTCGCGCTGGCGCTCACGGCCATCGGCGTGCTGCTGGGCGTGCTCACCGGCGCCATCCAGGGCTTCTTCGGCGGCAAGACGGACCTGGCCTTCCAGCGTTTCATCGAAATCTGGGGCGCCATGCCCGAGCTGTACCTGCTCATCATCTTCTCGGCCGTGTTCGCGCCCAGCGTGGGCCTGCTGCTGGTCCTGCTGAGCCTGTTCGGCTGGATGGGCCTGTCCGACTACGTGCGCGCCGAGTTCCTGCGCAACCGCCAGCTCGACTACGTGCGCGCCGCGCGGGCCATGGGCCTGAGCAACGTGCAGATCATGTGGCGCCACATCCTGCCCAACAGCCTGACGCCGGTGGTGACCTTCCTGCCATTTCGCATGAGCGCGGCCATCCTGGCGCTCACCTCGTTGGACTTCCTGGGCCTGGGCGTGCCGCCCGGCACGCCCTCGCTGGGCGAGCTGCTGAGCCAGGGCAAGAACAACATCGACGCCTGGTGGATCTCGCTGTCCACCTTCGGCGTGCTGGTGCTGACCCTGCTGCTGCTCACCTTCATGGGCGACGCGTTGCGCGATGCGCTCGATCCTCGAAAGGCCGACCGATGAGCGAACGACCGGCGCTGCTGGACGTGCAGGACCTGCGCATCGCCTTCGGCGGCCAGCCGGTGGTGCACGGCATTGGCTTTGCCATCGCCGAGGGCGAGAAGCTCGCGCTGGTGGGCGAGTCGGGTTCGGGCAAGACGGTGTCGGCGTTGTCGCTGCTCAGGCTGGTGGTCAACGCCGAGGTCTCGGGCCGGGCCCTGCTGGGTGGGCGCGACCTGCTCGCTCTGGGCGAGCGCGAGCTGCGCGGGGTGCGCGGCGACGAGGTGGCGGTCATCTTCCAGGAGCCCATGACCGCGCTCAACCCGCTCTACAGCGTGGGCAACCAGATCGGCGAGGTGCTGCAGCTCAAGCGCGGCCTGACGCCGCGCCAGGCGCGGGCCGGGGCGGTGGAGCTGCTGGCGTCCACCGGCATTCCCGAGCCCGAGCGCCGGGTCGACGCCTTTCCGCACCAGCTCAGCGGTGGCCAGCGCCAGCGCGCCATGATCGCCATGGCACTGGCCAGCCGGCCCAGGCTGCTGATCGCCGACGAACCCACCACCGCGCTGGACGTGAGCCTGCGCGGCCAGATCCTGGCGCTGCTGTCGGATCTGCAGCGCCAGCACGGCATGGCGGTGCTGCTCATCACGCACGACCTGCACCTGGTGCGCCGCTTCGCCGACCGCGTGGCGGTGATGGAGAAGGGCCATCTGGTGGAGCAGGGCGGCGTGACCGAGGTGTTTCAGCGCCCGCAGCACGCCTACACCCGCAAGCTGCTGGCCAGCCAGCCCGAGCGCGCCGTGGTCGAGCCCCCGGCCGGCGCCGCGCCGGTGATGCGCGCCGAGGGCCTGCGCGTGAGCTACCCCGTGCCCCTGCCGGGCTTCAAAGGCTGGTTCCGCAAGGGGGCGTTCACGGCGGTGCAGGGCGCCGACCTGGCCGTGCCCGCGGGTGGCACCCTTGGGGTGATTGGCGAATCGGGCTCGGGCAAGAGCACCCTGGCCCTGGCCGCGCTGGGCCTGCTGCCTTTCGAGGGCCGGCTGGATGTGGCCGGCAGCGACTGGGCCGAGGCCCGGCGCAACAAGCGCCTGCGCGAATTGCGCCAGCGCGTGCAGGTGGTGTTCCAGGACCCGTTCTCCTCGCTCTCGCCGCGACTCACCATCGAGCAGATCGTGGGCGAGGGGCTGGCGGTGCACCGGCCGGACCTGTCGGCCGCCGCGCGCCGCGAGCGCGTGAGCGCGCTGCTCGCCGAGGTGGGCCTGGTCGACGACCCGCAGCGCGGCGCCGATTGGCTGCAGCGTTACCCGCACGAGTTCTCTGGCGGCCAGCGCCAGCGCCTGGCCATCGCGCGCGCGCTCATCGTGGAGCCGCAGCTGCTGGTGCTCGACGAGCCCACCAGCGCGCTCGACGTGACCGTGCAGAAGCAGGTGCTGGCCCTGCTGCAGCGTCTGCAGCGCGACCGGGGCCTGAGCTTCCTGCTGATCACGCACGACGTGGACGTGATCCGCGCCATGGCGCACGAGGTCATCGTCATGAAGGACGGCGCCATCGTCGAGCGCAGCCCCGCACTGCAGGTGCTGGCCGCGCCCGCCCACCCCTACACGCGCCTGCTGGTGCAGGCCGCGGCTTGATCCAGGTCAGCCCCGCGCCGGCGCCCCCAGCCCAGAATCGCCCGCACGCCATGGCCGAGACGATCCCGCCCATCACCCCCCGTTCCTGCCTGCGCTGGCTCGCCCTGGGCTGGCGCGACCTCTGGGCCCAGCCGCTGCCGGGCCTGCTGCACGGCGCGCTGATCGCCGGCTTCGGCCTGCTGCTGCTGGCCCTGGCGCGCGACCGCTTCTGGCTGCTGGCGGGGGCGTTCTCGGGCTTCCTGATCGTCGCGCCCATCCTGGCCACCGGCCTGTACGTGGTGAGCCAGGCCCTGGCGGCCGGGCGCCGTGCTCCGCTGTCCGAGGTGCTGGGCCTGTGGCGCTCGGGCGATGGGCGGCTGGTGCGTTTCGGTCTGCTGCTGGCGCTGGCCGGCACCGGCTGGGTGCTCACCTCGGCCGGGCTGATCACCCTGGCCTCGCCGGTGCCGATCGAAAAACCCCTGGATTTCCTGCGTTACGTGGTGCTGGCGCCCGAGCCCGGGCTGTTCGAGGTCTGGCTGCTGCAGGGCGCCTTGCTGGCGGCGCCGGTCTATGCCAGCACCGTGGTGGCCCTGCCCATGCTGGTGGCCCGGCCGGTGCCGGTGCACACCGCCGTGGGCGCCAGCTGGCGCGCCGTGGCCAGCCACCCGCTCACGCTCACCCTGTGGGCGGTGCTGATTGCGGCGCTGGTGGCCCTGGGCATGGGGCTGGCCTTGCTCGGGCTGGTGGTGGCGATCCCCTGGCTGGCGCACGCCAGCTGGCACGCGGGGCGCGAGTTGCTGGCCGACGCGGAGCGTTGAGGCGCCATGGCCACCGGCACCCTGTGGGGCTTTACCGAGGCGCAGATCGCCCAGTTCGGCATGACCGTGGGCATCGGCGCCTTCATCCTCTACATGCTGTTCATCGTGTTCAACCTGGCCCGGGAGTCCAAGGCTGGGCGCTTCGGCACCTTCGTGCTGTTCATGGTGCTGTCCTTCGGCATGCTGGGTTTTCTGGCCAAGAGCGTGATCCAGTGGCTGCTGGGCATCTGAGCCTGGCTCGCAGCTTGCTAGGCCAGGTTTGGCGCGCTACAATGCGCGCTTCACGACCAAATGGGCGGGTACTTACCGGCCCTTTTTTTTTGGCCGGGCGGGAAACCGATGCCGGCCTGATGCATTTCAACCATGGGCTGGCAAGACACCGTCGCGCAAACCGTCACCGCGCTGGGCTTCGACCTGGTGGACCTGGAACGGTCCGCCGGCGGCCTGCTGCGCGTCACGGTGGATTGGCCCTGGCAGCCCCCGGCCGACGGCCAGCCCCGCCCGCCCGAGCGCTTCGTCACGGTGGAGGACTGCGAGCGCATCACCCGCCAGATGCAGTACGCGCTGGAGGTCGAGGGCACGGACTACCGGCGCCTGGAAGTCGGCTCGCCGGGCATCGACCGCCCGCTGCGCCATGAGAACGACTTCCTGCGCTTCGAAGGTCACGTGATCGACATCACGCTCAAGGCGCCGCTGGGCGCCAATGGCGCCGTGTCGGCCAACCGCAAGAAATTCCGCGGCACGCTGGAGCGCGCCGCCGACGGGCGCTGGCAGATCGTCTGGAGCGACGAGCCGCCGGTGAAGCCGGGCCAGCGCGTGAGCAAGAAGCGCGAGCCCGCGCCGCTGCAGGCGCTGGGCTTCACGCTCGACGAAATCGCTCAGGCGCGGCTGGCGCCGATCGTGAACTTCAAGGGCCGGGGCACTGCCGGCGAGGCGGGCGCCGAGCCGGCCGACAGAACATAACAACGGACCGTATTGGATTGGAAAGGTGGGCTGAACGATGAACCGCGAAATGTTGATGCTGATCGATGCCATCTCGCGCGAGAAGAACGTCGAGCGCGACGTGGTGCTCGGCGCGGTCGAGCAGGCGCTGGCTTCGGCCACCAAGAAGCTCTACAAGGGCGAGGTCGACATCCGCGTGGCGATGGACCCGGACACGGGCGCCTACGAAACCTTCCGCCGCTGGCTGGTGGTGCCCGATGAGGCCGGCCTGCAGAACCCCGACGCCGAGGAAATGCTGTCCGACGCGCGCGACGAGATCGCCGACATCGAAGAGGGCGACTACATCGAGAAGCCGGTGGAGAGCGTGCCCATCGGCCGCATCGGCGCCATGGCCGCCAAGCAGGTCATCCTGCAGAAGATCCGCGACGCCGAGCGCGAGATGCTGCTCAACGACTTCATGTCGCGCGGCGACAAGATCTTCGTCGGCACCGTCAAGCGCATGGACAAGGGCGACCTGATCGTCGAGAGCGGCCGCGTGGAAGGCCGCCTCAAGCGCGGCGAGATGATCCCCAAGGAGAACTTCCGCACCGGCGACCGCGTGCGCGCCATGATCATGGAAGTGGATCTCACGCTGCGCGGCGCGCCCATCCTGCTGTCGCGCTCGGCACCCGAGTTCATGATCGAGCTGTTCCGCCAGGAAGTGCCCGAGATCGAGCAGGGCCTGCTGGAGATCAAGAAGTGCGCCCGCGACGCCGGCTCGCGCGCCAAGATCGCCGTGCACAGCTTCGACAAGCGCATCGATCCCATCGGTACCTGCGTGGGCGTGCGCGGTTCGCGCGTCAACGCCGTCACCAACGAGCTCGCGGGCGAGCGCGTGGACATCGTGCTGTGGTCCGAGGACCCGGCACAGTTCGTGATCGGCGCGCTGGCGCCGGCCAACGTGGTCTCCATCGTGGTCGATGAAGAGCGCCACGCCATGGACGTGGTGGTGGACGAAGAGAACCTGGCCATCGCCATCGGCCGCGGCGGCCAGAACGTGCGCCTGGCCAGCGAGCTCACCGGCTGGCGCATCAACATCATGACGGCCGACGAATCGGCCCAGAAGCAGGCCGAGGAGGCCAGCTCGATCCGCACGCTGTTCATGTCCAAGCTGGACGTGGACCAGGAGATCGCCGACATCCTGATCGAGGAAGGTTTCACCAGCCTTGAGGAAGTGGCCTACGTGCCGCTGCAGGAGATGCTGGAGATCGAGTCCTTCGACGAAGACACGGTCAACGAGCTGCGCACCCGCGCCAAGGACGCGCTGCTGACCATGGAGATCGCCCGAGAGGAAAGCGTCGAGGAAGTCTCGCAGGACCTGCGCGACCTGAACGGCCTCACGCCCGAGCTGATCGCCAAGCTGGCCGAGGCCGGCATCCATACCCGCGACGACCTGGCCGATCTCGCGACGGACGAACTCACCGAGATCACGGGCCAGTCGGAAGCGCAAGCCACCGAGCTGATCATGCAGGCGCGCGCGCACTGGTTTACCGGTGACGAAACGCAGTCCCCGTCCTGATCACCCGGAGGCCCACGGAGCACAGAACACATGACCAGTAATACCGTCGCCGAATTCGCCGCCGAACTGAACAAGCCCGCCGCCGTGCTGCTGGAGCAGCTGGCGGCCGCCGGCGTGCGCAAGTCCACGCCATCCGACCCCATCACCGAGACGGACAAGCAGCAGCTGCTCGGCCACCTCAAGGCCGCGCACGGCACGGCCGGGGGCGAGCGCAAAAAAATCACGCTGGTCAAGAAGTCCACGTCCGAGATCAAGCAGGCCGACGCCATGGGCCGCGCGCGCACCATCCAGGTGGAGGTGCGCAAGAAGCGCACCTTCATCAAGCGCGACGATGAGCCGGCGGCCGCGCCCGCCGTGGCCGAGGAGCCGGCGGCACCCGCCGCCCCTGTGGTCGATGAAGGCGAACTGGCCCGCCGCGAGGAAGAAGCGCGCCGCCAGGCCGAGCTGATCCGCCGCCAGGAAGAAGAGCTGGCCGCCAAGCGCGCCGCGCGCGAGGCCGAGGAGGCCAAGGCCGCCGCCGAAGCCGCCGCCAAGCAGGAGCGTGAAGCGGCGGCCGCTGCTGCCGCAGCCGCCGCGGCGGCTCCGGCGGTCGAAGAAGCGGCCCCCGCCAAGCCCGCGACCACGGCCGTGAAGGTCAAGGGTCCGGACAAGGAGGCCGCCGCCAAGGCCGCCGCCGACAAGGCGGCCGAGGAACGCAAGGCCGAAGAGCTGCGCGCCGCCGACCTGCAGGAGCGCCGCCGCAAGGCCGAGGCCGAGGCCGCGAACATCCGCGCCATGATGGCCGCGCCGGCCAAGACCCTGGTGGCCAAGAAGCCCGAGCCCCCGGCCGACGCCAAGGCCGGCCTCAAGGGCACGCTGCACAAGCCCGCGGGCACCGCCGCCAAGGCCCCCGCCACTGCGGCGGCGGGTGCGGCCGCGGGTGCCGGCAAGAAAGAGGTCAAGTCCGAGAACCTGTCCTCCACCTGGAAGGACGACGCGGCCAAGAAGAAGGAAATCAAGACCCGTGGCGACACCAGCTCGGGCCGCGGCAACTGGCGCAGCGGCCCGCGCGGCGGTGGCCGCCGTGGCGACTCGCGCGATTCGCGCGACGGCCAGAGCAGCTTCCAGGCACCGGCCGAGTTCAAGCAGATCGAGGTGCACGTGCCCGAGACCATCACGGTCGCCGAGCTCGCGCACAAGATGGCGGTCAAGTCGTCCGAGCTGATCAAGCAACTGATGAAGCTCGGCCAGATGGTCACCATCAACCAGTCGCTGGACCAGGACACCGCGATGATCCTGGTCGAGGAACTGGGCCACAAGGCCGTGGTCGCCGCGCTGGACGACCCCGAGGCCTTCACCGACGAAGAGGTGTCGCAGCAGCAGGCCGAGGCCAAGCCGCGCGCGCCCGTGGTCACCGTCATGGGCCACGTGGACCACGGCAAGACCTCGCTGCTCGACTACATCCGCCGCAGCAAGGTGGCGGCGGGCGAGGCGGGCGGCATCACGCAGCACATCGGCGCCTACCACGTCGACACGCCGCGCGGCATGGTCACCTTCCTCGACACCCCGGGCCACGAGGCTTTCACGGCCATGCGCGCCCGTGGCGCCCAGGCCACCGACATCGTCATCCTGGTCTGCGCTGCCGACGACGGCGTGATGCCGCAGACCAAGGAAGCCATCAAGCACGCCAAGGCGGCCGAGGTGCCCATCGTGGTGGCCATGACCAAGGCCGACAAGCCCGAGGCCAACATCGAGCGCGTGAAGTCCGAGCTCGTGGCCGAGCAGGTCGTGCCCGAGGAGTTCGGCGGTGAGTCGCCCTTCGTGGCCGTGTCGGCCAAGACCGGCATGGGCATCGACGACCTGCTCGAGCAGGTGCTGCTGCAGGCCGAGGTGCTGGAACTCACCGCGCCGGTGGACGCCATGGCCAAGGGCCTGGTGATCGAGGCGCGTCTGGACAAGGGCCGCGGTGCCGTGGCCACGGTGCTGGTGCAGAGCGGCACGCTCAAGGTGGGCGACGTGGTGCTGGCGGGCCAGACCTCGGGCCGCGTGCGCGCCATGCTCGACGAGAACGGCAAGGCCACCAAGGAAGCCGGCCCCTCCATTCCGGTGGAGATCCAGGGCCTGGCCGAGGTGCCGCAGGCGGGCGACGAGTTCATGGTGATGGCCGACGAGCGCCGCGCGCGCGAGATCGCCACCTACCGCGCCGGCAAGTTCCGCAACACCAAGCTGGCCAAGCAGCAGGCCGCCAAGCTGGAGAACATGTTCGCGGACATGGCGGCCGGCGAGGTCAAGACCCTGCCCATCATCATCAAGGCCGACGTGCAGGGCTCGCAGGAAGCGCTGGCCGCTTCGCTGCTCAAGCTCTCCACCGACGAGGTGAAGGTGCAACTCGTGTACGCGGGCGTGGGTGGCATCAGCGAAAGCGACGTCAACCTGGCCATCGCGGCCGGCGCTGTGGTGATCGGCTTCAACGTGCGCGCCGATGCCGGCGCGCGCAAACTGGCCGAGGGCAACGACGTCGACCTGCGCTACTACAACATCATCTACGACGCGGTGGACGAGTTGAAGGCTGCCATGTCGGGCATGCTCGCGCCGGAGAAGCGCGAAGAGGTCATCGGCATGGCCGAGATCCGCACGGTGTTCGTGGCGTCCAAGATCGGCACGGTGGCGGGCTGCATGGTCACGCAGGGCATGGTCACGCGCAGCGCGCACTACCGCCTGCTGCGCGAGAACGTGGTGGTGCACACCGGCGAGCTGGAGTCGCTCAAGCGCCTCAAGGACGACGTGCGCGAGGTCAAGGAAGGCTTCGAGTGCGGTATCAAGCTGCGCAACTACAACGACATCAAAGAGGGCGACCAGCTGGAATTCTTTGAGGTCAAGGAAGTGGCGCGCACGCTGTAATCCACCCGAACCGACAGAGACACACCATGCCCCGCAAGGCCTCGTCCGTTCCCAACCGCGGCTACCGTGTGGCCGACCAGATCCAGCGCGATCTGGCCGAGCTGATCGCGCGCGAGTTGAAGGACCCGCGCGTGGGCATGGTCACGCTCAACGCGGTCGAGGTCACGCCCGACTACGCGCACGCCAAGGTGTTCTTCAGCCTGCTCACGGGCAACCCCGAGGAAACCGCCGAAGGCCTGAACGCCGCGGCGGGCTTCCTGCGCAACGCGCTGTTCAAGCGCCTGCACATCCACACCGTGCCCACGCTGCATTTCGTGTTCGACCGCACCACCGAGCGCGCGGCCGACATGAACGCCTTGATTTCCAAGGCGGTGGCTTCGCGTTCCAAGAACGAGGACTAGCCATGCAGCGCCAACGCACGAGGGTGCAACGGCGCCCCGTGCATGGGGTGCTGCTGCTCGACAAACCGCTGGGCCTGTCCAGCAACCAGGCCTTGCAGAAGGCCAAGTGGCTGCTGCGCGCTGAAAAAGCCGGCCACACCGGCACGCTCGACCCCCTGGCCACGGGCGTTCTGCCGCTGTGTTTTGGCGCGGCCACCAAGTTCAGCCAGCTGCACCTGGACGCCGACAAGACCTACGAAACCACCGTGCGACTGGGCGTGCGCACGCGCACGGCCGACGCCGAGGGCGAGGTCATCGACACCCGCCCCGTGTCGTGCTCCGCCGGCCAGGTGGTGGAGGTGCTGGACCGCTTCATGGGCGAGATCGACCAGGTGCCGCCCATGCACAGTGCGCTCAAGAAGGACGGCAAGGCCCTGTACGAATACGCGCGCGAAGGCGAGACCGTGGCGCGCGAGCCGCGCCGCGTGCGCATCCACGAGATCGAACTGCTCGACATGCGGCTGCAGGGCGAAGCCCCCCAGCTGCGCCTGCGCGTGGTCTGCAGCAAGGGCACCTACATCCGCACGCTCGGCGAAGACATCGGCGAGGCCCTGGGCTGCGGCGGCCACCTGATCGCGCTGCGCCGCGTGGCCACCGGGCCGTTCGGCGTGGCCGACGCCGTCACGCTCGACGCACTTGAGGCGATGGGCGAAGCCGAGCGGCTGGGCGCCCTGAAACCGGTCGAGGCCCTGCTCGAGGGCCATGAACGGATCGCGCTCGACGCCGAGCATGCCGGGCGCTTCCTGAGCGGCGTGCGCCGCCGTGGCGACTGGCCCAACCGCGAGCGCGTGGCCGTCTTCGGCCCTTCGCCCGCCAACCCCACGCCCACCGTCCTGCTGGGCACCGCCCACGTACAGGGCGGCGAACTCATCCCGGGGCGCCTGTTGAGCCCCACCGATATCCAGCAAATCCTCGAAACAGAGGCCCCCGCACCATGAGCAGACCCATCCGCAACATCGCCATCATCGCCCACGTCGACCACGGCAAGACCACCATGGTCGACCAGCTCCTGCGCCAGTCCGGCACCTTCGCCGAGCACGAGAAGGTCGTCGACACCGTGATGGACAACAACGCCATCGAACGCGAGCGTGGCATCACCATCCTGGCCAAGAACTGCGCCGTCAGTTGGAAGGGCACGCACATCAACATCGTCGACACCCCCGGCCACGCGGACTTCGGCGGCGAGGTCGAGCGCGCGCTGTCCATGGTCGATGGCGTGGTGCTGCTGATCGACGCCCAGGAAGGCCCGATGCCGCAGACGCGCTTCGTGACCAAGAAGGCGCTGGCCCTGGGCCTCAAGCCCATCGTGGTGGTGAACAAGGTGGACAAGCCCGGCGCCAATCCCGACAAGGTGATCAACGCCGCCTTCGACCTGTTCGACAAGCTCGGCGCCACCGACGAACAGCTCGACTTCCCCGTGGTCTACGCCTCGGGCATCAACGGCTGGTCCTCGCTGGAGGAAGGCCCGGCGGGTGAGCAATGGGGCCCGGACATGTCGGCCCTGTTCGAGACCGTGCTCAAGCACGTGCCCGCGCACGAAGGCGACCCCGATGCGCCGCTGCAACTGCAGATCTCGGCGCTGGACTACTCCAGCTTCGTGGGGCGCATCGGCGTGGGCCGCATCAACGCCGGCACGCTCAAGCCGTCCATGGACGTGCTGGTGATGGAAGGCCCCGATGGCAAGAGCTTCAAGGGGCGCGTCAACCAGGTGCTGACTTTCCAGGGCCTGGACCGCGTGCAGACCAGCGAGGCCCGCCCCGGCGACATCGTGCTCATCAACGGCATCGAGGACATCGGCATCGGCGTGACCCTGACCGACCCGGCCAATCCCGCGCCGCTGCCCATGCTCAAGGTCGACGAGCCCACGCTGACCATGAACTTCTGCGTCAACACCAGTCCGCTGGCCGGCCGCGAAGGCAAGTTCGTCACCAGCCGCCAGATCTGGGACCGCCTGCAGAAGGAACTGCAGAGCAACGTGGCCCTGCGCGTGAAGGACACCGATGAGGACGGCATCTTCGAGGTGTCGGGCCGCGGCGAACTGCACCTGACCATCCTGATCGAGAACATGCGCCGCGAGGGCTACGAACTGGCCGTGAGCAAGCCGCGCGTGGTGTTCAAGGAGATCAATGGCGAGCGCTACGAGCCCATCGAACTGGTGACGGCCGACGTGGAAGAGCAGCACCAGGGTGGCGTGATGCAGGCCCTGGGCGAGCGCAAGGGCGAGCTCATCAACATGGAGCCTGACGGCCGTGGCCGCGTGCGCCTCGAGTACCGCATCCCGGCGCGTGGTCTGATCGGCTTCAGCAACGAGTTCCTCAACCTCACGCGCGGCTCGGGCCTGATCGCCAACATCTTCGACGGCTACGAGCCGCACAAGGGGGAGGTCGCCGGCCGCAAGAACGGCGTGCTGATCAGCATGGACGACGGCGAGATCTTCAACTACGCCCTGGGCAAGCTCGACGACCGCGGCCGCATGTTCGTCAAGGCCAACGACCCGGTGTACGAAGGCATGATCGTCGGCATCCACAGCCGCGACAACGACCTGGTGGTGAACGCCACGCGCACCAAGCAGCTCACCAACTTCCGCGTCAGCGGCAAGGAAGACGCGATCAAGATCACGCCGCCGATCCAGCTCACGCTGGAGTACGGTGTCGAGTTCATCGAAGACGACGAACTGGTCGAGATCACGCCCAAGAGCATCCGTCTGCGCAAGCGCTTCCTCAAGGAGCACGAGCGCAAGCGCGCCAGCCGCGACAGCTGATCCCGCCATGCCCTTTCGCCTGCTCAGTCGCCTGACGCACACGCAGGCGGTGTTCCTGATGGTCGCGGTGACCTTGATGTGGTCCATCGCCGGCGTGGTCGCGCGCCAGCTCGAATCGGCCGCTCGCTTCGAGGTGACTTTCTGGCGCAGTGCCTTCACCGCGCTGTCGCTGCTGGTGATCTTGCCGCTGTGGCGCTCGGCCGACCGCGCGGCGGGCAGCCTCGAGGACGAACCAGGGCAGGGCCCATGGCAGCGCCACTGGGGCATGCAGCCGGGGTCCGGGGCATTCTGGATGAGCGGTGTGTGCTGGAGCGTGATGTTCACCGCCTTCATGCTGGCGCTGACCTTCACCACCGTGGCCAACGTGCTCGTCATCATGGCGGCGGGACCGCTGTTCACCGCGCTGCTGGCGCGCTTCACGATCGGCCAGACGCTGGCGCCACGGACATGGGCCGCCATCGTGGTCGCGGGCCTGGGCATTGTCTACATGTATGGCAGCCAGTTCCTGCTGGCCTTTGCCCGGCCCGACATCGACACCCGCGCGCTGGTGATCGGCTCGCTGGTGGCGCTGTGCGTGCCCATTGCCGGCGCCATCAACTGGACGGTGATGCAGCGTGGCAAGTCTCAGGGCCGTCACATCGATCTGGTGCCGTCGGTGCTGCTCGGCGGGCTCATCTCGTCCTTGTTCACGCTGCCCATGGCCTTGCCCTTCGAGGCCACGGGCCGCGACATTGCCTGGCTGGCACTGCTGGGCCTGGTGCAGCTGGCCATTCCCTGCGCGCTGGTCGTCGTCTGCTCGCGCGCCCTCAAGGCGCCCGAGGTGTCGCTGCTGGCCCTGTTGGAGGTGATCTTCGGCATCCTGCTCGCCTGGCTGGGTGCGGGAGAAGAGCCCGGTGCCGAGGTGCTGATCGGCGGCAGCCTGGTCATGGGCGCGCTGCTCACCAATGAACTGCTGGGCTGGCGCTCGCGCAGCGTCACCCCCCGCCTACAGACCCTGGACGCCCGCGACGCCCGCGACTCGCGCGGCGCCTGAGGAAGAACCACCATCGCCTGGAGCAACCGCATGTCTTCGACCGAACCGCTCGTGATCACCGAAGTGCAGGGCCGCGTGGGCCTGATCACGCTCCACCGTCCCAAGGCGCTGAACGCCCTGTCGCTGGAGATGATCCGCGCGCTCACGGCCGCGCTGCTGGCTTGGCGCGAGGACCCCGCGGTGCTGGCCGTGGCGATTCGCGGCGTCAACAAGGAAGGCCCCTTCGGCGCCTTCTGCGCGGGCGGCGACATCCGCTTCTTCCACCAGGCGGCGCTGGCCGGCAACCCCGAGCTCGAGGACTTCTTCACCGAGGAGTACGCGCTCAACCACCTGATCCACACCTACCCCAAGCCCTACATCGCCTTCATGGACGGCATCTGCATGGGCGGGGGCATGGGCATTAGCCAGGGCGCCAGCCTGCGCGTGGTGACCGAGCGCAGCAAGCTGGCGATGCCCGAAACCAACATCGGCCTGTTCCCCGACGTGGGTGGTGGCTACTTCCTGAGCCGTTGCGCGGGCCACCTGGGTGAGTACCTGGGCCTCACCGGCCGGATGCTGCAAGGCCGCGAAGCGCTGAGCGCGGGCCTGGCCGACGGCCACATCGAATCGCAGCGCCTGCCCAAGCTCTGGGACAGCCTGGGCGCCACGCCCTTCGAGAACGGCGAGGCCGTGCAGCGCTGGGTGGAAAGCCACCTGCAGGCGCAGGCGCCCGCCGCGCCCTGGCCGGTGGACGAGGTCAACACCGTCTTCAGCCTGGGCTCGGTGCCCGCCATGGTGGCCGCGCTGGGGGCCAGCGGCAGCGAGTGGGCCAAGGAGACGCTGCAGGTGCTGCGCCAGCGCTCGCCGCTGATGCTGCACGTGGTGCTGGAGCAGATCCGCCGCGCGCGCCGGGTGGGCCTGGCCGAGGACCTGCGCATGGAGCGCGACCTGGTGCGCCACTGCTTCCACCTGCGCCCGGGCGCGGCGAGCGAAACCGTGGAAGGCGTGCGCGCGCTCGCCATCGACAAGGACCACGCGCCGAAGTGGAACCCGGCGCGCATCGAGGACGTTACGCCCGAACAGGTGGCGGCCTTCTTCGTCTCGCCCTGGCCGGCGCACGCGCACCCGCTGCGCTCGCTGGGCTGAAACCGGCGGACCCACGCGCCAGGCGCGGGGCCCGGCGCGCCCTCAGGGCGTGTAGCGTTCGGTCGAGTTGACCTCGGCCCCGGCGTCAAAGCCGCTCACCACCAGCACCTGGCCGTTGTCGAGTCGACTGGCCACGGCGGACTGACGCACATGGGCCATGGAGGCGGCGCTGGTCCAGACCTTGAGGTCCGGGTTGTAGATCTCGGCGGTGTTCTGGCCGGAGCCACCAGCCAGAAGGACGCGGCCATCGGCCAGCAGCGTCATGGTGGGCAGGCTCCGGCTGCTGTTTCGCGTGCTCGTGGTCCAGGTCGACGTGTGCGGGTCGAATCGCCACGCCGTGGTGCCGGCATCGCTCGTCACGAGCACGCTGCCATCGTCCAATGGCACCGACAGCATGACGTTGCCGCTGCCGCCAAAGGCGATCGGCGTGGTGCCGCTGCCGTCCACCGCGTAGAGCTCGGCCGAGGTGACAAAGCCCCCGCTATTGACCCCGCCCGCGACGAGCAGCGTGGTGCCGCCCGGCAGCAGCTGCGCCGCGTGCTGCGCCCGTGCGGTGGACAAGGGGGTGGGCAGCAAGGTCCAGGTGCCGGTGGCCGGGTCGTACACCTCGGCCGTGCTCGAGAAGCTGGTGGGCGCCGGGCTGCGGAATCCGCCGACGACCAGGACCTTGCCATCGGGCAACACGCTGGCGGTGGGCCGC
This sequence comes from Hydrogenophaga sp. PML113, assembly GCF_001777155.1. NCBI lineage: Bacteria > Pseudomonadati > Pseudomonadota > Betaproteobacteria > Burkholderiales > Comamonadaceae > Hydrogenophaga > Hydrogenophaga sp. PML113. The sequence goes on along the minus strand of NZ_MIYM01000003.1, from coordinate 418,367 downwards.
GTGCGCGCTTCGTTCATGCTGCCCGTGGCCGTCCAGGTATTGGCCACCGGGTCATAGAGTTCGGCGCTGGCCAGTGTGCTGAAGCCGGCGGCATCGCCGCCGAAGACCAGGACACGGCCATTGGCCAGGACCACGGCCGCCGGATCCGCGCGCGCGACGAGCATGGGGGCCGCCGCGCTCCAGCTGCTGCTGGCGGGGTCGTAGATGTCGGCCTCGAAGGACGGGCCGCCGAGGGCATAACCGCCCGCCAGCAGCTGGCGGCCATCGGGCAGGCGCGACAGGGTCGCGTAGTGGCGGGGCGTCGGAACGGTCGCGACGGACGTCCACGCACCGCGCCCCGTGACGGTCAGGCGCAACTGCGTCTGGACCGAGCCCGCGGGGTGGTTGGCGCTGACCGTGTGGCTGGTCTCGCGCTGCAGCGCGGTGGGCGTGCCGGTGATCGCTCCAGTGATCGCGTCGAGGGTCAGCCCGCTGGGCAGGGCCGGCGAAACGGTGAATCCGTTGGCGGAGCCGCCGCTGAGCCGCGCGTGGTTGGTGGCAATGGACTCGCCCACCACGTACAGCGCCCTTGGGGTGTCGTAGGTCAGCGCAGTCGGGCTGGGTGTGCTGGAGTGATTGCCCCCGCAAGCGGCCAGCAGGGCCGCCGCCGACAAGGCCAGGGCCCGCAGCCAGGCCGCGGGCCCTGTTTGATGTTGCACTATGGAATTTGGAGCAATCGAATAGGCCATGGCCGAATCTACCATCGGCGGCCCGCGTGCCCCCATCGCTCGCGCACCAGCAACTGGCCGGCGTGTGCGGTCGACCCTTCGCGCGCTGGCGCCTTCAGGCGCTCGCCGCCAAGCGCCCGAACCGCCCGCTCTGGAAGTCGTGGAAGGCCTGCACGATCTCCTCGCGCGTGTTCATCACGAAGGGACCGTGGCCCACCACGGGTTCCTCGATCGGCTCGCCGCCCAGGAACAGCAGCTTGGCGTCGGTGTTGGCCTCGATCTCCAGCGCGTCGCCGTCGCGCTGGAACTGCACCAGTTGGGCCTCGCGGGCCACGGCCTCGCCGTTGACCAGCACGGTGCCCGCCAGCACCACCAGCGCGGCGGTGTGGCCTTTGATCAGCGGCAGGCGCGCGGTCTTGCCCTGGTTCAGTCGCACGTCCCACACGTCCATGGGCGTGTGCGTGCGCGCCGGGCCGGCGTGGCCGCCGTAGGCGCCCGCGATCACGCGCACGCGGCCCGCGCCCTCGGGCAGGTCCACGCCGGGGATCTGCGCGTCCAGGATGTTCTGGTAGCCGGGCGCTTCCATCTTGCTGCGCGCGGGCAGGTTCACCCACAGCTGCACCATCTCCAGCTGGCCCCCGCGCTGCGTGAACGCGGGCGAGTGGAACTCCTCGTGCAGGATGCCCGAGGCGGCGGTCATCCACTGCACGTCGCCGGGGCCGATGGTGCCGCCCGCGCCGGTGGAGTCGCGGTGCGCCACCTCGCCGTCGTAAACGATGGTCACGGTCTCGAAACCGCGGTGCGGGTGCACCCCCACGCCGCGCGGGCGATCGCTGGGCGGGAATTGCGCCGGGCCGGCGTAGTCGAGCAGCAGGAAGGGGCTGAGCTGGGCGCCGTGGTCACCGTAGCTGAACAGCGAGCGCACGGGAAAACCGTCGCCCACCCAGTGCGGGCGGGGCGCGCTGTAGACCCCTTGGATCGGCTTGAGCATGGATTTCTCCTGAGATCACCACCCCGGTGCAACGGGGAATGGTGAGAGGATATGTGTGGAACGATACCCTGGGTAGATGGCGATAATCGGTCGCAATGTTCTATAGGTGGAACGATGAAGCTGCCCGACCTGAACGACCTCTATTACTACGCCCAGGTGGTGGAGCACGGCGGCTTCGCGGCGGCCAGCCGCGCCCTGGGCGTCCCGAAGTCGCGCCTGAGCCGGCGCATCGCGCTGCTGGAAGAGCGCCTGGGGGCGCGGTTGATCCTGCGCTCCACGCGCAGCTTCTCCGTCACCGACGCGGGTCGCGGTTACTACACGCACTGCCGCGCCATGCTGACCGAGGCCGAGGCGGCCGAGGAGTCCATCGCCGTGGCGCGCGGCGAGCCGCGCGGCGTGGTGCGCATGAGCTGTCCGGTGGCGCTGCTGGCCACGCGCATGGGCGGCATGCTGGCCGACTTCCTGGCGCGCCACCCGCGCGTGGAGCTGCACCTGGAGGAGACCAACCGCCGCGTGGACGTGGTGGCAGAGGGCATCGACCTGGCCGTGCGCGTGCGCCCGCCGCCACTGGAGGACAGCGAACTGGCCATGCGCGTGCTGTCCGAGCGCAGCCAGTGCCTGGTGGCCAGCCCGGCGCTGATCGAGCGCCTGGGCAACCCGCAGGGGCCCGGCGACCTGGCGCGTTTTCCGAGCATGGACCTGGGCCAGCCGCAGGAGGTGCATCAGTGGGTGCTTGAGGGCCCGAACGGCGCACGCGCCGAGGTGCGGCACCAGCCGCGCTATGTCACGCGCGGCATGCTGGCGCTGCGCGCCGCGGCCGTGGCGGGCGTGGGCATCGTGCAGTTGCCGCGCATGATGCTGGCGGCCGAGTTCGGGCCGGGCGAGCTGGTGCCGGTGCTGCCGGGCTGGGCACCGCGGCGCGAGATCGTGCACGCGGTGTTCGCCTCGCGGCGCGGCCAGTTGCCCGCGGTGCGGCTCCTGATCGATCACCTGGCCGAGCGCTTCGCCGCGCTGAGCGAGGACTGAGCCACGAGCGAGCGACAAGAAGGCGGCGGCCTCAGGCCGACGCGGTGGCCCTCGCGGCCAGCCAGGCCTGCAGCGTGGTTGGCGCCAGCCAGGCGCCCGGGCCGGGCAGCAGCGAGTCGGCTTGGAGCGGTGCGCCGAAATAGCCCGCGCCCTCGTCCGTCACGACCTCGCGCCCATCGCCGCGCTGGCGCAGCAGGTCACGCAGCAGCTCGTCCATGGGCCAGGCCTGGGGGCCGGCGATCTCGGTGAGGCCATTCAGGGGTTCTGCCGTGGCGGCGCGCGCCACGGCCGCGGCCACGTCGGACGCGGCGATCGGCTGGATGCCCGCCGAGGGCGCGTGCACGCGCCCGTCCCGGGTGGCGGCGTCGGCGATGGCGCCGAGAAACTCGTGGAACTGCGTGGCGCGCACGATGGTGTGGGGCAGGGCGCCGCCGCGGATCATCTGTTCCTGCGCCAGCTTGGCGAGGAAATAGCCGCTGTCGCGCAGGCGATCGGTGCCGACGACGGACAGCGCCACGACATGGCGCACGCCGGCCGCGGTCGCTTCGTTCAGGAGCTGGCGCGTGGAGGTTTGGAAGAAGTGCATCACCGCCGCCGGCTCGAACGAGGGCGAGTTGCTCACGTCCACCACCACCCGCGCGCCCCGCAGCGCCTGGGGCAGGCCGTCGCCGGTGAGGGTGTTGACGCCGGTGGAGGGAGCGGCGGCCAGCACGTCGTGCCCGCCCTGGCGCAGCAGCGCGCCGACCTGTTGGCCGATGAGGCCAGTGCCTCCGATGATCACGACTTTCATAGGGGTCCTTTGTGTCTGGGGATGGCGAGGACCCGCGGTCTCGGCGCAGGCCGAAGCGGCGTCCTCAGCCCCAAGACGGCGCCGTTGCCCCGCTTGTGACCGGCGCAGCCGACCATCCGTCGGCGGGGCCTTCGCCGCCGGCCCGCATCACATCCAGAGCGCGCGCCACAGCAGCCGCGGCAGCTCGCTCTTGTCGACGGTGACCCGCTGGGCCCAGCTGCGGTGCTGGATGGCGGCGATGCGGTCGAGCACGCGCAGGCCGCCTTGCACCACGAGGCGCAGCTCCCAGCCCGCGCGACCGCCGACCTGGTGCACCAGCGGCGCGCCCATCTGCATCAGGCCGCGCGCCTGCGTGCACAGCTCGGCCACCACGGCCTGGCGCTCGCGCTCGCGTTCGCCGGCGCCGGGCAGGAAGTCCTCCACCGCCACGCCGTGGCGGCGCAGCGTGTCGGCCGGCAGGTACACGCGCTGGCGCGACAGGTCGACACCCAGGTCCTGCCAGAAGTTGATCAGCTGCAGGGCGCTGCAGATGCGGTCGCTGCGTTCCAGCGCGGCGGCGTCCGTCACGCCCCACAGGTGCAGCAGCAGCCGCCCCACCGGGTTGGCCGAGAGCCGGCAGTAGGCGAGCAGCTCGGCCGTGTCGGCGTAGCGGTGGCCGCTGGCGGTGTGGCGCACGTCCTGCTCGAAAGCGCTGATCAGGTCGCGCAGCAGGTCCGCGGGCCAGGCGTGGCGCTGCACGGCGGCGGCCAGGGGCGCGAAGACGGCCTGCCAGCGCGGTGGCACGGGGCGGCCAGCCAGGGCCTCGTCCAGCGCCGCGCGGTAGGCGGCCAGCTCGGCCAGGCGCGTGGTGGCGTCGGCATCGCCTTCGTCGGCGATGTCGTCGGCCGTGCGCGCGAAGCGGTAGAGCGCGGCCACCGCCGGGCGCAGCGGGGCGGGGCAGAGCCAGCTCGCCACCGGGAAGTTCTCGTAGTGCTCGACCGAGGCGCCGAAGGCGGCCGATGCCCCGGGCGGCGCGGTGGCGCCGGGCGCTCTCGCCGTGTCGGGCGCGGCCGTGTCCGTGTCCCCGCTGGGAGGGGCGGTGTCGGAGGGGTGGGGTGTTTGCACTAGAATTTCGGTTACTAACCGGTCAGTCATTAATATCTGGTGCCGCATCCGGCCCGAACGCGGGGGAACTCCATGAAAACGACGCTGATTGTCTGCGTATTGGCCAGCACCGCCGCGCTGGCCGCCTGCGCCCGGCCCGAGCCGGCGCCCGAGCCGGTGCGCGCCGTGAAGCTGCTCACCGTGGGTCCGTCGGTGCTGAACGCCAACAGCGAATACGCCGGCGAAGTTCGTGCCCGGGTCGAATCGCGCCTGGGGTTTCGCGTCGGCGGCAAGCTGGTGGAGCGCCCGGCCGAGGTGGGCCAGCGCGTGAGGGCGGGTCAGCTGCTGGCGCGGCTGGACGCGCAGGACCTGGCGCTGTCCGGCCAGGCCGCGCAGGCCGCGGCCACCGCCGCGCTCACCCAGCGCGACCTGGCGCGCGCCGACCTGGAGCGCTTCAAAGGCCTGCTGGCCCAGGGCTTCGTGAGCCAGGCCGAGATCGACCGTCGCCAGGCCGCGCTGGAAGCGGCCGAGGCCTCCTTGCGCCAGGCCCGCGCACACAGCGCGGTGCAGGGCAACCAGGCGGGCTACGCCCGCCTGCTGGCCGACGCGCCCGGCGTGGTGACGGCCGTGCCGGCCGACCCTGGCCAGGTGGTTCAGGCCGGCAGCCCGGTGGTGGTGCTGGCGCAGGACGGCGAGCGCGACGTGGTTTTCGCCGTGCCCGAGGACCGGCTGGCCCTGGTGCGCCCCGGCACGCGCGCGCGCGTGCGGCCCTGGGCCCATGCCGATGGCAAGGAACTGGAGGCCACCGTGCGCGAGGTGGCGGCCAGCGCCGACCCGGCCACGCGCACCTACCAGGTGAAGCTGGCGCTGCCGGCCGACGCGAAACTGCCGCTGGGCGCCACCGCCTACGTCACGCTGGCCACGGCGCACACCGGTCAGGCCGCCATCACCCTGCCCACCACGGCGGTGATGCAGTCGGCCGAGGGCGATCGCCGCGGCAGCGTGGTGTGGGTGTTCGACGAGGACAAGGGCACCGTGCAGCCGCGCCCCGTGCAGGTGGCCGGCGCCGACGGCAACCGCGTGGTGATCGCGGGCGGCCTGGAGCCGGGTGACGAGGTGGTGGCCACCGGCGGCCATGTGCTCAGCGCGGGCCAGAAGGTCGTGCGCTTCGTGGCGCAATAAGGGCGCGGGCGAATCAACATGCAAGAAACGCCACCTGGCCAGACAGGCCCGTTCTCGCGCTTCAACCTCTCTCGCTGGGCGCTGGACCACCCGGCCTTCACGCGCTACCTCATGGTGGTGCTGATGCTGTTCGGCATCGCCTCCTATTTCCAGCTCGGGCAGGACGAAGACCCGCCGTTCACCTTCCGCGCCATGGTGGTGCGCGTGTTCTGGCCCGGCGCCACCGCGCCGCAGGTGGCCGAACAGGTGGCCGACCGCATCGAGCGCACCCTGCAGGAAGTGCCCTACGCCGACAAGATCCGCAGCTACACCAAGCCGGGCGAGGCGCTGATCCTTCTGCAGCTGGACGACGCGTCGCCGCCGGGCGAAGTGCAGGACATCTGGTACACGGTGCGCAAGAAGGTGGGCGACATGCGCGGCGAGCTGCCGCAGGGCGTGATCGGCCCCTTCTTCAACGACGAGTTCGGCGACGTCTACGGCGTGATCTACGCCCTGCAGGGCGAGGGCTTTTCCGATGCCGAGCGCAAGGACGTGGCCGAGGCCGTGCGGCAGCAGCTGCTGCGCGTGAACGATGTCGCCAAGGTCGAGCTGTTCGGCGTGCAGGACCAGAAGATCTATGTGGAGGTCTCGCAGAAGCGCCTGGCCACGCTGGGGCTGAACCTCAACGCCGTGCTCGACCAGATGGGGCAGCAGAACGCCGTGGCCTCGGCTGGCGCGGTGCAGACGCCGCTGGACGTGGTGCAGGTGCGCGTGGACGGCGGGTTCAACTCGGTGGACGAGCTGCGCGCGATGCCGATCCGCTCGGCCGCCAGCGGGCGCACCATCCGGCTCGGCGACATCGCCGACATCGCGCGCGGCACCATCGACCCGCCCGAGGTGCTGGTGCGGCACGACGGCCAGGACAGCATCGCGCTGGGCATTTCCATGGCCAAGGGCGGCGACATCATCGCCCTCGGCCAGGCGCTGAAGGCGGCGGTGGCGGGCATCGGGCCCACGCTGCCCGCGGGCATGCACCTGGTGCAGGTGCAGGACCAGCCGGCCGCCGTGGCGGCCTCGGTCAACGAGTTCGTGAAGGTGCTGATCGAGGCCGTGGTGATCGTGCTCGCGGTGAGTTTCCTGGCGCTGGGCCTGCATCGGCGCCCCGGCGGCCGGGGCCTGTGCCGCTACGTGCTGGACATGCGGCCCGGCCTGGTGGTGTTCATCACCATCCCGCTGGTGCTGGCCATCACCTTCCTGGCGATGAACCACTACGGCATCGGCCTGCACAAGATCTCGCTGGGCTCGCTCATCATCGCCCTGGGCCTGCTGGTGGACGACGCCATCATCGCCGTCGAGATGATGGTGCGAAAGCTGGAGGAGGGCTACGACATGGTGCGCGCGGCCACCTTCACCTGGGACGCCACCGCCATGCCCATGCTCACGGGCACGCTGATCACGGCCGCGGGCTTTCTGCCCATCGGCCTGGCCCAGTCGGTCACGGGCGAATACACCTTCGCCATCTTCGCGGTCACGGTGATCGCGCTGCTCGTTTCCTGGGTGGTGGCGGTGCTGTTCGTGCCTTACCTGGGCGTGAAGCTGCTGAAGATCAAGCCCAAGGTGGAAGGAGAGCCGCACGAGGTCTTCGACGGCCCTTTCTACCAGCGCTTTCGCCGCGCCGTGGACTGGTGTGTCGAGCACCGCTGGCTGACCATCGGCGCCACGGTCCTCACCTTCGTGCTGGGCCTCGCGGGCATGGGCCAGGTGCAGCAGCAGTTCTTCCCCGATTCGAGCCGGCCCGAGATCCTGGTCGACATCTGGCTGCCGGAGGGCAGCAGCATCCGCGCCATGGACGAGGTGGCCGAGCGCGTGGAGCAGCGCCTGCTGAAAGAGACCGGCGTGAAGAGCGTGACCACCTGGGTGGGCTCGGGCGTGCCGCGCTTTTACCTGCCGCTGGACCAGATCTTTCCGCAGAGCAACGTGGCGCAGTTCATCGTGCTGCCCGCCGGCCTGAAGGAACGCGAACGCATCCGCCGCGACCTGCCGGCGCTGCTGGCCACCGAGTTCCCCGAGGTGCGTGGCCGCGTGAAGCTGCTGCCCAACGGGCCGCCGGTGCCGTATCCCGTGCAGTTCCGCGTGGTGGGCGACGATCCCGTGGTGCTGCGCGGCTTGGCCGACGAGGTCAAGCGCGCGGTGGCGCAGAACCCCCACGCGCGCGGCGTGAACGACAACTGGAACGAGGCCGTCAAGCAGATCCGCCTGGAGGTGGACCAGGCCAAGGCGCGCGCCCTGGGCGTGAGCAGCGCCAGCATCGCGCAGGCGGCGCGCACCATCCTCGTGGGCAGCACCGTCGGCCAGTACCGCGAGGGCGACGAGCTCATCGACATCGTGCTGCGCCAGCCGCTGGAAGAGCGCGACACCATCACCGACCTGGCCAACGCCTACCTGCCCACCGCGAGCGGGCAGGCTGTGCCCTTGCTGCAGGTGGTGCGGGTGAACTTCGGCTGGGAGCCGGGCGTGATGTGGCGCGAGAACCGCGAGTACGCCATCACCGTGCAGAGCGACGTGGTGGAGGGCCTGCAGGGCGCCACCGTCACCGCCCAGTTGCAGCCCCGGCTGCAGGAGATCCAGCGCCGCTGGCTGAGCGAAGGCCTGAGCGGCTACCGCATCGAGGTGGCCGGCGCGGTGGAGGAGAGCAGCAAGGGCTCGGCCTCCATCGCCGCGGGCGTGCCGCTGATGCTGTTCATCGTGTTCACGCTGCTCATGGTGCAGCTGCAGAGCTTCAGCCGCGCGATGCTGGTGTTCCTGACCGGCCCCATGGGCATGGCCGGCGTGGCCGGCGCGCTGCTGCTGCTCAACCGGCCTTTCGGCTTCGTGGCACTGCTGGGCGTGATCGCGCTCATGGGCATGATCCAGCGCAACTCGGTGATCCTCATCGACCAGATCGAGCAGGACCGCGCGCGCGGCGTGCCGGCCTGGGACGCGATCGTGGAGGCCGCCGTGCGCCGCATGCGGCCCATCGTGCTGACGGCCGCCGCGGCGGTGCTGGCCATGATCCCCCTGTCGCGCAGCGTGTTCTGGGGACCGATGGCCGTGGCCATCATGGGCGGCCTGATCGTGGCCACGGTGCTCACGCTGCTGGCGCTGCCGGCGATGTACGCGGCCTGGTTCCGGGTGAAGCGGCCGCGGGGAGCCTGACTTGACGGGCCGGCGTGCCGCGTCGATATTTTCCGATGTGAAAACCACCGAGGCCGCCATGCCCCTCCCGACGCTGCACTACCACCCGCTGTCCTCGTACTGTCACAAGCTGCTGATCGCGCTCGACGAGCTGGGCGTCGAGGTCGACAAGCGCCTGCTGAACCTGGGCGATCCCACGCAGCGCGAGGCCTTCTTGGCGCTCTGGCCCCTTGGCAAGATGCCGCTGCTGGAGGACCAGGGGCGGGTGATCGCCGAGACCAGCATCATCATCGAGCACCTGCAGCGCCGCCATGCGCCGCCCGGGCGGGCGCTCATCCCCGCCGACGCCGAGCAGGCGCTTGAGGTGCGTCTGTGGGACCGCCTGTTCGACCAGTACGTGATGACGCCCATGCAGGCGTTCACGGCCGACCTGCTGCGCCCCGAGGCCCAGCGCGACCCGCTGAACGTGGCCCAGGCCCGCGAAGCGCTGCTCAAGTCCTATGCGCTGATCGACAGGCACCTGCAGGGCCGCCAGTGGGTGGCCGCCGATGGCTTCAGCATGGCCGATTGCGCGGCGGCGCCGGCCCTGTTCTATGCGGTGACCTACGTGCCGCTGTCCGAAGACCAGCCCCGCCTGGCGGCCTACTTTGAACGCCTCATGGACCGCCCCTCGGTGGCGCGCACCGTGGAGCAGGCGCGGCCTTTCTTCAAGTTCTATCCGGGGCGCGCCGGCCTGGCGCGGCGCTTCTTCGAGCCGGAGGGGCGTTGAGAGGCGCGCGGCGAGCCGGCGTTGTTTGATCGCCCGCCCGTCGCACTGCAGACCGTGCGCGTGAACGCATGAACCGGGCCGAAGCCCCCTCCACCGCCCACGGCACCCCCGAGGCCATCGGGCTCACCGCGGCCGAGGCGGCGCGGCGGCTGGCGCAGGAGGGCCCCAACGCGCTGCCGGGCGGTGAGCGGCACACCCTGCTGGCGATCGCGCGGGAGACCTTGCGCGAGCCGATGTTCCTGTTGCTGCTGGCCGCGGGCCTGCTGTACCTGGCGCTCGGCAATCTGCAGGAGGGCCTGACGCTCCTGGGCTTTGTGGTCGTCACGCTGGCGCTGACCTTGTACCAGGAGGGCCGCACGGAACGCGCCATCGAGGCGCTGCGCGAGCTCACCAGCCCGCGCGCGCTGGTCATCCGCGACGGGCAGGCGCAGCGCATCGCGGGCCGCGAGGTGGTGCGCGGCGACCTGCTGGTGCTGAACGAGGGCGACCGCGTTTCCGCCGACGCCTGGCTGCTGACGGCCGACAGCGTGCAGGTCGATGAGTCGCTGCTCACGGGCGAATCCGTGCCGGTCGGCAAGCGCCAGGCCCGCGCCGAAGAAGGGGCCGATCCCGCCACGCCGGCGTCGGCGCGCACCGCCCCCGGTGGCGACGACCAGCCGATGGTGTATGCCGGCACGCTGATCGTGCAGGGGCACGCGATGGCGCGCGTCGCGGCGACCGGTGCGCGCAGCGCGATCGGCCGCATCGGCGAGGCGCTGGGCACGCTGGCCAGCGAGCGGACGCCGCTGCAGCGGCAGACGGACCGGCTGGTGCGCCGCCTGGCTCTGCTGGCCTTGCTGTTCAGCCTGGCGCTGGTGCTCATCCTGGGCGCGTCCAGCGGCGACTGGCTGCAGGCGCTGCTCGCCGGCATCGCGCTGGCCATGGCCATGCTGCCCGAGGAGTACCCCGTGGTGCTGACCGTGTTTCCCGCCCTGGGGGCGCGCCGCCTGTCGAAGGAGGGCGTGCTGACGCGGCGGCTCACCGCGATCGAGACGCTTGGGGCCACCACGGTGCTGTGCGTCGACAAGACCGGCACCCTGACCGAGAACCGCATGGCGGTGACGCACCTGGTGGCGGGCGGACCCGCGGTCAGTGAGCGCCTGGTGCTGGACCCGCTGGCCGACGGCGAGCTGCCGGAGGCGTTCCACGGCCTGGTCGAGGTCGCGATTCTGGCCAGCCAGATCGATCCCTTCGACCCGATGGAGAAGGCCTTCCACCGCCTGGGCCAGCGCTTCCTCGCCCACACCGAGCACCTGCACCGGGACTGGCGCTTGGTGCAGACCTACGCCCTGACACCGGCGCTGCGCGCCATGTCCCACGTTTGGGCCGATGGCCGCGACGGCGCCCGCACGGTGGTGGCCAAGGGCGCGCCGGAAGCGGTCGTCGACCTGTGCCACCTGGGCCCGGCGGACCGGCAGCGCATCGCCGCCGCGGTCGATGCGCTGGCCGCCCAGGGGCTGCGCGTGCTGGCGGCGGCCCGCGGTGTGGTCGCGGGCCACGAACTGCCCACCCACGAACACGGCTTCGACTTCGAGTTCGTGGGCTTGCTCGGCCTGGCCGATCCGGTGCGGGCCGAGGTGCCGGCCGCCGTGGCCGAGTGCCGCGCGGCCGGCATCCGTGTGGTGATGATCACCGGCGACTACCCGGTGACGGCGCGCGCCATCGCCCGCCAGGCCGGCCTGGACGACGGCGGCGCGGGCGTGCTGTCGGGCGATGAGATCGCCACGCTCAACGAGCCGGCCTTGCGTGAGCGCATGGCCGAGGTCAGCGTGTGCGCCCGCATTGCCCCCGAACAGAAGCTGCGCATCGTCCAGGCGCTCAAGGCGCGCGGCGAGGTGGTGGCGATGACCGGCGACGGCGTGAACGACGCGCCCGCCCTGCGGGCGGCGCACGTCGGCGTGGCCATGGGCGGGCGCGGCACCGACGTGGCGCGCGAGTCGGCGTCCCTGGTGCTGGTCGACGACAACTTCGCGGCCATCGTGCGCGCGGTGCGGCTCGGGCGCCGCATCTTCGACAACCTGCGCAAGGCCATGTCGTACATCCTCGCGGTGCACGTGCCGATCGCCGGCATGGCCCTGCTGCCGGGGCTGTTCGGCTGGCCGGCGCTGCTGTACCCGATGCACATCGCGCTGCTCGAACTCATCATCGACCCGGCCTGTTCCCTCGCGTTCGAGAACGAGCCGGCCGAGCGCCGGGTGATGCAGCGCCCCCCGCGGCGGCCCGAGGCGCCGCTGTTTGGGGGGGCGACGCTGTGGCTCGCGCTGCTGCAAGGCCTGGGCGTGTTGGCCGCGGTCCTGCTGGCCTTCGCCTGGGCCCGTGGGTCGATGGCGGAGGAGCAGGCGCGGGCCTTCGGATTCGCGACGCTCGTGACCGGCAATCTCGCGCTCATCCTGTCGAACCGCTCCGCCAGCGGCTCGTTGTGGGCCTCCCTGCGCACGCCGAACCGCACGCTGTGGTGGGTCATCGGCGCGGGGTTGGTGCTGCTGGCGCTGGCCTTGTACCTGCCCTGGGCGGCGGGCGTGCTGCGTTTTGCGCCGCTGGCCCCGCTCGAACTGGCCGCGGCCGTGGCTGGCGGCCTGGCGAGCGTGGTCTGGTTCGAGGTGGTCAAGTGGGTGCGCCGGCGCGCGCCCGACCCGGGCCAGCCCGAGCCCCGTAATGGACAGGGTGTCGCGCCGCCCGGGTGACGGCGCCCGGCGCAACTGCTATGGTTGCCGGGCTAGGAGGTTCATGCGTGAAGATCCTGATCGCGGCCGATGGCAGCGCTTGCACCAAGCGCATGCTGGCCTTCATCGCGGCCCACGGCGAATGGCTGGGCCCGCAGCACCGCTACACGGTGCTGCATTGCGTGCCGGCAATTCCCCACCGCGCGGCGGCTTTTGTGGGCAAACCGCAGGCGCAGGCCTTGTACCGGGACGATGCCGAGACGGTGCTGAGGCCGATACGGACCTTCCTGAATCGGCACCTGCAGGGCGTCACCTTTGTCCACCGGGTCGGCTCCCCCGGTTCGACCATCGCCAGGTTCGCCAGCGAGCGCCGGTTCGACCTGGTCATGATGGGCACCCACGGCCATGGCGCGATGGCCGGGCTGGTGATGGGGTCGGTGGCGACGAAGGTGCTGTCCTTGTGCCGCACGCCGGTGCTGCTGGTGCGGTAGCGCCGGGGCTCAAGCCCCGCCGATCACCAGCCGCTTGCGCCTGCCGCTCGCGCCCGTCTTGATGCCCACCTCGGCCTTGGCGCAGCCGAAGCGCCTGGCCACCAGCGCGATCAGCTCCTCGTTGGCCTTGCCGTCCACCGGCGGCGACTTCAAGCGGGCGGTCCAGTTGCCGTCGCCGTTGTCCACCAGCTCGCTCACGCGCGCGTTGGGTTTCACCTGCACCTCGATGATGCGAGTCGCCACGGGGCAGGCCGCTCCGTTCAGATCGTGCGGTTGCGCGCCAGCGGTGGGTTGGCCTCGAAGTACTTCACGATGCCGCGCAGCAGGGCGTCGGCCAGGTCGTCCTGGTACTTCGGGTCGCGCAGGCGGCGTTCTTCGTCGGGGTTGCTGATGAAGGCGGTTTCCACCAGCACGCTGGGAATGTCGGGCGCGCGCAGCACCGCGAAGTTGGCGTGCTCCACCTGCGGCTTGTGCAGCTTGCCCAGGCGGCCCACCTCGCCCAGCAGCTTGGTGCCGATCTTGCGGCTGTCGTTGATCTGGGCCGTGGTGCTCATGTCGAGCAAGGCGCGCTGGATGGTGGCGTCCTTGGCGCGCACGTTCAGGCCGCCCACCAAGTCGGCCTTGTTTTCCTTGTCGGCGATCCAGCGCGCCGCGGCCGAACTGGCGCCGCGCGTGCTCAGCGCGTAGACGCTGGCGCCCTGCGGCCGGGCGTTGTAGAAGGCGTCGGCGTGGATGCTGATGAACAGGTCGGCGCGCACGCGCTGGGCCTTGGCCACGCGGGTCTGCAGCGGCACGAAGAAGTCGGCGTCGCGCGTCATGAAGGCGCGCATGGGGTTGCCGTTGACGGTGGTGGCGTTGATGCGGTCGCGCAGCTTGCGCGCGATCTGCAGCACCACCTGCTTTTCCTGGGTGCCCTTGGGGCCGATGGCGCCGGGGTCTTCGCCGCCGTGGCCGGGGTCGAGCGCCACGATGATGAGGCGCTCGGTAGGCGCCTGCCTGGCGCCGCCACCGGGGCGCTGCTTGCTCGGGCCGGGCGGCAGCGGGGCCTTGGCCACGGGCGGCGGTGCGGACGGGGTGTCGGCCGGGGTCTCGGGCGGTGGCGCCTCGCCGCGCTGGCTGCGTGCGATCAGATCGCCCAGCGGGTCGGGCTGGGTGCGGGCCAGGCCCTCGGTCTCCTTGCCCAGCAGGCGGGCGGCGCGCTCGCTGGCCGCCTTGTCGGCCTGGGACTGCTGCTCCACCAACTGCAGCAGCGGGTCGGGCGGGGCGCTGGGGTAGAGGTCGAAGACCAGGCGGTGCTGGTAGGCCGCCACGGGCTGCAGGTTGAAGATCTGCGGCTTGATCGGGTGCTTGAGGTCGATCACCAGGCGCACCACGTTGGGCGCGTTTTGGGCCACGCGCAGGCCGGCGATGTTGGGGTCGTCGGACTGGAGCTGGCCCACCAGCTCGCGCAGGCCGGGCAGCAGGTCCACGCCCTCGATGTCCACCGCCAGGCGCGGCGGGTCGTTGACCATGAAGGAGTTGGTCTTGAGCAGCGCGTCGCTTTCGATGGTGACGCGGGTGTAGTCCTCGGCCGGCCACATGCGCACGGCCACCACCTTGGCGCCGCGGGCGAGGTGGGCGGTGCCCAGCAGCAGCACCAGGGTGCCGGCCTGCAGCAGCCTGCGGCGGGGCAGGGGGGAGTGATGCATCGGCCCCGTCATTGGACTGCGGCCAGCAGCAGCTGGCCGGCGGGGGTTCGGGCCTCGGCGCGCACCTGGCGCGCGTCGTCGTGCTCGGGGTCGGTGTTCATCGGGTCGGGCGTGATGTACAGGTCCAGGTCGATGGGGGGCAGGAAGCCCGCGGCGCGTTCGGGCCATTCGACGAGCTTGAGGCCAGGACTGGCGAACAGTTCCCGAAAGCCCGCTTCCTCCCATTCGCGCGGGTCGTTGAAGCGGTAGAAGTCGAAGTGCCAGATGGACAGCGCCTCGCCCGGCGGCATGAGGGGGCAGTCGATGGCGCTGTGCGGTTCGACCACGGCGTAGGTGGGGCTCTTGATGCGGCCGTTGACGCCGAGCGCGCGCAGCAGGTGGCGCACGAAGGTGGTCTTGCCGGCGCCGAGGTCGCCGTGCAGGGCCAGGGTGGCGTGGGCGACGGCGGGGCACAGGGCCAGGCGCTGGGCGAAGGCCTGGGTGTCGGCCTCGTGGGCCCAGCGGCCCTGCCAGGTGGCGGGGGCCGTTGCTACCATCGGCGCCCCATGAAGGCTGTGTTGGATGCTGCTCAACTCGTCTCGCAGTTGCGTGCTTGGGGACGACAGCTCGGATTCTCCCAAATCGGGGTGGCCGGGGTGGATCTGAGCGCCGCAGAACCGGGATTGATGGCCTGGTTGTCGGCTGGATGCCACGGTGAGATGGCCTACATGGCCGCGCACGGCCTCAAACGCGCCCGTCCGGCCGAGCTGGTGCCCGGCACGCTGAGCGTGATCACCGCGCGCATGGACTACCTGCCGCGCGACACGGCGCCCGACTGGGTGGCGCAGGAATGGGCCCGCCTGCAGCGCCCCGGCGAGGCCATCGTCTCGGTCTACGCGCGGGGGCGGGACTACCACAAGGTGCTGCGATCGCGCCTGCAGCGGCTGTCCGAGCGCCTCGCCGAGGCCGTCGGCCCCTTCGGCCACCGCGTGTTCACCGACTCCGCCCCCGTGCTGGAGGTGGAGCTGGCGGCGCGCAGCGGCATCGGCTGGCGCGGCAAGCACACGCTGACGCTGCACCGCGAGGCGGGCTCCATGTTTTTCCTCGGCGAGATCTACGTGGACCTGGCCCTGCCACCCTCCGAGCCGGTGACGGAGCACTGCGGCAGCTGCAGCGCCTGCATCGACGTCTGCCCCACCCAGGCCATCACCGGCCCGCGCCGCGTGGACGCGCGCCGCTGCATCAGTTACCTCACCATCGAGCACGCCGGGCCCATCCCGCTCGAGCTTCGCCCGGCCATGGCCAATCGCATCTATGGCTGCGACGACTGCCAGCTGGCTTGCCCCTGGAACAAGTACGCCCAGCGCTCGCCGCTGCCGGACTTCGACCCGCGCGAGGGCCTGGGCGGCGCCACGCTGATCGAGCTGTTCACCTGGGGCGAGGCTGAGTTCCTGCGCCGCACCGAGGGCAGCGCGATCCGCCGCATCGGGCACGAGCGCTGGCTGCGCAACCTGGCGGTGGGCCTGGGCAACGCGCTGCGGGCCACCGGGGACGAGGCCGTGCGGCGGGCCTTGCGGGCGCGCGCCGACGACTCCAGCGCGCTGGTGCGTGAACACGTGGCCTGGGCGCTGGCGCAGGGCTGAAAACAGGGCCGGCAAGCGGTTAGCCACCGGGCAGGTTGTCCTGCAGCCGGTCGAGCAGGGCAAGCAGGGTGGCGCGCTCCTGCGCGCTGAGCCCGGCCGTCAGGGCCTTCTCGAAGCGGGCGCGGTGCTGCTGCAGGCGGCGCTGCAGGGCCTGGCCGGCGGGGGTCAGGCGCAGGCGCTGGACGCGACCATCGGCCGGGTCGGCCTGGCCCTGCAGCAGGCCGCGCTCGTGAAGGCCCTTCACCAGGCGCGCGATCTGCGCTTTGTCGCGCCCCGCGTGCTGCACCAGGTCGCTCTGCGTGTGGTCCTCGTGGAGCGCGAAGTAGTTGAGGCAGCGGGCCTCCATCGGGTTCAGGCCCTCGGCGTCCTCGCGCAGGGCCTGCTGCAGGTGGCGGCGAAGGCCGTGCATGACGGCGTGCAGCCGGTCGGTCACATCGGTGGTCGTGGGGCGGATCATGATGTCCACATGGTTGATGTGGTCAACCAGTTTGAGAAATGATGGTTGTCATTGTCAACCAAAACACCTTCATGAACACCAACACCCCTTCTTTCCTGAGCGTGGAGCGCGTGCGCCACGCGCTGAAAGTGCGCCGCCTGCGGGTGAGCGACATCCGGCGCCTGGGCGCGAACTTCCTGCGCCTGCGCTTCACGGGCGATGGGCTGGGCGATTTCGTCAGCGCCTCCTTCGACGACCACCTCAAGCTCATGCTGCCCGCGCGGGCTGGCGCGCCGCTGGTGCTGCCCGAGCCCGGCCCGGACGGCCTGGCCCTGCCGCCGGGCGCCGAGAAGCCCCGGATGCGCGACTACACGCCGCGCGCCTTCGACGCCGCCGCCGGCTGGCTGGACATTGAGTTCCTGCTGCACGGCGATGGCGCGGCCAGCGAATGGGCCGCCGGCGCCCGGGTGGGCGACGAGGTGGGCGTGGGCGGGCCACGCGGCTCATTCGTGGTGCCCACGGGGTTCGATTGGCACCTGCTGGTGGGCGACGAGACCGCCTTGCCGGCGATCTCGCGGCGCATCGAGGAGCTGCCCGAGGGCGCGCGCGTCCTGGTGGTGGCGCAGACCGCCGACGAAGCCGACCGCCGCGGCTTCGGGGACCGGGCGCTGGCCGAGGTTCATTGGGTCCGGGCCGGCGCCGCCGACGCGCTGGCGCGCGAGGTGGCCGCGCTCACGCTGCCCGCCGGCGCGGGCTTCGCCTGGGCCGCGGGCGAGGCCGCCAGCATGGCCGCCGTGCGCCAGGCCCTGGTGCAGGGCCATGGCCTGGACAAATCGCGCGTGCGCGCCTCGGCCTACTGGAAGCGCGGCAGCGCGGGCCACCACGAAACCCTGTGAGCGCGCGCCGGCGCGGGCGCGCGCTCAGCCCGTCGCGTAGCGCACCCGCAGCTCGCGTTTGAGCAGCTTGCCGCTGGGGTTCTTGGGCAGGGCGTCGGTGAACAGCACGCGCTTGGGGGCCTTGAAGCCGGCCATGTTCGCGCTGCAGTGCGCGATGACCTCGTCCTCGCTGAGCGACTGGCCGGCCTTGACCACCACCACCGCCGTCACGGCCTCCACCCACTTGGCGTCGGGCAGGCCGATCACCGCCACCTCGCTCACCGCGCCCAGGCGGTAGATCATTTCCTCGACCTCGCGGCTGGCCACGTTTTCGCCGCCGGTCTTGATCATGTCCTTCTTGCGGTCGACGATGGTGATGTAGCCCTCGGCGTCAATGGTGGCGAGGTCGCCGCTGTGGAACCAGTCGCCCGAGAAGCTGGCGGCGGTTTTTTCGGCGTCGTTGAAGTAGCCCAGCATCAGGTGCGGCGAGCGGTGCACCACCTCACCCACCTCACCGGGCATGACGTCTTCCATCAGTTCGTTGACGACGCGCGTCTCCACGTTGAGCACCGCCTTGCCGCAGGAGCCGGGCTTGCGCAGCTGGTCCTCGGGGCCGAGCATGGTGGCCAGCGGCGCGATCTCGGTCTGGCCGTACAGGTTCCACAGCCGCACCGCCGGCAGGCGCGCGGCCAGTTCCTTGAGCACCTCCACCGGCATGATGGACGCGCCGTAGTAGCCCTTGGCCAGGGTTGTCAGGCGCGCCGCGTCGAAGGCCGGCGAGCGCAGCAGGGCGATCCACACCGTGGGCGGGGCGAAGAAGCTGGTGATGCGGTGTTTCTCCAGCAGGTTCAGCAGGTGGTCGGGCACCGGCTTGCCGGTGATGACGTTGCTGCTGCCGATGTAGATGGCGGGGCCGAAGAACACGTCGAGCTGGGCGCAGTGGTACAGCGGCAGCGCGTGCAGGGCCACGTCGGCCTCGGCGATCTCGGCGTTGATGACGCAGCTCACGTACTGCCACAGCACGGCGTCGTGCGTGAGCATGGCGCCTTTGGGCATGGACTCGGTGCCGCTGGTGTAGACGATCTGCGCCAGGTCGGTGCTTTGCAGCCGCACCTCGGGCAGCGGGTCCGCGCAGGCCGCGAGGTGGTCGAAGCGGTGCATGGCGGCGTCGGGCTCGCTGGGGTCTTCGCTGGGCAGCCAGATGAAGCGCTCCACGGCGGTGTCCTGCGCGGCGGCGGCGCGCGCCAGCTCGGCCAGGCCGCTGTCGGTGGCCAGGGTCCTGGCGCCGGCGTGGCGCAGGATGTAGGCGACCTCGTCGGCCTTGAGCATGAAGTTGATGGGCACCAGCACCGCGCCCCGGCGCGCGATGGCGAAGCGCAGCGCCGCGAAGCCGTGCGAGTTGCGCGCCAGCACGGCCACGCGGTCGCCTTCCTCGACGCCGAGCTGGGCCAGGCCGGCCGCCAGGCGCGTGACCAGGGCGTTGAAGTCGGCGTAGCTCCAGCGGGTGTCGCCGCAGGCGATGGCGAGCTTGTCGGGCAGGCGCTGGGCGGTGCGGTGCAGCGCGTCGGCGATGGTCTGGCGGCGCACCACGGGTGCGATGGCGGTGGTCATTCTGGGTGTCTCCTGGGAAGGGGGCGGCGGCAACGGGCTTCGATTGGAGCGGCCGTGCGCATCTTGGCCATCGGCGTTTTCACCATGTTGTCGCCGGGGCGACCCGGGTTTTCTCAGCTTGAGACACGCGGGGCCGACACCGGCGCTGGCTATCATGCGCCGCATGCGTGGCATCACCTCCCATGTGGACCAGGGCTTCAAGCGCCAGACGCGGCTGCGCCGCGCCCAGCTGGTGGCCTGGTGGCACACGCTGCAGATGGGCGCGCAGATCACGGTGCTGATGCTCTCACCCAGCAGCTACACGGGCGGGCGCGCGCGCTCGGTGCTGTCGCACCTGGTGGTGGCGGTGTTGCCGCTGCTGCCGTGGTTCCTGGTGCTGTCGGCCCTCATCAGCCTGGTCATCATCCGCATCGTCACGGCCACGGCCGGCAGCTATGGGCTGTCTCAGTACGCGCTGGAGGTGCTGGTGCGCACCCTGGTGCTGGAGCTGATCCCGCTGTTCGCGGCCCTGTTCGTGGCGCTGCGCCACGCCATGCCGGGCGCCGAGCTGCTGCGCCACCAGCTGGACCAGCGCCAGCGCGCGGGCCGGCGCATCCCCGGCATCGCCGGCCTGGCCGGCACCCTGCTGCCGCGCGCCCTGGCCAGCGTGCACGCGGTGGTGCTGCTGGCCGCGCTGTCGGGCGTGGTGGCCCTGGTGCTCACCTACCTGACGGTGCACGGGCTGTCGCCCTGGGCGGTGCCGTCCTACACCTACGACGTCGGGCGCGTGTTCAACTCGGTGGTTTCGCTGATCTTCGTGCTCAAGACCGCGTTCTTCAGCCTGGCGGTGGCCGTGGTGCCGCTGGCCGCCGCGGCCGAACCCGACGAGCACGGCCGCTACGTGGCGCGCAGCGAAATGATGGAGTTCGCGCGGCTGTTCTCCGTGCTGTTGATGGTCGAGATCGGATCCCTGGTGGGCAACTACTACTGAGCGCATGAACGAACACGAGCGATCACCCGCGTCCGAGGAACCCCTGGTGCCCGAGCCGCCGCCCGTGCGCGGCCTGGAGTTCAAGGCCGCGCTGCTGATGGCGCTGACCCTGCTGCTGGTGGTGGGCTCGGCGCTGTACGTGATGTTCGCGCGCGGCGTGTTCGAGCCCACGCAGCGCGTGGTGCTGATCGCCGACGACGCCGAGGGCGTCACCGTGGGCATGGACATGACCTTCGCCGGCTTTCCCATCGGCCGCGTCACGCGCGTGGAACTGGCCGCCGACGGCAACGCGCGCATCCTGATCGACGTGCGCGAGCGCGACGCCAAGTGGCTGCGCACGTCCAGCATCTTCACCATGGAACGCAGCCTGGTGGGCGGCACGCGCATCCGCGCCTTCAGCGGCGTGCTCGACGACCCGGCGCTGCCCGACGGCGCCGAGCGCACCGTGTTGCGCGGCGACGCGGCGGCCGAGATCCCGCAGATCACGGCGGCGGCGCGCTCGCTGCTGGACAACCTCAACGCCATCACGCGCGAGGACGCGGCACTGCAAGGCACGCTGGCCAACCTGCGCGCCACCACCGAGAAGCTCAACGGTCCGCACGGCGCCATGGGCGTGCTGGTGGGCAACGAGGCGGACGCGAAACAACTCAGCCTGGCGATCGAACGCAGCAACGCGCTGATCGCGCGCGCCGACGCCCTGGCCGCCCGCCTGGACAGCCTGGTGGCCAACGCCGACCGGCAGGTCTTCGGCCAGGGCGCCAAGCCCGGCGAGGGCAGCGTGGTGGGCGATGTGCGCGCCACCGTGGTGCAGATGAACGGCCTGCTCGAGCAGGCGCGGGGCAGCCTGCAAAAACTCGACGCCGTGCTGGTGGAGGCCCAGGGCGTGGCCAGCAACGCGCGCGAGGCCACCACCGACCTGGGCCCGCTGCGCGCCGACGTGGAAAGCAGCCTGCGCAAGATCGACGGCCTGATCGACGACATCAACCGCAAGTGGCCCTTCGCGCGCGACACGGAGATCAAGCTGCCATGAGCCGGGCCGTCGTTTCCCTGCTGCTCGCGCTGGCGCTCGCGGCCTGTTCCAGCGGACCGCCCACCCCGGCCTGGCAGATGAGCGCGCGCAGCGGGCTCGACGCCGCCGCCCTGGCCTGGCTGGAAGGGCGCACCGCGACCGAGGCGGTGGAATTCACGCGCGCGCGCGCCGCCATCGCGCGCACCGGCCGCCTGGACCTGCTGGCGCGCGCCGAGCTGCACCGCTGCGCGCTGCGCACGGCGACGCTGGTGTTCGAGCCCTGCGCGGGCTTCGAGGCCCTGGCGGCCGACGCCTCGCCCGAGGACGCGGCCTACGCGCGCTACCTCGCCAACCGCCTGCGGCCGGGCGATGCCGAGCGCCTGCCGGCCGCGCACCGCGCCGCGCTCGCGGCGGCCGACCCGGCCAGCGCGCTGGCCGGCGTGCAGGACCCGGTGACGCAACTGGTGGCCGCCGGCGCCGCCCTGCAGCGTGCTCAGGCCAACCCGGCGCTGGTGCAGCTGGCGGTGGACACCGCCTCGGCCCAGGGCTGGGCCCGGCCGCTGCTGGCCTGGCTGCTGGTGCAGCAGCGCGCGGCCCAGGCCGCGGGCGACACGGCCAGCGCCGAGCGCCTGCAACGGCGCATCGACGCGGTGGCGCCGCGCGGGCGCTGAGCGCGGCGGATCGCCCGTTCGACCGGCCGCGCGGCGAACCGCTGCCCGGCCCTGTGCCCTTCAGTTCACCTTGCCGATGCGCTGCACCACGCTCTTCATGGCCGCGGCGTCGGCCTTGACGAAGGCGTCGAACTCGGCCGCGTCCTGGTACTGGAACTGCGTCCCGGCGGTGGTCATCACCTGGATGGTGCGCTCGTCGCGCGCCGCGGCGCGCGCGGCCTCGCGCAGCTTGTCGATCACCGGCTGTGGCGTGCCGGCCGGCGCGAACAGCCCGGCCCACTGCGAATAGCCGATGTTCACGCCCAACTCCTTGAAGCTGGGCACGTCCGGCAGCAGGGCCAGCCGGCCTTCGCCCCAGTGCGCCAGCGCGCGCATGCGCCCGCTCTTGATGTGGCCCACGATGCTGGCCGGCCCGCTGGCCAGCGCGTCCACCTGGCCGCCCAGCAGGCCCACGATGGCCGGGCCCGCGCCGGTGTAGGGCACGTGCAGCATGAAGCTGCCCGTGGCGGCCTTGAGCTGCTCCATCGGTACCTGCATGGTCCCGTAGTTGCCGGACGAGCCGAAGCTGACGCGTCCCGGGTTGGCCTTGGCGTAGGCGATGAACTCGGCGTAGGTCTTCCAGGGGCTGTCGGCGCGCACCACCAGCACGGTGGGGTCGGCCGTCATGCGCGCGATGGGGGCCAACTGGTTCACCTCGAACTGCGGCGGGCGGTTGAGGATGCGGTCGGCTTCGGGCAGCACCACCAGGGACGACAAGGCCATCAGCACGGTGTAGCCGTCGGCCGGGGCCTTGGCCACCTGCGCCATGCCGATGGCACCGCCCGCGCCGCCGCGGTTCACCACCACCACCGACTGGTTCAGGTGGCGCGCCATGGCCTCGGCCACCGGCCGGCCCACGGCGTCGGCCACGCCGCCGGGTGGGAAGGGCACCACCATGGTGATGGGCTTGCTCGGGAACGGGTCCTGCGCGAAGGCGGTGGCGGTGCCGCCCAGGCCGCCGAGGCCGAGGGCCGAGGCGCCCAGCAGGCGGTGGAAGTCGCGTCGTTGCATGCTGTCTGTCTCCTGTGGTTGTGGGGAAGGGCGCGGGCTCAGGCGAAGCGGTTTTCGATGAAGCCGATGCCGTCGATCTCGACCCGCACCACGTCGCCCGCCTTCAGGAACTGCGGCGGGCTCAGGCCCATGCCCACGCCGGCCGGCGTGCCGGTGGCGATCACGTCGCCCGGGTAGAGCGTGATGCCGCGCGAGACCGTCTCGATCAGCGTGGGGATGTCGAAGATCAGGTCTTCGGTGCGGCCGTCCTGGCGCTGCTCGCCGTTGACCCAGCAGCGCACGCGCGTGTGCTGGCCATCCAGCTCGTCGGCCGTGACGATCCAGGGGCCCATGGGGCAGAAGGTGTCGAAGCTCTTGCCCATGTCCCACTGCTGGTGGCGCATCTGCACGTCGCGCGCGGTCACGTCGTTGACGGCGGTGTAGCCCCAGACGTGCTTCATGGCATCGGACTTGGCGATGTTCTTGCCGCCGGTGCCGATGACCACCGCCAGTTCGGCCTCGTAGTCGATCTGCGACGAAATGGCCTCGCCGGGCAGGGTCACGGTGTCGGTGGGGCCGACCACGCACTCCGGCACCTTGGTGAAGACGATGGGCCACTGGGCCGGGTTGGCGTTGTTGTTCTTGAAGACCGAGCCCTGCAGTTCCTTGGCGTGCTCGTGGTAGTTGCGGCCCACGCACCAGAGGTTGCGCCGGGGCCGCGGGATAGGCGCCTCCAGCCGCACGGCCGACAGGGCGATGGGCTCGCCGCGGGTGGGCGGCAGGGCCAGTCCCTGGGCCTGGGCCTCGACCAGGGCGAGGGCGCCGCGCTGGGCCTCGGCGGGCGACAGGTCGAAGGGGGTCACGGACCGGGCGTCGGCCGAGACGAGGCCGACGCGGCGTTGGCCCTCATGGGCGAAGGTGGCGATGCGCACGAAATCTCCTGATGGTTCAGTTCAAAATACCAATAAATACCATTTGGTACCAGAGCGGCAATGGTAGGACGTCATAGAACGGATTGAGTGGGGGAATACCCTGGGGCCGGGTTGGGTCGATGAATTGGTCTGATTTGGTACAGTGCCGCGCATGAGCCTGTCCCACCAGTTGCACCAGAGCCTTCTCGATCAGGTCCAGAGCGGCCAGTGGCGCGCGGGCGATCGCCTGCCCACCGAGCGCGAGCTGTCCGAGCAGCACGGCGTGAGCCGCACCACGGTGCGCAAGGCGCTGCTGGCGCTCAAGCAGCAGGGCCTGATCGAGCAGACCGTGGGCAGCGGCACCTACGTCACCGAGCGGGCCGGCGAGCGCCTGGGGCACCGCGCCGCGCAGGACTCGTCGCGCACCACCAGCCCGGCCGAGCTGATGGAGGCGCGCCTGGCGATGGAGCCGGCCATCATCGACATGGCCATACGCAACGCCAACGCGGCCGACCTGCAGCGCATGGACCGCTGCTGCGACGAGGCCGAGCGCGCGACCACGCTGGAGGCCTTCGAGCACTGGGACGCCGAGCTGCACCAGGCCATCGCCGACGCCGCGCACAACAGCTTCGTGGCCAACGTCTTCGAGCTGATGAAGACCGTGCGCGCCCAGGGCGACTGGGGTCAGCTCAAGAAGAAGAGCGTGACGCCCGAGCGCCGCCTGGCCTACCAGGCCGAGCACCGCGAGATCGTGAACGCCCTGCGCGACCGCGACGCGGCGCGCGCGAAGGAGATGACGCGAGCGCACCTGCTGCGCGTGCGGCAGAACCTGCTGGGGCACTGAGCAGGGGCGAGGCCTCGGGGCGCGGGAATAATCCCGGCTTCTTCACGACGCCTTCGCTCATGGCAGATCCCGTCATCGTTCTCGGCGCCGGCATGGTCGGCGTGTGCACCGCGCTGCACCTGCGCCAACGCGGCCACGCCGTCACCCTGGTCGACCGGCGCGGGCCCGGCCGCGAAACCTCCTACGGCAACGCCGGCATCATCCAGCGCGAGGCGGTGGAGCCCTACGCCTTCCCGCGCGACTGGGCCATGCTCGCGCGCGTGGCCCTCAAGCGCGGCGCCGACGTCAACTACCACCTGGGCGCCTTGCCCGCGCTGGCGGGGCCGCTGGGCCGCTATTGGTGGAACTCGCGCCCCGCCAGCCACCAGCGCATCGCGCGGTCCTACGCGCGCCTGATCGAACACTGCCTGAGCGAGCATCAGGCGCTGATCGAGCGGGCTGGCGCGCAGGACCTGGTGCGCCGCGAAGGCTTTCGCGACGCGTTCCGCGAGGCCGGCTCGATGCGACAGGCCGTGGCCGACGCGCGCCGCGTGGCCGACGGGTACGGCGTGCGCTACGCCGTGCTCGACAGCGAGGCGCTCGCGCAGGCCGAGCCGGCGCTGCGCCGGCGCCTGGCCGGCGCCATCCACTGGCTGGACCCCTGGTCGGTGAACGACCCGGGCGAACTCGTGGCGCGCTACGCCGCGCTGCTGCGCCAGTCGGGCGGGCGCGTGCTGCGCGGCGACGCGGGCACGCTGCGCCAGGTGGGCGCGGGTTGGCGGGTGGGCACCGACGAGGGCGAGATCGAGGCGGCGCACGCCGTGGTGGCACTGGGCCCCTGGTCCGACGGCCTGCTGCGCCCGCTGGGCTACCGCTACCCGCTGTTCGTCAAGCGCGGCTACCACCGCCACTACAGCGGCGGCGAGCCGCCGCGCCTGCCGATGCTCGACGCCGACGGCGGCCTGGTCATCGTGCCCATGCGCCAGGGCGTGCGCGTGACCACGGGGGCCGAGTTCGCGCGCCTGGACAGCCCGCCCACGCCGGTGCAGGTGCCGCGCGCGCACGCGCTGGCGAGCGAGTTGTTCGACCTGCCGCGGCCGGTGGAGGACCAGCCCTGGATGGGCTCGCGCCCCTGCACGGCCGACATGCTGCCCGTCATCGGCGCCGCGCCGTGCCACCGGGGGCTGTGGTTCAACTTCGGCCACGCGCACC
Source organism: Hydrogenophaga sp. PML113 (assembly GCF_001777155.1). Lineage (NCBI taxonomy): Bacteria > Pseudomonadati > Pseudomonadota > Betaproteobacteria > Burkholderiales > Comamonadaceae > Hydrogenophaga > Hydrogenophaga sp. PML113. Next base: position 392,616 of record NZ_MIYM01000003.1, on the reverse strand, counting down.
AGGGCTTCACCCTGGGGCCGGTGAGCGGTCGGCTGCTGGCCGAGCTGCTGGGTGGCGAGACGCCGCTGGTGGAGCCGCGGCCGTACGCGCCGGCGCGCTTCGGCTGAGCCGGGTCTAGCGGCCTTGCGGCGTTGGGGGGCCGATGGCGAAGACCTGGTCCCTCAGCCAGGGCTTCAGCTTCAACCAGTTGGCGTCACGGTCATCGGTTGACGCGGCACACGCGATCAGGTGCGCGCCGTAGGCGACCGGGTGGGCGTCGGACAGTTCGGCGGTGGTGCCGTCGTTGTTGGGCGGTCTCGCGTCCGCCGCACCGTGCTCGCTCGGGATCTCGTCGCGGTAGTTGCGAAAGCCGGTGATGCGGCCCCGATCCTTCAGCCGTGCGGCCTGCGGATGCTCGCGGTTGGCGTGGCTGAGAGAGAACGAGTCCTGCACCGTGTGCAACAAGGCGCCCAGCGCGATCTGGCGGACGTGGTCGGGGTCGGGCGCGCCCTTGGTGCCCGCGAACAGGCGCCCGACGCTGGCCTTGCCGTAGCCGCTGAAGCCCAGGTTGTAGGCCTTCTGGCGACCGGGTTCCAGATAGGGCGGCACGGCGGTCAAGGCCGTGGTCGACGGGATGGTGCCGTTGGCCACCTTCATGGCGAACTCGGCCCAGGTCATCAGCTTGTGCTGGGTCACGCCTGGCGTCTCGGCATTGTTCTTGTTGGACCCGAAGCCCACCGATTTCATCGCGTGCAGGAACTGCTTGTGGTGGTAGTGGCTGCTGTAGTTCGCGTTGGCGTACCGGCGGTACCCCGGGTCCACCATCCAGGCCGCCCAGGCGGTGACGGTGTCGGGGCGGACCGACATATGGCAGGGGTCGTCGGGCCAGCGTGTGCCGGCGATCAGGGGTGCCAGGCGATCCGGGAAGTCCGTGTAGCGGACCCGGTCGACCACCCCGTTGCACCAGATCGATTTAGCGGTCGTGTCGCAGCAGACCCGGTTGCCGACGCGTGCTGCGTCAATCTTGCGCGCGAAGCGCTCGATGTCTTGCGCCGACACCTTGCACAGCAGTTCCCCGGGCCGCTGCCGGGCGAGCTTCAGCGAGGCCAGCGTCATGTCCTCGTGGATGGCATCGCCGAACTTGGAGCCCACGCCCTGGGTGCGTTCGTAAACGGTGTGTCCTTCGGCGTCCCGGCCGGCGATGGTGCGGTCCTCGACGGCGCGGTACTCCTCCTCATGACCCATCTTGAACGCCTGGGCGGAGCCGGCCGCCAGGCCCAGCAGCAACGCGACCACGCGGACCGTCCCGTTCATTGCCCGGCTCCCGGTTGGCCTTGCTTGGCCGCGTCCTTGGAGCCTTTGGCCTGACCCGTCTCGTCGCTCTTCAAGGCGGGCGCGGCCATGGCCGGCTGGATGGCGCCCTTGATGCCGGCGATCTCGGGGATCTCCTGGCTGATGAGCGCCACGGCCTTGTCCAGCAGCATGTCGTGCTTGCTGGCCAGCTCTTGTTGGCTGATGACGCCGTTGAGGTAGAGCGTGCACAGAAAGAAGGTCGAGGCCCGGTAGAGCTCCAGGCCTTGCGACCGGTGCGACAGCTGCAGGAGCGAGGTGGCGAGCTGTTGTTGCAGCTGGGCTTCCAGTCCGGTGATCTTGCCGGTTCCCTGCGCGTCCAGCGAGGTGCTGAGGGCGCTGGACACCGCCTCGCCCACGTCGGGCGGCGCTTCCGCGCAGAACCGCTTCTCGGGCATGCTGACCAGCACCACCCGGCGCTCGGCGGTGGTGGCCAGGACACCGATCTTCTTGACGCCCCAATCGGACACGCGGTCTTCGATGACCGGCTTGGCCTTGGGCGGTGTGAACACGGAACAGCCTGGCACCAGGCAAGCCACGCTGAGCAGGGAGACCGTTGCACCGTACGCCTTGAACATCGCGCCACTCCCCAGGGCACACCCATGGCCCGGTGCGCAACATAGCGCGGCGCTTGGGCGGCCGGCATCCCCCATCCGAGGGAGGTTCCACGCGCCGGCGCTTTGGCGCTTGACAGGCCCGGCGGGCCGCGGCCTCAGAGGGCCACGCGCTCCAGCACCGCCACGTTGACCTTCGTTCGCACCCGAAAACCCAGCGTCTCGTACAGCGCGATCGCCGGCGTGTTGGTCTCCCAGGCGTGCAGGAAGGGCTGCTCGCCGCGCGCCTGGATGCGCGCCGCCACCGCCGCCGACAGGCGCCGCGCCAGGCCCAGGCCGCGCGCCTCGGGGTGCGTGCACACGCCACTCACTTCGGCATGGCCCGGCACGCGGAAGCGCTCGCCGGCCATGGCCACCAGGCGGCCTTCGCGGCGCACGCCGATGAAGTCGCCCATCGCATGGGTGCGTGCGAGGAAGGGTCCGGGCTCGGTCAGGGTGGCCAGCATGAGCATCTCGGGCGCGTCGGGCTCGCCCAGCGCGGCGATGCCCTCGCCGATGTCCTCGCCGCGCAGATCGCGCGTGGCCCCCATCTGCACGCCCAGGGCGCGCTTGACCACCCGCAGCCCGGGCGGCGCCTCGATCGGCGGCACCTGCAGCAGGAGCACGCTCTCGCCCGGCGCCAGCAGGGCCGCCAGCGCGGCCAGGGACTCGGGGCCGTCGTCGGGCGTGGCCGCGAAGCGGTTGACGTCGGGCAGGTAGCGGCGCGCCCGCGCGCCGCCCATGGAGAGGGGCGCGTGCGCGCCGGTGAGGCTGGCCCAGACGGGGTGGTCAAGCGGGTGCATGCGGGTCTCCGGCGGTGCGCTGGTGGCGGTTCACGCGCGCCAGCAAGTCTTGCGCGTCCAGGGCCTCTTCCAGGGCCTGGAGCAGGGCGAGCAGGGCGGGGCCGTGTGGCGCGCAGGCCTCGGCCACGGCGGCCTCGATGGCCGGCCAGGTGTAGCGCCAGGCATGGGCCACATGGCGCTGGCCGGCCTCGGTCAATTCGATGGTGCGCAGCCGCAGGTCGCCGGCCGATTGGCGCGCGATCACCAGGCCGGCCTCCTGCAGCTTGCCCAGCTGTCGTGTCACGCCGGGCTGGCTCACGCCCAGCGCCAGCGCAATGTCGCCCACCGTGAGCGGCCCCAGGCGCTGCAGCGTGGCCAGCACCGGCAGGTGGGACGAGGGCAGGTCCACGCCCTCGGCTTCGATGACGGCCTGCGTCTGCGCCTGCAGCCGCTCGCCGACGCGCTTCAGGCGCGTGCCCAGGGTCAGCAGCCCAAGCGCTTTGACAACGTCTTCCATGGCATAAATATAACAAGATATATGCCTGTGAATTGATTTAATTAAGCGATCGGGAAAAATCGATTCGCACCTGGACCATTCCCGCCGCCAGCGCCGGAAACGGCGGACCCTCTACCATTCGAGCCCACCGCCCACCGGAGATACCCCTTGGTTCCCCTGAACGACTGGCTGCTGTTCGCGGCCGCCGCCCTGTTCGTGGCCATCACGCCCGGCCCCAACATGGTGTACCTGCTGTCGCGCTCGCTCTGTCAGGGCAAGCGGGCGGGCGTGATCTCGCTCCTGGGCGTGGTTGTGGGCTTTCTGGCGCACATGTTCGCGGCGGCCGTGGGCCTCACCGCGCTGTTCATGGCGGTGCCCCTGGCCTACGAACTGCTCAAGTGGGCCGGCGCGGCCTACCTGCTCTACCTGGCCTGGCAGTCGGTGAAGCCGGGCGCGCGCTCGCCCTTCGAGGCGCAGGACCTGCCGGCCGACCCACCGCGCAAGCTCTTCCTCATGGGCTTCTTCACCAACCTGCTCAACCCCAAGATCGCGGTCTTCTACCTGTCGATCTTTCCGCAGTTCGTCTCGCCCGCGCACGGCTCGGTGTTCGCACAGAGCGTGCAGCTCGGCCTGACGCAGATCGTGGTGAGCTTCTGCGTGAACCTGAGCATCGTGCTGTCGGCCGCGAGGCTGGCGCTGTGGTTCGCGCGCAGCCCGCGCTGGCTGGCGGCGCAGCGCTACGTGATGGGCACGGTGCTGGCCGCGCTGGCGGTGCGCCTGGCCATGGAACAGCGGCGCGCGGCCTGAGCGCTGCCGCAAGCGTTCGCCCGTGTCCGTGCGCCGCTGGCTGTTGATCCTGCTGCTGCTGTGCGCGCCGCTGGTGTCGTCGCTGGCGCATGGCGTGCACGGCGCGGGGGCGGCGGCCAAGGTGGTGGCCGCCGAGACCGGTGATGCCGCGGCCGCCGAGGCCGCGTCCGGACAGGCCGTCCAGACCGCGGCGTCCGCTGGCCTGGACGGCGACCCTTGCCACGCGCACGGCGTGGCGCTGCCACCACCCGGCGCGGTGTTGCCCGCCAGCCGCGGCGCCGCGCCGAGCGCCGCCCCCTGGCGTCCGAGCGACGGGCACCCGAGCCGCCCGGAGCGCCCCAACTGGCCCGCCGCGCGCCACGGGGCGCCGCGCCAGCCCGCCTGAGGCCCCGCGCCTGGCGGCGCGGCGCGCCATCCCCACACGCTCCCTTCCTTCGCCGCCCGCGCGGCGCCGGGCCCGCGCCGACCAGGCCACGGCCCATTCCCCTCCGATCCGATTCCCCATGAAAACCAAACCCCTCACCACCGCCGTCCTGCTGGGCGTGCTCCTGACCTTTTTCGCGCTCGGCCTGTGGGCCTGGCAGCAGCGCGCGCCGGCCGAAGCGCCGGCGCCCCAGCGGGCCGACCCGGCCCGCCTGCAGCGCATGCATTCGCCCGTGCTGGGCCCAGCCGGCGCGCCGGTGACCATCGTCGAGTTCTTCGACCCGTCCTGCGAGGCCTGCCGCGCCTTCCACCCCTTCGTCAAGGCCTTGCTGGCGCAGTACCCCAGCGAGGTGAAACTCGTGATCCGCTACGCCCCGTTCCATCCCGGCTCCGACAGCGTCGTCAAGCTGCTGGAAGCGGCGCGCCGCCAGGGGCTGTACCAGCCCGTGCTGGAAGCGGTGCTGGACGCGCAGCCCGCCTGGGCGGATCATGCGCAGCCCAATCCCTCGCTGGCCTTCGCCGCCGCCAAGCAGGCCGGGCTGGACATCGAGCGCGCCCTGCAGGACATGCAGCGCCCCGAGATGGAGGCCCTGCTGAAGCAGGAGGTGGAAGACCTCAATGCGCTCTACGTGGAGAAGACGCCCACCTTCTTCGTCAACGGCCGCGGCCTGACGCGCTTCGGTCCCGAGGCGCTGGCCGAACTGGTCGCCGAAGAGCTGGCGATCGCCCGCCGCGCGCGGCCGGGGCCGTGAGACCATCGCGGTCTTTGCGTTCCACCCACGACGGGAGTCGACCATGGACTGGCTTGTGCTCGGACTGGTGCTGTTTCTTGGCATCCATTCGGTGTCGATCGCCGCGCCGCGCTGGCGGCACGCGGTCGCGCACCGCATCGGCGAGGGGCCCTGGAAAGGGCTCTACACGCTGGTGGCCCTGGCCGGTTTCGGCCTCATCGTGGCCGGCTACAGCGCCGCACGGCAGAACCCGGTGCTGCTGTGGACCCCGCCCGTGGCCATGCGCCACGTGGCCGCTGTGCTGATGCTGCCGGTTTTCGTGCTGCTGCTGTCGGCCTACCTGCCCGGGCGCATCCAGCGCGCCGCGAAGCACCCCATGCTGGCGGCCACCAAGCTGTGGGCGCTGGCCCACCTGCTGGCCAATGGCGGCCTGGCGGACGTGGTGCTGTTCGGCGCCTTCCTGGCCTGGGCCGTGGCCGACCGGGTCTCGCTCAAGCGCCGCGCGTCCGCCGGCCTGCTGCGCGCCCCGCACACCTTCGGACCCGGCAAGGCCAACGACGCCATCGCGCTGGTGGGCGGCCTGCTGCTGTACGTGGTGTTCGCGTTCTGGGCGCACGGCTTCCTGATCGGCGTGCGGCCGTTCGGTTAGGGCGCGAACACGCCCTGCGGGAACCCGGGCGCCGGCGCTCGCCTCCATCGGGGCACGCCTTGAACACCTCGAACCGATGGGAGATTCCATGATCCGACGCCTTCGCCCCCTGTTCTTCGCCCTGGCCGGCGGCCTGGCCTTCGCCGGTGCCCTGGCCCAGCCGGCGGTGCGCCTGACGCCCGAGGTGGTGGCCGGCGGCCTGCAGAACCCCTGGGGCCTGGCCTTCATCGGCGACGGGCGACTGCTCGTGACCGAGCGCCCCGGGCGCCTGCGGGTGGTGGAGGCCGACGGCCGCCTCAGCCCGCCGCTCAAGGGCCTGCCCGAGGTCGATGCCGTGGGCCAGGGTGGCCTGCTCGACGTCATCACCGACCGCGACTTCGCCCGCAACCGCACCGTGCACTTCTGCTACAGCGAGCCCGGGCTGGTGGGCAATTCCACCGCCATGGCCTCGGCGCGGCTGTCGGACGACCGCACCGCGCTCGAGAACTTGCGCGTGGTCTTCAGCCAGAAGCCCAAGGTGGGCAGCCGGCTGCACTTCGGCTGCCGCATCGTGCAGGCGGACGACGGCAGCTTCTTCCTCACCCTGGGCGACCGCTACCTGCGCATGCACGACGCGCAGACCCTGGACAACCACCACGGCAAGGTGGTGCGCGTGCTGGCCAATGGCCAGCCGCACCCCGACAACCCGTTCACGAAGCAGGCGCGCGCGCTGCCCGAGATCTGGACCCTGGGCCACCGCAACATCCAGGGCGCGGCCCTGGGCCCGGACGGCGCGCTCTGGACCATCGAGCATGGCCCGCAGGGCGGCGACGAACTCAACCGCCCCGAGGCCGGCAAGAACTACGGCTGGCCCCTCATCACCTACGGCGAAAACTACGGCGGCGGGCGCATCGGCGCCGGCCTGACGAGCCGCGCGGGCCTGGAGCAGCCGGTGCAGTACTGGGTGCCTTCCATCGCGCCCTCGGGCCTGGTGTTTCTGCGCGGCGACCGCTACGGCGCGGCCTGGCAGGGCAACGCCTTCACCGGCTCGCTCAAGTTCCGCCACCTGGTGCGCCTGCAGATGGAGGGCGGGCGCGTGGTGCACCAGGAGCGCCTGCTGACCGAACTGAACCAGCGCATCCGCGACGTGCGCGAGGGGCCGGACGGCTGGCTCTATGTGCTGACGGACGACAGCGACGGGAAGGTGCTGCGGCTGACCGTGAAATGACAAGGGCGTGCCGAACGGCTGCGCGCCCGGGCGAAGCGGAACAGGCGCACCGGGGCGCCTGTCCCCTGAGGCGTGGACCTTGCGCGGCTAGCGCACGCCACCATCCAGGCTTTCGGCCAGGGCCGCCAAGCGAGGACCGATTTCCCGCTCCAGATCGCCGGAGCGGATCTGGTAGGACTGCACCACGCAGTTCATCACGAGGATTTCCGAGTGGGCGCCGCGGCGCAGCGGGACCGCTGCGGCATAGATGTCCGGACGCAGATCGCCGTACGAGTAGCAAAACCGCAGCTGACGGAACTCGGCCAGGCTGCGTTCCAGCATCGGCCGGTGTTGGGCCCAGAGCTCGGGCCTTTTGACGCGGGTTCGCTCACCGCGTCAGCGGCCAATGGTTCGAGTGTGTAGTTCATGTGGGTTCAGTCTTGTCGTGGGCTCGCCGCCAGCGCGCTGCAATGGCGTTGGGCCAGCGCATCGGCGGTCTTGACGAGCAGCCCCAGGTCGGAGCCGAGGGCGAAAAGGTTGGCGCCCGCGGCGCGGTAGAGGGGCACATCGGCTTCCGCGCACAGAACGCCGGCGCTCTTGCCGGCCTGTCGAATCCGCCGCAGGCCAGCGGAAACCGCCTCGACGACCTCCGGGTGCCCCGGCTGCCCGAGCAGGCCCATGTCGGCGGCCAGGTCGTTGGGGCCGACGAACACACCATCCACGCCGGGCGTGGCCGCGATGCGCTCGGCGTCTTTCACGGACGCCGCCGTTTCGACCTGGACGATGAGGCTGAAGCGGTCTTCCGCGCGGGCCAGGTAGTCGCGATCGCGCCCATAGCGGGTGGCGCGCACCGAGCCGGCGACGCCCCGCACGCCGTGCGGCGGGTAGCGGGTGAAGCGAACGGCCTGAGCCGCTTCTTCGGCGCTCTGCACATTGGGCACCATGAGCCCGGCCACACCCATGTCCAACAGGAGCTTGATGGCCACGAGGTCCAGGCTCGCCAGGCGCACGATGGGCACCGTGGGGCTGTCAGCGAGGGCGCACAACTGGGCGTGCAACTGGGGCAGCGAGTTCGGCGTGTGCTCCGCATCGAACAACAGGTAGTCGAATCCGCTGCCCGCCAGGGCCTCCACCACCTGCACGCCATAGGAACAGCAGAAGAGGCCGGCCGTCATCTCGGCGCCCAACAGGCGGCGCTTGAAGGAAGCGGCGCGTGTCATGCGTTCTCCTCCTGGCCGCGCGGCACCACCACGCCTTGCACGTGCCCGAACCGTTCCATCATGACGTCAGACAGCGACTTGCCCTGGTCGGCCACCCAGCCGCCCGAGCGCATCGTGTAGCCCCGCGGAAACCTCCGCCGAGCGGGTGTACGCCTTGGGGGACTGCGCGCAGATCGACGGGCTGCTGCTGCCGTTCGTGATGCCACTGATGCGCTCGGCCAAAGCGCTGGCGCGCACGCTCGCGGGCGATCCCACCGACGTGGTCTTTCCCTGCATGCCGGTGGTGGCGAAGACGCCCTCGTTTCCCGTGGTGGTCGCGCCGGTGGTCGACGGCTCGCCGTTCCGCTGGGAGAAGGCCGGGGAGGGCAGCGGCCACCGCGCCTGGTGCAAGGACGCCAACGATCAGGTCCGGGGCTTCGCGCTGGGGGGCGAGGCGGTCGGTGAGCGGTTCCGCTGGGAGCGCAGCGTTGCGGCCTGGCTCGCGGCGGACGCACCCATCTCCGAGGCCGCGCCGGCCCAGGCGTCAAACCCCTGAGGGGTTCAGCGCGTCATCCACCGCCGCGCCCCATGGCTGGCCGCGTCCACCAGCGCCACCATCAGCAGCATCGCGCCCAGGATGGTGGCCGTCTTGCCCATGTGGAACAGGCCCATGTGAAAGGCCAGCATCTGGCCCAGGCCGCCCGCGCCCACCACGCCCAGCACGGCGGCGGCGCGGATGTTGTTCTCCCAGCGGTAGAGCGTGTAGCTCAGCAGCTGCGGCAGCACCTGCGGCAGCGTGGCGTAGAAGAAGACCCGCGCGCCGCCCACGCCCTGCACGCGCAGCGCGGCGGCCGGGCCGGGCGGGGCGTTTTCGATCGCTTCGGCGAACAGACGGCCCAGCACGCCGGCCGTGTGGAAGGCCAGGGCCAGGGTGCCGGCGAAGGGCCCTAGGCCCGCGCTGATGAGCAGCAGCGCGGCCCACACCAGCTCGGGGATGCTGCGCAGGGCGTTGAGCAGCAACCGCGTTGGGCCGCGAGCCCAGGACGCGCCACCGTCCCCGCGCCGGCTGGCCGGCAGCGCGAGCGCCAGGCCCGCCACCGCCGCCAGGCCCGTGCCCAGGGCCGACATGGCCAGCGTTTCCCAGGTGCCCTGGACCACGCGGCGCAGGAACTCGGGTGAGGTGTCGGGCGGGAAGAACTCGCCGAGGAAACGGCCCATGCTGCGCGCCGCGTCCAGCGACAGGAATTCGCGCCACTGCAGGTCGAGCGACCAGAAGCTGGCGACGACCAGCGCCGCCAGCGCCAGCAAAAACCACAGGGCCTTGCTGTGCCAGCCCAGGAGCGCGGACGACCCAGGGGCGCCGGGGAGCCGGCTTTGCCGGGCCCCAGGTGCCGCCCCCTTGAGGGGGTCGCGGGAAGCGCGGCGGGGGTGTTTCAACCCAGTGCCTTTCGCAGTCCCGCGCTCACGCGGTCGGCCAGCCCCACCAGCAGCATGAAGACCAGCAGCATGGTGGCCACCTCGCCGCCGTTGAACATCTTCATGGAGTTGTCGAGCTGCTGTCCCAGGCCGCCCGCGCCCACGAAGCCCAGCACCACCGAGGATCGGATGGCGCATTCCCAGCGGTAGACGGTGTAGCTGGTGAGCTCGGCCGCGTTGGTGGGCAGCAGGCCGTAGCAGAAGGCCTGCAGGCGCGAGGCGCCGTTGCGCAGCAGGGTCTGCGTGGCGTGGGCTTCGCCGCTTTCCAGGATCTCGCCGTAGACCTTGCCGAGCATGCCGCCGTAGGTGAGGGCGATGGCCAGCACGCCGGCGGTGGGCCCCAGGCCCACCACGCGCACGAAGACCAGGGCCCAGACCAGCTCGGGGACGCTGCGCAGCACGATCAGCAGCCAGCGCACCGCCTGGCGCACCACCCAGGGCCCGCGCGCCATGCGCCCCGACAGGGCGGACAGCGAGAGCACGCGGGTGGCGGCGAGCGTGAGCGGCGCGGCGATCAACAGGGCCAGCGCCATGCCGGCGGTGGCGATGGCCACGGTGCGCCAGGTCTCGCGCGCCACCAGCGCGAGGAAGTCGCCGTCCAGTGTGGGCGGCAGAAAGCTGCCGAGGAACTGCGCCGAGACCCGCAGGTTGCGGGGCTCGAACAGCACCCAGGGCCGGAACTCGGTGGCCACGCCCAGCGGCCACAGCAGCACCAGCGCGGCGCCGATCCAGAACACCCGGGTCAGCCAGGCCGGGTCGCGGGTGGGGGCGGCGCGGGGCGCCGTGGCGGTGTTCATCGCAGGCTTCAGCGGCACATCAACACGGGTGGCACGGCCGCCTCGGGCTCGGGCGATGGGTTCGCGGGCGCGCCGCCTTGCAGCTCGTGCTCGAACCGGTCGTACAGGCCCGCCAGGCGCTCGCGCGTGACCTCGGCCGCGGGCAGGTCGAAGGCCAGGCGGCCGTCGCGCAGGCCCACGATGCGCGGGAAATGCGCCAGCGCCACGTCCACCTGGTGCAGGGTGGCCACCAGCGTGGCGCGGCGCTCGCGCGCGCCCTCGACGAGGGTGTGGATGGCCTGGCGCGCGCGCGTCGGGTCGAGGGCCGAGAGCGGTTCGTCCACCAGCCAGGCCGTGGCCGGCGCCAGCAGGGTGCGCGCCAGGCCCACGCGCTGGCGCTCGCCGCCGGAGAGGCGGTCCACGCGCTCGAAGAGCTTGTCGCCCAGGTCGAAGCGCTCCAGCGCGGCGAAGGCGGCGGGGATGTCGGTCGGGTGCAGCAGCGAACGCAGGCTGGCCCACAGGCCCATGGCGGGCAGCCGGCCCGCCAGCACGGCCGTGACCACGCGCTGGCGCGGCGGCAGCGGCGGGACCTGCGGCGCGAGCAGGAGGCGCCCGCGCAGGCGGCGCAGCTCGGCGCGTGGCAGCGACCAGGGATCGGCGCCATCGAGCCGCAGGGCCCCTTCGCTGGGCGGCATGGCGCAGGCCATGAGCTGCAGCAGCGTGGTCTTGCCAGCGCCCGACGGACCGATCACCGCGAGTTGTTCGCCCGCGGCCACGCGCAGGCTCAGGCCCTGCACGGCGGCGGGCTGGGCGGCGCGCGCGGCGGGGTGGCGCGCGCTGAGCTGTTCGAGGGCGATCTGCAAGACGACTGGCTCCGGTGCGGGGGCGAAGCCCGGATTAGACCGCGAACGCCCCACCCGGCCGCGGGGGCGGTGTTCAGCGCGGGGCCGGCAGCGCCACGCTGCGAAAGCCCGCCAGGATGTCGGTGCGCGGCGCGCCGAAGAAATTGCGGTAGCGCGGGTGGCGCATCTGCGGCGCGGTGGCCCAGCTCGCGCCCTTGAGCACGGGCCGGCCGTCGAACCAGGGCTGGGAGTAGTCGCGGTAGGGGTGCGGCTCGAAGCCCGGGTGCGGGGCGAAGGCGCTGGCGGTCCACTCCCAGACCTGGCCCCAGGCGAAGCCGGGCGCGCTGAGCGCCGCGCGCTCCCACTCGGCTTCGCTGGGCAGGCGCCGGCCGGCCCAGGCGCACCAGGCCTGTGCTTCGGTGGCGCTGACGTGGCAGACCGGGGCCCGCGGGTCCAGGGCCCGCCAATGGCCCTGGGCGCGCTGCCACCAGCCGCCGGCCTCACGTTGGAGGAAACGCGGCACGGGCACGGCGCCGGCCTCGACAGCGGGCAGGTAGCGCGCCCAGTTCACCGGGGCCGCATCGATGTCGACGGCGGCGAGCTCGACCGTCTGGCCTGGCAACTCGTTGTCGAAGGCGAAACCCGGGCCGCGCCAGCCCAGGGTCCAGGGACCGGCCGGCAGGCGCAGCGTGCCTTCGCACGCGGCCAGCGGCGGCGCGGTCTCGCCCGGGTCGATGTCCAGCACCTGGGCCATGTACACCCAGGCCTCGCCGTGCATGTCCTCGTGGAAGAGGGCCAGGCGAAAGGCGTACAGGCCGTCGTCGGTTTCGGGCGCGTGCGCCAGCAGGGCCAGGGTGTCGTCCAGGCTGGCCTGCAGGTCGGCGCGGGTAGCGGCCAGGTCGGGCAGGGGCAGCGACCATCGGGTGTCGTGCGGCACCGCGCTGCTGTCGTAGAGCGCGTCGGCGTCGAGGCCGCGCATGGCCTGGCGCGCCGGAGCCAGCGGCGCCGTGGGGTCGGCGCGCGCGCCGCGCTCGCGTTGCGGTGCGGGCTGGCGCGCGATCCAGCGGTCGGCGAACCAGCCGAGGTGGCCCAGCTCCCACAGCGGCGGGTTGAGTTCGGGCGACCGCGGCACGCGCAGGCGGGGGCCCAGCGCGGCCTCGTAGGCCTGGGCCAGGCGCAGGGTGCGCGCGCGCGTGCGGCGCAGCAGGGCGGCCAGCGTTTCCCGACCGCCCCGGCGGGCCTGCTCGGCCGCCGCGCCGGGGGCGTCGCCGGGCTCCGACACAATCCCTTGTTCGATGGCCACCATCCACAAACCCCTGTTGTGCCTTGTCACGCCGGCGCTGGCCGACGCGAACAACGGCAATTGGCAGACCGCGCGGCGCTGGGCGCGCCTGCTGGCGGGGCATTATCGGGTGGTGGTCGTGCGCGAATGGCCCGAGGCCACGCTGCACGAGACGCCGGCGGTGCTGATCGCGCTGCACGCTCGGCGCTCGGCGGCGTCCATCGCGGCCTGGGCAAGGGCGCATCCGCTCGTGCCCCTGGTGGTGGTGCTGACGGGCACCGACCTGTACCGCGACATCCAGGGCGACGCCGACGCCCGCCGCTCGCTGGCACTCGCGCACCGCCTGGTGGTGCTGCAGGAGCGCGGGCCGCTGGCGCTGCCGCCGCCGCTGCGCGAGCGCTGCCGGGTGGTGTTCCAGTCCGGGCCCGCGCGCGCGCCCCTGCCCAAGCCCCGCCGCTTCCTGCGCGCGCTGATGGTGGGCCACCTGCGCGAAGAGAAATCGCCGCAGACGCTGTTCGAGGCGGCGCGGCTGATCGCCCCGGGCGAAGGCATCCGCATCGACCACATCGGCGAGGCCCTGGACCCCGCGCTCGGCGCGGCCGCGCGGGCCACCGCCGCGGCCTGCCCGCACTACCGCTGGCTGGGCCCGCTGCCGCACGCCGAGGTGCTGCGCCGCCTGCAGCGCGCGCACGTGCTGGTGCACGCCAGCCGACTGGAGGGCGGCGCGCACGCCGTGCTGGAAGCGGTGCGCGGCGGCACGCCGGTGCTGGCCTCGCGCATCGACGGCAACCTCGGCATGCTCGGCGAGGCCTATGGCGGCTACTTTCCGGTGGGCGATGCGCCCGCCCTGGTGGCCCTGCTGCGCGGATGCCGTGCGGACATGGCCGCGCCCGATGGCAGGCTCGCGCGCCTGGCCGCACAATGCGCCGCACGCGCGCCGCTGTTCGAGCCCGAGGCCGAACGCCAGGCGCTGCTGGCCCTGTTGAACGACGTCCGCCCGCGCGAGCCCGCGCCGGCCACCGAACCGGAGACCCCTTCGTGAACGCCCCCATCCCCACCGCCGCCGCCCAACCCCGCCTCACCAGCCTGTCGCATGGCGGCGGCTGCGGCTGCAAGATCGCCCCCGGCGTGCTCAGCGACATCCTCAAGGGCAGCACCGGCATGCCCATGCCCAAGGAGTTGCTGGTGGGCATCGAAACCGCCGACGACGCGGCCGTCTACCGCCTCAACGACGAGCAGGCGCTGATCGCCACCACCGACTTCTTCATGCCCATCGTGGACGACCCCTACGAGTTCGGGCGCATCGCGGCCACCAACGCCATCAGCGACGTCTACGCCATGGGCGGCACGCCCATCATGGCGCTGGCGCTGGTGGGCATGCCCATCAGCGTGCTGAGCACCGAGACCATCGGCCGCATCCTGCAGGGCGGGCAGGACGTGTGCCGCGCCGCCGGCATCCCCATCGCGGGCGGCCACACCATCGATTCGGTGGAGCCCATCTACGGCCTGGTGGCCATGGGCCTGGTGCACCCGGCGCGGGTCAAGCGCAACGCCGACGCCCAGGCTGGCGACCGCCTGGTGCTGGGCAAGCCGCTGGGCGTGGGTGTGCTGTCGGCCGCGCTCAAGAAGGAGCGGCTCGATCCGGCCGGCTATGCCGCCATGATCGACACCACCACCCGCCTGAACACGCCAGGCCCCGACCTGGCCAAGCTGCCCGGCGTGCACGCCCTGACCGACGTGACCGGCTTCGGCCTCGCGGGCCACGCGATGGAGATGGCGCGCGGCGCGAACAAGACCGTGCGCCTGGACTGGTCGCGCGTGCCGCTGATCCCCGGCGTGCGCGAGCTGGCGGGCGCCGGCATGGTGACGGGCGCCTCGGGCCGCAACTGGGCGGCCTATGGGCACGAGGTGCGCCTGGGCGCGGGCCTGCAGTCGGTCGATCAGGCCTTGCTGAGCGACCCCCAGACCAGCGGCGGCCTGCTGGTGGCCTGCGAGGCCGCCAGCGTGGACGAGGTGCTGGCCACCTTCCGCCGCCATGGCTTCGAGCAGGCGGCCGAGATCGGCGAGGTGCTGGACGCCACCGGCGATGGCGCGCGCCTGCGGGTGGATTGAGGCCGGGGGCGCGGCCGGCGCCCTCAATGGCCTTCGAGCGTTTCCAGCAGCTCCGTCTCGATCTGGATCTGCCGCTTGTTCACCTGCAGCTCGGGCCCGCTGATGAGGAAGGTGTCCTCCACGCGTTCGCCCAGGGTGGTGATCTTGGCCAGTTGCACGCTGATCTCGTGGCGCGCCAGCACGCGCGAGATGCCGTAGAGCAGGCCCGCGCGGTCGCTGGCCGACACCGACAGCAGCCAGCGCTGGGCCTTCTCGTCGGGCCGCAGGTCCACGCGCGGCGTGATCGGAAAGCTCTTCACGCGCCGCGACAGCCGGCCCTTGGTGGGGGGCGGCAGCGGGCCGCGCTCGTCGATGACCTGCGGCAGCCGGGCCTCGACCATGGCCACCAGTTCGCGGTAGTGCTCGGCCATCTCGGGCACGATGACCTGGAAGGTGTCCAGGGCGTGGCCGGTCAGGGTGGTGTGCACGCGCGCGTCCAGGATGCTGAACTGCGACATGTCGAAGTAGCCGCAGATGCGCGCGAACAGGTCGGCCTGGTCGGCCGCGTACACCAGCACCTGCAGGCCTTCGCCGGCCGGTGAGAGGCGCGCGCGCACGATGGCGCGGCTCGGGTCGCGCCCGGGCTTGGCGAGCTCGCGCGTGAGCACCCGCGTGTGCCAGGCGATCTCGTCGGCCTGGTGGCGCATGAAGTAGCTCACGTCCAGCGTGTCCCACAGGGCCTTGTGCGCGTTGTGGGGCAGGGCGTGCAGCGCGAGCATCTGCAGCGCCTCGCGCTTGCGGCCTTCGATCTCGGCGCCCGGGTCGGGCGCGCGCCCGCCCAGCACGCGCAGCGTGTAGCGGTACAGGTCTTCCAGCAGCTTGCCCTTCCAGGCGTTCCACACCTTGGGGCTGGTGCCGCGGATGTCGGCCACGGTGAGCAGGTACAGCGCCGTGAGGCGGCGCTCGTCGCCCACGCGCTGCGCGAAGGCGGCGATGACGTCGGGGTCGGACAGGTCGGCCTTCTGCGCCAGCCGGCTCATGGTGAGGTGCTCGGCCACCAGGAATTCGATGAGGCGCGTGTCCTCGCGCGGGATGCCGTGCTGGCGGCAGAAGCTGCGCACGTCGCGCGCGCCGAGCTCGGAGTGGTCGCCGCCGCGGCCCTTGGCGATGTCGTGGAAGAGGGCGGCGATGTAGAGCAGCCAGGGCTTGTCCCAGCCGGCCGCGAGCTGCGAGCAGAAGGGGTACTCGTGCGAGTGCTCGGGGATGAAGAAGCGGCGCATGTTGCGCAGCACCATCAGGATGTGCTGGTCCACGGTGTAGACGTGGAACAGGTCGTGCTGCATCTGCCCCACGATGTGGCGGAACACCCAGAGGTAGCGGCCCAGCACCGAGGTCTGGTTCATCAGCCGCATGGCGTGCGTGATGCCCTGCGGCTCCATCAGGATGCGCAGGAACAGGGCGCGATTGGCCGGGTCGGCGCGGAACTTCGCGTTCATCACGGGGCGCGCGTTGTACAGCGCGCGCAGGGTGCGCGCCGACAGGCCCTTGATGCCGACCGTGGTCTGGTAAATGTGGAAGGTCTCGAGGATGGCGTGCGGCTGCTGGAAGTAGAGGTTGTCGCTGGCCACCTCCAGCATGCCGGCCTTGTCGAAGAAGCGCTCGTTGATGGGGCGCAGGCGCATCACGCCGGGCTCGGTGTCGCCCAGGCGCTCCTCGATGTTGAGCAGCAGGATCTGGTTGAGCTGCGCCACCGCCTTGGCCGCCCAGTAGTAGCGCTTCATCAGCGCCTCGCTGGCGCGGCGCGTGCCGCGCGGGTTGGTTTCGCCGGGTGCGGGCAGCTGGGGCTTGAAGCCGAAGGTCTCGGCCACGGCGGTCTGCAGGTCGAAGACCAGGCGGTCCTCGCGGCGGTGGGCGAGCAGGTGCAGGCGCGCGCGGATCAGGCTCAGCAGGGCCTCGTTGGCCTTGATCTGGCGCGCCTCCAGCGGCGTGGCCAGGCCGCGGCGGGCGAGCTCGTCCCAGCTGCGGCCCAGGCCGGCGGCTTTCGCCACCCAGAGGATCATCTGCAGGTCGCGCAGGCCGCCGGGCGATTCCTTGCAGTTGGGCTCCAGCGCGTAGGGCGTGTTCTCGAACTTGTGGTGGCGCTGTCGCATCTCCAGCGTCTTGGCCACGAAGAAGGCCTTGGGGTCCATGGCCTCGCCCAGGCGGGCCACCAGGCGCCGGAAGCCCTCCTGGTGACCGGCGATGAGCCGGCACTCGAGCAGCGAGGTCTGGACGGTCACGTCCTTCTCGGCTTCGGTGGCGCACTCGTCGACGGTGCGCACGCTGGAGCCGATCTCCAGGCCGAGGTCCCAGCAGGCACCGATGAAGCCTTCGATGCGGGCCTTGAGGGCGTCGTCGGCGTCGGGCTCGCAGCCCTCGGGCAGCAGCACCAGCACGTCGACGTCGGAATGCGGGAACAGCTCGCCGCGCCCATAGCCGCCCACGGCCACCAGGGCGAAGCGCGGGCCGAAGCCGGCGCGCTGCCACAGGGTGCGCAGGGTCTGGTCGGTCAGGCGGGCGAGCTGGTGCAGGGCCCGGCGCACGCCGCGGGTGGAGGCCCCGGTCTGCAGCAGGGCGGCGAATACCGCCTGCTTGTGCTCGCGGTACTGCTGGCGCAGGCTGGCCAGGTCGTCCACCGGGACGCCCCTTCAGGCCGCGACGCTGGCCGGGGCCGGGTTCACGAAGGCCGGCGGCGCGATGTTGCCGGCCGACCAGGTGAGCACCTCGTAGCCGGTCTCGGTGACCAGCACGGTGTGCTCCCACTGGGCCGAGAGCGAGCGGTCGCGCGTGACGATGGTCCAGCCATCGCCCAGTTCCTTGATCTCGCGCCGGCCGGCGTTGATCATGGGCTCGATGGTGAAGGTCATGCCGGGCCTGAGCTCTTCCAGCGTGCCCGGGCGGCCGTAGTGCAGCACCTGGGGTTCTTCGTGGAAGCGCTGGCCGATGCCGTGGCCGCAGAACTCGCGCACCACGCTGAAGCCGTTGCCTTCGGCGTAGGTCTGGATGGCGTGGCCAATGTCGCCCAGGCGCGCGCCCGGGCGCACCAGCACGATGCCCTTCCACATGGCCTCGAAGGTCACCTGGCACAGGCGGCGGGCCTGGAGGGAGCAGGCGGCCTCGCCGCCGATCAGGAACATGCGGCTGTTGTCGCCGTACCAGCCCTCGGGCGTGATGACGGTGACATCCACGTTGAGGATGTCGCCCTTCTTGAGCGGCTTTTCGTTCGGGATGCCGTGGCAGACCACCTGGTTGATGGAGGTGCACAGGTGGCCGGGGTAGGGCGGGTAGCCGCTGGGCTGGTAGCCGATGGTGGCCGAGCGGGTGCCCTGCTGCTTCATGTAGTCGGCCGCCAGGCGGTCGATCTCGAGCGTGGTCATGCCGGGCTGGATCAGCGGCGTGAGGTAGTCCAGCACTTCGGAGGCGAGGCGGCAGGCGGTGCGCATGCCCTCGATGCCGGCGGCGTCCTTGTAGGTGATGCTCATGGGGCGCGATTATCCCACCGGACCCCGCCCGCACACGCCCCGCCGGGCCAATCGCCATGGGGGCGGCGGGTAGAATTCGAGGCTTCCCAACGCCTTAGCCAACCACTTCGCTTCGCGCGACCCGCACCGCTTGCCGGGGTCGAACCAAGAGGCACCACGGAACCGGCTTTGCCGGGCCGCAGGTGCCGCCCCCTGGAGGGGGGCGCGCGCAGCGCGGCGGGGGTGATTCCATTTCATGTCCCTGCACCTGCGCACTTTTGATGGCGGGCACGCCATCAGCGACTTCAAAGTCCAGCAGCTCCTCCCCCGCCTTCAAGCCATCCACGACAGGATCGTCGGCCTCAGCGCCCGTTTCGTGCACCTGGCGGCCTTCGACGCCGCGCCCGACGCCGCCACCGAGCAACGCCTGGGCGAGCTGCTCACCTACGGCGAGCCCGCGCAGCCCGCCCACCTGGCGCTCGAGACCGAGGGCGCGCCGGCCCTGCTGGTGATGCCCCGCCTGGGCACCGTCTCGCCCTGGGCCTCCAAGGCCACCGACATCGCCCGCAACTGCGGCCTGGTGGTGCACCGGGTGGAGCGCCTCGTCGAGTACCGCCTGGCGCTCAAGCCCGGCCTGCTCGGCGGCAAGCCCAGCCTCGCGCCGGAGCAGACCTGGGCCGTGGCCAGCCTGTTGCACGACCGCATGACGGAGGCCGTGGTGGCCACGCGCGAGGAGGCCCACGCCCTGTTCACCGAGCTGCAGGCCGCGCCCATGGAGCGCGTGGACGTGCTGGGCGGTGGCCGGGCGGCGCTGGAGCGCGCCAACGCCGACTGGGGCCTGGCCCTGGCCGAGGACGAGATTCACTACCTCATCGAGGCCTTCCAGGGTCTGGGCCGCAACCCCACCGACGTGGAGTTGATGATGTTCGCGCAGGCCAACAGCGAGCACTGCCGCCACAAGATCTTCAACGCCCAGTTCACCATCGACGGCGTGGCGCAGGACAAGAGCCTGTTCGGCATGATCCGCCACACCCACCAGCGCAGCCCGCAGCACACGGTGATCGCCTACGCCGACAACGCCTCGGTGATGGAAGGCCACGCGGTGCAGCGCTTCGTGGCGCGCTACGACGGCGGCCAGGCGCCGGCCTACCGCGCCGAGCCCATCACCCAGCACGTGCTCATGAAGGTGGAGACCCACAACCACCCCACGGCCATCTCGCCCTTCCCGGGCGCCTCTACCGGCGCCGGCGGCGAGATCCGCGACGAGGGCGCCACCGGCCGCGGCGCCAAGCCCAAGGCCGGCCTCACGGGCTTCACGGTCGGCAAACTCTGGGGCGGCCTGAGCGACCAGCCGGGCGGCAAGCCCGAGCACATCGCCAGCCCGCTGCAGATCATGACCGAGGGCCCGCTGGGTGGCGCGGCCTTCAACAACGAGTTCGGCCGACCCAACCTGCTGGGTTACTTCCGCGAGTACGAGCAGCTCGTCGACGGCGTTCAGCGCGGCTACCACAAGCCCATCATGATCGCCGGCGGCGTCGGCACCATCGACGCCGCGCTCACCCAGAAGGTGCTGTTCCCGGCCGGCACGCTGCTCATCCAGCTCGGGGGGCCGGGCATGAAGATCGGCATGGGCGGCGGCGCGGCCAGCTCCATGGCCACCGGCACCAACGCCGCCTCGCTCGACTTCGACTCCGTGCAGCGCGGCAACCCCGAGATCGAGCGCCGCGCGCAAGAGGTCATCAACCACTGCTGGGCGCAGGGCGAGAAGAACCCCATCCTCGCCATCCACGACGTGGGCGCGGGCGGCCTGTCCAACGCCTTCCCCGAAATCACCCACGACGCCGGCCGTGGCGCGCGCTTCGACCTGCGCGCCGTGCCGTTGGAAGAAAGCGGTCTGGCACCCAAGGAGATTTGGAGCAACGAGAGCCAGGAGCGCTACGTGCTGGCGATCGCGCCCGAATCGCTGCCGCAGTTCCAGGCCTTCTGCGAGCGCGAGCGCTGCCCCTTCGCGGTGGTCGGCGTGGCCACCGAGGAACGCCAGTTGCAGCTGGTCGACGAAGGCCAGGACAGCCCTGTGGACATGCCCATGGACGTGCTGCTCGGCAAGCCGCCCAAGATGCACCGCGACGTGACGACCGTGGCGCGCCACTCGCCGGCCATCGACCTCACCGGCGTTGACCTGCAGAAGAGCGTGATCGACGTGCTGAGCCACCCCACGGTGGCCTCCAAGCGCTTTCTCATCACCATCGGCGACCGCACGGTGGGCGCCTTCAGCCACCGCGACCAGATGGTGGGCCCCTGGCAGTTGCCCGTGGCCGATTGCGCCGTGACCCTGGCCGACCACGCCGGCTTCGCGGGCGAGGCCATGGCCATGGGCGAGCGCACGCCGCTGGCCGCCACCAACGGCGCCGCCTCGGGCCGCATGGCCGTGGCCGAGGCCATCACCAACCTGCTGGCCGCGCCCATCGAGCTGCCGCGCGTGAAGCTCAGCGCCAACTGGATGGCGGCCTGCGGCGAACCCGGCGAGGACGCCGCCCTGTACGAGACCGTGAAGGCCGTGGGCATGGAGCTGTGTCCCGCGCTGGACGTGTCCATTCCCGTGGGCAAGGACAGCCTGTCCATGCGCACCCAGTGGCAGGCCGATGGGCAGACGAAGAAGGTCACCGCACCGGTGAGCCTGATCGTCAGCGCCTTCGCCTCGCTGGCCGACGTGCGCGGCACCTTCACGCCCCAGCTGAACCGCGACATCGACGACACCACCCTGGTGCTGATCGACCTCGGCAAGGGCCGCCACCGCCTGGGCGGCAGCGTCCTGGCCCAGACCCTGGGCCACCCCGGCGGCGAGGTGCCCGACCTCGACAGCCCGCAGGACCTGAAGAACCTGGTGAACGCGGTGAACGCCCTGCGCGCGCAGGGCCGGGTGCTGGCCTACCACGACCGCAGCGACGGCGGCCTGCTGGCCACCGTGGCCGAGATGGCCTTCGCTGGACGGGTGGGCGTGGCGCTCAACATCGACCAGCTGATCACCGAGGGCGACGGCATCAGCGACAGCCGCGCCGAGACCGGCGACGCCAAGAACTGGGCCCAGCAGGTGGGCGCGCGGCGCGAAGAGCTCACGCTGCGGGCCCTGTTCAACGAAGAGCTGGGCGTGGTGCTGCAGGTGCGCACCGAGCAGCGCAACGAGGTGATGCAGGTGCTGCGCGAGCACGGCCTGTCCAAACACAGCCACTTCATCGGCAAGACCCGTCCGGCCTCGTCGGCGATGGACGCTGGCAAGGGCGAGCTGCAGGTCTGGCGCGACACCAAGGCGGTGTTCAGCGCCAGTCTGTACGACCTGCAGCAGGTCTGGGACAGCGTGAGCTGGAAGATCAACCAGCGGCGCGACAACCCCGAGTGCGCCGACGCCGAGCACGCGGCGGCCGGCGACCCGGCCGACACCGGCCTGCACACGCTCCTCACCTTCGACCCCAAGGAGGACGTGGCCGCGCCCTTCCTGAACCTCTCGCGCCCCCGGGTGGCGATCCTGCGCGAGCAGGGCGTCAACTCGCACGTGGAGATGGCCTGGTGCTTCACCCAGGCCGGCTTCGAGGCCTTGGACGTGCACATGACCGACCTGCAGGCCGGTCGCGCCGACCTGAAGGACGTGCGCGGCGTGGTGGCCTGTGGCGGCTTCAGCTACGGCGACAC
The DNA here is from genome assembly GCF_001777155.1 of Hydrogenophaga sp. PML113. Taxonomy (NCBI): domain Bacteria; kingdom Pseudomonadati; phylum Pseudomonadota; class Betaproteobacteria; order Burkholderiales; family Comamonadaceae; genus Hydrogenophaga; species Hydrogenophaga sp. PML113. Next base: position 370,767 of record NZ_MIYM01000003.1, on the reverse strand, counting down.
GCTGGGCGCGGGCATCGGCTGGGCGCGCTCCATCACCTTCAACCCGCGCCTGGCCGATCAGTTCCAGGCCTTCTTCGCGCGAGCCGACACCTTCGGCCTGGGCGTGTGCAACGGCTGCCAGATGTTCGCCGAGCTGGCCGACATCATTCCCGGGGCCCAGGCCTGGCCGCGCTTCACCACCAACCGCAGCGAGCGTTTCGAGGCGCGCCTGTCGCAGGTGGAGGTGCTCGATTCGCCCAGCCTGTTCTTCCAGGGCATGGCCGGCACGCGCCTGCCCATCGCCGTGGCGCACGGCGAGGGCTACGCCAACTTCCGCCACCGGGGCGACCCGGCCCAGGCCATCGCCGCCATGCGCTTCGTCGACAGCCAGGGCCAGGCCACCGAGCGCTACCCCTACAACCCCAACGGCAGCCCGGCCGGCCTCACGGCCGTCACCACCGCCGATGGCCGTTTCACCGCGCTCATGCCGCACCCCGAGCGTGTCTTCCGCAACGCGCTCATGAGCTGGACCGACCAGGACGTGTCCGCCCCCAGCGGCTGGACGCGCATGTGGCGCAACGCGCGCCGATGGGTGGGCTGAACATGCCCCCCCGAAGCGCCTGCGGCGCCTCCCACCGGGGGGCAACACCTGCAGCCCGGCGGAGCCGGTTCTGTGGTGTTCCCGATGAAGGCACGGCACATGGCCCGCACCCACACGCTTGACCTGCCCACCATTGAGGCCTACGCGCGCGACGGCGCCGTGGTGCTGCGCGGCGTCTTCACCCCGGCGGAGCTGCGGCGCCTGGAGGAGGGCATCGAGCACAACCTGGCGCACCTGAGCCCGCTGGCCCTGGTGGCCAGCGAACCCGACGACCCGGGCCGCTTCGTCGAGGACTTCTGCACCTGGACCCACAACCCGGCCTACGCGGACGTGCTGCGCCACTCCGCGCTGCCGCACCTGTCGGCCCAGCTCATGGGCAGCCGCCAGGTGCGGCTGTACCACGACCACCTGCTGGTCAAGGAAGCCGGCACGCGCCAGCCCACGCCCTGGCACCAGGACCAGCCCTACTACAACGTGGACGGCGCGCAGAACGTGAGCTTCTGGATCCCGGTGGACCCGGTGCCGCTGGCGAGCACGCTGCGCTTCGTGGCCGGCTCGCACCACGGCACCTGGTACATGCCGCGCACCTTCCGCGACCAGCAGGCCAAGTGGTTTCCCGAGGGCACGCTGGCCGAGCTGCCGCCGGTGGAGCAGGAGCCGCAGCGCTACCCCCAACTGGCCTGGGCCCTGGAGCCAGGCGACTGCGTGGCCTTCCACATGCTCGCGCTGCACGCCTCCAGCGGCACCGGCCCGGGCGCGCGCCGCCGCGTGTTCTCGGCCCGCTACCTGGGCGACGACAGCGTGCACGCGCCGCGCCGCTGGCGCACCTCGCCCCCGTTCCCGGGGCTGGACGCCCGCCTGTCCCCCGGCGCGGCCATGGACGATCCCCTGTTTCCCGTGGTCTGGCCCCCAACGCCCACCTAAACCCGCGGAGCCCCCATGGCCGGAACCAGCCTGCTCGCCCTCATCGACGACATCGCCACGCTGCTCGACGACGTGTCGGTCATGACCAAGGTCGCGGCCAAGAAGACGGCGGGCGTGCTGGGCGACGACCTCGCGCTCAACGCCCAGCAGGTCACCGGCGTAAAGGCCGACCGCGAGCTGCCCGTGGTGTGGGCGGTGGCCAAAGGCTCGCTGCTGAACAAGGCCATCCTGGTGCCGGCGGCGCTGCTCATCAGTGCCTTCGTGCCCGCGCTCATCACGCCGCTGCTCATGCTCGGCGGCCTGTTCCTGTGCTTCGAGGGCGTGGAGAAGCTGGCCCACGCGCTGGGCGCGCACAAAGCCGAGGACACGAAGGGCCGCGAGGCGCTGGTGAAGGCCGCGGCCGACCAGGCCGTGGACCTCGTGGCCTACGAAAAGGCGAAGATCAAGGGGGCCATCCGCACCGACTTCATCCTCTCGGCCGAGATCATCGTCATCAGCCTGGGCACGGTGGCCAGCGCCACCATGGGGCAGCGCATCGGTGTGCTGGTGGGCATCGCCCTGGTGATGACCGCGGGCGTGTACGGCCTGGTGGCCGGCATCGTGAAGCTCGACGACCTGGGCCTGCACCTGACCCGGCAGGCGCAGGCCTGGAAGCAGGCCATCGGCCGCGGCATCCTGGCCTTCGCGCCCTGGCTGATGAAGTCGCTGTCGGTGCTGGGCACGGCCGCCATGTTCCTGGTGGGCGGCGGCATCCTGCTGCACGGCCTGCCGCTGCTGGCGCACGGCGTGGACACCTGGGCCGAGAGCCTGGGCTGGTTCGGCGCCTTCGTGCCCAGCCTGGCCGGCGCGCTGATGGGCATCGCGGCCGGCGCGGTGGTGCTGGCCGTGGTGGAAGGCATCCAGCGCCTGCGCGGCGCGCGGTCCACGGCCGGCTGAGCTTTGTGGCCTTGACCTGGGTCAAGGCGCCGCGGCGGGCGCGGCATAGACTGGATTGGCCCACCGATTCCGCAGGAGTCCTGCCATGAACAGCACCGCCACCCCCGATCAAGCGCCCCTGACCAACTTCACGCAATGCCACGCGGGCATCGTGCGCCGGCTGCACGCGCTCGATGGGTTGCCCGCGCTGCTGGAGCCCGCCATGCAGGCCCGGCGCATTGCCGAGGAGTCGCTTGCCTTTTTCCGCGAAGCCATCTTCGAGCACCACCTCGACGAGGAGCGTGAGCTCTTTCCCGCCGTGCTGGCCAGCGCCGAGCCGGGGCCGGAGCGCGAGCGCGCACAACGACTGGTGGAGCACCTGACCACCCAGCACCGACAGTTGGAGGCGCTGTGGCGCTCGCTGGAGCGAGAGCTCAAGCGCGTGGCGCGCGGGCAGGACAGCGAACTCGATGTCGGCGACGTGCGCCGGCTGGTGGCGGACTACACGGCGCACGCGCGGCTGGAAGAGTCGGAGTTCCTGCCACTGGCCGAGGCCATCCTCGGGCGCAACGGCAACCACATGGCGGCGCTGGGCCTGTCGCTGCACCTGCGGCACGCGCCGCAACCGGTGCCCTACGTCTGAACCTGGGCCGACGCCTTGAGCGCCTCATTCAGTTCGTTCACCGCGACTCGCAAAGCAAGGGTGTTGGTGGTTCTCTTCAGATGGATATACCCCTGCAAGTTGCTGGCCGCTTCTCGAACCCGGGGATCCGCATGCCAGCGCTTCAGGACCCTGCAAGCAATGTTCAGTTGCCCGGCACCCCGTTGTTGTTCTTTCTTATAGGTGAAGGGGTTGCTATGAAAAAAGCCCTTTACCGCCACACGCAGCCGTCCCTCGGAGTTGGGGCCCATGACGATGGCTTTGTTCACATGGCTGTTATAGAGGACACCATAGATGCTATCCATCACTACGGTCGCGCCCCTGAGCGCCTGCTCCTTCGCGTCGTGGCGGGAGACCTTGCGGCGGTCGTAGATGAGGGTGAGCGAATGGCCATCAAAGTTGGCCGGCAACTGCTGGGCCGCTCGCTGCCGGGCTTTCTTGATCGCCCTGACCAAGGGAACACAAGAAAAGTGTGGGGAGCTTGTGCTGATGTGGCCCGCGGGAACGTGGTGTTTGCTGCTGGAAGGTCTCATACAAAAGGAAGCGGTACAAAGACAATGCCTTCTTCTGTAATAGGGGGGAGGGCTTGGTTCCAGGATCGGCCATGAGGCCGTGGAGTACGGCGGCAGCGGCTTGGCGCGTGAACCTCCCGTCGAGACTCAGTGCGCGCCGCGCGCGGTGGGTCGCGTGCGGTGGAAGGTGATGGGGCTGGCCGCCGCGGCCTTCATCACCGAGGGCTTGATGCGGCCCACCACATGCATCTCGCAGGGCTTGCAGTCGAAGCGCAGGGTGAGCTTCTCATCGTTGTGGGTGATGGTCAGCGGCTCGGCGCGCACCGTGCCCTGCACGCCGGTGACGCCCTTGGCCTGCTTGGGGCACAGGCTGAGCGAGAAGCGCACGCAGTGCTTGGTGATCATGAGGCTGACCTCGCCGGTCTCCTCGTGCGACTCATAGGCGCTGGCGATCACCTTCACGCCGTGCTTTTCGTAGAAGGCGCGCGCCCGGTGGTTGAACACGTTGGCCAGGTAGGTCAGCGTGTCCTCGGGGTAGGGCGCGGGCGGCTTCACCGCCTGGCCGCGCGGCAGGCGTTTGAAGGCCTTGGCGCGCGCGGCTTCCAGCGCAGCCACGGCCTCGCGGCGCAGCGGGTTCAGCAGCGAGGCCGGCACGAACCAGGGCTCGCTGAAGGCGAGCGAGATGTCGATGGGCGCGAACAGCGTGTCACCCAGCCGGCCCAGGGCCTCGCGCAGCTTGTCGTGCGCCTGCGCGGCGTCGCGCGCGGGCTCCAGCGCGCAGGCCAGCTCGGCGTGGGCGGCGTGGCCGTCTTCGTCGGTGAGGTCCAGGCGCAGGCCCTCGGCCGTGCGGGAGAGGGCCATCCAGACGCCGATGCGGCGCTCGGCGGACTTCTTGTCCAGCGCGCGCACCCAGTCCATGTCGCGGTTGCGGTTCACCACCGTGCCACGCTTGAGGTGGCGCAGGCCTTCCAGGGCGTCCTTGGGGAAGACGCGGAAGCGGCCCGGCGCGCCAGCGGGCTCGGCGCGGTTGATCTGCAGGCCCACGAGTTCGCGGTGCAGGTCCAGGTAGCACAGGCCGTCGCCGTTGTGGATGACCGTGGCCTCGTCGTCGCACTGCAGCTCGACCCAGTTCGGGCCCAGCTGCGTGACGAAGCCGATGGGGCGGCCCGGGTTCTTGGGCGTGTCGAAGGCGCCGATGTCGTCCTGGCGGCCATTGACGAAGTAGTCGGTGAATTCGCGGTTGAAGTTCTGGTCGGGGTCGGGCGCGAAGCTGAAGTGGCAGCGGCCCGAGGAGGCGCGGCCCAGCTCGGGGCGCTCTTCCAGGATCTCGTCGAACAGCCGGCGGTAGTGCGCGGTGATGTTCTTGACGTAGCCCAGGTCCTTGTAGCGGCCCTCGATCTTGAAGCTGCGCGCGCCGGCCTCGATGAGGGCGCGCAGGTTGCCGCTCTGGTTGTTGTCCTTCATCGAGAGCACGTGCTTGTCGTGCGCCACGATGCGGCCCTGGCTGTCCTTCACCTCGTAGGGCAGGCGGCAGGCCTGCGAGCAGTCGCCGCGGTTGGCGCTGCGGCCGGTGTGGGCGTGGCTCACGTAGCACTGCCCGCTGTAGGCCACGCACAGCGCGCCGTGGATGAAGAACTCGACGAGGCAGCGCTGCTCGTCCAGGGCCTCATAGATGGCGCGGATCTGCGGCAGCGTGAGTTCGCGCGCCAGCACCAGCTTGGACAGGCCCGCGTTCTGCAGGAACACGGCCTTGTCCACCGTGCGGATGTCGGTCTGCGTGCTGGCGTGCAACTGGATGGGCGGCAGGTCGATTTCCAGCAGGCCCATGTCCTGGACGATGAGCGCGTCGGCGCCCGCGTCGTAGAGCTGGTGGATGAGCTTTCGCGCGGGCTCCAGCTCGTCGTCGCGCAGGATGGTGTTGACCGTGACGTAGATGCGGCTGCCGAAGCGGTGCGCGTGCTTGGCCAGGCGGGCGATGTCCTGCACGCTGTTGTCGGCCGAGGTGCGCGCGCCGAACGAGGGGCCGCCGATGTAGACGGCGTCGGCGCCGTGGTTGACGGCCTCGATGCCGATGTCGGCCGTGCGGGCGGGGGAGAGCAGCTCGATCTGGTGGGGCAGCATGGGGGCGGGCAGAATCGCGGAACCGCGTATTGTCCCGGAGAAGGCCTTTGTCCGCACACACGTCCATCGTCCTGGTCCACGGCGCCTGGCACGGCGCCTGGTGCTGGCGCCGCGTGTTGCCGCTGCTGCGCGCGGCCGGCGCCGAGGCGCACGCCGTTACGCTCACCGGCCTGGGCGAGCGGGCCCATCTCATGGGCCCGGCCATCGACCTGCACACGCACATCCAGGACGTGGTGGGCCTGATCGAGGCCGAAGAGCTGGGCCGCGTGGTGCTGGTGGGCCACAGCTACGCGGGCATGGTCATCACCGGCGTGGCCGACCGCCTGCTGCGCGAGCGCCCGGGCTGTCTGGCGCAGCTGGTCTACCTGGACGCCGCGCTGCCGTACCCCGGCGACAGCTGGAGCAGCCACCACAGCGAAGAAACGAAGGCCGCGCGCACCGCCGCCGCCCAACCCAGCGGCGGCCTGCACTTTGCGCCGCCGGATGCCTCGCTGTTCGGCCTGCAGGGCGCGGACCGCGATTGGGTCAACCGCCGCCAGACGCCGCAGCCGTTCCGGCTCTACCAGCAGCCGCTGGAATTCGACGGCGAGGCCTGGGCCCGCGTGCCGCGCTGCTTCATCGACTGCACCGCGCCGGCCCTGGCCACCATCGCGCCGTCGCGGGCGCGCGTGCGGCAGGAGCCTGGCTGGCGGCTCATCGAAATGGCCACCGGCCACGACCCCATGGTGAGCGAGCCCCAGGCCCTGGCAGGGCACCTGCTGGCGCTCTGGCGCGGCGCTTCGGCATGAGCGGCACCCGGTACGACCGCATCGACCAGCTGCGCGCCCTGGCGCTGCTGTGGATGACGGTCTACCACTTCTGTTTCGACCTCGATTACTTCGGCCTGATCCACCAGGCCTTCCTCAGCGACCCCTTCTGGACCATGCAGCGCACGGCCATCGTGAGCCTGTTCCTGTTCACGGCCGGCCTGTCGCAGGCGGTGGCGCTGCAACAGGGCCAGGGCTGGCCGCGCTTCTGGCGCCGCTGGGCGCAGGTGGCGGGCGCGGCGCTGCTGGTCACGCTGGGCTCGTGGTTCATGTTCCCCAAGAGCTTCATCTACTTCGGCGTGCTGCACGGCATCGCGGCGATGCTGGTGGTGGCGCGGCTCACCGGCGGCTGGGGGCGCTGGCTGTGGCCGCTGGGCGCGCTGGCGATCGTGCTGCCCTGGCTGGCGCCTGCCGCCATGGCGCAATGGCCCGCGCTGGAGGTGCTCAACCTACGCGGCTGGAACGCGCTGGGCTTCATCAGCCGCAAGCCCTTCACCGAGGACTACGTGCCCCTGCTGCCGTGGATGGGCGTGGTGTGGTGGGGCCTGGCCGCCGGGCGCTGGGTGGGGGCGAACCGCCCGCAGTGGCTGGGCGGTTCGGGGCAGGGCGGCGCGCTGGGCCGCTTCATGGCCCGCTGGGGCCGCTGGAGCCTGAGCTACTACCTGCTGCACCAGCCCGTGCTGATGGGGCTGGTGGGGCTGGCGGTGATGGTCGGACCGGACTGAGGCGCTGCGCTCACTGAGGGGACAGGAATGTATCGGCGCGGCACGCTGCCCGCACCGCATCGTTCAGCGCCTTCACCGCCCCCCTCAATTCGCGGGTGATGTTGGTTTCCTTCAGGTGGATGTACCCCAGCAAATCGCTGGTCTTGTTTCTGAAGCGCTTGGCTGTTGGCTCGCCAATAGGACTTCGTGCCCGAGGATGGGTGGGACTTGGTGGTTTGAGGTCTCATGCTGAATCCGGGCTAAACAGAGTGGGAACGCCGATTCAGCGGGGGCCAGGGCGCTCCAGTTCCGGACCCGTCCATGTGGTCGATGGCCTGCCTGGTCATCTGCATCTTGCGGGAGGGGGCCGGTCCACGGGCCCCAGACGTCGGACCGATCCGCGCCTCAGCGCGGCGCCGTGGCCGCCAGCGTCTGGCGGATCAATTCCAGCGTGGACTGCTGCGTGAGCGTGGTCGGTCGCTGCGCGCTGGTGGCCAGGCTCAGGCGCGTGCGCAGGGGCGGATCGATGCCGCGCAGCCGGTAGGCCGAGGGCCGGATCGAGCTGGCCACGGCGTTGCGCGAGAGCAGGGCGGCGCCCGCGCCGTCGGCCACCAGGTCCAGGATGGCCGAGACGCCATCGATCTCCAGCGCCACCTTCGGGCGCAGGCCGATGGCCGCGAGCTCGTGCTCCAGCTGCATGCGCACCGCGTTGGGCCGGCTGGGGATGATCAGCGGCAGATCGGCCAGGTCGCGCAGCGCGATGGGCGAGGGCGGCGGGTCTTCCGGCAGACCGGGCGGGCGCGGCTGCACCAGCCACAGGTCCTCTTCGGCCAGGGGCTGGATCTCCAATTCCGGCACCGGCTGGGCGTTGTAGAGCACGGCGATGTCCAGCCGGCCGGTGAGCAGCCATTCCTGCATGGTGGCCGACAGGCCCTCGGTGATGGACAGCGAGGCCTCGGGCAACTGCTGGCGGAAGGCCCGCGTGAGCGGCACCGACAGCGTGCGCGCCAGCGTCGGCGGCAGCCCGATGGCCACCCTTCCGGCCAGCGCGCCGCGCACGCGGCCCAGTTCCTCTCGCGCGCGCTCCACCTGGTGCAGGATGCCGCGCCCGTGCGCCAGCAGCAGCTTGCCGGCCTCGGTGGGCGTGGCGCCGCGGCCGTTGCGCACCAGCAGGTTCTGGCGCAGCTCCACTTCGAGCAGCCGCACCTGGCGCGACAGGGCGGGCTGCGCGACGTCCAGCGCGATGGCGGCGCGCGTGAAGCTGCCGAGCTCGGCCACGCGCACGAAGTATTCGAGTTGCTTGAGGTCCATGGGGGGAAAGGCCGAATCGGCGTTGGACAGCAGGTATGTGATTTTGTTCTAGCTGCTAGCCGGTTGTATGGGTTTTCGTACAGCGCCAGGCTGCCGACAATGACTGTCTTTCTTCTGGACGCCCATGAACGCCCCCCTGACCGGCATTTCTTCCATGGCCACCCGCCAGGTGCTGGCCGAACTCACCGGTGCCTACACGGCGCGCACCGGACAGGCCGTGGCCATCGAGTCGGTGGGCGGCGTGGACGCGGCCAAGCGCGTGGCGGCCGGCGAGGCCTTCGACGTGGTGATCCTGGCCTCGGACGCCATCGACAAGCTCATCGCCGCCGGCCACCTGCAAGCGGGCCGCGTGGACCTGGTGCGCAGCGGCGTGGCCGCCTGCGTGCGCGACGGCGCGCCAGCGCCCGACCTGTCGAGCGAGGCGTCGGTGCAGGCCGCGCTGCTGGCGGCGGACAAGATCAGCTACTCCACCGGCCCCAGCGGCGTGGCCTTGCAGAAGCTCTTCGAGCGCTGGGGCATCGCCGAGGCCATGGCCGCCAAGACCGTGCAGGCGCCGCCCGGCGTGCCGGTGGCCTCGCTGGTGGCCAAGGGCGAGGTGGCGCTGGGTTTCCAACAGCTCAGCGAGCTGCTGCACGTGCCGGGCATCGCCATCGTCGGCGGCCTGCCCGAACCGATCCAGATCGTCACCGTCTTCAGCGCCGGCATCCCGGTGAACGCGCCGCGCGCCGAAACGGTGCGCGCGCTGCTGGCCTTCATGACCTCGCCCGACGCGGCCGAGGCCAAGCGGCGCCAGGGCATGTCGCCCGCCTGATTTTTTTGAATCCCCAGAACACCCGAGAGGAGCCCCCCACATGTCCCTGATCATCGACTGCCACGGCCACTACACCACGGCACCCAAGGCGCTGGAGAACTGGCGCAACGCCCAGATCGCGGGCATCAAGGACCCGGCCCAGATGCCCAAGGTCGCCGACCTGAAGATCAGCGACGACGAGCTGCGCGAGTCCATCGAGACCAACCAGCTCAAGCTCATGAAGGAGCGTGGCAGCGACATCACGCTGTTCAGCCCGCGCGCCAGCTTCATGGCCCACCACATCGGCGATTTCGGCGTGTCCAGCACCTGGGCCGCGATCTGCAACGAGCTCTGCTACCGCGTCTCCACGCTGTTCCCCGAGCACTTCGTGCCCGTGGCCATGCTGCCGCAAAGCCCTGGCGTGGACCCGGCCACCTGCATCCCCGAGCTGGAGAAGTGCGTCAAGGAATACGGCGCGGTCGGCATCAACCTCAACCCCGATCCCTCCGGTGGCCACTGGACCAGCCCGCCGCTGACCGACAGGCACTGGTACCCCATCTACGAAAAGATGGTCGAGTACGACCTGCCGGCCATGATCCACGTGAGCACGAGCTGCAACGCTTGCTTCCACACCACCGGCGCGCACTACCTCAACGCCGACACCACGGCCTTCATGCAGCTCATCCAGGGCGACCTGTTCAAGGACTTCCCGACGCTGAAGTTCCTGATCCCGCACGGCGGCGGCGCGGTGCCTTACCACTGGGGCCGTTTCCGCGGTCTGGCGCAGGAGATGAAGAAGCCGCTGCTGGACACCCACCTGATGAACAACGTGTTCTTCGACACCTGTGTGTACCACCAGCCCGGCATCGACCTGCTCAACACCGTGATCCCGGTCAAGAACGTGCTGTTCGCTTCGGAGATGATCGGCGCGGTGCGCGGCGTGGACCCGACCACGGGCCATTACTACGACGACACCAAGCGCTACATCGAGGCCTCGAAGATCCTGTCCGCCGAGGACAAGCACGCGATCTACGAAGGCAACGTGCGCCGCGTGTTCCCGCGCCTGGACGCGCGCCTGAAGGCCAAGGGCCTGTAAACCACCGATACCGAAAGAGGAGCACAAACATGTACGAACTGGGCGTCGTCTACCGCAACATCCAACGCGCCGACAAGGAAGCCGCCGATGGCCTGGCCGCGCTGGGCTCGGCCACCGTGCACGAGGCCATGGGCCGCGTCGGCCTGCTCAAACCCTACATGCGCCCGATCCAGACCGGCGTGCAGGTCAGCGGCACCGCCGTCACCGTGCTGCTGCAGCCGGGCGACAACTGGATGATGCACGTCGCCGCCGAGCAGATTCAGCCGGGCGACATCGTGGTCGCCGCCGTGACCGCCGAATGCACCGACGGCTACTTCGGCGACCTGCTGGCCACCAGCTTCCAGGCCCGCGGCGCGCGTGCCCTGGTCATCGACGCCGGCGTGCGCGACGTCAAGACCCTGAAGGAAATGAACTTCCCGGTCTGGAGCAAGGCCATCAGCAGCAAGGGCACGATCAAGGCCACCCTGGGCTCGGTGAACATCCCCATCGTCTGCGCCGGCATGCTGGTCACGCCGGGCGACGTGATCGTGGCCGACGACGACGGCGTGGTCTGCGTGCCCGCCGCGCGCGCGACCGAGACGCTGGCCGCCGCCCGCAAGCGCGAGAGCTTCGAAGGCGAGAAGCGCGACAAGCTCGCCAGCGGCGTGCTTGGCCTGGACATGTACAAGATGCGCGAGCCGCTGGCCGCCGCCGGCTTGAAATACATCGACTGAACAAGGAGCACCCCCGCCGCGCTTCGCGCGATCCCCTCCAGGGGACACAGCTGCGGTCCGGCAAAGCCGGTCCCGCGGTGTTCTCGCCAGCTTCACCTCACGCGTAGGACTTTGCGAATGACCAAACCGACATCAGGAGACTTCACCAAGACCGCCGGCTGGCTCGACTGGTTCGACGGCCCGAGCAAGCCCCGCTTCCAGCTGCCCCCGGGCAGCGTGGACGCGCATTGCCACGTGTTCGGCCCCGGCGCCGAATTCCCTTACGCGCCCGAGCGCAAGTACACGCCCTGCGACGCCAGCAAGCAGCAGCTGTTCGCCCTGCGCGACCACCTGGGCTTCTCGCGCAACGTGATCGTGCAGGCCACCTGCCACGGCGCCGACAACCGCGCCATGGCCGACGCCTGCCGCAGCAGCGGCGGCAAGGCGCGCGGCGTGGCCACGGTCAAGCGCAGCGTCACCGACCAGGAGCTGCAGGACCTGCACGCCAGCGGCGTGCGCGGCGTGCGCTTCAACTTCGTCAAGCGCCTGGTGGACTTCACGCCCAAGGACGAGTTGATGGAGATCGCCGGCCGCATCAAGGCCCTGGGCTGGCACGTGGTCATCTACTTCGAGGCCGTGGACCTGCCGGAGCTGTGGGACTTTTTCACCGCGCTGCCCACCACCGTGGTGGTGGACCACATGGGCCGCCCCGACGTGAGCAAACCCATCGACGGCCCCGAGTTCCAGCTCTTCCTGAAGTTCATGCGCGAGCATGAGAACGTCTGGAGCAAGGTGAGCTGCCCCGAGCGCCTCAGCCTGGGCGGCCCCAAGGCCCTGAACGGTGAGCAGGCCGCCTACCGCGACGTGGTGCCCTTCGCGCGCCAGGTCGTCGAGAGCTTCCCCGACCGTGTGCTGTGGGGCACCGACTGGCCGCACCCCAACCTCAAGGACCACATGCCCGACGACGGCCTGCTGGTCGATTTCATCCCGCACATCGCCACGACGGCCGAGCTGCAGAAGAAGCTGCTGGTCGACAACCCGATGCGCCTCTACTGGCCCGAGGAGGTCTGACATGGCTCTCGACAAACCCTACAAGGACGTGCCCGGCACGACCATCTTCGACGCCGAGCAGAGCCGCAAGGGCTACTGGCTCAACCAGTTCTGCATGAGCCTGATGAAGGCCGAGAACCGCGAGCGCTTCAAGAAGGACGAGCGCGCCTACCTCGACGAGTGGGCCATGACGGAAGAGCAGAAGCAGGCCGTGCTGGCGCGCGACCTCAACTGGTGCATCCGCCTGGGCGGCAACATCTACTTCCTGGCCAAGATCGGCGCCACCGACGGCAAGAGCTTCCAGCAGATGGCGGGCTCCATGACCGGCATGACCGAGGAGGAGTACCGCAACATGATGATCGGCGGCGGCCGCTCGGTCGAAGGCAACCGCCGCATCGGCGAGGACGGCGACGCGCAGGCGCACCGCCAGCCCCAGGGTTCGCAAGGGAAACATTGATATGGCACGCATCACCGCATCCGTCTACACCTCGCACGTGCCCGCCATCGGCGCGGCCATGGACCTGGGCAAGACCGGCGAGCCGTACTGGCAGCCGCTCTTCAAGGGCTACGAGTTCTCCAAGCAGTGGATGAAGGACAACAAGCCCGACGTGGTGTTCCTGGTCTACAACGATCACGCCACCGCCTTCAGCCTGGACTTCATCCCCACCTTCGCCATCGGCACAGCCGCCGAGTTCCAGCCCGCCGACGAGGGCTGGGGCCCGCGCCCGGTGCCCGTGGTCAAGGGCCACCCCGAGCTGGCCGCGCACATCGCGCAGAGCGTGATCCAGCAGGACTTCGACCTCACCATCGTCAACAAGATGGACGTGGACCACGGCCTGACCGTGCCGCTGTCGCTGATGTGCGGCCAGCCCCAGGCCTGGCCCTGCCCGGTGATCCCCTTCGCGGTGAACGTGGTGCAGTACCCCGTGCCCAGCGGCCAGCGCTGCTACAACCTGGGCAAGGCCATCCGCAAGGCGGTGGAGAGCTACGACGAAGACCTGAACGTGCACATCTGGGGCACGGGCGGCATGAGCCACCAGCTGCAGGGCCCGCGCGCCGGCCTCATCAACAAGGACTTCGACAACCGCTTCCTCGACCTGCTCGAGACCGACCCCGAGGCGGCGGCCGCGATCCCGCACATCGACTACGTGCGCGAGGCCGGCAGCGAGGGCATCGAACTCGTGATGTGGCTGATCGCGCGCGGCGCCATGGCCGACGCCGCCGGCGGGCCGCGCCCGAAGGTGGCGCACCGCTTCTTCCACGTGCCCGCGAGCAACACCGCCGTGGGCCACCTGATCCTGGAGAACCAATAAATGAGCACCAACAAGACCATCAAAGTGGCGCTGGCCGGCGCCGGCGCCTTCGGCGTCAAGCACCTGGACGGCATCAAGAACATCGCTGGTGTCGAGGTCATCTCGCTGATCGGGCGCGAGCTCGACAAGACCCAGGAAGTCGCCAGCAAGTACGGCATCGGCCACGTCACCACCGACCTGAACGAGTCGCTGGCCATCCAGGAGCTGGACGCCGTCATCCTGTGCACGCCCACGCAGATGCACGCCGAGCAGAGCCTGGCCTGCCTGAAGGCCGGCAAACACGTGCAGGTGGAGATTCCCCTGGCCGACAGCCTCAAGGGCGCGCAGGCCGTGGTGGACCTGCAGAAGCAGACCGGCCTGGTGGCCATGTGCGGCCACACGCGCCGCTTCAACCCCAGCCACCAGTTCGTGCACCAGAAGATCCAGGCCGGCGAGTTCAACATCCAGCAGATGGATGTGCAGACCTATTTTTTCCGCCGCACCAACACCAACGCGCTGGGCCAGGCCCGCAGCTGGACCGACCACCTGCTGTGGCACCACGCCGCGCACACCGTGGACCTGTTCGCCTACCAGGCCAACAGCCCCATCGTGCTGGCCCACGCGATCCAGGGCCCGATCCACCCGGTGCTGGGCATCGCCATGGACATGAGCATCCAGCTCAAGGCCGCCAACGGCGCCATCTGCACGCTCTCGCTCTCGTTCAACAACGACGGCCCGCTGGGCACCTTCTTCCGCTACATCGGCGACACGGCGACCTACATCGCGCGCTACGACGACCTGTTCAACGGCAAGGACGAGAAGATCGACGTGTCCAAGGTGGACGTGAGCATGAATGGCATCGAGCTGCAGGACCGCGAGTTCTTCGCCGCCATCCGCGAAGGCCGCGAACCCAACGCCAGCGTGGGCCGCGTCTTCGCCTGCTACCAGGTGCTGCACGACCTGGAGCAAAAGCTCAACGCCCAGGGCTGAGCCCGGCCGCTTCTGCCCAGGCCGCTAGGATCGGGGCATGCATCCCAGTGCCCTTGACAACGGCGGCCTCTTTTTCGACACCTACCTGAACGCGGGCGAGGCGCTCACGGTCCTGGACATCGGCGCCCAGGACGTGAACGGCTCGCTGCGCGCGCGGGCACCCGCCGCCTGCCGCTACATCGGCGTGGACTTCGCGCCCGGTCGCGGCGTCGACGTGGTGCTCGACGACCCCTACCGGCTGCCCTTCGCCGACCAGAGCATCGACGCCGTGGTCAGCAGCTCGTGCTTCGAACACGTCGAGATGTTCTGGCTCAGCTTCAACGAGATCCTGCGCGTGCTCAAGCCGTCGGGGCTCTTCTACCTGAACGCGCCCTCCAACGGCGACTTCCACCGCTACCCGGTGGACTGCTGGCGCTTCTATCCCGACGCCGGCGTGGCGCTGGTGCGCTGGGCCGTGCGCTCGGGGTACCGGCCGGCCTTGCTGGAGTCGTTCACGGCCTACCAGAAGCTCGACGTGTGGAGCGATTTCGTGGCCGTCTTCGTGAAAGACGAGGCCCAGGTGGCGCGCCACCCGCGGCGCATGCTCGACCGCCTGGACCGCTACATGAATGGCCGCCGCCACGGCGAGGAGGGCATCCTGTGCCCCCACGAGCACCCGGAGGACGGCGCGCGCCTGCGCCGCCTGACCGGCCACCCCAAGGGCCTGGACTGAAGCGTTCGAGCCGGCCCGCCGAGGCCACAATGAGACCCGCACCGCGACCGCCCCACCACCGCCCATGCCGCACGCCGACCCTTCTGCCCGATTCGATCCGCGCACCGTGGCCCAGCTGGACGCGGCCTGGGGCGACCCCGCGAGCTGGACCGAGCACGGCCTGCAGTGGACCCATCTGTCCACCGTCAAGGCCCGCATCGCCCAGGCGGTGTCGGGGGACCCGGCGGTGCACCCGCTGCAGTGGTTCTTCCAGCGGGTCGCCGCCGAGCGCCCGCTGCCGCTGCGCCGCGTGCTGGTGCTGGCCTGCGGCGAGGGCCACGTCGAACGCGAGACCGTGAGCGCCGGCTGGGCCGAGTCCGCGGTGGCGCTGGACCTGTCCAGCCGGGTGCTGGAGCGCGCGCGCGAGGCCGCCCAGGCCCAGGGCCTGGCGATCGACTACCTCCAGGCCGACATGAACCAGCTGCCCGTCGGCGCACCCGGCTTCGAGCCCGGCAGCTTCGACGCCGTGCTCGGCGTGGCCGCGGTGCACCACTGCAGCGCGATCGAGCGTCTGTACGCGGACGTGGCGACGCTGCTGCCCCCCGGGGGCTGGTTCTTTCTCGACGAGTACGTCGGCCCGGACCGCTTCCAATGGTCGCCAGGCCATGTGCGCCACCTCAATACCTTGCTGGAGCTGCTGCCGCCGCGCCTGCGCACGACGCTGGACGGCCGCCTCAAGGCCCACGCGCGCCGGCCCACGCCGCAGGAGGTGATCGCGGTGGACGCGAGCGAGGCGGTGCGTTCCTCCGAGCTGCTGCCGCTGCTGTCGGGCCATTTCGAGCGCCTGGCCTGGCGCCCCTACGGCGGTGCCTTGCTGCACGTGCTGCTGAGCGACATCGCGCAGAACTTCCTCGGCGATGCCGAGGCGCCTTACCTCGATGCCCTGCTGGAGGCCGAAGAGGAGCTCTTGCGCAGCGGCCAGCTGGACCCCTGCTTCGGCTGCGTCATCGCGCGCCGGCCGCGCTGAGCCAGCGCGCCAGCCACACCGGGTCGTTGGGGCCCAGCGCCAGCACGCGCCCGGGCTCGGCCACCACAGCTTCAGGGGGCAGGGCGGCGTAGCTCTCGCGGATGGCCTGGCGCCGCTCCGGCAGCCGCGTGGACGATGGGTCCAGGCCCGTCACCACCGTGAGGCCGGTGGGCGCCGTGGACAGGGTCACGACGCGCAGATCGGGCCGCAGGGCGCGCAGGCAGGGCACGATCTTCCAGCCGTCTCCCGTGTGAAAGCCCGTGCGCCGCTCGCGGCCCGCCGTCGCGGCCGTCAGCGGCACGGTGTCGTGCAGCAGCAGCACGGCGCCCGGCGCGGCCAGGCGTTCGGCGCCGATGAAGTCGTCCAGCACCGCGTCGAAGGCGTGGTCGCCGTCGATGAACGCGAGGTCGAAGCCCTGTGCGGCCAGCGGATCGTCCGCGCCCAGCTCGGCGAAGAACGCGGCGCTGGTGCAGGGGAACAGGCGCGTGGGCGCCTCGCAGCCGCTCAGCGGGTCGCCGCGCGGCGCGGGGTCGACGCCGGTGGCCTGGGTCCCCGGCCGCGCCAACCTCAGGGTGTGGCCGAACTCGACGCCGATCTCCAGGTAGAGGCGCGGTTTCAGGTGGGCGTGGAACCAGGCCAGCCAGTGCCGGTAGTCGGGGCCCGGCCAGCGCTGGCGCGCCAGGGCCACGTGCACGCCGGGCAGGTTGGGCTCCTGGGCCAGCGCGTCCCACAGCACGGCATCGGCGTCGGCGCCGCGGCCTTCGGCGCGCAGGCGGCGCCAGCGGCGCAGCGCCGCGGTTTCGAGCGGGTGCACAGCAGCGCTCATGGAACGGCCCTCCGCGCGGCGCACGGCAGGGCTGAGCGCCTTGGGATCGGCCCGGCGGCGCTCATGCCGACTCCTCGGGACGGCCCCGCAGCGCCTGGCGCAGGACCTGGGCGAAGCGCTCGGGCGCGTAGCGCTCGGCGCAGCGTTGCCAGGCGGCCGCCTGTTGGCGCTGCCACAGGGCGTCGTCGCGCAGCAGACGCAGGACGCCGGCGGCGAAGGCCTCGGCGTCGCGCGCGGACTGGATATCGCGGCCCGCGATCCAGCCGAGCTGGCGCACCAGCAGCGCCGAGGCCACGACCGGGATGCCCTGGGCCGCGGCCTCGATGACCTTGGCCGGCACGCCACCGGCGAAGCGCACCGGCGCGATGAAAACCCGCGCGCCGTCGTAGTGAGGCGCCAGCGCCTCTTGCGGACCCAGCAGGCGCACGTGTTCGCTGGCCAGGCGCGTCAGCCGGGGCGAGCGGTTGACGCCGACCACGGACAGCACGGGCGGCTGCGGCAGTCGCTCGCGCAGCCGCGGCATCACCTGCTCGATGAACCAGAGCAAGCCGTCCTCATTGGGCGTGTCGGGGTGCAGCGCGCCCACGAAGAGCAGGCCCTGGCGCGTGGCCGGGCCGGGCACCTCACGGCGCACCGCCATGCCGTGGCTCAGCAGGCTGACGCGGTGGCCGGCGGCGGCAAAACACGCGGCGTCGCGCTCGGAGACCACCAGCACCTCGCTGGCGCCGCGCGCCAGGGCGATCTCGCGCGCCAGGTGCGCCTGCGCGGCCGCGCGGGGCATGGGCTGGCCGCGCACCGCCGCCTCGGCGATCTCGCGCAGCGCGAACAGGGCCTCGGCGTCGTAGACCAGGCGCATGCCGGCGAAGAGTTCGGGCCGGCGCGCGCGCAGCGGCTGCAGCGCCTTCAGGTTGGGTGGGCGGCTCACCAGCAGCACGTCGTAGACGCCGCGGCGGCGTTCCAGGAAGGCCTCCAGCCGCGCCATGCCGTGGCCCAGCACCACCTCAACGCTGCTGGGCAGCGAGGCCTGGATGTCGCGCCAGTCGTCCTCGGTCTGCCAGAGCGGGAAGAAGCTCACGGGCCAGTCGCGCAGGGCCTGCAGCATGAGGCGCGCGCGCGGCAGGCCGCCGCCCTTGTGCATGTGCGGCACCTCGTTGTCGATGATGAGCACGCGCGGGCGGCGCGGATGGTCCTCGGGCGAGCGCCAGCGGTCGCCGTCCAGGCGTGGCGTGTGCGGGTGGGGCTGGCCGCGCAGCCAGTCCGCGTGGCGGGCCTGGAAGCGCGCGCGGTTCTCGCGCATGCGGCGTTCGGCTTCGTCACCGGGCGCACTGCCCCATTCCAGGTGTTCGACCAGCACGTCGGGGTCGACCACCACGCGAAAGCCCGCGCGCCACACGCGCAGGCAGAAGTCGCTGTCTTCGTAGTAGGCGGGGGCGAAGGCCTCGTCGAAGCCGCCCAGCATGCGCCACAGCGGCGCTGGCACGGCCAGGAAGACGCCGGAGACGTAGTCGGTGGCGCGGCTGCACATGGCGGCCGGGCAGAAGGGGTCTTCGCCGCGCCCCACGCCGTGGGCGCTGCCGTCGCGAAAGAGGACGTTGCCCACCTCCTGCAGTCCGCCGGCGCTGAGCACGATGCGCCCGCCCAGGGCGCCGATCGCGGGCTCGGCGTCGAGGCGGCGCACGGCGGCCCGCAGGCTGCCGGCTTGCACGATGGCGTCGTTGTTGAGGAACAGCAGGTGGCGCCCGCGCGCCAGGGCCGCGCCCTGGTTCGCGGCGCGCAGGAAGCCCAGGTTCTGTTCATTGACCACCACGCGCGCGCCCGAGACGCGCGCGAGCAGCTCGGCCGTCTCGTCGCCGGACGCGTTGTCGATGACGATGGTCTCGAAGCGCAGGCCGCGCTCATCGGCCAGCGCCTGCAGGGTGCGGCGGGTGAGTCCGGCCTGGTTGTAGAGCACGACGATGACCGACAGATCGGGCGGCGTGTCGCCATCGGCCGGGGGCAGCGCCAGCCGCGTGGGGCGGTCCAGCCAGGCGCGCAGCGCGCGGCGCGCCTGGGCGCGCTGGCGGGCCTTGGGGTCGGCGCCGAACTCGGCGGGGTCGGCGCTGTCGACCGCTTGCTGGCAGAGGGCTTCGATCTGCCGGGCCACGCGGCGGCCGTCGCAGAGCGGCGAGTCCAGCAGGCGCTGGCGCAGGCTGGCGCGGTGCTGGGCCAGCGCGTCGGGGTCCTGGGCCAGGGCCGCGGCGGTGGCGACGAAGGCCTCTGGCGTGTCGGCCACCCAGTCCTGCAGGCCCAGGGCGGCCAGCAGCGAATGGCCCTGGCGGGCGCCGGCCCAGGCGCCGCTCAGCGTGAGCACGGGCACGCCCATCCAGAGCGGGTCCAGCAGGCTTAGGCCCCCGTTGCCGGGGAAGCTGTCGAGCACCAGGTCGATCCGCTGGCACCAGCGCAGCAGGTCTTCGTAGGCGCAGGGCGGGTCGAAGGCCACGCGCGTGGTCGCCACGCCGTGCGCGTCCAGAGTGCGCAACACCTGGGCGCGCTGCGGCCAATCGAGTGCGAGTTCGCCGATGAAGCGCAGGCTGGCCCCTGGCGTGGCCAGCAGGACGCGGGCCCAGGCCCGCAGGCTGGCCTCGTTGATCCGCAGGCCGCGCGCGAGCACCCCGAAGGTGGGCGCACCGGTGGCCTGCATGGGCAGAGTCAGCGGCGGGGGCGCGTGCAGCGGCGGGTCCCAGCACCACTGGCCGCCGTCCAGGCGCCACAAGGCTTCCTCGTGCAGCGCTTCGTGCGCGGGTGGCACCGAGGCGGCGTCGCACAGCAGGGCGTCGAACAGGCCGCCGGACGTGCCCCAGCAGCCCAGCCAGCCGATCTGCAGCGGCGCGGGTCGCCGCGCCAGGGCCTGAAGGACCTCGAACTGGCCTTCGAAGGGGTGCAGTCCGCCGGCGTCGATCAGCACGTCGATGCGCAGCGCGGCGCAGCGGCGCGCCAGTTCGGCCGGGTCCAGGGCCCGCTGGTGGATGTGGGCCGGCAACCCGGCCATCGGTCGGTTCGTGAAGACATGGACCTCGGCGGCCTGCGCCTCGTGGCTCGCCAGCACACGGCGCAGCAGCCGCTCGTGCCCTTGGCCCGCGAGGTAGGCGATGCGGGGCCGTGATCCGGGCCGGCGTGCGGGCGCACCGGGGGCCTGGCGGTCCAGGCCCGCGCGCAGCTTGAGCGCGCGGTAGGCCTGGCGTGAGGCCAGGGCCAGCCCCTGCGCCGTGGACCGCTCGCTGAGCGAACGCGCGTAGAGCGCGGCGCTGCCGAGCCAGAGGTCGTCGGGACAGTCCGCCTCGGCCCACTGGGCCAGGCGCAGCAGCGCGCCGTGGCCGTGGCGGTGGGAGGCCTCGGCCAAGGCCTCGCGCAGCGCGGCGCGGCGGTCGCCCCGGGGCAGCAGCGCCAGCACCGGCGCCGCTTCTTCCACGCCCAGGGCGTGCAGGCGCAGCAGCGAGCGCGCCGCGTCGCTGGCGCGCTCGCGGGCACCGATGAGTTCGCGGCACAGGGCCACGGCCTGGCGGTGGTCGGTGGCGGTGGAGAGGGGGTCTTCGCTGAGCAGGCGCGCGAGCAACAGGCGCGCCGGCGTTTCGCCGGGCCGCAAGGACAGCAGCCGCTCCACGGTCCGCCGGCCCAGCGCGAACTCGCCCGAGCGCAGACAGGCCTCGGCCAGCTCGCGCAGCGGCACCGGGTTCTGCGGGTCGAGTTCGCTGGCGTGCAGGAAAGCCAGCCGCGCCGCGCCGAAGCGCTGTGCGTCGAGCAGGATCCAGCCGAACTGGCGCAGCGTGGCGGGGTCGGCGGGCGCCAGCGCCAGGGCGGTTTCGGCGGCGGACTGGGCCTCGTCCAGGCGCCGTTGCTGGCAGCGCACCTGCGCCAGCGCGCGCCAGGCCGGCGCGAAGGCCGGGTCCTGCGCGACGGCGGCCTCGGCCTGCTGCTCGGCCGCCGCGAGGTCTTGCGCGGCCGCGAGCACGAAGGCGGCTTGCACGCGCACCGCGAGGTCTTGGGGGCGGCGGCGCAGCAGCTCGCGCACGGCGCCCGCGGCGGTGGGCAGATCGCCCTGGTCCTTGGCGAGCCAGGCGAGCTGGCGCAGCACATCGACCGCGTCGGCGCCGGCGCGGTCGGCGCGCGCCAGGCAGCGGCGCGCCAGCGCCCAGCGGCCGCGCTGCGCGTGCACTCGCGCGAGCACCTGCCAGGCGTCGGGGTGGCGCGGTTGGGCGCGCAAGGCCTGCAGCAGATGGCGGCGGGCCGCGTCCCGCTGGCCCAGATCGAGCTGGGCCTGCCCCAGCAGCGCTTGCGCGGGCAGGCAATGGGGCTGGCGCGCCAGCACCTGCATCAGCAGCCACTCGGCGTCCAGCGGGCGTTGCCAGTGCAATTGAATCTGGGCCCGCCGCAGCAGCGCGTCCCAGCGGTCCATGTCGCGCTGCTGCACTTCGTTGAAGCTGGTGTCGGCGCCGCTCAGGTCGCCGGCGCGCTGTTGCAGCGCGCCCAGCAGGTGCCAGGCGGCGGCATCGTCCGGCGCGGCGTCCACCCGCTGGCGCGCCAGGGCGATGGCGCGTTCCAGGTGGCCGTGCCGGCATTCCCATTCGATCAGGGCGTCCAGCAGTTCGGGGTGGGTGGGCCAGCGCTCCAGGCCCTCGGCCAGGCACGCGGCGGCGCGCAGGGGTTGGCCGAGCGCGGCCAGGCACTGGGCGCGGTGCAGGTGCAGGCGCACCTGCTCGGGCGCGGCCCAGGCGTAGGCGGCGATGGCTTCTTCGTACAGGTCCAGCGCGGCGGCGGGATCACCGCTCTTTTGGCGCAGCCAGGCCAACTGCAGCAGCCGACCCGGCTGGCGTTCGGCCTGCAGGGCGCGCTCGGCCCAGGCCACGGCCTCGGGCAGCTGGTCCAGGTCGTGCAGCACCCAGGCCAGCGTGAAGACGGCCTCATGCCGCGAGGGATCGAGCAGGCAGGCCATGCGCAGCGCCTCGGCGGCCCGCGCCAGCTCGCCGTGCCGCTGGTGCTGCAGGCCCTGTTGCCAGTACCGCGCGGCCTCGGCGGGGGCGTCGTCCGGTTCCTGGCCGCTCACGCCCTCAGGCCCCCGGTCGTTCGCAGACCACGGTGAACATGGGCACCTGGCGGTTCTGCGAGGGCTGGCTCTGCTCGTGCAGGATGACCCGCGCCTCGGTGAAGCCCAACAAGCCCAGCGTGGAAACGAAGAACTGCGGCGTGAACAGCCACCAGGTGTCGACCTGCTGCACGCCGCGGTGCGGCTGCAGCTGGCACAGCGCGCGCGGGCCGAGCGACGGGTCGTACAGCTCGGTGACGATCACCGTGCGCCGCGTGCGCGCCGCCACGCTTTGCACCATGTCGAAGGGCCGGCGGCAGTGCAGCAGCACCGAGGCCATCAGGCCGATGTCGAACTCGCCGAGCTCGGCCGGCAGGGCATAGGGATCGGCCTCGATCAGGCGCACGCGCGAGCGGCGTTGCCGGTGCACGTACCAGAACGAATGGCGCACGCCTTCGATGGAGCGCGTGAAACCGTGCCGCCACCGCGGCGTGTCGAAACCCTCGTGGGGCACCACGTCCCACAGGTGCGACATGGGTGGCTCCAGGCAGGTGACCCGGGCGCCGGCGGCTTCCATGTGGAAGGACAGGTGGCCGCTGGCGGGGCCGATCTCCAGCACCGACCGGCCGTTGAAGTCCACGCCGCCCAGGTACTGCGCGGTGTTGGGCCGCAGGTCCCAGTCGCCCACCACCTCCTCGCCATCGGGCAGCGTGGTGGAGTGGTAGAAGAGGCAGTCCTCGCGGCGCGGCTGGCGGGGCGGCACCTCGCGCACGGCGGCGTGCGCGGGCGTCGGCGACGTGGCCGGGGCCGGGGGCGGCGCGGGCACTGGCTCGCGTGGCGCCACGCTCGCGGCGTGCAGCTGCAGCAGGCCCAGCAGCCGGGCCACGGTGGACGCGGTGCCCGCCACGTGCGCGGCGCCGCGGCGCAGGGCGGCCGCGCGCTGGGCTGCCGCGCCAGGGCCGTGCAGGTGGCGCAGCGCCGCCGCCCAGTCGGCCAGCGGCGCCTCCAGGTCCAGCACGGCGCCGCCGTCGCCCACCAGCTCGGGCAGCGCACCGCGCCGGCTGGCCAGCACGGGCAGGCCATTGAGCTGGGCTTCCACCACGGTGCGGCCGAAGGATTCTTCCCAGACCGAGGGCATGAGCAGCACGCGCGACTGACCGAACACCTCGCGCATGCCGTCGCTGGGCCCGCGCCATTCGACGTTGCCCAGCCGCGCCGCGCGCGCCTGGCCGTGGGCGCGCCAGGCCGGGTCCAGCGGCCAGCTTTCCATCACCAGGAAGGGCAGCTCGGGGCAGGCCGCGGCCAGCTCGAACAGGCGCTCCACGCCCTTGATGGGCGTGGGGTTGACGAACAGCACCTTGTCGCCCTGGCGCTCGGCCCGGTAGGTAGGGGCCGAGACGATGGGCGGGATCACCGCGCAGTCCAGGCCGTAGAGCGCGCGCCAGCGCCGCGCAGTGAAGTCGGAGTTGGCCAGGTAGAGCAGCGAAGGGTCGGCCACCAGGTGCCCGCCGAGTTGGTGGGTTTCGACGTTGTGCAGGTAGACGGCCGTGGGCCGGCCGGTGTCCAGGCTGGCCAGCACCAGCGAACTCAGGTAGGTGCCGCTCTGCACCACGATGGCGTCGGCCTCCCAGGCGGCCGCCACCTGGGGCAGGGCCTCCAGAGGCCGCGTCGCGCGCAGCACCGGGTAGCCCAGGTGCTCGTCGCGGGTGAGCGTGTCGTCGGTGTCCATGGCCACGGCCGGGGCCCGTCCGCACAGCACGGCGGCCTCGGCCCCCAGTTCGCGGATCGCGAGGCAGAGGTCGTGGGTGGTGGTCTGCAGCCCGCCGGTGACGTCCGGCAGGTGCGGGTAGCTGGAAACAAAAAGGACGCGCATGGCGGCGAGGGGCGGTGCTCGCGCCAGGGCGCGGTGGGCCGCCGGTCAGGGTGAAGGGCGCCGGCGGCCGGGGCTCAGGACACCTGCAGCACTTGGCTGCTGCCCAGGAGGTCTCTCAAGGTCAGGGAGGGGCTGCTGCCGGTGTTGACGTCCACGACGTTCTTCAGGCGGTCGTTGGCCAGGGCGCTGCCGGGGTTGCTGGCGCCGCCAGGGCGGTTGCCCGTGGAAAGGAGCTGGCCCGCCGGCGCTGGCGGGGGATTGGCATTGCCGGTGTTCGTCGGGCGCGACTCGAGCCGATTGAGCAGGGCGTTGAGGTCGCTCGTGGGGGGGGGCCGCGGCGTGCTCATGGAGGTGCCCGACAGGTCGACGCCAAAGCCGGGGCGGGTGATCGTCGTGGTGTCGCCGCTGTTGCTGGTCGCGCGCATCTGCTGGCCGAACAGGAAGATGCCGCTCGTGCGATCGCTGTTGGTCTCCGCCAAGGCGATCCCGCCCAGGAGTTCGAGCTTGCCGTGCGGCGTGGCGATGACGGTGGCGGTGTTCTTGCTGATCTGTCCGCCCACGACGCGCACCACGCCCTTGGCCAGGCCGAGCCGGATCTGGCCCTGGCGGGTGGCGGGGTCGAAGCGGAACTCGTCGATGGTGAGTTCGGAGTCGGGGCCCAGGGTCAGGGCCGACTGGTCGAGGAAGAGCAGGTGCAACTGGCCGTTGGCGTCGGTGCGCAGCCGCTGGCCGGGCAGCACGCTGCTGCCCACCACCATCACTTCGTTGTTCCCGGTGACGGTGCCGCCGGGCGCGACCGCAGTCACCACGCCGGTGCGGTTGGCCGATGCCGAGGGGGCCTGGGCCATGGTCGTGGGCAGCGCGGCGGTCGACAGGGCGGCGGCGAGCCACCAGTCCTTGGAAATCGGCGGGGTCATATCGGGTCCTCGGGAAACGGTCTTGAGTGGGGGCCGTGGGTGGGCGCGCGCGTCAGAAACGGTAGGCGGCTGCCACGAACAGCGAGGTGTTCTTGTTGTCGTAGTTGGGCAGCTTGCTGTCCGTCTTCACGTGCTCCAGCTGCACCAGCAGGGACCAGGCCGCCGACAGCGGTACCGTCTGGCCGATGCCAATGCGCCATTCGGTGTCGCGGCGCGCGGTGTTCGGGTCGATGGCCGGGTCGGCCGCGTCGTAGGCGCGCCGCTGCAGGCCGCCCCAGACCGAGGTGGTCCACAGGCCGCCGCCCTTGAGCGGGCTGGCGTAGCTGTGCAGGTAGGTCACGCGCGCTTCCTGGCTGTCGTTGTCGTAGTAGCGCCGGTCGGTGCGCTGCCAGTACGCGCGCAGCTCGCCGCTGAGCAGCTGGCCCGGTGCGAGTTCGCGCGTCAGGCGCACGCGCAGCAGCTTGCTGGGGCCGCCGAGTTCGCTGGCGGCGGGCACGTCGATGCGGGTGGCGTAGTCGACGTCGCGGTACTCGAGGCCGCCGTCGACGAGGGTGCGCTCGTTGAGGCTGTAGGCCGCGTCCAGGCCCAGACCGTAGTTGCTCAGGTAACGGTGGCCCTGGGCCGAGAGCGTGGCGGCGATCAGGTGCGGGCGGATGCTCAGGCCGGGCAGGCCGGCCGGCGAGGGCTTGAAGCGCAGGCCGGAGGTGAGCTCGACCAGGGCCAGGTTGTACGGATCGGTCTGGTTCACCTGCAGCGTGCTGCCGGACGAGGAGCTGAACTTGACGATCTGCGCGGCGAGCGAGCTGACGATGGCGGCCTCGTTCTGGCGGCCCAGGTCGTACTGGTGGTCCAGGCGCAGGCCCAACTGCAGGTCGGTGTCCGACTGGGGCTTGAGCGCGTCGGGCACGGCCACCGGCGCGCCAGCGGCCAGCACCGTGTCGCGGCTGGTGCGCGAGCTGGGGTTGGTCTGGGCCCGCAGGCCCAGCAGCACCTGGCCGTCGAGGCGCGAGACCTGGGTGCGCTTGCCGATGTCGCGCAGCAGGGTGTCGGCCTGGCCTCGCTCCACCGGACCCAGGCGCGGGTCGTCCAGGGCGCGGCGCAGCATGCCGGCGGCCATGTCGTAGGAGCCGAGGCGGTAGTACAGCACGCCCAGGTCCAGGCGCACGGAGGGCGGTGCGTTCGGGTCCAGCAGCAGGCGCTCGAGGGCGGCGATGGCGCCTTCGTGGTTGCCCGACTGTTCCAGCAGGCGCGCATAGCGCGCGGTGGCGTTGCCGTCGGCGGGCGATTGCAGGGTCTGGCGGAAGGCTTCGTCGACCTGGCTTTGCAGGGGCGCGTTGGGCGCGGTCTGGGCCCAGGCGCTGGAACAGAACAACGCCGTTGCCAACAATTTGATAGCAAGAACCTCAGAAGAATGGCTGGCCGCGGGGCGCTTCAATTGGGGTTCCTCCTGGATGGCTGGGCTGGCTGAAAGAGCGCGGACGATTGTTACACATTTGCAAGCACGCTTATCATTCCCGGCCCGAACCCGGAGGGGCCCTGCGCACCTCGGGCCGACTGTGTTTCGACCGACGCCGAGCGTCTTCTGATGGCCGCGATTCCTTCTCTTCCCGTGGCGCCGCCGGCGCCCCGGCACCCGCTCGATTTCCGCTTTGGCGCCCAGGGCCCGAAGGCCCGCACGGTGTTGGTATATGGCAACTGCCAGACCCCCTACCTGGCGCGCATGCTCAGCGCGCTGGACGACCTGAACGACGACTACCGCTTCGTGGCGGCCCTCAACCACGCGCAGCCGGGCGATGCCCAGGCGCTGCCGGTGGCCGACGAGGACATGAAGAATGTGGCGCTGCTGCTGCGCCAGCACGAGATGGCGCCCGGCAACCCGGCCTTGGCGGCGATCGAGGCGCGCCTGCCCCCGGGCTGTCCGGTCATCACCTTCCCGAGTTACCTGCTGAACTGCCTGTGGCCCTTCGAGTGCGCCGAGCCGCGCGAGCGCCACGACCCGGCCTATCCGACCTGGAAGCGCTACCCGACGGGCGACCTGGTGGCGCTCGAAATCGCCGAAACCGGCCTGAGCGGTCCGATCGCCGTGGCCGCCTACATGGACCTGTCCGCGCGCCGGATGCCCGACCTGCAGCGCCGCCTGGAGGACGACCTGGACCTGATGCGCCTGTTCGACGCCCACTGCGACGTGCGCCTCGCCGACCACGTGGCGGCGAACTTCCGCGACCAGCACATGTTCTGGACGCGCGGCCACATGTCGGCCGCCGCGATGCGCGAGCTGGCGCGCCGCGTCGCCGATCAGGCCCGCCGCGTGATCGGCGGCCAGGCGCAGCGCGCCGAACTGTGCCTGGACGCGGCCATGGACTTCGACGGCATGGGTGGCGTGCAGACGCCCGTCCACCCGCTGGTGGCCGACGCCCTGAAGCTGAGCTATTGCCCACCGGAGCGCACCTACCAGTGGGTGACGCAGCGGTGGACCTTCTACGAATACATCGAGCGTTACATCGCCTACGACACGAGCTGGTAGCCTGGGGCCGCAGTGCCTGGGTACGCGCCCGCTTCCATTCCCCCTTTCCTTTTCCCGACCGGATCCCGCCATGCCGCAGCAACGACCACTTGGACCCTTCACCGTCTCAGCCATCGGCCTGGGCTGCATGAACATCTGCCACGCCTACGGGCCGCCCGTGCCCGAGGCGCAGGCCGAGCGCCTGCTGCTGGCCGCGCTGGACGACGGCGTGACGCACTTCGACACCGCCGCGCTCTACGGCTTCGGCGCCAGCGAAACCCTGATCGGCAAGGTGCTGGCCCCGCACCGCCACCGCTTCACCCTGGCCAGCAAGTGCGGCATGCAGGGCGTGGACCTGAAGGGCGACGGCCAGCTGGTGCGCGTGATCGACGGCCGGCCCGAGACCCTGCGCGCCACCTGCGAGGCCTCGCTGCGCCGCTTGCGCACCGAGGTGATCGACCTGTACTACCTGCACCGCTGGGACAAGTCGGTGCCGATCGAAGAAAGCGTGGGCGCGCTGGGCGACCTGGTGCGCGCGGGCAAGATCCGCGCGGTCGGCCTGTCCGAGGTCTCGGCCGCCACCTTGCGCAAGGCGCACGCCGAGTACCCCATCAGCGCGGTGCAGACCGAGTACTCGCTGTGGACGCGCAACCCCGAGATCGCGGTGCTCGACGCCTGCCGCGAGATCGGCGCGGCCTTCGTGGCCTTCAGCCCGACGGCGCGCGGCTTCCTGGCGATCGACCTCGACCCGCAGGCCTTCGACGCCAAGGACATCCGCCGCGCGATGCCGCGCTTCACGCCCGCGCACTGGGCCGCCAACCAGCGCCTGCTGCCGGCCTACCGCGCCCTCGCGGCCGAGGTGGGCTGCACGCCCGCGCAGCTGTCCATCGCCTGGCTGCTGCACAAGGCGCCGCACATCCTGCCGCTGCCGGGCACGGGCAACGTGGACCATCTGCTGGAGAACAACCGCGCCGACGGCGTGCGCCTGAGCGCCGACGTGATGCAGCGCCTGGAGGCGCTGATCAACCCGCAAACCGTGAGCGGCAACCGCTACAGCGAGCAGTCCAACCGCGAGGTGGACACCGAGGTGTTCGCGTGAGCGCCACCCCGGGTGCCGAGCGCCCCATCCTGGTGGTGGCCGCCGGCCAGACCTTCGAGGAGCTGAGCCGCGCCGAAGGCGATTTCCCCGACTGGATCGCGCGCGGCCTGGGCGATGGCGTGCCGCTGCGCCACGCCGACGCGCGCGAGGCGCCGGACTACCCCGACCCGCGCACGCTCGGCGGGGTGGTGGTGAGCGGCTCGCACGCCATGGTCAGCGACCGCGCGCCCTGGAGCGAACACCTGGCCGGCTGGCTCAAGGACTGCGTGGCGGCGGAACTGCCGGTGCTGGGCATCTGCTTCGGCCACCAGCTGCTGGCGCACGCCCTGGGCGGCGAGGTGGACCGTTTGCCCGAGGGGCCGGAGGTGGGCACGCGCGAGGTGCGGCTCGGCCCCGAGGCCGGCGACGACGCCCTGCTGGGCGCCTTGCCGGCCCGCTTCCCCGCGCAGCTCATCCACTACCAGTCGGTGCGGCGTCTGCCGGCGGGCGCGGTGCCGCTGGCGCGCAGCGACATCGAATCCCACCAGGCCTTCCGCGTGGGGCGGCGCGCCTGGGGCGTGCAGTTCCATCCGGAGTTCTCGGCCACGGCCATGCGCGGCTACCTGGAGCGCCTGAAGGGCGAGCTGGGCGAAGAGGCGGCGCGGCGCCTGGACGAGGTGGGCCCCACGCCGCAGGCGGCGCAGGTGCTGCGCCGTTTTGCCGAGGTGGTGCGGGCCGGCTGAGCTCAGGCGCCGCCCGTGGCGTAGCGCTCGGCCAGCGCGTCCCAGGCGGGCTTGCCCACCAGGGCCTGGCGCTCCAGGAACGGGGCCACCCGCTCGGGGTCTTCGGCCAGCAGGCCCTCGGCCTGGAGCGCGCCGAGGGCGCGCCGCATGCCCAGCAGCGCCGACTGCAGGGCCGCGTTGGCGTACAGCACGAAGCTGTAGCCCTGGGCGCCGAGCGCGTCCGCCCGCTGCAGCGGCGTCTTGCCGCCCAGCACCAGGTTGATCAGCAGGGGCTTGTCCACCAGCGTGGGCAGGCGCGCGATGTCGTCGGACCGGGTGAGCGCCTCGACGAACAGCAGGTCGGCGCCGGCCTCGGCGAAGCGCTGGGCGCGTTCCACCGCGGCCTCGAAGCCCAGGCTGGCCGCGGCGTCGGTGCGGGCGACCACCATCAGGTCCGGGTCGCGGCGGGCGTCGACGGCGGCGCGGATCTTCGCGACCGCTTCGTCGAGCGGGATCACCTCCTGCCCACTGAAGTGGCCGCAGCGCTTGGGCGCCACCTGGTCCTCGATCTGGATGGCGTCGGCGCCGCAGCGCTCCAGCACGCGCACCGCGTGGCGCACGTTCAGGGCGTTGCCGAAGCCGGTGTCGGCGTCCACCATCAGGGGCAGCTCCACCGCGTCGCGCAGGCGCGCGGTGTGCTCGGCCAGCTCGCTCAGGCCCACGAAACCCAGGTCCGGCAGGCCCAGGGCCATGTTGCTCAGGCCGGCGCCCGTGAGGTAGACGGCCGGGTAGCCCAGGCTTTCGATCACCCGCGCCGACAGCGCGTTGAACGCGCCCGGCAGGATGAGCCCCTGCCGCCGCTCGGCCAGGGCGCGCAGCGCCCGCTTGGGCGGCAACGCCGCCGGTGCCGCGCTCACCGCGCCGCCTCCACGGCGCGTTCGCGCGTGGCCCGCAGCCGCAGCAGGGCCGGCACGGTGAGGATGAGCGCGGTCGCGATCCACAGGCCGGTGGCGATCGGGCTGTGCACCAGCACGGCGGCGTCGCCGTTGCTGATGGACAGGGCGCGGCGCAGGTTCTGCTCCATCAGCGGGCCGAGCACGAAACCCAGGATCAGCGGCGCCATGGGCACGCCCTGCTGGCGCAGCAGGTAGGCCGCGAAGCCCAGCGCGGCCATCAGCAGCAGGTCGAAGGTGGTGGCGTGCACCGCGTAGACGCCCACGCTGGAGACCGCCAGGATGCCGGGCACCAGCACCCAGTAGGGCACGTTCAGGATGCGGGTGAACAGGCCCACCATGGGAATGTTGAGCACCAGCAGGATCACGTTGGCCAGGAACATCGAGGCGATCAGGCCCCACACCAGGTCGGGCTGCTGGCTGAACAGGGCGGGGCCGGGCGTGATGTTGTAGAGCGCCAGCGCGCCCATCATCACGGCCGTGGTGCCCGAGCCCGGCACGCCCAGGGTCAGCATGGGCACGAAGGAGCCGGTGGCGGCCGAGTTGTTGGCGGCCTCGGGCACGGCCACGCCGCGGATGTCGCCCTGGCCGAACGTGCCGTCCTTGTCGATCAGCCGCTTCTCCATGGCGTAGGTCATGGCGCTGGCCACGGTGGCGCCCGCGCCGGGCAGCACGCCCACCACGAAGCCCACGACGCTGGCGCGCAGGGTGCTCCACCACGTGTGGGCCATCTCGCGCAGGTTGAAGAGCGTGCGGCCGGTCTGGGGGATGGGCCCCGCGCTGGCGTGGTGTTCCCTCAGCATGAGCAGGATCTCGCTGATGGAGAACACGCCGATGACCACCACCACGAACTGGATGCCGTCGGACAGGTGCACGTCGCCGCCGGTGAAGCGGTAGACGCCGGAGTTGGCGTCCAGGCCCACGCAGGACATGGACAGGCCGATGAGGGCCGCCAGGCCGGCCTTCACCGGCGCGTTGCCCAGCAGGCCGGCGATGCAGGCGAAGGCGAAGCACATCAGCGCGAAGTACTCGGCCGGCCCGAAAGACAGCGCCCAGGCGGCCAGCAGCGGCGCGAACATCACGATGCCCAGCGTGGCGATGAGCGAACCCACGAAGGAGCTCCAGGCCGAGATGGACAGGGCCACGCCCGCCAGGCCCTGGCGGGCCATGGGGTAGCCGTCCAGCGCGGTCATGATGGCGCCGGCGTCGCCCGGCACGTTGAGCAGGATGGAGGAGATGCGTCCGCCGTACTCGCAGCCGATGTAGACGGCGGCCAGCAGGATGAGCGAGGCCTCGGGCGGCAGTTTCATCGCGAAGGCCAGGGGCATGAGAATGGCCACGCCGTTGATGGGACCCAGGCCAGGCAGCAGGCCGACCACGGTGCCGATGAAGGAGCCGATGGCGGCGATCAGCAGGTTGATGGGGCTGAAGGCCACGCCGAAGCCGTCCATCAGGTGTCGCAAGGTGTCCATGGCGCGGCCCTCAGAGCAGGAAGGACAGCAGGCCGGCGGGCATGGTCACGTCCAGCAGCCGGTCGAAAAGAAAATGCAGGCCCACGCCCAGCGCGGCGCCGCTGGCCAGCGACTGCTTCCAGCCGCCGCCGAAGGCCCTGCCCACGGGCAGGGCCATCAGCAGCGTGGCGAGAATGAAGCCCAGCCACTGGAACAGCGCCGCGTAGGCCAGCACCGTGCCCGCGCACAGCAGCGTGCCCTTCCAGGGCACCTGGGCGAAGGCGCCGCCGCCGGCCGAGGGGCGCAGCACCAGCCACAGGCCGCCCAGGCCCATGCAGGCCGCCAGCAGCAGGGGAAAGGCCTTGGGCCCCAGCGGTTCGTAGGAATAGGCGGCGGTATAGCCCTGCGCGGCCCAGGCCATGGCCGCGGCCGTGGCGACGCACACCGCGCCAAGAAGGCGGTCACTCATGGAGACTCCAAGGGAAAGGGCGGGCCGCCGCGCGGGCGGCTCGCGGGACAGCGGAGGGGGCCGCTCAGTTCGCCGGCTTGGTCGACAGGCCGAACTCTTCGGCCAGCTTGCGGTAGCCGGCCACCTGCTGCTTCACGTAGGCGTCCAGCGGCGCCCCGGTGATGGCCAGGGGGAACAGGCCGCGCTCTTCGCGCAGCTTGTCGTAGGCCGGCGTGGCCATCATCTTGGCGAAGGCCTCGGCCCAGGCCTGGTAGTCGGCGTCGCTGACCTTGGGGCCGAGGTAGAAGCCGCGCACGATGGGCCATTCGACGTTGAAGCCCTGTTCGGCCGCGGTGGGGATGTTGGCCATCTCGCCCGGCAGGCGCTTGTCGTTCATGACGGCCAGGATGCGGATCTTGGCGCCCGCCTTGCGCTGCTGCAGGGCCTCGGCCGCGTCGCCGGTGAAGACGTGGATGTGGCCGCCCTGCAGGGCGGTCATGGCCTCGCCGCCGCCTTCGAAGGCCACGTAGCGCATGGTCTTGGGGTTCACGCCGCCGGCGCGCGCGGTCAGGGCGGCTTTCATCCAGTCCTGGCTGCCCACCGTGCCGCCCGCGCCCAGCACCACCTTGTTCGGGTCGGCCTTGATGGCCGCCATGACGTCCTTGAGCGACTGGTAGGGCGAGTTCTCGGCCACGATGACCGCGCCGTAGTCGGTACCGATGGCGGCCAGCCAGCGCACGTCGTTCTCGGTGTAGCGGCCGAACTTGCCCTGCGCCAGGTTGAGCAGCGAGCCGCCGGAGAAGGCCACGATGGTGCTGGCCGCGTCGGGGCGCTGGGCCACGATGGTGTTGTAGGCCACCGCGCCGATGCCGCCTGGCATGTAGGTCACGCGCATCGGGTCGGCGATGAACTTGCCGTCCTGCAGCGCGGACTGGGCCAGCTTGCAGGTCAGGTCGAAGCCGCCACCGGGTTTGGCGGGGGCGATGCACTCGGTCTTGGCCAGCGGGTTGGCCATCGCGCCCAGCGCGCTGGCCGCCAGGGCCGCGGCCACGAGGTGCCTGGAAAGCGTCATGGTGTGTCTCCTCGGAATGGAATCAACGGGCGGCATTCGGGGATGCCGCGGAGGCACTGTAGGAGGCCGGCACTTTCAGGCCGCTTTCAGCCGAGGCGCGATAAACCGCGGGTAAACCCGCGGCCCATGGCCGCGCGTCAGGCCCCGCCGGCCGGCAGCGGCAGGACCATCTCCACCTGAAGGCCGCGGCCGTCCGGCCCCGGCCGGGCGCGCAGTTCGCCGCCGTGCCGCTGCGCCACGGTGCGCACGAAGGCCAGGCCCAGGCCGGAGCCCGGCACGGCCGCGCCGCTGCCGCGAAAGAAGCGCTCGCCCAGGCGCTCCAGGTCGGCCGCGGGCAGCCCGGCGCCGTCGTCGACCACGGCCAGGCAGGCCTCGCGCTGGCCCGAGGGCATGACGCGTTCGCGCACCGACAGCGTGACGTGGCAGCCCGCGCCACCGTGCCGGATGGCGTTGTGCACCAGGTTCGACAAGGCCTCGCGCAGCAGGTCGGCGTCGCCGGTGAAGGCCAGGCGCCGGGCCGGGGCGTCCAGACCCAGGTCGACCGACTGGTCGCGGGCCGCGTGCCAGCCGTCGCGCACCACGGATTCGGCCAGCCACACCAGGTCGACGGCCTGGAAGTCCAGCGGGGCGCTGTCGGCGCGCGCCAGCGAGAGCAACTGGTTGGTCTGGCGGATGGTCTGGTCGAGTTGCGCCCGGATGGACTCAAGCACCGGGCGCTGCTGCGCGGGGTCCTGCTCGCGCAAGGCGTAGGCCACCTGGGTGGAGAGCGTGGCCAACGGCGTGCGCAGCTGGTGCGAGGCGTCGTCGACGAAGCGCCGGCGCAGCTCGGCCTGCTCTTGCGCGCGCGCGACGTGCCGGTTGATGGCCTGCACCAGCGGCAGCACCTCGGCCGGCACGCCGTCGGGCGACATGGGCGTGAGGTCGTCCGGCTGGCGCGCCTCGACCTCCTGGCGAAAGCGCGACAGGGGGTGCATGGCCCAGGCGATCGACACGGTGAGCAGGCCGGTCGCCAGCACGATCAGCAGCAGGTCGCGCGCCAGGCTGCGCAGCAGCAGGTCGCGGCGGAAATCGTTGCGCGCCTCCAGGGTTTCGGCCACCTGCACCACCACGCGCTGCGGCGGCCGCTGGCCGGCCAGCGGCTCGGCCAATTCGCGCGCGTAGCTGCCCACGCGCACTGGCTGGCCCAGGTATTCGCCGTCGTGGAACTGCGGCTTGCCGGACTCCAGCGGCCGGGGCGGGCGGGGCAGGTCGGGGCTGCCGATCTCGACCAGGCCGTCCTCGGACGCGACGCGGTAGTGCACCTGCCCCTGCGCGGTGAGTTCAAAAAACTCCAGCATGCGGTAGGGCAGCTCCACGCCCAGGCCGCCGCTGGCGGTGGAGATGCTGGAGTCGATGGACTTCACCGCGCCCAGCAGCGAGCGGTCGTAGGCGGCGTCGGCGGCGTCGTTGGCGGTGGTCCAGGACAGCCAGAGCTCGGCCGCCGTCACCGCCAGCATGCCCGGCAGCAGCATCAGCAGCAGCAGGCGCCGGATGCTGGCCAGCGGCCAGCGCGGCCGCTTCATGCCTGAGCCTCGAGCATGTAGCCCAGGCCGCGCAGGGTCGTCACGCGAACGGGGCTGTTCTCCAACCGTTTGCGGATGCGGTGGATCAGCACCTCGATGGCCTCGGGGTGCACGTCCTGCTCGTCCGAGAACACGCGCTCGAGCAGCTCGCGCTTGGACAGCGGCTCGCCCGGGTACTGGATCAGGGCCCGCAGCACGGCGTGCTCGCGCGGCGTCAGGGCCAGGGGCTCGTGCTGCAGGCGGAACTGCTTGGACGCGCTGTCGTAGCTCAGCGGGCCGCAGGCAAAGCGTGGGTGTTCCTGGCCCCGGGCGCGGCGGATCAGGGCCGTCAGGCGGGCCTCCAGCTCGGCGACGTCGAAAGGCTTGGCCATGAAGTCGTCGGCGCCGCCATGCAGGCAGCCCACGCGCTCGTTCAGGGAGTCGCGCGCGGTGAGGATCAGCACCGGCAGCCGCTGGTCCGCTTCGCGCAGGTCGCTCAGCACGTCGTGCCCGTCCAGCCCGGGCAGGCCGAGGTCGAGGATCAGGGCGTCGTAGCGCGTGGCCTTGAGGCTGCGGCGCACCAGGCGGCCGTCGGCGACCCAGTCGACCTGGAAGTCGTTCTGCCCCAGGGCCTTGACCAGCCAGGTGGCCAGATCGGCTTCGTCTTCGGCGAGCAGGATGCGCATGCCGTGGGTCCGCCTCAAGGCCGCACCGGGCGCAGGCAGCCCAGGTCGCCTTCGGGGCAATGGAGCTGGCGGCGCAATGCCTGGGTGCGCTCGCGGGTCAGCCGCGTCTGGCAGTGCAGCCGCACCATGGGTTCGGCGCTGCCGCCGCGCACCGCGCTGGCCTCGAACCCGCAGGTGGCGGTGCGGTAGGTCAGCCAGTCCTTCTGGGCGGTGCGCAGCAAGGTGCGCCTGGCGGGGTCGAGACTCGCGGACAGCTCGCGCAGCACCGCCGCGTGGGCCGCTTGCGCGTGTTCGAAGTCCTGGTAGGCGCAGGCGGTGAGCTGGCGCTGCGTCTCGGCCTGGGCGCAGTCGGCCGGCAGGTCCTGCGCGGGCGCGGTGGCGCCGGCCCAGGGGGCGAACAGCCCCAGGCAGAGCAGGGCGGCGAGACGTGGCATGAAAGGTCCTTCCCGGCGGAACGCGGCGACGGGCCATTCTCCGCCGAAACAAAACGACAAGAAGCGATACCGCCCCGAGACCCGGTGTCGGCGCCCGCCGCGCACCATGGCGGCCACGTTCCACCCCGTCCAAGAAAGGACCCGTCATGAAACCCTGGATCAAGCGAACCCTCATCGGCCTCACCAGCGTCACCGTGCTCGCGGGCGGCCTGGCGGCCTGCGGCCACCGCGCCCACTACGCCGACGGCCCGGCCTCGCCCGAACGCGTGGCCGAGTGGCGCGGCAAGGCGGTCGATCGCGTGACCCGCAAGCTCGACCTCACGGCCGAACAGCGCCAGAAGCTGGAGCTGCTGGCCGACAAGCTGATCGCGCAGCGCAGCGCCATGATCGGCCAGACCCCCAACCCGCGCGCCGAGATGAAAGCCCTGGTGGCTGGCGAGAAGTTCGACCGCGCCCGCGCCCTGCACCTGCTCGACGAAAAAACCCGCGCGTTGCAGCTCACCACACCCGAGGTCATCGCGGCCCTGGCCGATTTCTATGACAGCCTGAACCCCGCCCAGCAGGCCGAGGTGCGCGAGTTCCTCGAAAAGCGCCGCGGCTGGTTCCACCGCGGTTGAGCGGGGCGCGCCATGTCGCCCGCGCTGCAAGCCATCGCCCATCCGCTGCGCGAGCACGGCCCCGTGCTGCTGGCCGATGTGAACGACCCGCACGACGAGGTGCTGGCCCTGGTGTGGGGCCCGCGCTTCGACCGCGAGCACGCGATGTGGCTGTGGTCGCGCCTGTCGCGGCGCGCGCCGCAGCAGGCCGTGCCGGTGCTGCCCGCGCTCATGGGCGCGGCGGAGCGCTTCGACGCGCTCGATGTGCCCGCGCAGCGGCGCGTGCGCCGGCTCATCCTGCGCCACCGCGCCCTGCGGGCCGCACTGGCGGTGTGAGAATGTGCGAATGCCCCGCATCCTGCTGATCGACGACGACACCCAGCTCGGGCCGCCCCTGGCGAGCTACTTCCAGCGATTCGATCTGGCGCTGGTGCACGCGCACACGCCCAGCGAGGGCCTGGAGCATCTGCGCCGGGGCGGCTTCGACGCCGCCATCCTGGACGTGATGCTGCCCGAGATGGACGGCTTCGAGCTCTGTCGCACCATCCGCAAGGACAGCGACATCCCCATCGTCATGCTCACCGCGCGCGGCGACGTGATGGACCGCGTGGTGGGCCTGGAGCTGGGCGCCGACGACTATTTGCCCAAGCCCTTCGAGCCGCGCGAGCTGGTGGCGCGCGTGCAGACCGTGTTGCGCCGCCGCCCGGCGGTGGCGGCGGCCGCGCCCGACGTGCTGGCCTTCGAGGGCCTGAGCATCGACCCCGCGCGGCGCCAGGTGCTGCGCCAGGGCGAGGCGGTGGAACTCACGGGCACCGAATTCGAGCTGCTGCACCTGCTGGCGCGCGAGGCCGGGCGCGTGCTCAGCCGCGACGACATCCTCAACCACCTGCGCGGGCACGAGGCCGAGCTGCTCACGCGCGCGGTGGACATCGTGGTGAGCCGGCTGCGCAAGAAGCTGGAACCGCTGGACTGCATCAAGACCCTGCGCAACGCGGGCTACTCGCTCGCGCTGCGGCGCGCACCGGCACCGCGCCCATGAAGCCGGCCGCCGACCCGAGGCCGCGTTGGCGGCATTCGCTCAAGCTGCGCCTGCTGGGCGTGTTCCTGCTGCTGGCCTTCCTGGTGGCCTTCATCTTCATCGGTGGCGCCCAGAAGGCTTTCACCCTGGGCTGGAAGGAGGCTGGGCGCCCGCTGCTGATGGACTACGTGACGCGGCTGGCGAACGACGTGGCGCCCCAGGGCCGGCCCGACGTCGAGAAGGCCCGCGCGCTGGTGGAGCGTCTGCCCATCGTCACCATCGACATCACCGGGCCGGTCGTGCAGTGGCGCTCGCACCCGGCACTGCCGCGCCCGCACTGGCGCAAGGACAGCGGCGCCGGCGACTGGAACGACGACGAGACCTGGCGCGCCCTGGTGCAGCGCCGCACCGCCGACGGGCACGTGATCGAGTTCGGCCTGAACGATGCCGCCATCGAACGCCGCCCGCGCCTGTTCGTCTTCGCGCTGGTGGCCCTGCTGGTGGTCACCGGGCTGGCCTTCTGGTACGTGCGCCGCCTGCTGAGCCCGCTCGACGCCATCCGCGCCGGGGCCATGCGGTTCGGCGCGGGCGATTTCTCGCAGCCCATCGCCGTGCCCGCGCGCCGCTGCGACGAGCTGGGCCAGCTCGCGCAGACGGTGAACACCATGGGCCAGGACATCGAGCAGATGCTGCAGGCCCAGCGCGCGCTGCTGCTGGCCATCAGCCACGAGCTGCGCAGCCCGCTCACGCGCGCGCGCCTGAACACCGAACTGCTGCCCGAATCGCCCGAGGTGAACCCGCAGCGCGAGGCCCTGCTGCGCGACCTGGGCGAGATGGCGCGCCTCATCAGCGACCTGCTGGAAAGCGAGCGCCTGGCGGGCCGCCACGCGGCCCTGAACCGGGAGCCCACCGAGCCGGCCACGCTGGCGCGCGAGGTGATCGCCGAACTGGCGGCGACGCGGCCCGAGGCGCGGCGCATCGGCCTGCGCCTGGACGAGGGCTTGCCCCCGGCCTTGCTGGACCGCGTTCGGGTTCGCCTGCTGCTGCGCAACCTGCTCGACAACGCGCTGCGCCATGGTGCGGAGGCCGCCACGCCGCCGGAGCTGCGCGTGGAGCGCGTGGACGCTGGGGGGCTGCGCTTCGTGGTGCGCGACCACGGCCCGGGCGTGCCCGACGACCAGATCGCGCACCTGGCCCAGGCCTTTTACCGCCCCGACAGCGCCCGCACCCGGCACGCGGGCGGGGTGGGGCTGGGGCTCTACCTGTGCCGGCTGGTGGCGCAGGCGCACGGGGGCCGCTGCGAGATCCGCAACGCCCGTCCGGGGCTGGAGGTGAGCGTCACGCTGCCGGCACAGGCGTGAGGCGCTGGGCGCGGGCCTGCCGGCATGGGGCAGGCGGACCGCGTGTCCGGAACCGCTTCGCAGGGGCCGTTCTGCGCCCGTTTTTTGCCGGTTTTCGACCGATTGGCCGAGGGGTTTCCGGCCTAGAGTCGCGGGCTATGTACCGGCCGCTGCCCCTGGATTCCTTTGCCTTGCACGAACCCGTTCCGGTCAACATCTGGGACGCCAAAGGCGTTCTGCTGCTGCGCAAGGGCGAGACCATCACCTCGGAGCAACACCGTGGCGTGTTGCTGCTGCATGCGCCGGTGGTGCTGGCCAGCGACTGGCAGGCGCTGAACTACGGCTACACCGCCTCGCTCGACCGCATGGTGCGGGACAACCAGGCGCTCAATCGCATCGCCGGGCTGAGGGCGCTGTCGGCCTCGCCGGCCGAGGTGGCGGCGCGCGACGCTGGCGTGTCGGTGCCCGAGGCCTGGGCCGAGCTGCACGCCACACTGGCGGCGTTGCTGCACCAGGGGGCCAGCGCGCACCAGTTCCTCGAACGTGTGCTGCGCGTGCAGTCGCAGGGTGAGCAGCTCTGGCACGACCAGGCCGACAACAGCCTGCTGGTGCTGGTGCAACTGCTCTTCGACACGCGCGTGTCCTACAGCGCCACGCACGCGCTGCTGGCCGCCGGCCTGTGCGCCCTGGTCGCGCCGCTGGCCGGGTTGGACGAGAAGCAGCGGCGCGCCCTGGTGCTGGCCGCGCTGACCATGAACCTGGGCATGACCCGCGAGCACGACGAGATGGCCCGCCAGCCGGGGCCGCTCAGCTCGGCCCAGCGAAAGGTGGTGCGCGAACACCCCCAGCAAAGCGTGGCCCTGCTGCGCCAGCTGGGCGTGCTGGACGCCGAATGGATCCGCCTGGTGGCGCAGCACCACGAGAAACCCGACGGCACGGGCTACCCCAAGGGCGAGCGCGTCGACCGCATCACCCACCGCCTGCTGCAAATGGCCGATGTGTACGTGGCCTGCATCAGCCCGCGCAAGAGCCGCGGCGCGCTGCTGTCGCAGCAGGTGGCGCGCGAGCTGTACATGGGCGGCCATCGAGCCCCCGACCAGCTGGGCGCGCTGTTCGTCAAGAGCGTGGGCTTCTACCCGCCCGGCAGCTACGTGCGGCTGGCCAGCGGCGAGCTGGGCGTGGTGGTGCGCCGGGGCGAGAAGGCCAACGAACCGCGCGTGGCCGCGCTGGTGGGCCGCCAGGGCCTGCCGCTGGGCGAGCCCGTGCTGCGCGACACGGCCGATCCGACCTGGGCGGTGGCCGCCAGCCTGCCGCCGGGGGAGGTGAAGGTCATCGTCAACGTGGACCGGCTGATCGCGCGCGGCTGAGCCCGCGCCGGTGGACGGCGGCCCGCGGCGAGGGCGGCCTCAGCGCCGGATGCGCGCCAACCGCTCCTGCAGCGTCGCGGCCGACAGCTCGCCGATGCGCGTGCCCACCAGGCAGCCGTCCGCGTCGAAGAACAGCGTGGTCGGGAACGCCTTCTGCTCAAAGACCGCGCCGGCGGCGCGCGTCTCGTCGATCAGCGCGTTGTCCAGTCCCAGGCCGCGCGACCGCAGCCAGGCCCGCACCTGGTCCGCCGCTTCGCCCTGGTTGAGGAACACGACGTTCACGTCCGGCGATTGCCGCTGCGCGGCCGCCAGCACGGGCATTTCCCGCACGCAGGGTGGGCACCAGGTGGCCCAGAGGTTGATCACGGTGGGCTTGCCCTGGAAGGTCCGCAGGTCCACCTCCGCGCCTTGCAGGGAGCGCACCGTGAGCGCAGGAAGGCGCCGGTCGGTGTCGGGCAGCGCGCTCAGCGCGCCGAGGCCGGCGACGAAAACGGCCGTGCCGGCCATCAGCGCGGAACGCAAGGCCGGCCAGGCCTGGGGCGCACGCCGGCGGGCGCGGACGAGGGCGTACAGCCAGGCGCCCAGCAGGCCGGCCACGGGGTTCCAGCCGCCGTCGCGGATGTCGAGCATGCTGAGCGGCTCGGCCAGGTAGGCCGAGCGGTACTCGACGATGAATGCGATCCGCGCGAGCAGGGCGCCGGCCCAGAGCGCGCCCCACAAGCCATCGCCCGGATCGGCGCCCTGGCGCCGGCCCAGCCACCGGCCCAGGGCCCAGGCCACCAGCAGCGAGGCCAGCACGGCGCCCAGGCCCCAAGGCAGCACCAGCGGTCCCAGGGTGATGGCGGGGTTCATGTCGTGTGGGCTCCTGGGAGGGGTGGCGGCGCGCTGGCGCCGGGATGGGACAATAGCGGGTTCGGGTGCAGGCCCTGTGTGCCGCGCGAGGCGCACAGGGCCGCCTCACCCGATGGACCATTCGCCGATGGAAAAGATTCCCCCCACACCGCCCTTCAGTCCCTGGCGCCTGTCCGTCGCGCCGATGATGGACTGGACGGACCGCCACTGCCGCTTCCTGCACCGCCTGCTGACGAAGCGCACGCTGCTCTACACCGAGATGGTGACGACCGGCGCGCTGATGCACGGCAGCGTGCAGCGCCACCTGCGCTTCAACACCGAGGAGCATCCGGTGGCCCTGCAGCTGGGCGGCAGCGAGGCCGACGAGCTGGCCCAGGCCGCCCGCCTGGGCGAGCAGTGGGGCTACGACGAGATCAACCTCAACTGCGGCTGCCCCAGCGAGCGCGTGCAGCGCGGCGCCTTCGGGGCCTGCCTGATGGCCGAGCCGCAGACCGTGGCCGACGGCGTGAAGGCCATGCGCGACGCGGTGTCCCTGCCGGTGACGGTGAAGCACCGCATCGGCATCGACAAGACCGAGAGCTACGGCTTCGTGCGCGACTTCGTCGGCACCGTGGCCGAGGCGGGCTGCGAGGTCTTCATCGTGCACGCGCGCAACGCCTGGCTGCAGGGCCTGTCGCCCAAGGAGAACCGCGAGGTGCCGCCGCTGCGCTACGAGCTCGCGCACCGCCTCAAGCGCGACTTCCCGCGCCTGACCATCGCGGTCAATGGCGGCATCACCACCAACGAGCAGATCGCCGATCAGCTGCAGCACGTGGACGGCGTGATGCTGGGCCGCGAAGCCTACTATCGTCCCTGGGCGCTCACCCGCTGGGACGAGACCTTCTTCGGCGCGCCGCCCAGCGACGTGGACCGCGACGCCGTGGAGGACGCCATGGTGCGCTACATGGAGCGCGCGCACGCCGAGGATGGCTGCCCCTGGTATGCCATCGCGCGCCACATGCTGGGCCTGCGCCACGGCTTGCGCGGCGCGCGCAAGTGGCGCCAGGTGTGGAGCGACCACCGCCTCAAGCCCCTGCCGCCGCGCGAGGTGTGGCGCCTGGCGCGGGCGCACGTGAGCGACGAGGCCGAGACGCTCGCCGCCTGAGCGGCGCAGCGCCCGCGGACGGTGGCGCTCAGGCCGCCCGCAGCATCGCCTCGGGCGTGTCGTTGATGGTGGTGCGGCGCAGTTCGCGCCGCTCGCTGATGTCGTAGCGGCGGCCGCGGTGCAGGGTGCTGCGGTTGTCCCAGATCACCAGGTCGCCCGGCGTCCATTCGTGCACGTAGACGTTCTCGCGCCGCGTGGCGTGCTCCAGCAGGTCGCTCAGGTACATGCGGCCTTCGGCGATCGGCCAGCCGATCACCTCGCGCGCGTGCACGCCGACGAACAGCACCTTGCGGCCCGAGCCCGGGTGGGTGTCCGCCAGCGGCCAGACCGCCGGCGGGATCTCCTTCTTCTGGTCGTCGGTGTAGGCGTCGTCGCCCAGCAGGATGCGCGTGTGCAGCGCGAAGTGCTCGGCCTGGAGGTCCTCGATCTCGGCCTTGGTGCGCTCGTCCAGCGTGTCGTAGGCGTGGCGCAGGTCGGCGAACTCGGTGTTGCCGCCCCAGCTGGGCGTGATCACGCAATGCAGCATCGAGTAGGCCGCGCGCGGGTTCATGAAGGAGCTGTCGCTGTGCCAGAGCTGGTTGGCGAAGTTGGAGAGGTTCTTGGGCGAGTCGCGGCGCGCGATCTTGCCCTGGGCGTCGACGTTGGAGATGTCGATCAGGCGCTCGTCTTCCAGGCGCTCGGGGCGCTTGAACACGCGCTTGAGGCCGATGTCCAGCGGGCCGAAGTGCCGGGCGAAATCGAGCTGCTGCTGAGCCGTCAGCGGCTGGCCGCGAAAGACCAGCACGGCGTGCTCGTTCATGGCCGCGTTGATCGCGCGCACGTCCTCGGCCGCGAGCGGGCGGGTGAGGTCCAGGCCGCTGGCCTCGGCGCCGAAGACCGGGTGGATGGGCTTGAGTTGCAGGGAGCTCACGGTGCGGGGTCCTTCCAATTCATTCCTGTTCGATCTTGGCGTCGGTGACGATGCGGCCCCAGCGCTTCATCTCCGAAGCGATGAAGGCATCGAACTGCTCGGGCGTGGAGCCCACCACCTGCAGGCCGAATTCCTGGGCGCGCTTTTGCACGTCGGCGCTGGCCAGGGCCTTGGCGGTGTCGGCCTGGATCTTCTGCAGCACCGGCTTGGGCGTGCCGGCGGGCGCCACGAAGCCGAGCAGGGCGCCGACGTTGAAGCCGGGGATGGTTTCGGCGACGGTGGGGTAGTCGTGGCCGGCCACGCGCTTGTCGCCCATGGTGGCGATGATCTTCATGCGGCCGCCCTGCACGTAGGGCAGGATGGACAGGAAGGGATCGACCACCAGGTCGAGCCGCCCGCCCATGAGTTCGGTGTGCGCGGGCGCGCTGCCCTTCATGGCGATGTGCTGCATCTCGAAGCCGGCCTCGCGCTTGAGCAGCTCGGCGCCCAGGTGCGTGGTGCTGCCGGCGCCGGGCGTGCCGTAGTTCAGCTTGCCGGGGTT
Organism: Hydrogenophaga sp. PML113; assembly: GCF_001777155.1. NCBI lineage: Bacteria > Pseudomonadati > Pseudomonadota > Betaproteobacteria > Burkholderiales > Comamonadaceae > Hydrogenophaga > Hydrogenophaga sp. PML113. The sequence continues at coordinate 327,274 of NZ_MIYM01000003.1, read as the reverse complement.
CTTGCGGGCGTAGTCGATGAGTTCGCGCAGGTTGTTGAAGGGCGCGTTGGGGTGCGCCACGATGGCCAGCTGCATGTTGAACAGCTGCGTGACGCCGGCCAGGTCCTTCTGCGTGTCGTAGGGCAGCTTCTTGCGCAGCGTGGGGTTCACCGCCAGGGACGAGTTCACCATGCCGATGGTCTGGCCATCGGGGGCCGACTTGGCGACGAAGTCGGCGCCGATCACGGTGCCGGCGCCGGGCTTGTAGTCGATGATCACCGGCTGGCCCCAGGTCTCCTGCAGCTTCTGGCCGAGCAGGCGGCCCACGGTGTCGGTGGGTCCGCCGGGCGGGAAGGGGATGATGATTTTCACCGGGCCCTTGGGAAAGTCCTGGGCGGCGGCCGGCGCGAGGGCGGCCAGCCCGAGGGACAGGGCGAGGGCGGTTGTCTTGATCCAGTTCAAGGTGTGTCTCCGGGTGGTGTAATTAAAATGGAACGTCGTCTCAAAATTATATAGGCGCAATAAAAAATGGAACATCGTCTCGAAAAACGTGCGATCGGTGGCGCACCGGAAGAGGCCGTCGCTTCGGGCAAGGACGAGGTCAGTGCGCTGGCGCGGGGGCTGGCGGTGCTCAAGGCCGTCGCGGAGGCGGATGAGCCGCTCTCCAACCGCGAGCTGGCCGAGGGCACCGGCATCCCCAAGGCCACGGTGTCGCGCCTGGCGGCCACGCTGCTGTCCAGCGGCTTTCTGCGGCAGGCCGCGGGCAGCGAACGCTTCAGCCTGGGCCCGGCCACGCTGCAGCTGGGCAACGCCTACCTGCGCACCTTCGATTTCCGCCAGCGGGCCCGGTTGCACTTGGCGGAGCTGGCCGAGGTGGCGGGCGCCAACGTCCACCTGACCGTGCGCGACGGGCTGGACATGCTGCTGATCGACACCCTGCGGCCGCGCTCGGCGCTGATCCTGTCGCGCATGGACGTGGGCTCGCGCATGACCATCGCCACCTCGGCCGCTGGCCGGGCTTATCTGTCGGCCCTGCCACCGGCGCAGCGCGCCGCCTTGTATGAAGAGATCCGCGCCTCGGTGGGTGAGGCGGCCTGGCCCCAAACGCAGTCGCGGCTGGAGGCGGCGGCGCAGGAACACGAGCGGCTCGGCTACTGCAGCTCGTTCGGCGAGTGGCACCCCGACATCCACGCCCTGGGTTTCAGCCTGCGCGGCATCGAAGGCGAGCTGTACGGCGTGAGCGTGGGCGGGCCGGCCTACAAGCTGCCGCGCGAATGGCTGGTGGAGAAGGTCGCGCCCAAGCTGCTGGAGACGCGGCGCGCGATCGCGCGGGAGATCGGCGAGGACTGAGCCGGACGGGGCGCCGGCCTCAGGTGGCGGCTTCGAGTCCGCTGGCGAAGTGCTCGCGCATGCGCTGCACGGCCAGCGCACCGTCGCGCCCGCGCAGGGCGGCCATCACGGCGCGGTGTTCGGCCAGCGATTCTTCGATGCGGCCCGCCTTGAACAGCGAATGGTGGCGGTTGAGCTTCATCACCTTGCGCAGGTCACTCACCATCTGCAGCCGCCAGCGGTTGTCAGCCAGCTCCAGCAGGCGCAGATGGAAGCGCTCGTTGATGGCGAAGAAGCGGTCGCGCTGGTGCACGGCGCCTTCCAGCTCATCGTGCAGGGCGGCCAGTTCGTCCAGCGCGGCGGGCTCGCCGCGCGAGGCCACTTCGCCGGCGGCGTCCGATTCGAGCAGCGACAGCAGGTGGTAGACGTCGCGCAGGTCCTTCTCGGACACTTCGGTGACGTAGGCGCCCCGGCGCACCTTCATGGTCACCAGGCCTTCGGCGGCCAGCACTTTCAGGGCTTCGCGCAGGGGGGTGCGGCTGATGCCGTACGCCTCGGCGATCTTGAGTTCGTCGATCCAGCTGCCCGGCTCCAGTTCGCGCTGGAAGATGCGCTGGCGCAGCCGTTCGGCCACTTCCTCGTACAGCGCGCGCGGCGCCAGGGAGGGGGCGGTGGGGGTGGCGGTGTCGGTGTCCATGCAGGCGCCGATTCTATCCGCGCATTGAAATTCTGCATCAATAATTATGAATGATGTACACTCACCGTGGTGCCTGAGCCGCAGAACACCTGCGCCCTTGCCTTGCTCCCGCCGTTTTCCACGTCCGCCGCCATGAGCCAACACCCCGACGCCTTCGCGCGCGCCACGCTGTCCGACTGGACCCAGGCCGCCACCCGATCCGCCCCTGGCGGCCAGCTTGACGCGCTGACCTGGACCACGCCCGACGGCATCGCCGTCAAGCCGCTGTACACCGCGGCCGACCTGCAGGGCCTGGCCTACACCGACACGCTGCCCGGTTTCGAACCCTTCATCCGTGGTCCACAGGCCACCATGTACGCGGTGCGGCCCTGGACCATCCGCCAGTACGCGGGCTTTTCCACCGCCGAAGAGTCGAACGCCTTCTACCGCAAGGCCCTGGCGGCCGGCGGGCAGGGCGTGAGCGTGGCCTTCGACCTGGCCACCCACCGCGGCTACGACAGCGACCACCCGCGCGTGACGGGCGACGTGGGCAAGGCCGGCGTGGCCATCGACAGTGTCGAGGACATGAAGATCCTGTTCGACGGCATTCCGCTCGACAAGGTCAGCGTGTCCATGACCATGAACGGCGCGGTGCTGCCGGTGCTGGCGGGCTACGTGGTGGCGGCCGAGGAACAGGGCGTGCCGCAGGACCAGCTCAGCGGGACCATCCAGAACGACATCCTCAAGGAGTTCATGGTCCGCAACACCTACATCTACCCGCCCGAGCCGAGCATGCGGATCATCGGCGACATCATCGAGTACACGGCCAGCCACATGCCGAAGTTCAACTCGATCAGCATCTCGGGCTACCACATGCAGGAGGCCGGCGCCAACCAGGCGCTGGAACTCGCCTTCACCCTGGCCGACGGCAAGGAGTATGTGAAGACCGCCATGGCCAAGGGCCTGGATGTCGACGCCTTCGCGGGCCGCCTCTCCTTCTTCTGGGCGGTCGGCATGAACTTCTACCTGGAGATCGCCAAGATGCGCGCGGCCCGCCTGCTGTGGTGCCGCATCATGAAGGGCTTCGGCGCGAAGAACCCCAAGAGCCTGATGCTGCGCACGCACAGCCAGACCTCGGGCTGGAGCCTGACCGAGCAGGACCCGTACAACAACGTCGTGCGCACCACCATCGAGGCCATGGCCGCGGTGTTCGGCGGCACGCAGAGCCTGCACACCAACGCGCTCGACGAAGCCATCGCGCTGCCCACCGAGTTCAGCGCGCGCATCGCGCGCAACACCCAGCTCATCATTCAGGAAGAGACCCACATCACCAGCGTGGTCGACCCCTGGGCCGGCTCCTACATGATGGAGACGCTGACGCAGCAGATGGCCGACGCGGCCTGGGCCATCATCGAGGAGGTCGACGCCATGGGCGGCATGACCCGCGCGGTCGACAGCGGCTGGGCCAAGCTCAAGATCGAGGCCGCCGCGGCCGAGAAGCAGGCGCGCATCGACTCCGGCAAGGACGTCATCGTCGGCGTCAACAAGTACAAGCTCAAGAACGAAGACCCGGTCGAGATCCTCGACATCGACAACGTCAAGGTGCGCGAGGCGCAGATCGCGCGCCTGAAGCGGGTGCGCGACGCGCGCGACGATGCCGCGGTGAAGGCCGCGCTGGCCGCGCTCACCGAGGCCGCCCGTTCGGGGCAGGGCAACCTGCTCGATCTGTCCATTCAGGCGGTGCGCCTGCGCGCCACCGTGGGAGAAGTCAGTGATGCCCTCGAAACCGCCTTCGGCCGCCACCGCGCCGACACCCAGAAGGTGACCGGCGTGTACGCCGCCGCCTACGACAGCGCCGAAGGCTGGGCGCAGCTGCAGAAGGAGATCGCCGATTTCGGCGAGCAGCAGGGCCGCCGCCCGCGCGTGATGATCGCCAAGCTCGGCCAGGACGGCCACGACCGCGGCGCCAAGGTGGTGGCCACGGCCTTCGCCGATCTGGGCTTCGACGTCGACATGGGCCCGCTGTTCCAGACGCCCGAGGAGTGCGCGCGCCAGGCCATCGAGAACGACGTGCACGCCGTGGGCGTGAGCACCCTGGCCGCGGGCCACAAGACCCTGGTGCCCGCGATCATCGCGGAGCTGCGCAAGCAGGGCGCCGATGACATCGTGGTCTTCGTGGGCGGTGTGATTCCGCGCCAGGACTACGACTTCCTCTACGAGGCCGGCGTCAAGGGCATCTACGGCCCCGGCACGCCCATTCCGGCCAGCGCCAAGGACGTGCTGGAACAGATCAAGAAGGCGGTGGCTTGAGCCTGGCCGCGTCGCCGCAAGCCTTGCTCGACGCCATCGTGCAAGGCCAGGGCATGGCGCAGCGCCGCGCCATGGCCAAGGCCATCACGCTGCTCGAGTCCACGCGCGCCGACCACCGCGCCCAGGGCGACGAGCTGCTCACCGCGCTGCTGCCGCGCACGGGCCGGGCCTTCCGCCTGGGCCTGAGCGGCGTGCCCGGCGTGGGCAAGAGCACCTTCATCGAGGCGCTGGGCCTGCACCTGATCGAACAGGGCCAGCGCGTGGCCGTGCTCACCATCGACCCGTCGAGCACGGTCTCGGGCGGCTCCATCCTGGGCGACAAGACGCGCATGGAGCGGCTGTCCATGGACGAGCGCGCCTTCATTCGGCCCAGCCCCAGCGGCGGCACCCTGGGCGGGGTGGCCGAAAAGACGCGCGAGGCCCTGCTGGTGTGCGAGGCCGCTGGCTACGACGTGGTGATCGTCGAGACCGTGGGCGTGGGCCAGAGCGAGACCGCCGTGGCCGCCATGACCGACTGCTTCGCGCTGCTGCAGCTGCCCAATGCAGGCGACGACCTGCAGGCCATCAAGAAGGGCGTGATGGAGATCGCCGACCTGGTGGTCATCAACAAGGCCGACATCGACGCCGACGCCGCGACGCGGGCGCGCGCGATGATCACTTCCGCCCTGCGCCTGCTCGGCCAGCACGGCCGGCCGGAGCACGCGGCGCACGACACCGCGCACTGGCACCCCACGGTGCTGCAGCTCTCGGCCCTCAAGGCCGAGGGCATCGCCGCCTTCTGGGCCGAGGTTCAGCGCTTTCGCCAGGTGCAGAGCGCCAATGGCGAACTCGCCGCGCGCCGCCAGCGCCAGGCCAAGGCCTGGATGTGGGAGCGCATCGACGCCGGACTCAAGCAGCGCTTCCGCGAACACCCGGCGGTGCGCGCCGCGCTGGCCGACACCACCACGCAAGTGCTCGATGGCCGTCTGCCCGCCAGCACCGCGGCGCGGCAGCTGCTCGCGCTGTTCGACTGAATTCTCTGGAGAAGAACCATGCAAGACATCCTGCAACAGCTCGAAGACAAGCGCGCCCGCGCGCGCCTGGGCGGCGGCGCCAAGCGCATCGAGGCGCAGCACGCCAAGGGCAAGCTCAGCGCGCGCGAGCGCCTGGAGGTGCTGCTCGACGAGGGCACCTTCGAGGAATGGGACATGTTCGTCGAGCACCGCTGCACCGACTTCGGCATGGCGGACAACAAGATCCCCGGCGACGGCGTGGTCACTGGCTACGGCATGATCAACGGCCGCCTGGTCTTCGTCTTCAGCCAGGACTTCACCGTCTTCGGCGGCGCGCTCTCCGAGGCGCACGCCGAGAAGATCTGCAAGGTGATGGACCAGGCCATGAAGGTTGGCGCGCCCGTCATCGGCCTCAACGACTCGGGCGGCGCGCGCATCCAGGAAGGCGTGGCCTCGCTCGGGGGCTACGCCGACGTGTTCCAGCGCAACGTGCTGGCCAGCGGCGTGGTGCCGCAGATCAGCATGATCATGGGCCCCAGCGCAGGCGGCGCGGTGTACTCGCCCGCCATGACGGACTTCATCTTCATGGTGAAGGACTCCAGCTACATGTTCGTCACCGGCCCCGAAGTGGTGAAGACCGTCACGCACGAGGAAGTGACGGCCGAGGAACTGGGCGGCGCCATCACCCACACCACGCGCAGCGGCGTCGCCGACCTGGCCTTCGACAACGACGTGGAGGCGCTGCTGATGCTGCGCCGCCTGTTCAACTACCTGCCGCTCAACAACAGGGAGAAGGCGCCGGTGCGGCCCAGTGGCGATCCGATCGACCGCATGGAGCTGAGCCTGGACACCCTGGTGCCCGACAACCCCAACAAGCCCTACGACATGAAGGAGCTCATCCTCAAGATCGTGGACGACGGGGACTTTTTCGAGCTGCAGCCCGAGTACGCCAAGAACATCGTGATCGGCTTCGCGCGCATGGACGGCCAGACCGTGGGCATCGTCGCCAACCAGCCGCTGGTGCTGGCGGGCTGCCTGGACATCAAGAGCTCCATCAAGGCCGCGCGCTTCGTGCGCTTCTGCGACTGCTTCAACATCCCGGTCGTCACCTTCGTCGACGTGCCCGGCTTCATGCCCGGCACCAGCCAGGAGTACGGCGGCATCATCAAGCACGGCGCCAAGCTGCTCTATGCCTACGCCGAGTGCACCGTGCCCAAGATCACCGTGATCACGCGCAAGGCCTACGGCGGCGCCTACGACGTGATGGCCTCCAAGCACCTGCGCGGCGACGTGAACTTCGCCTGGCCCAACGCCGAGATCGCGGTGATGGGCGCCAAGGGCGCGGTGGAGATCATCTTCCGCGAGGAGAAGAAGGACCCGGCCAAGCTCGCGCAGCGCGAGGCCGAGTACAAGGCCCGCTTCGCCAACCCCTTCGTGGCCGGCGCGCGCGGCTTCATCGACGACGTGATCCTGCCGCACGAGACGCGCAAGCGCATTGGTCGCTCGCTGGTGATGCTCAAGGACAAGAAGCTGGAGAACCCGTGGCGCAAGCACGGGAACATTCCGCTCTGAAGGCCCGAGGAGAGAAAGACATGTTCAAGAAGATCCTGATCGCCAACCGCGGCGAGATCGCCTGCCGCGTCATCGCCACGGCCAAGAAGCTGGGCATCGCCACCGTGGCGGTGTACTCCGACGCCGACAAGGAAGCGCGCCATGTGCAGCTGGCCGACGAGGCCGTGCGCCTGGGGCCGCCGCCCTCGCGCGAGAGCTACCTGTTGGGCGAGGCCATCATCGCCGCCGCGAAGCAGACCGGCGCCGAGGCCATCCACCCCGGCTATGGCTTCCTGTCCGAGAACGAGGACTTCGCGCGCCAGGTGGAAGAACAGGGCCTGGTCTTCATCGGCCCCAAGCACTACTCCATCGCGGCCATGGGCGACAAGATCGCGTCCAAGAAGCTCGCGAACGAGGCGAAGGTGAGCACCATTCCGGGCCACAACGAGCCCATCCAGTCGCCCGAGGAGGCGGTGGCCATCGCGCAGAAGATCGGCTACCCGGTCATGATCAAGGCCAGCGCCGGCGGCGGCGGCAAGGGCCTGCGCGTGGCCTTCAGCGACAAGGAGTGCTTCGAGGGCTTCACGAGCTGTCGCAACGAGGCGCGCAACAGCTTCGGCGACGACCGCGTCTTCATGGAAAAGTTTGTCCAGGAGCCGCGCCACATCGAGATCCAGGTGCTGGGCGACGCGCACGGCAACGTGATTTACCTGAACGAGCGCGAGTGCTCCATCCAGCGCCGCCACCAGAAGGTGATCGAGGAGGCGCCGTCGCCCTTCATCAGCGAGGCCACGCGCCGGGCCATGGGTGAGCAGGCCGTGGCCCTGGCCAAGGCTGTGAAGTACCAGAGCGCGGGCACGGTGGAGTTCGTGGTGGGCAAGGACCAGGACTTCTACTTCCTGGAGATGAACACCCGCCTGCAGGTGGAGCACCCGGTCACGGAATGCATCACCGGTCTGGACCTGGTGGAGCTGATGATCCGCGTGGCCGCCGGTGAAAAGCTGCCGCTGGCGCAGGCCGACGTGAAGCGCGAGGGCTGGGCGATCGAGTGCCGCATCAACGCCGAGGACCCGTTCCGCAACTTCCTGCCCAGCACGGGCCGCCTGGTGCGCTTCGCCGCGCCGCCGCAGACCATGTGGCAGGCCGACACGGAGCACCGTTTCGGCGTGCGCGTGGACACCGGCGTGCAGGACGGCGGCGAGATCCCCATGTACTACGACTCGATGATCGCCAAGCTCATCGTGCACGGCCGCGACCGCAACGAGGCCATCGCCAAGATGCGCGAAGCGCTCAACGGTTTCGTCATCCGCGGTGTGCAAAGCAATATTCCTTTCCAGGCCGCGCTGCTCGCGCACCCCAAGTTCGTGGCGGGCGACTTCAACACCGGCTTCATCGCCGAGCATTACGGCCAGGGCTTTCGCGCCGAGGACGTGCCGCACGACGATCCCGACTTCCTCGTGGCGTTGGCGGCGTTCGTGCGCCGCAAGAGCCGCGAGCGCGCGGCCGGCCTGAGCGGCCAGCTGCCCGGCTACGGCGTGAAGGTGGGGCACGACTACACGGTGATCGTGCTCGACAAGGCCGGCGCGCACCGCCGCGTGAACGTGCACGTGGACGAGGTGCTGGGCCAGGTGGGCGCGGCGGTGGTCATGGTGGGCGAGAAGCGCTACGCCTTCCAGAGCCCATCGCGGCTCAACGACATCTGCACCGTCGGCGTGTGCAACGGCCAGCCGTTCACGGCCCAGCTGGAGCGGGGCACGCCACGCAACCCGCTGGCGCTGGTGGTGCAGCACAACGGCACGCGCATCGAGGCCATGGTGGTCTCGCCGCGCATGGCCGAGCTGCACGCGCTCATGCCCTTCAAGGCGCCACCCGACATGAGCAAGTACGTCCTGTCGCCCATGCCAGGCCTGCTGGTGCAGGTGGCCGTGCAGCCGGGCCAGAAGGTACAGGCCGGCGAGCGCGTGGCCGTCATCGAGGCCATGAAGATGGAAAACGTGCTGTTCGCCTCGGCCGACGGCACGGTGGCCAAGGTGCTGGCCCAGCAAGGGGAGTCCCTGGCCGTTGACCAGGCCATCGTCGAGTTCGAATGAAGGCCGTGCCGGCCCGACCGGCTGTTTCCTCCGCTGACGCCACAAGCCCGCCGGGCTGGGTTACCCTGCGGACTCCACGGCTTGTTGGAGCACGGCACATGGCGGACGGACGCGGTCAGGGGCTGAGTGGTTTGGCGTTTGCATTGGCCTGGGTGCGCAACCCGCGGCGGGTGGGGGCCATTGCCCCGGCCTCGCGGGCGCTGGCGCAGGCCGTCGCGGCGGAGGTGTCCCGCGTGGGCCCCGAGCTGCTGCTGGAAATCGGCGCCGGCACCGGCGCCATCACCCGGGCACTGGCCGACCTCGGGCCGCCGCCCGACCGCTTCTTCATCATCGAACGCGACCCCGGCCTGGTGCGCCACCTGCACCACCGCTTTCCGCGCGCCGAGGTGCTGCACGCCTGCGCCACGCGGCTGGACGTGCTGCCCCTGCCGGCGGCCAGCTCGCTCATGCTGGTGTCCTCGCTGCCCCTCTTGTCCATGCCGCGCGACGAGGCCAGGCGCTGCGTGCAGGCCATGCTGGCGCTGCTGGAGCGCCAGCCCAACGCGCGCCTGCTGCAGTACACCTACGCGGCGCGCCACGTGCGGCCATTCGATCAATTGCCGCCGGGCTGGCGCTGGCGGCGTGTCACCACCGTCTGGGCCAACCTGCCGCCGGCGACCGTCTGGTCGCTGGAGCCGGCGGCCCACGCCACCCACGGCATCCATTGACCATGAACACCGCTTCCCCCCGTCCCTTCCGTGTCCTCGGTGTGCAACAGATCGCCATCGGCGGCCCCGACAAGCACCGCTTGCAGACCCTGTGGGTGGACATGCTGGGCCTGGAACTGACGGGCAGCTTCCGCAGCGAACGCGAGAACGTGGACGAGGACATCTGCGCCATCGGCAGCGGGCCGTTCAAGGTCGAGGTGGACCTGATGCAGCCGCTGGATCCCGACAAGAAGCCCGCGGTGCATGCCACGCCGCTCAACCACATTGGCCTGTGGATCGACGATTTGCCCAAGGCGGTGGAGTGGCTCACCGGGCGCGGCGTGCGCTTCGCGCCCGGCGGCATCCGCCAGGGCGCGGCGGGTTTCGACATCACCTTTCTGCACCCCAAGGCCAGCGAGGAATTCCCGATCGCCGGCGAGGGCGTGCTGATCGAGCTGGTGCAGGCGCCGCCCGAGGTGGTCAGCGCCTTCGATGCGCTGGCCGCGGGGACGCCCGCCTGAGGCGCGCTGCGCCCCGGCGCCTCATTCCTCGAAGTGAGGGCGCGAGGCCGGCGGCCATTCGAACCGTTCGATCAGCTCCGGCGATCGGCGAAAGCGCGCGAACAGGGCGTCTTCTTCCTCGGCGGGAAGGGGCGGGCGGCGGCGCTGCGCGTTGGCCACCCAGCGCACCCTGTTCGCGTGGCGGCTGGGTGGCCTTGGCAGGGCTGTGGTGGCTTCCCCTTCGCTGACCGGGTGATGGCCGGCGCAGATGGCCGGCGCAAATGGGCCGGCGCAAATGGCCGACTTTCGGGGGTTTGTTTTCGCCATTGCCGGGCGCGGGGTCCTTCTACAGTCGTCAGCAAGCCCCTGTGGGCCCTACGGCAGAGGAGCACAAGCCCCATGACCCCCTCTTCGAATCCCCTGATGCGCCCGGGCGTGTGGCTCATGCGCCGCTGGCGCCTGGGCGGCAAGCTGGCCTGCCTGGCCTTGGCCGCGGCCTGGCCACTGGTGGCCGCGCTGGCGCTGGCCGCCACGGACCGCACCGGCGCCATCGCCCCCGTGGCGGCGTCCGGCCTGGTCCTGCTGGCCTACCTGTTGATGGCCTTTCGCGCCGCTTTCCTTGGTGATTTCCGCCGCCTGCTCGACGCCATGGCCGACACGGCCGGCGGCAACCTGCGCGCGCACCCGCGCGTGGACGGCCACGACGAGCTGGCCGACCTGGCGCGCCTGCTCGACCGCATGATCGGCAGCCTCTCGGGCATGGTGGCCGAGGTGCGCAGCAACTCGGCGCTGGTGGCGCACGCCGGCCGCAGCCTGGCCGTGGGCAACCGCGACCTGGCCGAGCGCACCGAGCAGCAGGCCGCCAACCTCGAGCAGACCGCGGCCAGCGTGCAGCAGCTCACCGGCGCGGTGGCGCAGAACGCGCAGACGGCCAGCGACTCGGACCGCCAGGCCGCGCAGGTGCGCGACGTGGCCGAACGCGGCGCGGGCGCCATGCACCAGGCGGTGGGCACCGTGGAGGGCATCCAGAAAGGCGCCGCGCAGATGAACGAGATCATCGGCGTGATCGACAGCCTGGCCTTCCAGACCAACATCCTTGCGCTCAATGCCGCCGTGGAGGCCGCGCGCGCCGGCGAGCAGGGCCGCGGTTTCGCGGTGGTGGCCGGCGAGGTGCGTTCGCTGGCCCAGCGCTCGGCCGCCTCGGCGCGCGAGATCCGCGCCCTCATCGAGGCCTCGCGCGCCCAGGTGGAAAGCGGCGCCGCGCAGATCCGCGATGCCGGCCAGAGCATGGCAAGCATCGTCGACGGCGTGCGCGGCGTGGCCGGCAAGCTGTCGTCGATTTCCGCCTCCAGCGCCGAGCAGAGCACCGGGCTGGCCGAGATCAGCACCGCCGTGAGCCAGCTCGACCAGATCACCCAGCGCAACGCGCAGATGGTGGAGCTGGCCGTGCAGCAGGCCAACCGGCTGGAGCAGCGCGCGGCGCACCTGTCGCGCGCGGTGAGCCGTTTCATGCTGCAGCAGGGCACGGCCGAGGAGGCCATGGCCCTGGTGGACAAGGCCCTGACGCACCGCCGCCAGGTGTCGGCCGAGACCTTTGTGCGCGACCTGACCGAGCCCGCGCGCGGTTTCCACGACCGCGACATGTACGTGTTCGCGCTCGACGCCTCGGGCGTCTACCGCGCCTTCGGCGGCAAGCCCGACAAGCTGGGCAGCCGCGTGCACGACATCGCCGGCGTGGACGGCGCGGCGCTGCTGGCCGCCATCGTGAGCCAGGCCGAACAGGGCCCGGGCTGGGTGGAGTACGACATCGTCAACCCGGCCAGCGGCGCGGTGCAGGCCAAGATGTCCTATGTGGTGAAGGTGGACGCCCTGTACGTGGGCTGCGGCGTCTACAAGACGGTCGCGGCGCGTTGAGGCAGCGCCCGCGGCTCAGCCGCCGGGCTGGCGTTTCGCCCGCGCACGGGCCAGCGCGGCCTCGATCACCGCTCGCTTGCGATCGAGCGCCTCGGGGTCGGTGATGGTCGACGCCGCGGGCAGGTCGGCGAGCTTGGCCTCGGCCTTGGCTTGCAGACGGGCCTCGTGCTCCTGCGCCTCGCGGGCCAGGCGCTCGCGCCGCGCGTCGTAGCGCGTCTTGGCCAGGATCGCCTGCGCGACCGACCAGCCGGCCCAGCCGGTGCGCTCGCCGCTCACGTTCTCCAGCGAAATGCAGTCCACCGGGCAGACGGGGATGCAGAGCTCGCAGCCGGTGCACCAGGGCTCCACCACGGTGTGCATGCGCTTGTTCGCGCCCGCGATGGCGTCGGTGGGGCAGGCCTTGATGCACAAGGTGCAGCCAATGCACCAGTCCTCGTCGATCACGGCCACGGTCACCGGCCCTTCGATGCCGTGCTGGCGGCTCAGGGGCAGGGCGGGGCGGCCGGTGATGGCCGCGAGGCGATCGACGCCTTCGGCGCCGCCGGGCGGGCATTGGTTGATGCCGGCCTCGCCGCCGGCCACGGCCTGGGCGTAGCTGGCGCAGTCGGGGTAGCCGCAGCGCTGGCACTGCGTCTGCGGCAGGGCATCGTCGATGCGCCGGGCGAGTGGATTCATGCCGTGTTGGGCGGCCGGGGGCCGCCGGGTCTCAGACCGTGGCCGGCTTGCGGCGCGCGGGGGATTTCGGCGCCGCCTTGGCGGCCGGCTTCGCGCGGGCTTGGGCGGCGCGCTTCGCGGCGCCGGCCTTGGCCGCGGCCTTCGGCGCCGGACGCACGCCGGCTGCCGCCGCCTGGGCCGGCTGGTGTGCCGCGATGAAGGCCTTGACCACCGGGTAGACCATCTCGCGCCAGCGCCGGCCGCTGAAGATGCCGTAGTGGCCGGCGCCCTTGGCCTCGTAGTGCAGGTGGTGCGCTGGGGGGATGCCGGAGCACAGCCCGTGGGCGGCGGCGGTCTGGCCGGCGCCCGAAATGTCGTCGAGTTCGCCCTCGATGGTCAGCAGGCCGCCCTCGCGGATGTCCTGCGGGCGCACGCGCTCCAGCTGGCCCTGTTCGTTGCGCACGTCCCAGGTGCCCTTGACGAGCTCGAAGTCCTGGAACACGGTCTTGATGGTTTCGAGGTAGTAGTCGGCGTCCATGTCGAGCACGGCGTTGTACTCGTCGTAGAACTTGCGGTGCGCCTCGGCGCTGTCGTTGTCGCCTTTCACCAGGTCCTGGAAGTAGTCGTAGTGGCTGGAGGCGTGGCGGTCCGGGTTCATGGCCACGAAGCCGCTGTGCTGCAGGAAGCCCGGGTACACGCGCCGGCCGGCGCCGGGGAACTTCTCCGGCACACGGTAGATGACGTTGTTCTCGAACCACTCGTGGCTGCGCTGCATGGCCAGGTTGTTCACCGCCGTGGGCGACTTGCGGGCGTCGATCGGGCCGCCCATCATGGTCATGGACAGGGGCACCTTTTCGCCCCGGCTGGCCATCAGCGACACCGCGGCCAGCACCGGCACCGTGGGCTGGCACACGCTCATCACGTGGCAGTTGCCGTAAATGCCCTGCACGTGGCCGATGAACTCCTGCACGTAGTTGATGTAGTCGTCCAGGTGGAACTCGCCCTCGGCCAGCGGCACCAGGCGGGCGTTCTTCCAGTCGGTGATGTAGACCTTGTGGTCCTTGAGCAGGGTGCGAACCGTGTCGCGCAGCAGGGTGGCGTAGTGACCCGACAGCGGCGCCACCACCAGCACCACCGGCTGCACCTTGAGCGCGGTCAGGGTGTTGGGGTCGTCCGTGAAGCGCTTGAAGCGGCGCAGCTCGCAGAAGGGCTTGTCGATGTCCACGCGCTCATGGATGGCCACGTCCACGCCGTTCACGTCCACGGTCCGGATGCCGAATTCGGGCTTCTCGTAGTCCTTGCCCAGGCGGTGCAGCAGGTCGTAGCCGGCCGAGATGCGCTGGGCCAGGGGCAGCTGCGCGAAAGGCAGCTGCGGGTTGCTGAACATCCGCGAGGCGACCTCGGCCAGGTCGGTGAAGGGCTCCATGAAAGAGCGCTGGGTTTCGTAGATCTGGTACAGCATGGGTCATGCCTTCGTGAAATGTTGCAGTGCAATGTAGCAGGATGCCGATGGCCTTGTTCTGGGGAGAACACGGGGGCAAAGACCCCAACTGTCGCCTTTGTGCACCAGGCTGGCCGACAATTCCGCCCATGAACACCCCCCATCGCCTGCCTGTGCTCTTCGTCGGCCACGGCAGCCCCATGAACACCATCGAGGACAACCACTGGCGCCGCACCTGGCAGGCGCTGGGGCCTCAGCTTCGCGAGCGCATCCCCGGGGTACGCCTGATCCTGTGCGTCTCGGCCCATTGGCTGACCCATGGCTGGTGGCTCACCGGCATGGACCGGCCGCGCACCATCCACGATTTCGGCGGTTTCCCCCAGGCGCTGTTCGACCAGCAGTACCCCGCGCCCGGCGCGCCCGGCCTGGCGCGCGAGATCGCGCAGTCGCTCCAGTTGCCCGAGGGGCAGGGCGCGGTGGGTGTCGACGAAGGGGAGTGGGGGCTGGACCATGGTGCCTGGTCGGTGCTCAAACCCATGTTTCCGCAGGCCGACATCCCCGTGGTCCAGCTCAGCATGGACTATGGCCGGCCGCCGGCCGAGCACCTGGCCATCGGCCGCCAGTTGAAGGCCTGGCGCTCGCGCGGCGTCTTCATCGTGGCCAGCGGCAACATCGTGCACAACCTGCGCGTCATGCGCCGCGACGTGCCCGACAACCAGGCCTACGACTGGGCGGTGGACTTTGACACCCACGTCGCGGGCCTGATCCAGGCGGGCGATGCCCCCGGCCTGGCGGCGTTCCAGTCGCAGGGCGAGATGGCCCACCTCTCGCAGCCCACCTGGGACCACTACTTGCCCCTGCTGTACGCGGCCGGCGCGGTCGACCCGGACGAGCCCATCGAGTTCTTCAACGAGGGCTTCCAGGCCGCCGCCATCTCGATGAGATCGGTCATCTGGGGGTGATCCCCGGCGCGCTTCGCGCGTTTCCCCTGACAGGGGGCGGCGCCTGCGGCTCCGCGAAGCCGGTTCCGCGGGCCCCCTGGCCAGGCGGTGCTCAGAGCACCGCGGCGATGGACTTGCAGACGTGCCCGATGTTCTTGCCGTTGAGCGCGGCCACGCACATGCGGCCGGTGTCGGTGCCGTAGACGCCGAACTCGCTGCGCAGGCGCACCATCTGGTCCTTGGTCAGGCCGGAGTAGCTGAACATGCCGATCTGGTCGGTGATGAAGCCCATGTCCTGCTTCACGCCGGCGGCCTTCAGCCCTTCCACCAGTTGCTGGCGCATGGCCTTGATGCGCACGCGCATCTCGCCCAGCTCTTTCTCCCACAGCGCGCGCAGCTCGGGGTTGGTGAGAACGGCCGCCACCACCGCGCCGCCGTGGATGGGCGGGTTGGAGTAGTTGGTGCGGACCATGATCTTGAGCTGCGAGAGCACGCGGTCGGCCTCGGCCTTGTCGGCGCACAGCACCGACAGGGCGCCCACGCGCTCGCCGTACAGGCTGAAGCTCTTGGAGAACGAGGTGGAGACAAAGAACACCAGGCCGGCGGCCACGAACTTGGCGATCACCGCGCCGTCTTCGGCGATGCCGTGGCCGAAGCCCTGATAGGCCATGTCCAGGAAGGGCGTGAGGCCGCGCGCCTTGACGACCTCGATCACGCGATCCCATTGCGTGGGCGTGATGTCGTAGCCGGTGGGGTTGTGGCAGCAGGCGTGCAGCACGGCGATGGTGCCGGGCGCGGCGGCCTGCAGGCTGGCCAGCATGCCGTCGAAGTCCACGCCGCGCTTGGCCGCGTCGTAGTAGGTGTACGTGCCGACCTCGAAGCCGGCCTGGGTGAAGAGGGCGCGGTGGTTTTCCCAGCTCGGGTCGCTGATCAGCACCTTGGCGGACGGGCTCAGGCGCTTGAGGAAGTCGGCGCCGATCTTGAGGCCGCCGGTGCCGCCCAGGGCCTGCACGGTGGCCACGCGTCCGCTCTTGACGGGTTCGCTGTCGGCGCCGAAGACCAGGCCCTTGACCGCGTTGTCGTAGGCGGCGATGCCGTCGATGGGCAGGTAGCCGCGCGCGGCGGGCTTGTCCATCATGGCCTTCTCGGCCGCCTGCACGCACTGCAGCAGCGGCAGCTTGCCGTTCTCGTCGAAATACACGCCCACCCCAAGGTTCACCTTGTTGGGGTTGCTGTCGGCGGCGAACTGCTCGTTCAGACCCAGGATCGGGTCGCGGGGGGCCATTTCAACGGCGGAGAAGAGGCTCATGAGGGGGCTGGGGAAGAGGTGGAAGACCCGGAATTCTAGAGCGCTGGCCACCGCACAGCCGGGGGTATCGGAGCTTCGTCAGGTGTCGACCTTTGACTGCGCTTGCGTCGCCATGATGTACTGCGCGTGCAGTACTGCATGGAGTCCCACGTTTGAATGAGTTTCCCGAGGCGTGAAGGTGGTTCACCATAGGGTGCTGGGGTATATTCGCCGACTGTTTACTTTTATTAACACTTGTCCCTTCTTTGGAGGCCGTGAGCATGCAAAAACATACGTCCATCCGCTTCCGCGTGGCCATGTTGGCGGCTGCGGCCATCCTGGCTGGCTGCGCCAGCGGCGGTTCGTATCCGCCCGCGCCTCCGACCGCATCCGCGGGCGCCAGTTACAACTACCTCGTCGGCCCGGGCGACACGCTGTCCATCAGCGTGTGGCGCAACCCGGAGCTGTCGGCCGTGGTGCCCGTGCGGCCGGACGGCAAGGTCTCCGCCCCGCTCGTCGATGAACTCCTTGCCCAGGGCAAGACCTCGCAGGAAATCGCCCGCGACGTCGAGAAGGCGCTCGGCAAGTACGTGCGCGATCCGGTGGTGACCGTGATCGTCACCAACTTCGTGGGCTCGCACAGCGAGCAGGTCCGTGTGGTGGGCGAGGCCGTCAAGCCCCAGGCCCTGCCGTTCCGCCACAAGATGACGGTGATGGACGTGCTGATCGCCTCCGGCGGCCTGACCGAATTCGCCAGCGGCAACAAGGCCACCATCGTGCGCGCCGCCGAGGGCAACAAGCGCTACAGCGTGCGCCTGGACGACCTGGTCAAGCGCGGCGACATCTCGGCCAATGTCGAGATGCTGCCGGGCGATGTGCTGATCATTCCCCAAGGCTGGTTCTGACCAGGCCCTTCCGATTGATCACCGTCGTCCGACGGTGATCGCGCTTGCCCCGATCGTCCCGCAATCCGCATGCATGAACTGATCCACCAACTCACCAACGCGCTGCGCGGCATGTGGCTGTACCGCCGCACCGGTGTGGCCGTGGCATGGGCCGTGGCCCTCCTGGGCGCCGCCGCCGTGATGTTCATCCCCGACCGCTTCGAGGCATCGGCCCGGGTGTACGTCGACACGCAATCCATCCTGCGTCCGCTGATGGCGGGTCTGACGATCCAGCCCGACGTCGAGCAGCAGGTGGCGATGCTGGGCCGCACACTCATCAGCCGGCCCACCATCGAGAAGCTGGTGCAGACCGAGGACCTGGGCGTGCCCCTGGCCGGCAAGGCAGAGCGGGACGCGCTGGTCGGCCGCATCATGGGCAACATCCAGCTCAAGTCCACCGGCCGCGACAACCTGTACACCATCTCCTACCGCGACCAGAACCCGCAGCTGGCGCTGCGCGTGGTGGACGCGCTGATGAAGACCTTCATCGCCTCGCGCACGGGGGCCTACACGGCCGATGCGCAGAACGCGCGCAAGTTCATCGAGGAGCAGATCCGCAACTATGAGTCCAAGCTCACCGACGCCGAGACGCGGTTGAAGGACTTCCGCCTGCGCCACATCGACATGCAGACCCAGGGCGGGGTGGACATGGCCGGCCGCATGGCCGAAATCAGCACCACGCTGAGCCAGGCGCGGCTGGAGTTGCGCGAGGCCGAAAGCGCCCGCGAAGCGGCCCGTGCCCAGCTCGAGCAGGCGCGCGCCGCGGCCCGCAACGCCGCCGCCACCTTGCCTGCCCAGACATTCGCCACGCCCGAGATCGACGCCCGCATCGACGTGCTGCGCCGCAACCTCGACGGCCTGCTGCAGCGCTTCACCGAGCAGCACCCCGACGTGCAGAACACCCGCAAGCTGATCGCCGAGCTCGAGCAGCAGAAGGCGCGCGAGGTCGAGGCCCTGCGCAAACGCGCCCAGCAGGCCGAGGCCGCCGGCCGGCCCATGCCCGACATGAACCCCGCGATGCAGGAGATGTCGCGCACGCTGGCCGCCACCGAGGTGCAGGTCGCCTCGCTGCGCGCGCGCGTGGCTGAATACGAAGGCCGCGCGGCCCGCATCCGCGAACAGGCCAAGGTGGCGCCGCAGGTCGAGGCCGAACTGGCCCAACTCAACCGCGACTACGACGTGCACCGCAAGAACTACGAGGACCTGGTCGCGCGGCGCGAGACCGTGGCCCTGAGCAACGAGCTGCAGAGCGACGCGCACGTGGCGCAGTTCCGCGTGGTCGAGCCGCCTCAGGTGTCGCGCCGCCCGGTGGCCCCCAACCGCGTGGTGCTGCTGCCCGGCGTGCTGCTGCTCTCGCTGGTGGCCGGCGCGGCGGTGGCGTTCATGGTGAGCAACCTGCGGCCGGTGTACTTCGATGCCGCAGGCCTGCGCAGCGCGGTCGACCTGCCCCTGCTGGGTGTGGTCACCCAGGTGCGCAACGAGGTGATCCGCCACCGCCAGGGGCGCAGCTTGCTGCGGGTGATCGTCGCGATCGCCGCGCTGGTGCTGCTGTTCGCGCTGGGCATGGTGGCGCTGTCCATTCACCAGTCATCCGTTTGAATGGGGCCTGAAGCGATGGCAAGTCTGATCGAAAAAGCGGCGCAACGGCTGGAGCAGCTTCGCCAGGCCGGGGCCGACATACCCGACACCCCCGAGGCCCCGCCGGCTGCCGTGGCGCGCCCGCCCATGGCCATGCCGCGGCCCACCCAGCCCCTGCGTCCGCAGAGCAGCTCCAAGGTCGTGCAGCTCGACCTGGACGCCCTGACGGAAGCGGGCTTCGTCACGCCCAAGGCCCAGCGCTCGCTCACGGCCGAGCAGTTCCGCGTCATCAAGCGCCCGCTGCTGGCCAACGCCATGGGCAAGGGCGCCGCGCCCGTGACCCACGGCAACCGCATCATGATCACCAGCGCGCTGGCGGGCGAGGGCAAGACCTTCACCGCCATCAACCTGGCGGTGAGCATCGCCATGGAGCTCGACCACACGGTGCTGCTGGTCGACGCCGACGTCTCGCGCCCCTCGGTCATGAAGACCCTGGGCCTGCCGTCCGGCCGGGGCCTGATGGACCTGCTGGTGGGCAACGAGACCGAGATGTCCGAGGTGCTGCTGCGCACCAACATCGACAAGCTCACGCTGCTGCCCAGCGGCACGCCGCACGCGCGCGCCACCGAACTGCTGGCCAGCGACGCCATGAGCACGCTGGTGGAGGAGATGGGGCGCCGCTACCCCGAGCGCATCATCATTTTCGATTCGCCGCCGCTGCTGATGACCACCGAGTCGCGCGTGCTGGCCTCGCACATGGGCCAGATCGTGATGGTGGTGCAGGCCGGCCAGACGCAGCGCGCCCAGGTGCGCCACGCGCTGGAGGCGATCGAGAACTGTCCGATCAAGCTCATGGTGCTCAACCAGGTCCGCGAGGAAGAGCGCAACTCCTACGGCTATGGCTACGGCTACGGCACGGATGCGCCGGCCGAGGCGAACACCACGGCCTAACGGCCAGCGAGGCAGACCATGCGCCCGATAGCGACCCCCTCGATCCCGCGCCTCCGGTGCCGCCTGCCACTGAGCGCCGTGGCCCTGGCCACCCTGGCGCTGGCGGGAACGGCGCGCGCGCAGGTGCCGATGGAAGTGCCGGGCGCCGCCACCCAGGTGCAGGAGTCGATCACGCCGCAGGGGCCGCCGCCGCGCGTGTGGATAGAGCCGCGCGTGTTCGCCCGCCAGTGGTACACCGACAACTACCTGCTCAGCGGCACCGACCGCCAGTCCGAATGGACCACCGAGCTGGGCGCCTCGGTGCTGGCCGTCTTCAACCTGCCGCGCCTGACCGGCAGCGTCGACTACTCGCTCAGCGGCCTGTACCAGGCGCAAGGCGTGGGGCAGGAGGACCACCTGCAGGGCCTGGACGCCAACCTGCTGCTCGACGCCTGGAACAACACCGCCTTCGTCGAGTTCAACGGCAACGTCGGCCGCAGCCGCGTTTCGGCCTTCGATGTTCAACCGGTGGGCGATTTCGAACGCCCGAACCTGGCGGAGACCAAGCAGTTCCGTATCTCGCCCTACCTGCGCGGCAGCTTCAACGACGCCGTTGACTACGAGCTGCGCTACAGCCGCTTCACCTCGCGCACCCAGGCCGACAACCGATCGGACATCGACGAGAACACCGTCTCGGGCCGCCTGGCCAGCAGCGAGGGCGTGGCCCGCCTGGGCTGGGCGCTGGACGCCTCGCGCAGCAACCTCGACTACAGCCTGGGCCGCAAGGTCACGCTGCAGCAGGTGATCGGCCAACTGAACTACGCGGTGACCCCGACGCTGCTGGTCTACGTGCAGGGCGGCCGCGAATCCAACAACGTGCTCACGGCCGATACCGAGTCCTACTCCACCTGGGGCGGCGGCTTCAACTGGCGACCGACGCAAAACGCGCGCATTGCCATGGGCGCGAACAAGCGCTTTTTCGGCCACGACCACAACCTTCAGGCCGAGTACCAGATGCGCCGCGCGGTGGTGCGCTTCACGGACTCGCGCGACATCTCCACCAGCCAGCTGGGACTGGGCGACGGCAGCACCACCCTGTCGGGCCTGCTCGACGCCCTGTACGGCGGCAGCATCCCCGACCCGGTGCAGCGCGCGCAGCGCGTGCAGAGCGAGCTGGAGCGCCTGGGCCTACCGGGCAACACCACCAACTTCCCCGGCTACCTCACGTCCTTCGTCACCGAGCAGCGCATCCAGGAACTGGCCTTCGTGCTGATGCTCAACCGCGGCGCCCTCACGGCCGCGATCCAGCGCACGCGCTCGAACCAGCTCAACAACAGCCTGGTCACCGGCGACGACTTCAACTTCGCCAGCGAGATCCTGCAAAAGGGCTGGAGCGTGGCCTACGCGCACCGCCTCTCGCCGCGCTCCGCGGCCAGCATCACCTTCCAGCGCCAGGAAAACGTGGGCGTGGGCACGACGCTGTTCAACCGGCTCGATTCGATCACCCTGGCGCTGACCACGCGCCTGAGCGCCCGCACCACCGGTGTCGTGATGCTGCGCCGCTCGTCGTTCGACGCCACCACCCCTTACCGGGAAACGGCCATTCAGGCCATGGTTTCCCATCGGTTCTGATCCATGTACGAAGCCTTCTACGGGCTCAAGAGCAAGCCTTTCCAGCTCAACCCGGACCCGCGTTTCTATTTCTCGGGCAAGCCGCACCGGCGCGCGCGCTCCTATCTGGTGTACGGCGTCATGCGCGGCGAGGGCTTCATCGTCATCACGGGCGAGGTGGGCGCTGGCAAGACCACCATCGTGCGCGACCTGCTCGACAGCCTGGAGAACGGCTCGGTCGTGGCCGCCCAGCTCGTCAGCACCCAGCTGGGCGCCGAGGACGCGCTCAAGCTGGTGTGCGCCGCCTTCGGCGTGTCCGTCAAGGGCAACAGCAAGGCCGACATGCTCATGGCCCTGGAGGCCTACTTCATCACCCAGGTCTCGCAGGGCAAGCGCTGCCTGCTGATCGTCGACGAGGCGCAGAACCTGCAGCCCCAGGCGGTGGAAGAGCTGCGCATGCTCTCCAACTTCCAGTTCGGCGACCAGGCGCTGCTGCAGACCTTCCTGATCGGCCAGCCCGAGTTCCGCGACATCCTGCAAAGCCCGCGCATGCTGCAGCTGCGCCAGCGCGTCACGGCGCGTTGCCACCTGGGCCCGCTGGACGAGGAGGACACGCGCGGCTATGTGGAGCACCGCCTCAAGTGCGCCGGCGCCACCGACAAACCCACCTTCGACGAAGGCATCTTCGCGCTGCTGCACCAGGAGTCGGGCGGCATCCCGCGCCGCATCAACCTGCTGGTGGACCGGCTGCTGTTGCAGGGCTTCCTGGCCGAGACGCCGCACCTCACGCTGGAAGCCTTCCAGGACGTGGTGAACGAGGCCCGCGCCGAGACCGCCGCCTCGCCCACGCGCACCGAGCAGGACGCCAGCCGCTGGGGCCCGTTGGCCGAGATTCCCCTGCGCGGCATGCCGCCCACGCTCACCGACCAGGTCGAGCCGCTGGACCTGGACATCGACCCCGGCATGGTCGAGGGCATGTCCGAGCAGCTCACGCAGGTGGCGGCCGAGCAGCTCAGCGCGCGCCTGCTGCGCATCGAGCGCAGCGTGCTGCGCCAGGAGCGCATCAGCCTGGAAATCCTCAGCTCGCTGCGGCGCATCGTCGCGGGCGCCCGCAAGGGACGCAATGGAAACGGTCCGCAGGGCGGCGCGCCCAGCGACACGCCGCCGGGCTGACCCCTTTCAGGGAGAGCACCTCATGCTGATGAAAACCGATCGCCTGAATGCCCTCACCATCGACGTCGAGGACTACTTCCAGGTCTCCGCCCTGGCGCCCTACATCCGGCGCAGCGACTGGGACCGCTGCGAGTGCCGCGTCGAACGCAACGTGGACCGCATCCTGCAGATGCTGGCCGACGAGGGCGCGCAGGCCACCTTCTTCACCCTCGGCTGGATCGCCGAGCGCTACCCGGCCATGGTGCGCCGCATCGTCGAGCAGGGCCACGAGCTCGCCAGCCACGGTTATGGGCACCAGCGCGTGAGCGACCTGGACGCCACCGATTTCCGCGACGACGTGGTGCGCGCGCGGCGCGTGCTGGAAGACACCGGCGGCGTGGAGGTGCTGGGCTACCGCGCGCCGAGTTTCTCTATCGGCGAGGGCAACCTCTGGGCCCTGGACGTGCTGGCCGACACCGGCCACCGCTACAGCTCCAGCATCTACCCGGTGCGCCACGACCACTACGGCTCGCCCGACGCGCCGCGCTTCGTGCACCCCGTGCGCGAGGGCCTGATCGAGGTGCCGCCCACCACGCTGCGGGTCTTCAGCCGCAACCTGCCGTCCAGCGGCGGCGGCTACTTCCGCTTGCTGCCCTACAGCCTGTCGCGCTGGATGATCGAATCGGTGAACCGGCGCGACGGCGAGTCCGCCATCTTCTATTTCCATCCCTGGGAGATCGACGCCGAGCAGCCGCGCGTGCCCGGCATCGACCTGAAGACGCGCTTTCGCCACTACGTGAATCTCGAGCGCAACGAGGCCAAGCTGCGCCGGCTCCTGAAGGACCTGCCCTGGGGCCGCATGGACCAGATCTTCCTCGGGCGCCGGCAGGCAGAGGTGGCGCTTGCCTGAGACCACGAACCTGAGCCTGCACCGCCTCGATGGCTCGCGCGCCGCGGATGCCGCGCGCTGGGACGCCTTCGTGACGGCCTGCCCCGAGGCCACCTTTTTCCACCGCGCGGGTTGGGAGCGCATCACGCGCGAGGTGCTGCGCCACGACACGCATTTCCTGTGGGCCGAATCGAACGGCCAGATCCGCGGCGTGCTGCCGCTGGCGCGCGTGCACAGCCGCCTGTTCGGCCATTCGCTGAGCAGCCTGCCGTTCGCGGCCTATGGCGGCGTGGCCGCGCTGGACGACGAGGCCCGCGCCGCGCTGGAAGCCGAGGCCCAGGCCATCGCCCAGCGCCTGGGCGTGGACCACCTGGAACTGCGCCACCTGCAGCGCCGCCACCCCGACTGGCCCGCGCAGGACGCGCTGTACGTCACCTTCCGCAAGCCCATCGAGCCGACCGAAGAGGCCAACATGCTGGCCATTCCGCGCAAGCAGCGCGCCATGGTGCGCAAGGGCATCAAGAACGGCCTGGTCTCGCACATCGACCCCGGCGTGGACCGCTTCTTCGCGCTCTACGCCAGCAACGTGCACCGCCATGGCACGCCGGCGCTGTCGCGGCGCTACTTCCAGGCCTTGCGCGACACCTTCGGCGACGACTGCGAGGTGCTCACCGTCACCGACGACCAGGGCAAACCCCTGTCCAGCGTGCTGAGCTTCTACTTCCGCGACGAGGTGTTGCCCACCTTCGCGGGCGACGACACCGCCGCGCGCGACCTGGCTGGCAACGACTTCAAGTACTGGGAACTCATGCGCCGCGCCTGCGCGCGCGGCCTCAAGGTCTTCGACTACGGCCGCAGCAAGGTCGGCACCGGGCCGTTCTCGTTCAAGCGCAACTGGGGCTTCGAGCCCACGCCGCTGCACTACGAGTACCGGCTCTACAAGCGCGACAGCATCCCCCAGAACAACCCGGCCAACCCCAAGTACAAACTGATGATCGAGACTTGGCGGCGCCTGCCGCTGCCGGTGGCCAACTGGCTGGGCCCGCACATCGTCAGGAACCTGGGGTGAGGGCAGGGCGATGACACCGCTGCTCTACCTCGTCCACCGCATGCCTTACCCGCCCGACAAGGGCGACAAGGTGCGCTCGTACCACCTGCTGCGCCACCTGCAGCAGCGCCACCGGGTCTTCCTGGCCACCTTCATCGACGACCCCGCCGACGAGGTCCACCTCGACGCCCTGCGCGCCCTGTGCCCGGACCTGTACGTGGCGCGCCTGAACCCGCGCTGGCGCAAGCTCGCCAGCGCGCGCGCGCTGCTCACGGGCGAGGCCCAGTCGCTGGCCTACTACCGCCACGCCGGCCTGCGCGACTGGGTGAGGCGGGTGGCGGCCGAGCACCAGCCCGTGGCCAGCGTGGTGTTCTCGTCCACCATGGCGCCCTACGCCCACGAGCTGCTGCCGCGGGTGCCCATGCTGGTCGACCTGGTGGACGTGGACTCGGCCAAGTGGACGCAGTACGCGCCCGCCCACCGCTGGCCCCTGTCCTGGGTGTACCGCCGCGAGGGCCGGCGCCTGCTCGCGCACGAACGCGACATGGCCCTGGCCGCACGCCGCAGCTTTCTCGTCACGCCGCAGGAGGTGGAGCTCTTCGCCTCGCTCGCGCCCGAGTGCCGCGACCGCGTGGAAGCCGCCGGCAACGGCGTGGACGCCGAACGCTTCCGGCCCGACCCCGCGCTGCCATCACCGTTTGCGGCCGACGAGCGCGCCATCGTCTTCACCGGCGCCATGGACTACTGGCCCAACGTGGACGCCGTGGTCTGGTTCGCCACCGAGGTGCTGCCACGCATCCGCGAGCGCGAGCCCCAGGCCAGCTTCTGGATCGTGGGCCGCAACCCCACGCCGGCTGTGCAGGCGCTGGCGGGCGGCGCGGTTCACGTCACCGGCACCGTGCCCCAGGTGGAACCCTACCTGCAGCACGCGGGCGCGGTGGTGGCGCCGCTGCGCGTGGCGCGCGGCATCCAGAACAAGATCCTGGAGGCCATGGCCATGGGGCAGCCCGTGATCACGGTCCCGTCCTGCGCCGAGCCGATCGGCGCCACGGCCGAGCAGGGCCTGTGGCGCTGCGACGAAGCCGAGTGCTTCGCGCAAGGCGTGCTCGCCTGGCTGGCCGATCCGGCGCGCCGCGAGCGCCTGGGCGCGGCGGCGCGCGAACACGTTGTCCAGAACTTCAGCTGGCAGGCCAACCTGGACCGCCTCGCGGCCTGGCTGCCCACCACGGAGAGCTCCTGATATGTGCGGCATCGCCGGCCTGTTCGACCCCGTGGGCCTGCGGCCCTTCGACCCGGCGCTGATGCGCCGCATCAACGACGTGCAGTCGCACCGCGGCCCCGACAGCGACGGCCTGCACCTGGAGCCCGGCCTGGCCCTGGGCCACCGGCGCCTGTCGGTCATCGACCTGTCCACCGGCGA
Organism: Hydrogenophaga sp. PML113; assembly: GCF_001777155.1. NCBI lineage: Bacteria > Pseudomonadati > Pseudomonadota > Betaproteobacteria > Burkholderiales > Comamonadaceae > Hydrogenophaga > Hydrogenophaga sp. PML113. The sequence goes on along the minus strand of NZ_MIYM01000003.1, from coordinate 301,351 downwards.
CCAGCCGCTGTTCAGCGAGGACGGCAGCATCGCCATCGTCTTCAACGGCGAGATCTACAACTTCCAGCAGCTCGTGCCCGAGCTGCGCTCGCTGGGCCTGAAGTTCCGCACGCGCAGCGACACCGAGGTCATCGTCAACGCCTGGCGCGCCTGGGGCCCGGCCTGCGTGCAGCGCCTGCGCGGCATGTTCGCCTTCGCGCTGTGGGACCGCCACCAGCAGACCCTGTTTCTGGCGCGCGACCGCCTGGGCGTGAAACCGCTGCACTACGCCTGGCTGCCCGACGGCAGCTTCGTCTTCGGCTCCGAACTCAAGACCATCACCTCGCACCCCGGCTTCCAGCGCCGCATCGACCCGCTGGCGGTGGAGGAGTACTTCTCGCTGGGCTACGTGGCCGACCCGCGCTGCATCTACGAGGGCGCGCACAAGCTGCCTTCGGCGCACACGCTCACGCTGCGCCGCGGTGGCGCGGCGCGCCCCGAGCCCCAGGCCTACTGGGACGTGCGCTTCACCACCGACAACCCCATCAGCGCCGCCGACGCCCAGGCCGAGCTGCGCGAGCGCCTGCGCGAGTCGGTGCGACTGCGCATGATCGCCGACGTGCCGCTGGGCGCCTTCCTGTCGGGCGGCGTCGATTCGAGCGCCGTGGTGGCCACCATGGCCGGCCTGTCCGAATCGCCTGTGCACACCTGCGCCATCGGCTTCGACGATCCGCGCTTCAACGAGTCGGACTTCGCCAAGATGGTGGCCGATCGCTACCGCACGAACCACACGCTCGACGTGGTGGGCAGCGACGACTTCGGCCTCATCGACACCCTGGCCTGGCTCTACGACGAACCCTTCGCCGACAGCTCCGCCATCCCGACCTACCGCGTCTGCCAGATGGCGCGCCGGCACGTGACCGTGGCCCTGTCGGGCGACGGCGGCGACGAGAGCTTCGGCGGCTACCGCCGCTACCGCCTGCACCTGGGCGAGGAGGCCGTGCGCCGCCGCCTGCCGCTGGGCCTGCGCCGGCCGGTTTTCGGCCCGCTGGGCCAGATCTACCCCAAGGCCGACTGGGCGCCGCGCCCGCTGCGCGCCAAGACCACCTTCCAGGCCCTGGCCATGGACAGCGTGGAGGCCTACCACCACAGCATGTCCCACCTGCGCGCCGACCAGCGCAGCGCGCTCTTCAGCGAGGGCTTCAAGCGGGGGCTGGGCGGCTACAGCGCGCTGGACGTCTTCACCCAGCACGCCGACCAGGCGCAGACCGACGACCCGCTGGCCCTGATCCAGTACCTGGATTACAAGACCTGGCTGGTCGGCGACATCAACACCAAGGTGGACCGCGCGAGCATGGCCCACTCGCTGGAGGTGCGCGAACCGCTGATGGACCACGAGCTGATCGAGTGGCTGGCCACCTTGCCGAGCCACCTGAAGATCGATGGCAGCGAAGGCAAGGCCCTGCTCAAGCGCGCCATGGAGCCCAAGCTGCCGCACGACGTGCTCTACCGGCCCAAGATGGGCTTCTCCGTGCCGCTGGCCGACTGGCTGCGCGGTCCGCTGGCGGGCCGCGTGAAAGAAGCCGTGCTGGGCGATCGCCTGCGCGACTCGGGCTACTTCCAGGAGCGCCAGCTCCAGCGCCTGGTGGACGAGCACCAGCGCGGCACCAGCGACCACGCCACGCCGCTGTGGATGCTGGTGATGTTCGAGGCCTTCCTGCGCCGGCACGAACTGAGCCCGGAGGACAAACCGTGAACGCCGCACGGCCGCCCGAAGGCGTTCGCACCGCAGCGCAAAGCGCGGAGGCGTGCCGATGAACGCCGGGGCGCGCCGCCTGCGGGTGCTGCACGTGGTCTACCGATTCGACATCGGCGGGCTGGAAAACGTCATCGTGCAGCTCATCAACCGCCTGCCGGCCGAGCGCTTCGAGCACGTGGTGCTCTCGCTCACCACGGTGAGCGACTTCCGCCAGCGCGTGGAGCGCGAGGGCGTGCGCTTCATCGCGCTCGACAAGCCGCCCGGCCACGCGCTCAAGCAGTACCCCGCCATCTGGCGGCTGCTGCGCGAGATCCGCCCGGACGTGCTGCACAGCTGCAACCTCGCCCCGCTCGAGGTGGTGCCCGTGGCCTGGGCCGCGGGTGTGCCCTGGCGCGTGCACGTCGAGCACGGCTGGGACGCGCACGACCCCCAGGGCCAGAGCGCCAAGTACCGCTGGCTGCGCCGCGCCTACGCCCCTTTCGTGAGCCGCTTCGTGTCCGTCTCGGCCGACCTGGACCGCTACCTCGGCGAAGCCGTGGGCGTGCCGGAGACCAAGCGCCACCTGATCGGCAACGGGGTGGACACGCGCCGCTTCTCGCCCGGCCCCGCGCCGGCCATCGAGGGCTGCCCCTTCGAGCCCGGCCGCCATTGGCTGGTGGGCACCGTGGGCCGGCTCATGACGGTGAAGAACCAGCCGCTGCTGGCGCGCGCCTTCGTGCGCTGGCTGCGCGAGCGGCCCGAACTGGCCGCGCGCGCGCGGCTGGTCATCGTGGGGGAGGGCGGCCTGCGCGCCGAGGTCGAGCGCGTGCTCGACGAGGCCGGCCTGCGCGCCCTGGCCTGGCTGCCGGGTGCGCGCAGCGACGTGGCCGCCATCCTGCGCGCGCTCGACGTGTTCGTGCTGCCTTCGCAGGCCGAGGGCACCTCGTGCACGCTGCAGGAGGCCATGGCCAGCGCCCGCCCCGTGCTCGCCACGGCCGTGGGCGGCACGCCCGACGTGTTCGAGGACGGCGTCAGTGGCCTGCTGGTGCCCTCCGACGACGAAGCCGCCATGGCCCGCGCCCTGAACCGCCTGCACGACGACGCTCCCTTTGCCCAGGGCCTGGCCCGAGCCGCGCGCGAGCGCGCCGAGCAGCACTACTCCATCGACCGCATGGTCGACGCCTACGCCGCGCTGTTCGCGCGCGCCGCGGCGCCGCGCCTGCAGGTCGCCTGAACCCGCCATGCGCATCCTGTACCACCACCGCACCGCCAGCAAAGACGGCCAGGCCGTGCACATCGAAGAAATGATCGAGGCCCTGCGCGGCCTCGGCCACGAGGTGCGCATCGTCGCGCCCGCCAGCGGCGGCGACGAGGGCCGCATGGGCGGCGGCGTGGGCTGGGTGCACCGCCTGAAGGCCGTGCTGCCGCGCGCGCTCTATGAGTTGATGGAAATCAGCTACAGCGCCGTGGCCTACCGCAAACTGGTGGCCGCCGCGCGCGAGTTCCAGCCCGACGTGATCTACGAGCGCTACAACCTGTTCCTGCTGGCCGGTGTCATGGCCAAGCGCAAGCTCGGTCTCCCGCTGCTGCTGGAGGTGAATGCCCCGCTGGTGCACGAGCGCGAGCAGCACAGCGGCGGCCTGTCGCTGCAGCGCCTGGCGCGCTGGGCCGAAGGCACGGCCTGGCGCGGCGCCGACGCGGTGCTGCCAGTGACGGCCGTGCTGGCGGACCACGTGAAGGCCTACGGCGTGCCGGCCGAACGCATCCACGTGGTGCCCAATGGCATCAACCGCTCACACTTCGCGCAGGCGCCGGGCCGCGACGAGGCCAAACGCCAGCTCAAGCTGCAAGGCCGCCTGGTGCTGGGCTTCACCGGTTTCGTGCGCGAATGGCACGGCGTGGACCGCATCATCGACTGGATGGCCACGCCCGACGCGCCGCCCGAGGCCCACCTGCTGATGGTGGGCGATGGCCCGGTGCGCGGCGCGCTGGAGGCGCAGGCGGCGCGCCTGGGCCTGTCCGATCGGGTCACCTTCACCGGCGTGGTGCACCGCGACGCCGTGCCCGCGCACGTGGCGGCCTTCGACATCGCGCTGCAGCCGGCCGTCACGCCCTACGCCTCGCCGCTCAAGCTCATGGAGTACCTGGCGCTGGGCAAGGCGGTGGTCGCGCCCGCCACGCCCAACCTCATGGAGGTGCTCACGCACGGGCTCAACGCGCTGCTGTTCGAGGAACAGGGCCGCGGCGCGCTGGAAGCGGCACTCACCCGCGTGTGCCGCGACGCGGAGCTGCGCGAGCGCCTGGGCGAGGGCTCCGCGAACACCATCGACCGGCTGGAGCTCACCTGGACGGGCAACGCCCGCCGCGCGGTGGCGTTGGCCCAGGCGGCCCAGACGACACAACACCGCGGGGCGGCCGCATGACACCCATGAAGGTGCTGCTCTTCTCCTCTCTGTTCCCGAGCGGCGTGCGGCCCATCCACGGCATCTTCGTGGAGACGCGGCTGCGCGAGCTGGTGAAAAGCGGCGAGGTGCAGGCCAAGGTCGTGGCGCCGGTGCCCTGGTTCCCGTCCACCGCCAAGCGCTTCGGCGAATACGCCCAGTTCGCCGCCACCCCCCGGCGCGAGGAACGCAATGGCCTGGAGGTGTTTCACCCGCGTTACCTGCTGCTGCCCAAGGTGGGCATGAACCTCGCGCCCTGGGCCATGGCGCTGGCGGCGCTGCCGCTGCTCAGGCGCCTGCAGCGCGAGGGCTTCGATTTCGACCTCATCGACGCCCACTACTACTACCCCGACGGCGTGGCCGCCGGCCTGCTGGCGAAGTGGCTGGGCAAGCCCTTCGTGGTGACGGCGCGCGGCACCGACCTCAACCTCATCCCGCAGTACGCCTACCCGCGCCGCCTGATCCTGGACACGGCGGCGCGCGCCAGCGGCTCCATCGGCGTCTGCCAGGCGCTCATGGACACGCTGCGCGACCTGGGTGGCGAGCCGTCCAAGCTGCATACCCTGCGCAACGGCGTGGACCTGGAGCGCTTCGTGCCCGAGCCGCGCGCGGCGGCGCGCGAGCGCCTGGGCCTGCCGGTGGACGGGCGCTACCTGCTCTCCGTCGGCCTGCTGATCGAGCGCAAGGGCCACCACATCGCCATCGAGGCGCTCACGCAGCTGCCGCAGGTCACCCTGCTGATCGCCGGCTCCGGTCCGGACAGGGCGAAGCTGGAGGCCCTGGCCGCGCGCCTGGGCGTGGCCGATCGCGTGCGCTTCGCGGGCGTGGTGCCGCAGGCCGAGCTGAAGTGGTGGTACGCCGCGGCCGACGTGCTCACGCTGTGCAGCAGCCGAGAAGGCTGGGCCAACGTCTTGCTCGAAGCCATGGCCTGCGGTACGCCCGTGATCGCCACCAACATCTGGGGCACGCCCGAGGTGGTGAGCACGCCGGACGCCGGCCGGCTCATGCGCGAGCGCGACGCCGCCTCGCTGGCCGAGGCCTGGCGCGAACTCATGCTGACGCCGCCGGCGCGCGAGGCCGTGCGCCGGCACGCGGAGCGCTTCTCGTGGGACGACACCACCCGCGGACAGCTCGAGCTGTTCCGGTCGGTGATCGGGCGGCCCCCTCTCGCGGTGCGAGGTCAAGGGCATGAAACGGCGTAGTTCATGGTGGCTCGCCAGCGCCGTGCTGGTCGCGGTGCTGGCGCTGCTCTACTGGCAGTCGCCGCGCGGCGGTGCCTTCTGGTGGAGCGACGCGGCGCGCCACGCGCTCAACAGCGCCTTCGTGGCCGACCTGCTGCGCGACCGGCCCTGGCAAGACCCGGTGGGTTATGCCTACCACTACTACGCGCAGTACCCGGCGCTCACCATCCTCTTCTACCCGCCACTGCTCTATGCGCTGACCGCCCCGTTCTACCTGCTGTTCGGCGTGTCGCACGAGGTGGCGCTGCTGGTGGTCTTCCTGCATTACTTCGCCTTTGGCCTGGGCTGCTGGCGCCTGGCGCGCTGCTGGCTGGCGCCGCTGCCCGCGCTGGCCTTTGCGCTGCTCATGGTGCTGATGCCCGAGATCGCGCTGTGGGGCCGGCAGGTGATGACCGAGGTGCCTGCTTACGCCTTCCTGGTCTGGAGCCTGGTGGCTTTCGTGGAGCACCGGCGCAGCGGGCGCATCGGCTGGCTCTACCTGAGCGCGGCGCTGCTGGTGCTGGCCATGAACACCAAGCTCACCGTCGGCTTCGTGAGCCTGGTCTACCTGGCCGTGTTGGCGCGCGACCAGGGCCTGGGCCTGCTGAGGCGCGGGCACCACTGGGCGATCGCCGCGCTGACGCTGGCCGCCCTGGTGCCGGTGGTCCTGATGACCCTGAAATTCGGCCAGGCCAACCTGCAGTCCGTCGCTGGCGTGGCCGACGCCGTGGCCCCGCGCTGGAGCGTGCAGGGCTGGCTGTGGTACCTGCGGCAACTGCCTTCGCAGATGGGCTGGCCCCTGCTGGCCACGGCGCTGTGGGGCGTGTGGCGCGCCTGGCGCCAGCGTGCCGTGCTGCCCTGGTGGGGGCTGTGGCTGAGCTGGTTCGTGCTGGGCTACGTGTTCTTCTCGCTGATCGACCTCAAGGAAGCGCGCCACAGCGTGTTCCTGCTGCTGCCCCTGGCCTTCGTGGCGGTGTGGGCGGTTCAGGACGCCCTGCCGGCGCTCAGCGGCCAGGCGGCGCTGCTGGCCCTGGTGCTGTCCACCGGCGCCATCACCCTCTGGTGGCGGCCCGTGCCTTACGTGGATGGCTACGCGCGCGTGGTCGACCAGATCGCGCGCCTGGCGCCGCGCCACAGCGTGGTGCTGTTCTCGGGTTACCGCGACGGCTCCTTCATCTTCAACCTGCGCGCGCGCGAGGACCGGCGGGACCTGAGCGTGCTGCGCGCCGACAAAATCCTGCTGCGCCTGTCCGTGCGGCGCGAGCTCGGCGTCGAGGAAAAATCCCTGAGCGAAGCGGAACTCGGCCAGCTGCTCAACGATCAAGGCGTGCACTACGTGGTGATGCAACCGGGGTTCTGGACCGACCTGGAGGCCATGCGCCGCTTCGAGCACCTGATGGCCAGCCCCCAATTCGAGGAGGTCGCGCGCATCCCCACGCCCGCCAATCACCACGCGCACGAGACCGAGCTGGTGATCCTTCGCAACAAGGGGCCCGTCAATCCGACCCCGAAACCGCTGAACATCGAACTCAAGATGATTGGCCGGACGATCCCCGCGAACTGAAGCGAACCCTCATGGAAGCCCTCATCTTCATGTTCGACGTGGCCTGCATGACCTACGTCTGCTGGCGCATCTACAAGGCCGACCCGAAGCGGCCCACGCCCAACGACCTCGGCTACTTTCAGTACCGCGTGCACGAGCAGCATCCGCCGACCGATGCCGGCGATGGCAAGCGCAAGCGCAAGGGAGCGGCGAGCAGCCGGTCTGGGGAGCGTCGCGGTGCGTGACCTGCTCTTCGCCCTCGCCATGCTGGCCCTGATCCCGCTGGCCTTCGTGCGCCCGTTCAACGCCTACATGCTGTGGGGCTGGACGTCCGCGATGATTCCCACGGGCTTCCTGTTCGGCTTCATGGCCAGTGCGCGGGTGAACTTCATCTTCGCCGGCATCACCTTGCTGCTGGTGGTGCTGCGCCGCGTGGACTGGAGCCAGTACCGATTCAACTGGGCCGTGGTCCTGTACCTGGTGTTTCTGCTGCACGCCACGGTCTCCTGGCTCACGGGCTACGCCGGCAACGACAACAACTTCAAGTACTTCGACCTGCTGATGAAGGGCCTGGTCTTCAGCATGCTCATGCCGATGTTCGTGCAAACGCGCATGCACTTTCACGCCATCCTGTTGGTGGTGGTGTTCGGCCTGGGCCTGCACGGGGTGATCGAGGGCCTGAAGACCGTGGTCTCGGGCGGCTCGCACAACATGTTCGGTCCGGCCGGCAGCATGCTGTACGACCGCAACCACCTGTCGACCGCGCTGGCCATGGTGCTGCCCATCGCCTATTACCTTTACCTGCACTCGGTGCACCGCTTCGCGCGCTGGGGCTTTCTGAGCGTGTTCGTGCTCATTGTTCTGGCCATCATGGGCGGCGGCTCGCGCGGCGGTTTCGTGGCGCTGGCGGTGGTGGCCTTCTGGCTCATCCTCACCTCGCGCCACCGCTGGCGCACGCTGTTCATCGTGCTGGCCATGGGCCTGCTGCTGTCGCAGTTCGTACCCGACTCGGTGGTGGCCCGCCTGGAGACCATCGGCGAAGCCAAGGAAGACGACTCCTTCATGGGCCGCGTGCACGCGTGGAAGATCAGCTCGGCCCTGGCGCTGGAGCACCCCTTCTTCGGCGGTGGCTTCCATGCGGTGCAGGTGCAGTACGTGTGGGACCATTTCAAGACCGCGCCCAGCCTGCTTGACTTCCTCAACTTGCCCGAGCCCGAATTCGTGCGGGCCAAGGCCGCGCACAGCGTGTACTTCGAGGTCATGGGCGATCTGGGCTTCCTCGGGCTGTTCCTCTACCTCTTGATCTTCTCCCTGCCGCTGCTGAACCGCTTCTCCGTCAAGCGCATGGCCACGCGGCTGGGACCCGACTACGTGTGGGCGCGCGACCTGGGCGACATGCTGATGCTGGCCGTCATGGCGTATCTGGTGGGCGGCGCCAGCGTGAGCGTGGCCTATCTGGAAATGGCCTACTTCATGGTCATGCTGATGGCGGTGCTGCAGGTGCATTTGCGCCAGCGCCTGAACGAGCACGAGCGCGAACAGGCGCGCCTCGCGCGCGCGGCGCCGAACCGGGGCGTGGCGTGAGCCAGCCTGTGCAGCGCGACGCCGCGCCGATGGTCTCGGTGATCATGCCGGCGTGGAACGCCATGCGCTACATCCACGCCGCCATCGACAGCGTGCTCTCGCAGTCCTACCGCGACCTGGAGCTGATCGTCATCAACGACGGCTCCAGCGACGGCGACTACGCCGCGCTGGAGCGCATCGACCCCCGCGTGCGCGTGATCGATGGCCCGCGCGGCGGCGTCTCGCGCGCGCGCAACCTGGGCATGGAACAGGCGCGCGGGCGCTACCTCGCCTTCATCGACGCGGACGACCTCTGGGTGCCCGGCAAGCTGAAGGTGCAGGTGGACTACCTCGAAGCCCACCCCGAAGTCGGCATCGTGTTCGCCGAGATCCACCGCTGGCGGCCCGGGCCCGATGGCACCTGGCCCGACCCGTCCGAGCACTACCCCGACGAGCAGGCCCTGGCGCGCACCAACCCCGAGTGGAGCGGCTGGATGTACACGCGCATCCTGATGGGCTGCACCCTGGGCATGATCACGCCGCTCATGCGGCACGAGGTCTACCGCCAGGCCGGCGGTTTCGACGAGAGCATGGAGCGCGGCGAGGACTACGATTTCTGGCTGCGCTGCTCGCGCCATGCGCACATCCAGGGCTTCTCGTCGGTGATGGCGATCTACCGCATCCACCCGGCCAGCGCCATGCACCGGATGATCGAGCGCAACCACCTCGCGGAGCTGCTCGAGCGCGCCCGCGAGCGCTGGGGGCTGAGCGACCCCGACGGCCATCGGCTGCCTGCGCTGCACTACCGCTACCGCCTGGGCCGCGCGCATTTCGACCACGGCTACACCCACTACTGGTCGGGCGACCCGGCCGTGGCGGCGCGCGAGTTCGCGCAATCGCTGCGCCGGGGCTGCCTGGTGGGCCGCTCGGCCGCGTTCTGGGTGCTGAGCCAGGTCAAGCGCCTGCGAGGCTGACACCTCGCCCCGGCGCGAACCCGCGCCGCGCTCAGGCCCCGCGCTGGCGCCAGCGCACGAACAGCGTGCGCAGCTCCCCATACAAGGGCAGGCCGAACAGCCGCAGCAGCAAGGCCCAGCCGATGGCCGCCGGCAGGCCCAGCGCCAGCACGCTGGCCCAGGCGGGCAGGGGCGGCAAGGCCCACTTCAGCGCCAGCATGCAGCCCAGCAGCACCAGCGTGAGACCGACCACCCGCGAGGCCATGGCCAACCAGCGCCCGGGGGCGATGCCCAGGTAGCGGTACTGGATCCACAGACCCATGGGCACGGTCAGCACCTGCGCGACCACCATGGCCTCGGCGAAGCTCTGCAGCGAGCCATTGAACAGCAGCAGGATGAACACCGCCTTCAGGCACAGCAGCAGCACCATGGGCAGCCCCGCCACGTAGGGCTTGCCGATGCCCATGAGCGCCGCCGGCACGAAAGAGAACAGAACGCCCAGGCCCGCCGACACGCACAGCCAGGGCACGGCCACGGCGCTGGGCAGCCACTTGGCGCCATAGAGCAGGAAGATCACCTCGTTGGCCAGCAGCGCCGTCATGGCCATGGCGGGCAGCAACAGCGTGGCCAGGTAGGAGGTGACGCGGCAGACCTCGGCCGCGATGTCGCCCTGGCCGTGGTGCAGGCGGGCCATGTAGGGCAGGGCGAAGTAGTTCACCGCCGGCATCACGCCGCTGCTGGCGATGTTGATGGTGGAGTTGGCCTTGCTGAAGAAGCCCACGTTGGTGGGCGTGCTGAGCCGGCCCAGGGCGATGTCGGGAATGGCGTTGTCGATCGCCGTCATGGCCGAGGTGATCATGGCGCCGACGCCGAAGTTGGCCACGCGGCCCCAGTGCTTGAGACCGGGAATCCAGGGGGTTTTCGTGGTGGACAGCAGCCGCACGGCCGTGACGTGGGTGGCGATGTTGATCAGGTTGGCCCAGGCCATGGTCATGTGGCCGAAGCCTTGCAGCGCCAGCACCACGGACACCACGAAGTAGACGCCGAGCGCGATCAGCCCGGCCTTGGCGGTGCGCACGACCTCCATGTTGCGCACCAGGATGGCGCCGGGCAGGGCGCCGAAGGGGATGAGCACGAAGCCCATGGCCAGCACCTGCACCACGTGCTCCACCCGCGGTTCTTTGAAGAAGGCCGACCACAGCGGCGCGCTCAGGAACATGACCAGCGCCATCGTCCACGACGTGCACATCACCACGCCCAGGGCGGAGCGCAGGGTGTCTTCGCTCAGCTCCTTCTGCCGCTTGATGAAGGCGGTGACGCCGAAGTCGCGGAACAGGTGGGCCACGGCCACCAGCACGGCGCTCATGGAGTACACGCCGATGTCGTCCGGGTCGAGCAGGCGAGCCAGCACCATGCTCAGGATCAACTGCCCGGCGACTTCCGCATTGCTGAAGATCAGCTGGAAACCGAATTTCTTGCGGGTCGAGTTCAAGGGCGGCCTTGGATGTGTGCGAAATCCGGCATTCTGAAGGAAGCCGGACGGCTGCCCCTTGGCACGGTCCGGGCCGGCGAGCAGAATGCCGCACAAACACGCGCCGCCAGAGGCGCGGATGCGATGGGGGCATAGCTTGAACGGGAATGCGGCCGGTGCGCCGCAGGAGGATTCGGCATGCTGCGCTGCTTTGATGAGGGCGTCGACGCTTCTTTGCTCGACCGGGGTTCGTTTGTCTGCGGCCACCGGCTGATGGGGCATCCCGCCCTGTCCATGGAGAACCTGGCCAAGGTCATTCCGCGCTTGCCCCAGGGGCAGGTGATGTTCGCCACCCGGCGCCTGGACACCGGGGACAACTTCGAGAAGACCTTCCGCCAGAAGCCGCTGGACCGCTCGATCGAGGAAACCATCGAAACCATCCGCGAGTCCGACGCCTACATCATGGTGAACTCGCCGCAGGCGGACCCCAGCTTCGCCGAGCTCTACCAGGACCTGATCCACGACGTCGAGTCCCTCATGTGGGAACGCGGCGTGGGCGACAAGGCGATCTCGCCCAAGCTCTACCTGTTCATCGCCTCGCCCAACAGCGTGACCCCGTTCCACATCGACCGCTACTCCACCTTCCTGCTGCAGTTTCGCGGCAGCAAGTGGGTCACCGTGTCCGATCCCTGGGATGATCGCGTGGTGACCTCGCCCGACCGCGAAAACTACGTTTCCTACGTGAGCACCCAGCTGCCCTGGACACCCGAGAAGGACGGCATCAGCACACGCTACTGGTTCGAGCCCGGGCAGGCGCTGCACATCCCCTTCGTGGCCGGCCACCACGTGCACAACGGCGCCGACGATGTGTCCATCTCCATGTCCATCATCTTCAACACGCCGCAGACCACGGATTGGCGCGACGCGCTCAACTTCAACCAGCGCGCGCGCAAGGTGCTCAAGCGCGTCGGCCTGGGGCCGGGCCCGGTGGGCGTGAACCCCGGCCGCGACGCCATGAAGGCCAAGGCCTGGCGCACCTGGGCCGGTTGGCGCGGGTACTAGTTTTGGCCCACCCCCGCCGCGCTGCGCGCGACCCCCTCGAGGGGACGACACCGACGGCCCGGCAAAGCCGGTTCCGCGGTGTCTCTCGGCTCGACCGTTTCGGGCGTGGCGCGCCGTCTCTTGCCTTACACCCATGAAATGAGTCCTCTTTCTCCCTCGCTCTCCATCTGGCTCGATCTGTGCCGCGTCGTGGCCGCGCTGGCGGTCTATGTGGGCCATTCGGTGGTGCTGGAACTGGCGCCCGCGTCGCTCTCGCTCACCTGGCACCGTTCGGCCGACGACGCGGTGATCGCCTTCTTCGTCATCTCGGGCTTCGTCATCGCCCACAGCACGCTGTCCCGCCATGGCAGCGCCGGGCACTACGCGCTCGCGCGGATCTCGCGCATCTATTCGGTGGCCATTCCCGCCGTGCTGCTGGCGCTGCTGCTCGACCGCATCGGCCTGGGACTGAACCCCGACGCCTACGCCGGCTATGCCTGGCAGTACCCCAAGGCCGCGCTGGTGCCACCCTTCCACTGGCTGTTCCTGGGCGAGGGCTGGTTCGGCTCCTGGCAGCCCTTCAGCATGGAGCCGTATTGGTCGCTGGCCTATGAGGTCTGGTACTACGCGCTGTTCGGCGTGTTCGTTTACGCGCGCGGCTGGTGGCGCTGGCCCCTGCTGCTGCTGGTGCTGGGTTTCATGGGGCCGGCCATGCTGATGCTCTTGCCGGTGTGGTGCCTGGGCGTGTTCCTCTGCCGCCACCTGGGCGCCCTGCGCCTGGGGCCTTGGCCGGCGCGCGCCTTGATGCTGCTGTGCGCCCTGGCGTACGTGGCTTTCTTCCTGTCGGGTGCCCGGCAGGCCGCGGACGGGGCCTCGCGCGCCCTGTACGCCGCCATCGCGGCCTGGGCGCCGTTCCCGTTCGAGCCGGGCTCCACCGAGCACGTGTTGTCCGACTACGTGACGGGCCTGCTGTTCGCCGGCTTCGTGGTGGGCTGCGCGGGGGCCGGCTGGAACTTCCCCGCGCGCGCCGGCCGGCTGATCCGTTGGCTGGCCGACCGCACCTTCAGCTTCTACCTCATCCACTTCAGCCTGCTGGTGCTGGCGCGCGCGGCGGGTGTGTCGGCCTCGGGCTGGGCGGGCTACGCCGCTCTGCTGGCCGGCGTGCTGCTGGCGACCTGGGCGCTGGGGCAGATCGGTGAGCAGCGGCGCGAGGCCTACCGCGTGGTGTTCCGGCGCGTGGCCGACACGCTGCGGCGCGGCCTGGGTGCGCTGCTGCCGCGCCCGCGCCCCTGAGGCCCGGACGGGCACTGGCGGGGCGCGACAATACGCCCCATGTCCGAGGCGCATTCCGAACAACTGCTGGGTGAGGTCGCGGCGCTGCCCGCGCTGCCGGGGGTCTACCGCTACTTCGACGCCCAGGGCCAGCTGCTCTACGTGGGCAAGGCGCGCAACCTGAAGAAGCGCGTTTCCAGCTACTTCCAGAAGAACCACGACGGCACGCGCATCGGCCACATGGTGAGCCGCATCGTGCGGCTGGAGACCACCGTGGTGCGCAGCGAGGCCGAGGCTCTGCTGCTCGAAAACAACCTCATCAAGACGCTCAACCCGCGGTTCAACATCCTGTTCCGCGACGACAAGAGCTACCCCTACCTCAAGATCACCGGCACGCGCGAGGCGCTGCGCCCGCTGACGGGCCGCGTGCCCAGCGCCTCCACGCTGTTCCCGCGCATGGCCTACTACCGCGGCGCGGTGGACAAGCGCCACAGCTACTACGGCCCTTACCCCAGCGCCTGGGCGGTGAAGGAGTCCATCCAGCTGCTGCAGAAGGTCTTCAAGCTGCGCACCTGCGAGGACACGGTCTTCGCCAACCGCACGCGGCCCTGCCTGCTGTACCAGATCAAGCGCTGCAGCGGCCCCTGCGTGGACCTGATCCACCAGGCCGAGTACCTGAGCGACGTGGCCAACGCCGAGCGTTTCCTGCGCGGCGAAACGCAGCAGGTGCTGCAGACGCTGGAGCGGCGCATGCTGGCGCACAGCGAGAAGCTGGAGTTCGAGCAGGCGGCCGAAATCCGCAACCAGATGACCGCGCTGTCGCGCGTGCTGCACCAGCAAAGCATGGAAGTGGGCGGCGACCAGGACGTGGACATCCTGGCCGTGAAGGTGCTGGGCGGGCGTGCCTGCGTGAACCTGGCCATGGTGCGCGGCGGCCGCCACCTGGGCGACCGGCCGTACTTTCCGGCCCACCTGGACGATGCCAGCGCGATCGAGGAGCAGATGGCGCAGGCCGAAGCCGAAGGCCCCGAGCCCGTCGGGCCGTCCGCGGCCGAGGCGGTGGAGCCCGGCGAGCGCGCCGCGCGGCGCGTGCTGGAAGCCTTCATCGCCCAGCACTACCTGGGCGCGCCCATGCCGCCGGTGCTGGTGACCAGCCAGCCCGTGGGCCGGCCGCTGCTGGACGCGCTGAGCGAGCAGACCGGCCAGAAGGTGCACGCGGTGCACCAGCCCCGTGAGCACCGCCGCGCCTGGCTGGAGATGGCGCAGAAGAACGCGGGCATCGCGCTGGCGCGGCTGTTGGCCGAGGAGGGCAGCCAGCAGGCCCGCACGCGCGCCCTGGCCGAGGCCCTGCAACTGCCCGACGACGATCTGGAGGCGCTGCGCATCGAGTGCTTCGACATTTCGCACACGGCGGGTGAATCCACGCAGGCCTCCTGCGTGGTGTTCGAGGGCCACAAGCTGCAGAACAGTCAGTACCGGCGCTACAACATCGATGGCATCACGCCCGGCGACGACTACGCCGCCATGCGCCAGGTGCTGACGCGCCGCTACGGCCGCATCGCGGAGGCGCTGAAGGCCGAGGCGGGCGAGGCCGCGCTGCCGCCGGGCACGGAGGTGGCGGTGGCCGCCGGGCCCGATGGCGGGGCCGAGCCGCCGCCATCGGCGGTGGAGGACACACCGGCCACACCTTCAGCCCCCAAGGACTCGGGCAAGGACATGCCGGCCACCGGACCGCGCCTGCCGGACATCGTGCTCATCGACGGCGGCAAGGGCCAGGTGGGCGTGGCGCGCGAGGTGTTCCAGCAGCTCGGGCTGGACCTGGGCAGCATCGTCGGCGTGGAGAAAGGCGAGGGCCGCAAGGTGGGCCTGGAGGAACTGGTCTTCGCCGACGGCCGTGCCAAGGTCTACCTGGGGCACGACTCGGCGGCGCTGATGCTGATCGCGCAGATCCGCGACGAGGCGCACCGTTTCGCCATCACCGGCATGCGCGCGCAGCGCGCCAAGGTGCGGGTGGGGGCGAGTCAGCTCGAAGACATCCCGGGCGTGGGCCCCAAGAAGCGCGCGCGCCTGCTGCAGCGCTTTGGCGGGGTGCGCGGCGTGGCCTCGGCCAGCGTGGAGGACCTGGCCACGGTGGAAGGCATCTCGGCCGATCTGGCCGATGCGATCTACCGGGCCCTGCACTGAGGGCGCGCGCCGCGCGCCAGGCTCAGTGGTCCTGCGAGGGCGCGGACATCAGCCGGTCGGCCAGCGCGATGGCCAGGGCGCTGAACAGGAAGGCGATGTGGATGAGCGTTTGCCACATCAGCACCTTGACCTCGTAGTTGCCGGCGTTGATGAAGGTCTTGAGCAGGTGGATGGAGCTGATGCCGATGATGGCCGTGGCCAGCTTCACCTTCAGCACGCTGGCGTTCACGTGGCTCAGCCACTCCGGCTGGTCGGGGTGGTCTTCCAGGTTCATGCGGCTGACGAAGGTCTCGTAGCCCCCCACGATCACCATGATCAGCAGGTTGGAGATCATCACCACGTCGATCAGCGCCAGCACCACCAGCATGATGATGGTCTCGTTCAGGCTGGTCGGCACCACGTCGCTCTTGTAGCCGATGCTGCTGACCAGCTTCTGCAAGGCGATCTCGCTGCCGAAGGCGGCTTCGATGAGGTGCACCAGTTCCACCCAGAAGTGGTAGACGTAGATGGCCTGCGCGGCGATCAGACCGATGTACAGCGGCAGCTGCAGCCAGCGGCTGGCAAAGATCAGGTTGGGCAGGGGCCGGATCGGGCGGGCGGCTTTGAGGGGGTCGGTCATGGTGTGTCGGGGCCAAAAAAAGCGGCGCACCGAATGGGCAGCCGCAGGCGTCGGTTATTGTAGAAGCCTCGCCCC
This sequence comes from Hydrogenophaga sp. PML113, assembly GCF_001777155.1. Classification (NCBI taxonomy): domain Bacteria; kingdom Pseudomonadati; phylum Pseudomonadota; class Betaproteobacteria; order Burkholderiales; family Comamonadaceae; genus Hydrogenophaga; species Hydrogenophaga sp. PML113. The sequence continues at coordinate 285,252 of NZ_MIYM01000003.1, read as the reverse complement.
GTGTCAGTTGGCCGTAAGTGCCTTTGCGCACAGTGCCGCCGGCCCCGTTTTCCAGCACAACAGTCGAGGAGACACCCGCCATGTCATCGCCTTCGTCGTCGATCGAATCCGTCCTGGTCGAGAACCGGGTGTTCGAGCCCAGCGCCGCCACCGTCGCCGCCGCCCGTGTCTCGGGCATGAAGGCCTATGAAGCCCTGTGCGCCGAGGCCGACAAGGACCCCGAGGCCTTCTGGGCCCGACTGGCCAGGGAGCACCTGGCCTGGCACAAGCCCTTCACCCAGACCCTGGACGCCAGCGACAAGCCCTTCTACAAGTGGTTCCAGGACGGTCAGCTCAACGCCTCCCACAACTGCCTGGACCGCCACATGGGCACGCCGGTGGAGAACAAGACGGCGATCGTCTTCGAGGCCGACGACGGCGCGGTGACCCGCGTCACCTACAAGGAGCTGCTGGCCAAGGTCTCGCAGTTCGCCAACGCGCTCAAGGCCCGGGGCGTCAAGCCGGGCGATCGCGTCATCATCTACATGCCCATGACCATCGAGGGCGTGGTGGCCATGCAGGCCTGCGCGCGCATCGGCGCCACGCACAGCGTGGTGTTCGGCGGCTTCTCGGCCAAGGCCCTGCAGGAGCGCATCCAGGACGCCGGCGCGGTGGCCGTCGTCACCGCCAACTACCAGATGCGCGGCGGCAAGGAGCTGCCGCTCAAGGCCATCGTCGACGAAGGCATCGCCATGGGCGGCTGCGAGTCGATCAAGACCGTCATCACCCTGCAGCGCACCCCCACGGCCTGCCACATGGTGGCGGGCCGCGACATCACCTGGGCCGAGGCCATCGCCGGCCAGGGGACCGACTGCCCGCCGGTGTTCGTCGGCGCCGAGCATCCGCTGTTCGTGCTCTACACCTCCGGCTCCACGGGCAAGCCCAAGGGCGTGCAGCACAGCACCGCGGGCTTCCTGCTGTGGGCGCGGCTCACCATGCTCTGGACCTTCGACCTGCGGCCCGAGGACCTGTTCTGGTGCACGGCCGACATCGGCTGGATCACCGGCCACACCTACGTGGCCTATGGCCCCCTGGCCGCCGGCGCCACGCAGCTGGTGTTCGAGGGCGTGCCCACCTACCCGCACGCGGGGCGCTTCTGGCAGATGATCGAGAAGCACAAGGTCAGCATCTTCTACACCGCGCCCACGGCGATCCGCTCGCTCATCAAGGCGGCCGAAGGCGACGAGAAGGTGCACCCGAAGAACTGGAACCTGGACAGCCTGCGCCTGCTGGGCTCGGTGGGCGAGCCCATCAACCCCGAGGCCTGGATGTGGTACTTCCGGAACGTCGGCCATGAGCGCTGCCCCATCGTGGACACCTTCTGGCAGACCGAGACCGGCGGCCACGTGATCACGCCGCTGCCGGGCGCCACGCCGCTGGTGCCGGGCTCCTGCACGCTGCCGCTGCCGGGCATAGCCGCCGCCATCGTGGACGAGGCGGGCCACGACGTGCCCAACGGCGCGGGCGGCATCCTGGTCATCAAGAAGCCCTGGCCTTCGATGATCCGCACCATCTGGGGCGACCCGGAGCGCTTCAAGAAGAGCTACTTCCCGCCGGAGCTCAAGGGCTACTACCTGGCCGGCGACGGCGCGGTGCGCAGCGCCGACCGCGGCTACTTCCGCATCACGGGCCGCATCGACGACGTGCTCAACGTCTCGGGCCACCGCATGGGCACCATGGAGATCGAATCGGCCCTGGTGGCCAAGACGGACATGGTGGCCGAGGCCGCCGTGGTGGGCCGCCCCGACGACGTGACCGGCGAGGCCATCGTGGCCTTTGTGGTGCTCAAGCGCGCCCGCCCCACGGGTGACGAGGCCAAGGCCATCGCCAAGGAGCTGCGCGATTGGGTGGGCAAGGAAATCGGCCCGATCGCCAAGCCCAAGGACATCCGCTTCGGCGACAACCTGCCCAAGACACGCAGCGGCAAGATCATGCGCCGCCTGCTGCGCGCCGTGGCCAAGGGCGAGGCGATCACGCAGGACATCTCCACGCTGGAGAACCCGGCGATCCTGGAGCAGCTGGCGCAGAACAACTGACGCCCCGCGCCGCCGCTGCGCGGGTCGCTGCCTGCCGAGGGGGCGCGTGTCGCCTTGGGGCGGCCGGCGGCGAAACAGCCGGCGGCTTCAGAGCTGGCGGTACACCGCCTCGGCCAGCGCCATCAGCGCCTCGCGCGGCAGCGGGCCGCTGAGCGCGTAACCGAAGCCCTGGTCCACCCAGTAGAAGCCCGGCACCGGACCGTCCGGCGCGAAGCGGAAGGCGGTTTCGCGGCCGGCGGGCGCGGCCGCCGAGGCCGGGTCCACCGCCCCCAGGTACAGGGTCACGCGCTGACCGCCGGCGTTCTGGAACATGAACTGGGCGCGTGCGCCGGCCTCGCCCGGCAGCAGCCGCCCGCCCACCAGGGCGTAGCCTTGGGCCTGCAGATCGGGCACCTTCAAGGGCCGACCGGTGCGGCGCGAGAGCCACTGCACCAGGTGTTCCTGCTCGGCGGCGGCCACCTCCACGGGGTGGCGCTTCTCGGGCGAGTAGACGGCGTGCGCCAGGGCCGCGTCGTGCGCGAAGGCGGGCAGGGCGGTGGCCGGGCCGCGCGCGGCCAGACGGGCCTCGGCCGGCGCGCGCCACTGGCCGTGGGCGAGCCAGCCCGCGCCAAAGGCCAGCAGCACGCCGGCGGCCATGCCACCCCAGCGCCACCAGCGCTCGCCTCGCTGGCGGGCCTCGCCCATGCGCTGGGCGGCGTCCAGCAGGGCGGGGGGCAGCGGTTCGTCGAGCAGCCCGCGGTGCAGGCCGCGGATCGCCTCGCGCTGCGCGCGCCAGGCGTCCAGGCGGGCGCGCGCGGCGGCGTCGTGCGCTAGGCGCTGGTCGAGGGCGGCGCGCTCGGCCTCACCGAGCTGCCCGTCGAGCAGAGCGTTGATCTCGGCGTCGCTCAGCGGGGGATGGGAAGGGGGCTTGTCCATGGCGGCGGGGGCGGCGTCATTTCAGCCGCTTCAGGTGCGGGGAAGGTGGGGCGCTGGCCGCGCCCCGGGCCGGCGCGTCCAACAGGGCCTGCAGGCGCGCGCGAGCGCGCGACAGGCGCGACATGACCGTGCCGATGGGGGTGTCGGTGATGCGGGCCACCTGCTCGTAGCTCATGTCCTCCAGGCTCACCAGCAGCAGCACGGCGCGCTGCTCCTCGGACAGTTGCAGCAGGCAGCGCTGCAGGTCCAGCGCCAGGTCTTGCGCGGCGTCGGGCGCGGCCAATTCGTCCGCTACCTCGTCCACGTCGACCGGTGTGAAGGCGGCCGAGCGCCTCAGCTGCTGTCGCACGCCGCTCACGTGCAGGTTGTGCATGAGCGTGAACAGCCAGGCCCGCAGGTCGGTGCCCACGACCCACAGCCGCCACTTGCCGCAGGCGCGCTCCAGCGTGTCCTGCACCAGGTCGTCGGCGGCCCAGGCGTCGCCGGTGAGGGCCCGCGCGTAGCGGCGCAGCGCGGGGATCTGGGCGATCAGCTCGGGCGGGTTCATGGGCGGCGGCGACCCGTGCGCGAGCGGCCTCAGGGCTTGGCGGCGCGCCAGACGTTGTTGAAACCGTCGCCGGTCTTGTCGCCGGGCTTGGTGTCGCGCACCCAGTAGTACAGGGGCTTGCCCTTGAAGGCCCATTGCTTGGCGCCGTCGTCGCGGGTGACGATGCTGTAGTCGCCGGCGGCCTTGTCGCTGGCGCCGGCCATGAACGGCGGCCAGTTGGCAGCGCAGGGCCCGTTGCAGACCGACTTGCCGCTGCCCGTCGCGTCGCGGTCGAAGGTGTAGAGCGTCATCTGGTTGGGGCCGACGAGCACGCCGTCGGCCATCTTGGCCGGTGCGGCGGGGGCAGCCATCGAGGCGCAGCCGCCGAGCAGGGCGGTGACCAGGGCGAGGGACATCAGCGATTTCATGGCGCGTTCTCCAGGGTGGATGGTGGTGCAGGACGGGGCGTCCTGCACTGGAGTCAACGCCGGGCGCGGGCGGTTTATTCCCGCACGCGGAAAAAAATCAGCGCTTTTGCTCTTTCATCGCCCGCTCCACCTCACGTTTGCCCTCGCGGTCCTTGATGGTGTTGCGCTTGTCGTGCTCGCCCTTGCCCTTGCCCAGGGCGATCTCGCACTTCACGCGACCGCCTTTCCAGTGCAGGTTCAGCGGCACCAGGGCGAAGCCCTTCTGTTCGACCTTGCCGATCAGGCGATGGATCTGCGCCTTGTGCAGCAGCAGTTTCTTGGTGCGCGCGGACTCGGCGCTCACGTGCGTGCTGGCGGTGCGCAGGGGGTTGATCTGGCAGCCGATGAGGAAGAGCTCGCCGTCGCGGATGACCACGTAGCCATCGGTGAGCTGGACCTTGCCTTCGCGCAGGGCCTTCACTTCCCAGCCCTGCAGCACCATGCCCGCCTCGAAGCGTTCCTCGATGGCGTAGTTGAACAGCGCCTTCTTGTTGTCGGCGATGCGGCTGTCGCTGGGCTGGTGTTGACTGGTGGACATGGGTGGGAGGTGGGGGCGAAAGCCCGGGCGGCAAGGGCGGGGGCGACACTAGAATCGCCGAGGCCCTGTCGCGGCGCCCGCGGGCGTGGTGCCCGCGCGGGACCGGCGATTGTATGAAAACCATTCACAAGTCCGTGCTGTTGTGGCACAGCGCCCACGAGATGTTCGCGCTGGTCACCGATGTGCAGCACTACCCCCAGTTCCTGCCCTGGTGCGACCGCGCCGACGTGATCGAGCGCACGCCCGAGGGCATGGTGGCCCGCGTGGGCATGTCCATCGGCGGCCTGCAGCAGGGCTTCACCACCCGCAACACCCACGTGCCGGACCGCGAGGTCCACATGGCGCTGGTCGATGGCCCCTTCTCCCAGCTCGACGGGGTCTGGAAGTTCCTGCCCCTGGGCGACGGCTCGCAGCGCGCCTGCAAGGTCGAGTTCACCCTGCGCTACGGCTTTTCCAGCGGCGCCCTGGCCGCGGTGGTGGGGCCGGTGTTCGACCGCATCGCGGGCAACCTGGTGGACGCCTTCGTCAAGCGCGCCGACCAGGTCTACGGCACCGCCTGAACCATGCGCGTGACCCTGCTGTACGCGAGCGCGCCGCGCACGGTGCACCAGGCCGAGGTGGACCTGCCCGACGGCGCCAGCGCCCGGGACGCCTTGCGCGCGGCAGGCTGGCTGATGCAGTTTCCCGAAACGGCATCGCTGGCTGATGGCTTGGGTGATGGCTTGAGCCTGGCCGTCTGGGGCCGCCGCTGCGAGCCCGACCAGGTCTTGCGGGAGGGCGACCGCCTGGAGCTGCTGCGAGCCCTGCGCGTGGACCCCAAGGTGGCGCGGCGCGAGCGCTTCGCGGGGCAGGGCGCCCGCGGCGCCGGTCTGTTCTCGAAACGCCGGCCGAACAGCAAGGCCGGGTACTGAGGTCCGTTACCGAGGCTGCTACTGCGGCAGCGGCCCGCAGTCGCTGGCGATGATCTGCTGCAGGCGCTGGGCCTCGCTGGCCCGGCGCGCATCGTCCATGATCTCGCGTTCGCCCTTGGCGTTGGTGGTGGCCAGGCGCTGGCCCGAATCGAGCGTGGTCTTGGCCGTCTTGGCGCGCTGACAGTTCTCGGCCCGGGCGCGCGCCAGTTTTTCGGCCTCCTGCTTTTTCTTGGCGGCCTCGGCGGCCTCCGCCTCCCTTTTGCGCGCCTCGAGTTCCTTGTCGACGCCCGGGGCCTGGGGCACGAGCGGCGCGGCGGCCTCACCCGGGGCGGCCGGCGAGGCGGCGGCGGGCGCCGGGGGGTGGGCCGGTGACGCGGACATGGGCCCGGCGGCGGCGGGGCGCTTGAGGATGTTCTTGTCGGGCGTGCCCGCTGGCGGCGCGGTGTCGCTGTAGACCTTGCGGCCGGCGTTGTCGATCCATTGCCACTGGGCCAGGGCCGGGGCCGCCATCGCGGCGGTGAGTGCCAGGGCGGCCAGCGAGCGCAGGGCGAGGGGAGCAAAGGGGGCGTTCGGCATCCGGCCAGTGTATGTCCGGGGTGCCGCGCCCGGCCCCCCGCGGCCGCCGAAGCGATGCCCTCAGGCAACGGACGGCACCGGCCCGGCGCCGGACGGGCGACCAGGGGGCCACGTTTACAATCCGCTTTTTGGAGTCTCCCTCATGCGCCTCCTCGGCAACGCGCTCACCTTCGACGACGTTTTGCTGGTGCCCGCGTACTCCCAGGTCCTGCCCAAGGACACCTCGCTGGCCACCCGTTTCTCCCGCAACATCCAGCTCAACCTGCCGCTCGTGTCCGCCGCCATGGACACCGTCACCGAGGCCCGCCTGGCGATCGCCATCGCCCAGGAGGGCGGCATGGGCATCATCCACAAGAACCTCACGGCCACCGAGCAGGCCGCCCAAGTGGCCAAGGTCAAGCGCTACGAAAGCGGCGTGCTGCGCGACCCGGTGGTCATCCCGCCCGACACCACGGTGCGCCAGGTGATGAAGCTCTCCGACGAGCTGGGCGTTTCCGGCTTCCCCGTGGTGGACGCGGGCAAGGTGGTGGGCATCGTCACCGGGCGCGACCTGCGCTTCGAGACCCGCTACGAGTTGCCGGTGCGCGAGATCATGACCCCGCGCGAGCGCCTGATCACCGTGCCCGAGGGCACCACCCCCGACGCCGCCAAGGCCCTGCTCAACAAGCACAAGCTCGAGCGCCTGCTGGTCGTCAACGAGGCCTTCGAGCTCAAGGGCCTGATCACGGTCAAGGACATCACCAAGCAGCTCAACTTCCCCAACGCCGCGCGAGACGCCGCCGGCCGCCTGCGCGTGGGCGCGGCGGTGGGCGTGGGCGAGGGCACCGAGGAGCGTGTCGAGGCCCTGGTCAAGGCCGGTGTGGACGCCATCGTGGTGGACACCGCGCACGGCCACAGCCGCGGCGTGATCGAGCGCGTGCGCTGGGTCAAGCAGAACTACCCGCAGGTGGACGTGGTCGGCGGCAACATCGCCACCGGCGCGGCCGCGCTGGCCCTGGCCGAGGCCGGCGCCGACGCGGTCAAGGTCGGCATCGGCCCGGGCTCCATCTGCACCACCCGCATCGTGGCCGGCGTGGGTGTGCCGCAGATCATGGCCGTGGACAGCGTGGCCACCGCGCTGCGCGGCAGCGGCATCCCGCTCATCGCCGACGGCGGCATCCGCTACAGCGGCGACATCGCCAAGGCCATCGCGGCCGGCGCCAGCACCGTGATGATGGGCGGCATGTTCGCCGGCACCGAAGAGGCGCCGGGCGAGGTCATCCTCTACCAGGGCCGCAGCTACAAGAGCTACCGCGGCATGGGCTCCATCGGCGCCATGCAGCAGGGCAGCGCCGACCGCTACTTCCAGGAAAGCAGCACCGGCAACCCCAACGCCGACAAGCTGGTGCCCGAAGGCATCGAAGGCCGCGTGCCCTACAAGGGCTCGGTGGTGTCCATCCTGTTCCAGCTCGCGGGCGGCGTGCGCGCCAGCATGGGCTACTGCGGCTGCGCCACCATCCAGGAGATGAAGGACCGCGCCGAGTTCGTGCAGATCACGGCCGCGGGCATGCGCGAGAGCCATGTGCACGACGTGCAGATCACCAAGGAAGCGCCCAACTACCGAGCCGATTGATCCCCCGCGCCGCCTGCGGCGTCACCCCCCAGGGGGCGGCACCTGCGGCCTGGCAAAGCCAGTTCCGCGGTGCCCTGGAAGGGGTGGCCTCTTGCTCAACGGGTCGTCTTTCGAGACGGCCCGTCTCTTTTTTTGACGTTCACCGACCACCATGCAGCACGACAAGATCCTCATCCTCGACTTCGGCTCCCAGGTCACCCAGCTCATCGCGCGCCGCATCCGCGAGGCGCACGTCTACTGCGAGGTGCACCCCTGCGACGTCAGCAGCGACTGGGTGCGCGGGTTCGCCGCCGACGGGCGCCTGAAGGGCGTGGTGCTCTCGGGCAGCCACGCCAGCGTGTACGAGGTGGACGACAAGGCGCCCGAGGCCGTCTACGAACTGGGCGTTCCGGTGCTGGGCATCTGCTACGGCATGCAGACCATGGCGCAGCAGCTGGGTGGCAAGGTCGAGGGCTCCCACACCCGCGAGTTCGGTTACGCCGAGGTGCGCGCGCGGGGCCACACCGCGCTGCTGAAGGACATCGCCGACTTCACCACGCCCGAAGGCCACGGCATGCTCAAGGTCTGGATGAGCCACGGCGACAAGGTGACCGAGCTGCCGCCTGGCTTCAAGCTCATGGCCAGCACGCCCAGTTGCCCCATCGCCGGCATGGCCGACGAGGCGCGCCGCTTCTATGGCGTGCAGTTCCACCCCGAGGTCACGCACACGGTGCAGGGCCGCGCCCTGCTCGAGCGCTTCGTGCTGGACATCTGCGGCACCAGCCCCGACTGGGTGATGCGCGACCACATCGCCGAGGCGGTGGAGAAGATCCGCGAGCAGGTGGGCGACGAGGAGGTCATCCTGGGCCTGTCCGGCGGGGTGGACTCCTCCGTGGCGGCCGCGCTCATCCACCGCGCCATCGGCGACCAGCTCACCTGCGTCTTCGTCGACCACGGCCTGCTGCGCTTGAACGAGGGCGACATGGTGATGGAGATGTTCGCCGGCAAGCTGCACGCCAAGGTGGTGCGCGTGGACGCCAGCGAACTCTTCCTGGGCGAGCTGGCCGGCGTGAGCGACCCCGAGCAAAAGCGCAAGATCATTGGCCGCCTGTTCGTTGACGTCTTCAAGGCCGAGGCCGCCAAGCTCACTTCAAGTGGTGCTTCAACAAAAGGCGCCAAGTGGTTGGCACAAGGCACTATTTACCCGGACGTGATCGAGTCCGGTGGCGCCAAGAGCAAGAAGGCCGTCACCATCAAGAGCCACCACAACGTGGGCGGCCTGCCCGAGCAGCTGGGCCTGAAGCTGCTGGAGCCGCTGCGCGACCTGTTCAAGGACGAGGTGCGCGAACTTGGCGTGGCCCTGGGCCTGCCGCACGACATGGTCTACCGCCACCCCTTCCCGGGGCCGGGCCTGGGCGTGCGCATCCTCGGTGAGGTGAAGAAGGACTACGCCGACCTGCTGCGCCGCGCCGACGCCATCTTCATCGAGGAGCTGCGCTCCACGATCGAGCCGCATTCCGGCAAGAGCTGGTACGACCTGACCAGCCAGGCCTTCACGGTATTCCTGCCGGTCAAGAGCGTGGGCGTCATGGGCGACGGGCGCACCTACGACTACGTGGTGGCCCTGCGCGCCGTGCAGACCAGCGACTTCATGACCGCCGACTGGGCCGAGCTGCCCTACAGCCTGCTCAAGCGCGTGTCGGGCCGCATCATCAACGAGGTGCGCGGCATCAACCGCGTGACCTACGACGTGAGCTCCAAGCCGCCGGCGACGATCGAGTGGGAGTGATCCGTCGCAGAATTGATTCTAATGTAAAACATGAGAATCAATAAAAAGCCATTTGATTTTGTTCAAATAACTCCTTTCGGAGGGCCTCCCCGCGACCCCGTGTGCCTCAGGCCGGGGTCCAGGCGTGCCGCACCAGCATCAGCCCGCTGATCACCAGCAGGCCGCAGATGAGCTGGCGAAGCCTCGGCGCCGGTACGTGGCGGGCCAGGCGGTTGCCCATCAACACGCCGAGCAAGGCCAGGCCGATCAGGCCGGCCCAGCGCCACCACAGTGCGCCGCTCGACAGGCGACCGACCCAGGCCATGCCCAGCAGAACCGTGCCGGCGCCGGCCACGATGATCAGCGGGGTGCTGGCGCGCAGGGCGTGCACGTCCTGCAGCCGGCGGCTCAGCCAGGCCACGACCAGGGGGCCGGCGGTGCCGAACAGCATCTCCACCAGGCCGATGCCGAAGCCCATGCCATGGGCCCAGGGTGCGGCCAGGGGCCGCGGCGCGGCCAGGCGCGGGCGCAGCGCGTTGATGCCCACGGCGGCCACGTAGAGGCCCAACGCGAGCAAAGGCCAGCGGGCGTCCAGCACCCCACTCAGCCACAGCCCGGCCAGGGCGCCGGCGGCCATACCGGGCAGCAGGCGGCGCAGTTCGCCGAAGTCCACCTGGCGCAGGTTCAGGCCGCTGAGCAGGATGGACGCAGGTACGTCCATCAACAGCGTGAGCGCCACCACCTCGGGCAAGGGCCAGCGCCAGGCCAGCAGGGGCACGACGATCAGCGCCGAACCGAAGCCCGTGATGCCCAGCACCACGTAGCCCAGCAGCACCACGGTGGCGGGGTAGATCAGTTCCGTCATGCGCGCCAGCTTAGCGCCAGCGTTGGTCGACGCGGTCGTAGGCGCCGGCGCGCAAATCGGCCACGCCATCGACCAGCTGGCGCTTGACGATCTTGCGCGTGGGCGTGCGCGGGAAGTCGGACGTCATGTAGGCCAGGTAGCGCGGAATCTTGAAGGCCGCGAGCCGGGTCTCGCAGTGCGCGAACACGCGCTCGGGAGGCACATCCTCGGGTTTCAGGCCCTCGCGCAGCTTGAGGTAGGCCTTGACCTCCTCGCGCCGCAGCGGGTCGGGCACGGGCACCACCGCCGCTTCCTCGATTTCCGGCAGGGTCCGCAGCGCCGCCTCGACCTCGATCGCCGCGATGTTCTCGCCCGCGCGCTTGATCATGTCCTTGATGCGGCCCACGATGAAGTAATAGCCGTTCCCGTCGCGGCGGAACAGGTCGCCGGTGCGGAACCAGCGGCCGCGGAAGGTGTCGGCGTTGGCCTGGGGGCGCTTGTAGTAGCCCCACAGGATGGCGCGACCGGCCACCCAGAGCTCGCCCACTTCCCCCTCGGGCACGTCCTGTCCTGCCTCGTCCACGATGCGCAGTTCGCGGTAGGCCGCCGGCAGGCCGCAGCTGCGCACGTAGGCCATGTGCGTGGCCGACTGCGGCATCACGGTGCCGCCGCCGATCTCGGTCATGCCATAGCCCTCGCGCGCCACGACGCCGAAGCGCTGCTCGATCTCGCGCCGGGCCTCGGTGCCCCAGCCATAGATGGATACGTAGCGCAGTGACAGCTGGGCGTCCAGCTCGGGCGTCGAGGGTTGCTTGAGCGCCGGCTCGGGGTAGATGCACATGTGGATGCGGTAGCGGCGCAGCCAGTCGTGGAAGTGCGTGAGGCTCATGCGCCGCGCGACGAAGGCGGTGCCCCCCAGCCACAGGGCCATGAGGAACTGCCACTGCGGGTCCATGTAGAAAAAGGGCGCCCAGATGAGCACGTTCTGCACGTCGCCGCCAGCGCCCCGCATGTGCGCGGCACCCCGGCTCAGCAGCATCCAGTAGTCGTGGGTGAGCATGCAGCCCTTGGGGAAGCCGGTGGTGCCCGAGGTGTACTGCAGATTGAGCAGGTCGTCGGGGCCCACCGGCGCGGGCGGCGCGAAGGGCAGCGTGCCCCTGGCCACCAGTTCGGTCCAGGCCTGCGCGTGCTCGGGCGGCTCGCCGCCGTGAACCACGAGGCGTTCGTCGGCGAGCAGGGGCGGGCGCGCAGGCATGGCGGCGAAGGCACCGAGGTACCCGTGGTCGATGATCAGAAACTGGGCGTCCGAGTCTTGCAGCACGAAGTGCATTTCCTCGCCGGTGTAGCCGGTGTTCACCGGCACCATGACGGCACCGATGCGGCCCAGCGCGATCCAGCTGATGGGAAAGGCCGCCACGTTGGGCAGCATCACCGCCACGTGGCTGCCCTTGCGCACGCCCAGGGGAACGAGCTGGCTGGCCAGGCGGTCGGCAGCCTCGTCGAGTTCGCGGTAGCTGAGCTGCAGGCCTTCGTCGAACCAATGCCCGGCCAACGCATCGGGCGTGGCGAGGGCGCGTTCGTGCACCAGTTCGCCCAGGGTGGCCGGCAGGCCGCTGTCGTTTTCGATCTGCGCGCGCATGCGCTGCATTTCCAGCACCCCCGGGTCGGTGGCGGCGGGCTGCTCGGGCGTGGCGGGGGTGTTCATGGCGTCGGGGTGGCTGGGTCGTGTCATGGTGATGGACGGCTCCGGGTCGGGTCAGCGCGCCGCCGGTTGCGCCTCGGACAGAGGGGGGCGCGTGTCGAAGGCCACGCGCTGCAGGCGGTACAGGTTGCCCATGTAGGCGAGGGTCTGTTCGCGCGTGAGGTCCTGCGCGCGGTAGCTGGCTTCCATCTCGGTGCGCACCGCCAGCGGTGGGTGGCGGGCGATGAGGGCGGCGACTTCCCTCGCGCGCGCCATCAGGCGCTCGGGTGCCACGATTTCGTTGACCAGGTGGTTGCGCAGCGCGGTCTCGGCGTCGAAGGGTTCGCCGGTGAGCGCCAGCCACATCGCCGCCAGGTGCGGAATCTGGCGCGACAGACGCGTCGAGCCGCCGGCCCCGCCCATGCCGTAGGCGATTTCGGGCAGGCCGAAGCGGGCGTTGGTGGAGGCCACGCGCAGGTCGGTCAACTGCAGCAGGTAGACCATGCCCTGGCCCATGACCGGGCCATTGACCGCGCCGATGATGGGCTTGTAGCGGTGCTGCGCCAGGCGCATCACCTCGTGCTCCCAGCCTGGGTACTCCAGCGCTTCGCCGCGGTGGCGCTGGCCCATGTGGCGACGCACCAGCTCGGCTTGGCTGCGCTCGGGGCGCGGCGTCTTGATGTCGTCGCCTGCGCTGAAGGCGCGCGTGCCGGCGCCGGTGAGGATGCCCACGCGCACCTCGTCGTCGGTGATGAACTCGCTCAGCAACTCGTACAGGTCGCGGTGGAGCGCGGGCGTGAACACGTTGACCGGCGGGTTGTCGATGGTGATGGTCGCGATGCCATCGGACTTGTCGTAACGCAGGCTCATGGTCAGGTCTTTTCGGTTGGTTGGCCGGCGCGGCCGGTCAGGGATCGGGCCTCGCCGCGGCGGCGCAGCCCTTCGGCCGCACCCAGCGCCACCACGGTCACGGCGATCAGCAGCGTGGACACGGCCGAGACGGTCGGGTTGAGCTGCAGCTTGAGGTCGGCCCAGATGCGCATGGGCAGGGTTTCGCGTCCGGCCATCAGGAATTCGGCGATGACCAGTTCGTCGAAGGAGACGAAGAAGGAGAACACCGCCGCCGCCACCACCGAGGGCAGCAGCCCTGGCAGGGTGGCCGTCATGAAGGCCCGCACCGGCCCGGCGCCCAGCACGCGGGCGGCGCGCTCCAGCGAAGGGTCGAGCTGGCGCAGCGCGGCGCCCACCATCAGCACCACGAAGGGCAGGGCGATGGCCGCGTGCGCGCAGGCCAGGGTGAAGGCCTGTCCTGCACCGCCGAAGCGCACCGCCAGGATGAACACCCCGAGCGCCAGGAAGATGTGCGGCACGATCATGGGCGCGGTCAGCAGCACCTGGACGGCGGGGCGCGCCGGCACGCGCCGCCGCTCCAGGCCCAGGGCCGCCAGCGTGCCGATCACCGTGGCCATGGCGCTGGCCATCAGGGCCACCTGGAAGGACAGGGCGGTGGCGCGCATCCACTGCGGATCGCCGAAGTAGGACCCATACCACTTGAGGCTCAGGGCGCTCGGCGGAAAGCGCATGAAGGCGTCGTCGCCGAAGGACAGCGGCACCACGATCAGCAGCGGGAACAGCAGGTACAGCAGCACCAGCACGGTGTAGCCGGCCAGCACCCAGCGGCCCCAGGGCAGGCGGCGCGTCATCGCCGGCCTCCCACCCAGCGCCGCCAGCCCGCTCGAGCGGCCCGGGCCAGGCCCAGCAGGCCCAGCGTGGTGGCGAGCAGCAGGCTGGCCAGCGCTGCGGCGAAGCCCCATTTCAGCTGCCCCACCTGCTGTTCGATGAGGTTGCCCAGCAGCAGGTCAGAGCGGCCACCCAGCAGCGCCGGGGTGATGAAGAAGCCCATCGCCATCATGAACACGATGGCCGCCGCCGTCGCCACCCCATCCATGCTGAGCGGCAGTACCACGCGCACGAAGGCCTGGGCCGGGCTGGCGCCCAGTACGCGCGCGGCCCTGACCAGGCCGGAATCGATTTCGGTCATGGCCCCCACGCAGGTAACGATCTGGATCGGCAGCAGGATCTGCACCATCGCCACCAGCACGGCGCTGGGCGTGTACAGCAGTGCCTGCGGTGCGTCGGCCAGGCCCAGCGACAGCAGCATTTGGTTGGCCAGGCCTTCGCGGCCCAGCAGCACCACCCAGGCGAAGCTGCGGATCAGTACGCTCATCCACATGGTGACGAACACCAGGAACAGCAGCATGAACTGGCGCTGGCGCGGCTGGCGGCTGATGAACCAGGCGGCGGGGTAGCCCAGCAGGGTGCACAGCAGCGTCACCTCCAGCGCCACCAGCACCGTGCGCCAGAGCACCTGCAGGTAGATGGGGCGCGTGAACAGGCGCTCCAGGTGCTGCGTCGTGAAGTCCGGGTCGAACACACTGGCGCGCAGCACGTCCAGCGTCGGCCAGACGAAGAACAGCGCCAGCAGCAGCAGCGCCGGCCACAGCATCCAGGTCTGCAGCCAGGGGGCGGGACGCGATGTCACTTCAGCATCCATTCGTTCCAGCGCTCCTGCAGCTCGTCCAGGTGTTTGGCCCAGAAACCTTCGTCGGCGCTGAACTGCACCGCCAGGTTGGCGGGGTGGGTCGGGAGGGCGCGGGCGACCGTTTCGGGCAGACCGTCGGCCAGGCCCGCCGCGAAGCCGGGGTAGGGCAGCTTGGCGATGTACTTGCGCATCGGTACCGGGTCGCCGGTGCGAAAGCGCACGAACTCCAGGGCCTCGGCCACGTTGCGCGCGCCCTTGGGTATGCCGATGTACGACAGGTGCAGGGCCCCGCCGTTCCACACGATCTCGACCGGCACGCCGGCCGCTTCCATGGCGTTGACGCGGCCATTGAAGCAGGAGCCGAAGGCGACCTCGCCGCTGCTGAGCAGTTGCACCGACTCCGCGCCAGACTTCCAGAAGCGGGTGACGCTGGACTTGATCTGGTCGAGCTTGCGGAAGGCCCGATCCTGGCCCTGGCGGGTGGCCAGTGCGGCGTAAAGGCCGCCCGCCGGCACGCCATCGGCCAGCAGGGCGTATTCCAGGTTGCTCTGCGGCCGGGCGCTCAGCGCGCGCGGCCCGGGGAAGGTCTTCACATCCCAGAAGTCGGCCCAGGACTTGATGGACTTGCCTGCGGGCAGCTTGTCGCGGCGCACCACCAGCACCTCGGAGTAGGCTGCGGCGCCCACGCCGTAGGGCATCCTGGCCACGGCGGGCAGCAGGTTCTTCGGGTCGACCTTCGTGTAGTCGATTTTCTCGAACAGGCCCTTCTGTACGCCCAGCGGGTAGTCCGAGGCGGAGATTTCCATCGCGTCCCAGGTGGTGCGGCCGGCGCGCACCATGGCTTCGAGCTGGGCCATGCGCTGCTGCTCGGTCGGCACATGCTCGATCGCGATACCCGTGGCGGCGGTGAAGGGCTCGTAGTACGCCGACTTGGAGACCTCGGCCACGGTGCCGCCCGCGCCGCTGATGACCAGCTTGCGTGACTGGGCGAGCGCGGCCGAAGCGGCCATGCCCAGCCAGGGCAGGGCGGCGATGCCGAACAGTTGGCGGCGTTGGATCATGGTGTGTCTCCGGGTTTCAGGGGTCGATCGATGGGGCATGGGAGCGCTCAGGCGACGGCGGCGGCTTCGTCGGGATGGAAGCCCAGGCGCACGCGCTCGCCGCGCGCGAGCGGGCGGCCGTGGAAGCCCCGGGCTTCCTGCAGCTGCAGCGCCGGCACCGAGCCGGCGCGCAGCAGGTAGTGCACCTGGTCGCCCAGGAACGTGACTTCGCTCACCTCGGCCTCGAAAGCCAGCGGGTGGGCATCGGGCGAAGGGTCGCGGCGCAGGCGCTCGGGGCGCACGCACAGCGCCCGGCTCTGCGCCGGCCAGGTGGAGCGGTGGACCTCCAGGCCGAGTTGGGGCAACTGCCAGCGCCCTGTCCCCAGGGGCACGAGGTCCAGGGCATTGGTGCGGCCGATGAACTCGGCCACGTAGCGCGAGGCCGGGCTGTCGTAGATCGCCTGCGGAGACCCGATCTGCGCGATGCGGGCCTGGCCCATCACGGCGATGCGGTCGGACAAGGCCAAGGCCTCGCCCTGGTCGTGGGTGACGAAAACGATGGTGCAGCCGAGCTGTCGGTGGTACTGCTTGATTTCGGCCTGCATGGCCTCGCGCAGCTTGAGGTCGAGCGCGCCCAGCGGCTCGTCCATCAGCAGCACCGAGGGCTCGAAGACCACGGCGCGCGCGAAGGCCACGCGCTGGCGCTGACCACCCGAGAGCTCGCTGGGGCGGCGCCGGGCATAGGCCGACAGCTGCACCATGTCCAGCGCCGCCTCCACGCGCCGGCGGATCTGCGCGCGGTCCACCTTTCGCAGGCGCAGCGGAAAGGACACGTTGTCGAACACATCCATGTGCGGGAACAGGGCATAGCCCTGGAACACCATGCCGACGTTGCGCCGCTCGGGCGGCATGGCCAGCACGTCGCGCCCGTCGATGCTGAGCGCGCCGCTGCTGGGCTCGGTGAAGCCGGCCAGCACGCTGAGCGCGGTCGACTTGCCCGAGCCGCTGGGGCCCAGCAATGTCAAGAATTCGCCGGGCCGCACGTCGAGCGTGAAGTCGGCCAGCGCCACGGCATCGCCATAGCGTTTGGCGATGTTTCGGAAGGAAACTGCGGCACCGTTCATGCTGTTTCTGACTATTCGTTAAAAAATGACGTATTCGTCATATATGAATCTTCTGTCAGAATGAATTTTGCAAAGTAGAGGGTTTACCCGCATGCGAGGGCCGACGATGAACGCACCCGATCCCCTGCCGACCGAGCCCGTGCTGTCGCCCGGTCGGCCCTTTCACCTGGTCAGCGTGATGGAGCAGCGGCTGCCGCTGCTGAAGCGGCGGCCCAAACGCCTGCGCACGAGGGCGCAGATCCTGGCCGCCACGGCGCGTGAAATGGAGCGCGTGGGCTACGACGGCCTGACCGTCGAGCTGATCACCGAGGCCTTGGGCATCGCGCGCGGCACCTTCTACCTGCACTTCCGGGACCGTTCACACGCGGCGATGACGGTGATCCGCATCTACGTCGCCCTGCGAAGGCGCTGCCGTCCGCGTGGCGGCCGCACGCCGCCGGTGGCCGAGGCAATCCTGTTGTTCAACAGCTACTACGTGGCCGTCTACGCACTCAACGCCAAACTGCTGCTGGGGCGCGAATCGCTCATGCGCGACCGCAGCGAGCTGGCGCAGGCGCGCGACCGCCTGAACGCGGCCTGGGCGCGGACGGTCGTCGAGGACGTGCTGCGGCGCGATCCGCGCCCGCGCGACCCGCAGCAGATGGCGCAGCTGCAGCTGAGGGTGCGCGGCGCGATCGCCATGAGCGACGAGTTGCTGCGCGAGATCTATCTGGTGCGCGCCCCGGGCCTGGAGCCCTACCTGGACGATGAGCCCATGGTGGTGAGCGTGTTGTCGGACATGTGGTTGCGCATCGTCTACGCCAGCGCACCGGAGTGACGTCCCGTTCGGCGCCGCCGGCAACAAGGGCATCGGCAGATCGGCAGGCGCGGGTTTTCCGGGCGGCGAGCGGCCCGCCCCTCACCGCCGGGGAGTTCCTTGATGGACGAATGGAGCGGCAGAAAAATGAAATGGCACCGCGGGGGCTATGCCGGCAAGTGCCAATCAACCCGGGTTTGCCATGGCCTGAGCGGCCTCACTCCGCCTTCAGTCCCAGCCGCTTGACCACCGGCTCCCAGCGCTTCATTTCGGCGGTCATCACCTGCTGGGCCTGCGCGCTGGTGCTCCCGACGGCGGTCAGGTCGTAGTTCTTCAGGCGCTCGCGCACGTCCGCCTGTTTCATGATCTCGGCCGCGTGCTTCTCGATCTCGGCCACCACCGCCGGCGGCGTGGCCTTGGCGGCTTGCAGCACCAGGCGGAAGCTCACGTCCAGTCCGGGCTGGTTGAGCGCCTTGGCCAGCGTGGGCACGTCCGGCGCCAGCGAGGAGGGCGCTTCGGACGACACCGCCAGCGCCACCAGGCGCCCGCTCTTGACGTGCGGCAGCACCGTGGGCGTGGCCAGGAAGCCGCAGGCCACCTCGCCACCCAGCACGGCCTGCGTGGCCGGCGCCGGGCCCCGGTAGGGCACGTGCTCCATGCGCACCTTGGTCTGCTCCAGCAGCATTTCGCTGGCCAGGTGGCCGGGCACGCCGGGGCCGCCCGAAGCGTACATCAGGGGGGCGCCGCCCTTGGCCTTGGCGACCAGCTCGGCCACGCTGCGCACGCCCGCGGCGGTGTTGCAGACCAGCATCTGCGAGAAGCTGGCGACGACCGAAATGTTCACCAGGTCGCGCGCGGCGTTGAAGTCGCCGCTGGTGTAGACAAGGGGGTTGACCGTGAGCACCGTGTCCGGGCTCAGCACCAGGGTGGTCCCGTCGGGCTCGGCGCGCGCGGCGGCCGCGGCGGCCAGGTTGTTGCCGGCGCCAGGGCGGTTCTCCACCACCACGGGCTGGCCGATGCGCTTGCCCAGCTGGTCGGCGAAGGTGCGCGCCGTGATGTCGGACGGGCCGCCGGGCGGCGAGCCCACCAGCAGGCGGACCGGCTTGCCTGGCCAGCTTTGCGCATGAACGGCGCCAGTGGCCAGGGCGAAGAGCCCGGCATGGGCGAGCGCGCGAAGCAGGCGGGAAAAAGTCATCGGTCTGTCTCCTGATGGGGGGTGGTTGGCGGCGCCCCGGGCGTGCCTCACCATGGCACGCCTCGATGGGGCCCGCGCGCAGCTTAGAGGGACCGATCGCATCCGTAAAATTGAAAATTGCTCGCCAAATATAAAAATTCCTATGGACCCAAGGCACCTGGTGCAGCTCGCCGCGATCCTGGAGAAGGGTTCCATCACCCAAGCCAGCCGCCACCTGCACCTGACCCAGCCCACGCTGACGCACAACATGCAGACGCTGGAGATGCAGGCCGGCGGGCGCTTGTTCGAGCGCAGCCGCTACGGGGTGCGCAGCACGCCGCTGGGCGAGATGCTGGCGCGCGAGGGCCGCGCCATTGCGCGCCGCCTGAAGGACGCGGCCGAGGTCACCGCCCGCCACCGGGGGGGCATCCGCCACCAGGTGCGGCTGGGCATCGGCCCGGTGATCGGCGCGGCGGTGATGGGCGAGCTGGCGCCGGTGCTGCTGCGGCAGTTCCCCGATCTGGCCCTGGCGCTGCAGAACGACCGGCCCCACCTGTTGTTGGAGCAGCTCATCGACGGCGGGCACGACTTCGTGATCGCGCCGTCCTGGCTGGAGCACCCGCCGCCGGGCATCGTGCGCCAGCTGCTGGCCGACGACGAGTTGGGCGTGTTCTGCGCGCGCCAGCACCCCCTGGCGGGAAAGGCCGAGCTGGGCGCCGAGGACGTGGACGACCGCGCCTGGATCAGCCTGGGCACGGCCTCGCCCTTCGATCAGGACGTGCGCGGCAAACTGGAGGCCGTGGGCGTGCAGCGCCTGCGCATCGAGATCACCGTGTTGGGCGACGCCGCCATGCTGCTGGACATGCTGGCCCAGGGCCAGCACCTGGCGGTGTTGCCGCGCTTCCCGCTGCGCCGCCTGGCGGCGCGCTTCGGCCTGGTGGAGCTGCCCCTGTCCGGCCCGCCCACGCCGCGCCCCATCTACCTGTGGTGCCGCGCCGGCCTGCTGGAGGACGCGGTGATGGGCGAGGTCTCGGAGTTGATCGTGGAGACCGTGCGGGCGTGGGCGCGGTGAGCGCGGCCCGCATCAGGCCGCCGACACCTGGGTGAAGATGCCGTGGGCCGCTTTTCGCAAAGTCACCAACAGGGCGTCCTTGCGGGCGTCGAATTCCATGGACGGAACCGCCAGCCCCAAGGAGGCGGTCATTCGCCAGTGGGCACTCAGGATCGGCACCGAGACGCCGACGATGCCGTTGGTGAACTCGTCCTTGGAATAGGCAACGCCTTCTTCGCGCGCCAACCGGATCTGGCGCCGCAACTCCTTGCTGGAGTGCAGTGACCGGCTGGTGATGGGCCGCAGTTGCACCCGCGCCAGATACGACTCCACGTCCTCGCTGGCCATGTGCGCCAGAAACAGCTTGCCGGACGAGCTGGCGTACAGCGGCGCACGCACCCCCTCGTGCATGGCGTACCCCTGGGCATCGGCGGCCGTCACCCCCAACACCCGCTCGACGATGTCGCCGCGCAGGATGTTCAGCCCACACGAGTACCGGGCCTCGAGCGCCAGCTTCTCCATGTGCGGTCGGGCCTGTGTCACCAGACGCTGGATGTGCAGCCCATGGCGGATCAGGTTCACCGCCGAGGCGCCCAGGCGGTAGGGGCCGTTGGGGCCGAGGGATTGAATGTAGTCGCGGCTTTGCAGCGTCCTCAGCAGTTGGCTCAGGCTGCTCTTGGGGATCGCCGCGCGCAATGCCAGCTCGGCGTGAGAAAGCGAGCGGTCTGAATTGGCCAGGATCTCCAGCAGGTCCAGGGTCCTGTTCGCCGACTTCACCGCACCGCTGCCTGTCGGGGAACTCGGCGGATGGCGCGGCACGGCAACTCCCTAACTGGCGGAAAACCCATTCTGCCCGATGGTGCTGGCCATGTGGTACGCCATCGCCATGTGCGGGCCATGGTTGATGCCTGGGCCAGGGTAGGCACCGCCCATCATGTTCACGCGGTCTGCCCCGACCACATACAGACCGTTGACGGCGCTGCCATCTTGCGCGAGCACTTGGCCCCTCAGGTCGGCCTGCAAGCCGTCAAAAGTGCTCAGGTCGCCCACCAGCAACTTCAGGCCAAAAAAGGGCGGGCGTTCTATGGGGGCGACGCAGGGATTGGGCTTCCAATCCGGGTCGCCCAGAAAGCGGTTGAAGGCGGTCGAACCCCGCCCGAACTGGGGGTCCCTGCCGGCCGCCGCCGCCCGGTTGAAATCCTCGACGGTCTTGCTCAGCTCGGAGGCGTCAACGCCGAGTTTCTCGCCCAGATCGAACAAGGTGTCGGCCATGCAAAGGTAGCCACTTCTCAGGTGCTGGCGAAACGGCAGCGGTGCCGGTTTGACGAAGCCCAGGCCATAGCGCGCCAGCGCACGGCTGTCACAGATGAGCCACATCGCGGCCTCGGAGCGGTCAGATGCCTCGCGCAGGGCGGCCGAGCACACGTCGTGGTAGGAGTTGGCCTCGTTGGTGAAGCGCCGGCCGCTGCGCAGCACCGCGATGACACCGGGCTTGTAGCGATCGAGCAAATGGGGAAAGACCGCGGGTCCAGAGCGCCCCCTGGGCACGAGGGACAGGGGCATCCAGGCGGCCGGCTGCGGCAACGGTGCCGCCAGGCATCCCCCGGCCGACAAGGCCAGGCGGATACCGTCTCCCGTGATGGATGGCGGGGTGGCGGACAGGGGCTTTCGATCGGCCAGCGCTGTCGGGAAGCGCGCGGCCGTGAGCGCCTGGTCGTGCGAAAACCCGCCGCAGGCCAGCACCACCCCGCACGGCGCCACCAGCCGAAAGGGCTGGCCCCGGAAGGTGCCCGACACGCCCTTGATGCCGTGCTCGTCCCGGATCAGGCCCGTTACCTCGGCGTGGGTGAGCACCGGGATCTTGAGGTCGATGGCCGCCGCCTTGAACAGCGCGGCAGCCAAGGCGTTGCCACCAGTGACATGCACCGCGCTGCCATAGCGCAGCAGGTCGACACCATGCGACACCAGGCGTCTGGCGACATACAGGAACGAGGCGAACGATCGCGTGGCCTTGAAGAAATGCTTCAGGTCGGCGTTCGACGAGTTGAACATCATGCCCATGAAGGTGATGGTCTTCAGGGGCGGACGCAGGCGGCGGCGTTCGTGTCGCAGCCGCCGGGTATCGAACGGCGCGGCCACGAGGGCGCGTCCGATCAGGCTGGCTCCCGGCGCCTCGGGGTGGTAGTCGGGGTAGAGCGTCGAACAGAACCTCACATCGGTCTCGCGTTCGAGGAATTCGACCATTTCCGGCCCCTTCTCCAGGAACAGCTCCACCGAATCCGACGCATAACGATCGGCCATCTCGTGGCGAAGGTACTCGCGCACGGCCGCTGGCGAATCCTGCGGGTTCTGCTGGCGCCCCCTGGCCGTGAGCGGTACCCACAGCACACCGCCGGAAACCGCCGTGGTGCCGCCGACCAGGGCGTCCTTCTCCAGTACCACCACGCGCATGCCCCGGCGCTGGGCGACGATGGCCGCCGTCAGCCCCGCCGCGCCCGAGCCGACGACGACCAGATCGGCCTCGGGAAGGGCCATGTTGTCGTGGCGCCGGGCCCCGCCGGTGCCGTCACGCTGTGGCGACATGTCATTCCAGCCGGATGTTCTTTTCCCGGATGACCTGGCCCCACAGGGCCGTGTCCCTTTCGATGACCGCTTGGAACGCGTCGGCCGAACCGCCCACCGAGGTCGCGCCCAGCTCCACGGCGCGGGCCGAAAACCGGCGGTCCTGAACGATCTGGTTCAGCGCCTCATTCAAGCGCTGGACGATCGGCCCGGGCGTGCCGGCCTTGGCCACCACCCCGAACCAGGAGTAGAGGTCCAGCCCCGCAATGCCTTGTTCGGCGAATGTCGCCACGGCCGGAAACTGCGCCAGGCGGTCGGCGCTCGATACCGCCAGCGATTTCAGGCGGCCGCTGGCCAGCAAGCCCTTGGACGACATCAGAATGTCGAAGTAGACAGACACCTCGCCGCTCAGCACGGCGGCAAGGGCGGGCGCCGATCCCTTGTACGGCACGCTCACCATCGAGGTCCCCGTCTGGCGCTGGAATATCTCGCCGAACAAGTGCGGGCCGGTGCCACTGCCGGCGGTGGCGTAGTTGACCGCGCCAGGCCGCTCGTTGACCCATCGCACCAGGTCCTGGATGCCATTGCCCCGGAAGGAGTCGGCGACCACCGCCATGTACGGACTTTTCAAGGCCATGCCGATGCCGCGAAAGTCCTTCAACACGTCAAACGAAATGCGGGGGTACAGCCATTTGCCCGTGGTGATGGAATTCGACGCGAGCAACAGGGTATGCCCGTCGGCGGGCCGCGCCATCACGGCTTCCGCGCCGATGATCCCGCTGGCGCCGGGTTTGTTGTCCACGACCACCGGCTGACCGAGCGCCTCGGCCAGCCCCGTGGAAATCGCCCGGGCGGTGATATCCGCCGCACCGCCTGGCGAAAAGGGCACGATCATCGTGATCGGTTTGGACGGATAGGTCTGCGCCCGGCCGACGCCAGCGGCGGCGAGGGCGGTGGCTGATATCAACAATTCGCGTCGGCTGAGCATGGTGGTCTCCTGTGGGGTAGGCAAATTCATTGGCTGACGAATGTTTCGGTGGCGTCTTTGGCGCTGGCGAAGCCGCCGCGGGCGTGAATGACGCCGCGCACGGCGTCCGCGTTCGGGCTGGCACCGCTCGCCGCTTCCAGGGCGGCCATGACGCCCGCCGCTTCGCCCAATGCCATGGCCGTGGCCATATGCCGCGCGCCGCCATTGGCGTGCCGGGTCGCGGAAATCGCCCTGCCCGTGACCACCAGGCCGGACATCGACTCCGGCATGAGGCAACGCATGGGAATTTCGAATGGCCGAGCCGGCACATGAAGCGATATCCCGGTGCCTCCGGTTTCGTGGATATCCATGGGCCCGGCGCCCAGCGCGATCGAATCCGGGAAGTGCTTGAACGACAGGATGTCCTCTTGAGTGAGCGTGTAGCGGCCGGCCATCCGGCGCGTTTCGCGCACACCGATGTGCCCGGCGATGGCGGCCAGCGTCGCCCGCTGAAAACCCGCCACATGCTCTTTGAGAAACGACAGGATGGAGCCGATCTGCTGTCGCCCCTCGACTTCGGCGCGGCTGAGGTCGCCCGCCTGGGTCGCATCGATCCCGGAGACCCGACTCATCAGGCAAATGGCGTCCGTGTTGCCCGGGGTGCTGCAAAAGGACAGGCTTTCCCAGAAGATCCGTCCTTCGCGAATGCCTTGCAGGGCCAATTCCCGTTTGCGTGCGCGTGGAATGGCCCGAAAGCTGGCCACGTCGACATTCGACAGGCGAAACATCAACGTGCACGGCTGGACATCCGCGCCATCGGACAATTCGGAAGGGGCCATGGCCACGCCCGCGCCGAAGGCGACCGCGGCGTCGCCGGTGGCGTCAATCACCATGCGCGCGCGGATGGCGCTGCGCCCGGAAATGTCTTCGATGACCACGCCCGTGACGCGCCGATTCGCCACGATCGGGGCGACGACCCGGGTATGGAAACGCACATGCAACGGCGTCGATGCCGCAAGGGCATCGGCGGCGATTTTCAAGACCTCCGGATTGAACGCGAAATGAACGATGGGAATCGGATGTTCGCTGGCTTCCGCCATGAGGTATTGCTTGAATCCCTCGCTGCCATCGAGCGCCACCACCCGGTCGGCCAGCTCTTTGGCGATGCCGCCGACCACGCGGGTATCGCGGTTGTAGAAGCCGATCCACTGGGCCACCATGCCGTAGGTTGCGGTGCCGCCGAGGCAATTGGCGTGTTCAAGCAATAGCGTTCGTGCGCCCAGGCGGCTGGCCGATACCGCGGCGATCAATCCGGAGGCCCCGCCGCCGGCCACCACCACATCAAATTCGTCGGTATAGGGCGTTGCCAATACTTCGTTCAAAACCGGCCGTTGCATGGTTGTCGCTGCTCCAATGGCTTGCAATCGGTCCATGCTATGGGGGCCCTCGAAGGCCGGCCAGGCCTTGTTCACATCCATGAACAGTATTTGCCGAGGGGGCGGTGATCCGTGGGGCCGCGGGCTGCGTAAATCCGACGACGACCAGCCGAACGCCAGCCGAACCGCCATGGACCAAAACCCCTCCCATCCGCGATGGCGCCTGCGGGCCGCCCTCGCGTTCGCGGCCGCCGCACTGGCCGCCTGCGCCAGCCGCGGCGGCGCGCCCGCCGCGCGCCTGCCCACCATCCCGACCGCGGGCCAGGTCGACCTGGCCCGCTTCATGGGCGATTGGTACGTCATTGCGCATGTGCCCACCTGGCCCGAACGCGCGGCCTTCAACGCGGTGGAGTCCTATTCCCTGCGCGAGGACGGCAGGATCGCCACCCGGTTTCGCTTCCGCCATGGCGGCTTTGACGCACCGGTGAGCACCATGCACCCCGTGGGCACGGTGCGCCCCGGCACCGGCAACGCGGTGTGGGACATGCAGTTCCTGTGGCCGTTTCAGGCCGAATACGTCATCGCCGAGTTGTCCCCGGACGGGCAGCGCACGCTGATCGCCCGGTCCGATCGCGACTACGCCTGGTTGATGGCGCGCACGCCGCAGATCGCGCCGCAGGCCTACGAGCAGGCCATGGCCCGCCTGCAGGCGCTGGGCTACGACCTCCAGAAGGTGCGGCGCGTGCCGCAGCGCTGGCCTGAGTCGGGGCCCGATGCGGCGCCGCCGCAGCGCGCCAATGAAGGCCCAACCGGGGAAGTGGCGCGCTAAGGCGCGCAGGCCTTGCCGGCCGGCGGGGTGGCGCCTCCCACCCCGTCAAGCCGGCGCGCCCACAGGGTGAGCACCGGCAGCACCAGCGCCCACTGCAGCGACAGCAGAGCCATGGCGATCCCGGGCTCGAGCAATTGGGCCGCGCCCAGGCGCGCGCCCGACAGGAAGGCCAACGGCCCCGCCACGGCGCCCAGTGCGGCGGCCAGCAGGGGGCGGCCATGCAACCAACGCAGGGTCACATTGAGCGAGGTGGCGAAGACCGCCCAGAGCGCGGTCATCCAGAGGGGCGGCAGGGCGGCGCTCCACTGGCCGCTGGCATAGGCCAGCACGCCCTGGCGCAGCACCAGCGTGTCGGCGACGGCACCCAGCCCGGCGGCGAGCAGCATGAGCCGGGCCTCGGCGCGCGGCCGCGGGGCCCGTCGCAGGTGCCACAGCAGCACGGCCAGCGCGGGCAGGGTCCCCCACACGGGCAGGCCATGGGCCGCGCCGAGCACGGCGGCGAACCAGGCGAGCTGGGTCCACAGCACATTGCTCCATTGCCAGCGGCGGTCGGGCGTGGTCTGTGGGGCGGGCATGGCCCTTATACGGAGGAGGCCACGGCTTGGATGCCCCGGCCGGCGCCAGGCGCTGGCGCCGCGCTGCCGATGCCGGCCCCAGAATGCCGCCCCATGCAAGCCTTGCTCGACGCCATCGCGACGATGGCCTTTCCCCTGGGCGCCCAGCGCGTCTTCCATGGCCGGGGCGGTCTCTACCCCGGCTGCGAACACCTGGCGCTGGACGCCTTCCCGCCCGCCCTGTTGCTCACGTCGTTCCAACCCCTCGACGAGGCCGCGCTGGCCGCCGTGGGGGAGGCCCTGGCCGCGCGCTGGTGCGAGCTGACGGACGAACCCCTGAGCTGGGTGTACCAGTGCCGCGGCCACGGCGCCGCCACGCGCCTCATGGCCGGGGCACTGCCCGAGCCGCACGTGGTCACCGAGGCCGGCGCGCGCTACCTCGTGCACCTGCTGCGCGGCCAGAACCACGGCCTGTTCCTGGACATGGCCGAGGGCCGGCGCTGGGTGCGCGAGCGCGTGCAGCGCGGCGACCGCGTGCTGAACCTGTTCGCCTACAGCTGCGCCTTCTCGGTGGTCGCGCTGCAGGCCGGGGCCAGCGAGGTGGTCAACGTGGACATGGCCGCCGGCGCGCTGGCCACGGGCCGCGCCAACCACGAACTGAACGGCCTGCAGGCCGGCGCCCGCTTCCTGGCCCACGACATCTTCAGCTCCTGGGGCAAGCTCACGCGCGGCGGGCCGTACGACCTCGTCATCTGCGACCCGCCCAGTTTTCAGAAGGGCAGCTTCGTCGCCACCAAGGACTACGCCCGCCTGGCCCGGCGCCTGCCGGCGCTGCTGGCCCCGGGCGGGCAGGCGATGCTGTGCCTGAACGCGCCGGAACTGGGCGTGGCGTTCCTGCGCGAGGCGGTGGAGTCGAACGCGCCGGGGCTGGCGTTCGTGGAGCGCGTGGCCAACCCGGAGGCGTTCCAGGACGTGTCGGCTGAACGCAGCCTCAAGGTGCTGGCGTATCGGCGGGACTGAGTGGACGCCCGCCCAAGAACTGGTCCGCCACCCTCGGCCTGCCGCGCTCCCTGTTGGGTGAGGTGCCCGCCTGGCGGGTGCGGTAGCGGCGCGGCCGCCGCGGCCACGGGGGACCGGCGGCTCGACTAGGATGGCGGCCCTCGGCCAGAACCCGCGGGCCCCGTTCGGCCAGGCCCGGCGTCCCGCATGAACCAACTCACCACCCGCCAAACCACGGTCACGCTCGAAGACGGCTCGCGCCACGCGGCGCTGGAGCTGCTGATCGATGGCGAAAGCCTGATCGAGGCCGTGCGCCGGTACGAGCGGCCCATGGCCGAGGCCGAAGGGCACCCGGGCCTGGCCGCGGCCTACGTGTGGCCGGTGCCGCCTGCGCGGCAACTGGCCGCGCTGCGGCGAGGGGCCACCGACGCCGACGACAAGCGGGCCTTGCTCGAATGCGCCTGTGGCGAACCGGGTTGCTGGCCGCTGCTGGCCACCGTCACCCTGGGGTCCGCCCAGGTTATCTGGTCGGGTTTCGAGCAACCGCACCGGCGCGCGGACTCGGCCGCCGGGCACTGGGACTACGGCGGCTTCGGACCGTTCGTGTTCGAGAGAGCGGCGTACGACGCGGCGCTGCGGCCGGCGGTTTAGCTGGGGCCTTGGCCAAGCATGGGGGCTTGCCACGGCCCATGCCGCCCCATCACCGCCCCAGCTCCCTCACCAGGCGAATTCCCACCAGCGTGTACCGCGTCTGCACGGTGTTCCAGTTGCGGAATCCGCAGCGCGCGTACAGCGGCCAGGTGTGCCAGGAGCCGCCGCGCCGCACCTTGACGCTGCCATCGGCCGGGCCCTGGGGGTCCTCGGTGGGGGAGCGCGCGTAGTAGTCCTCGCCGTACCAGTCCGACACCCATTCCCACACGTTGCCGTGCAGGTCGTGCAGGCCGAAGGCGTTGGGGGCGTAGCGGCCCACGGGGGCGGTGAAGGCGTGGCCGTCG
Source organism: Hydrogenophaga sp. PML113 (assembly GCF_001777155.1). NCBI lineage: Bacteria > Pseudomonadati > Pseudomonadota > Betaproteobacteria > Burkholderiales > Comamonadaceae > Hydrogenophaga > Hydrogenophaga sp. PML113. The sequence goes on along the minus strand of NZ_MIYM01000003.1, from coordinate 257,351 downwards.
CGGCCGGGCAGGGCGCGGTCGCGCCAGGCGGGCCAGTTGGCGGCGGCGTCTTCGTCGAAGGTGTTGCCCACGCGGACCAGGCCCGCCGGGTCGTCACCGTGCTGGTAGCGGCCCGTGCCGCCGGCGCGGCAGGCGTATTCCCATTCGGCCTCGGTGGGCAGGCGGTAGGTCCGGCCTTCCTGTTGCGTCAGCCAGCGGGCCAGGGCGGTGGCGTCGTTCCACGTGACGTTGACCACGGGGTGGTCGTCGCCTTGCGCGAAACCCGGGTTCTGCCAGGAGTAGCGGGGCGAGCGGCCCTCGAAGGCGTCGCGCCGGGGGGTGGTGGCCGGGTCGTAGGCGGGGTTGTAGCCATAGCCGCCGGTGCCGTCGGCGATGGATTCGGGCACGTGGCCCGAGCGCTGGAGGAAGGCGCGGAACTGGCCCACCGTGACTTCGTGGCGGGCCATCTCGAAGGGCCGGGTGATGCGCACGCGGTGCACCGGCGCTTCGTCGGACAGGCCCTCGAAGCGGGACGGCTCCAGGCCAGGGTAGCTGGCCGCGAGCCTCGACGCCGGCTCGTCGCTGCCCATCGAGAACTCGCCCGCCGGCACCCGCACGAAGGCAATGCCCAGGGTGTCGGTGGCGGGTGGGGGCGCGGCGCAGGCGGCCAGCAGCAGCGGCAAGGCCAGCAGGGCCGGGGGGGATGAGCGTCGGAGCGGCATGGGCTTTGCGTTCGGGTGGATTCAGTGCGGCTCGGCCCGGCCGTCGAAGGCCAGCAGCAGCCAGCGCGTCAGATCGTGCATCGCCCCCAGCGCCGGCCCCTGTGGCTGCAGGCCGGGCGTGAAGCCCAGGGCCTGGAACCGCCCGGCCAGCGTGGCGTCGCTGGTGATGAGGTGCACCGGCACGTCCCACGGGGCGTCGCGCCCCGCCACGCCGCCGGGCGGCTGGTGGTCGCCGACGACGATCAGCACCAGTCCCTGGCCGGCCGTGCGCTCGAGGTGGCGCGCCAGCCATTGGAACTGGTAGCGCAGGCTGTCGGGATAGCCCGCGCGGCCCGATTGGCCCGAGGTGCCCGGGGGCGGGCCGCGCAGCGGATCGTCCAGCAGCGCCGGCAGCGGCTGGAAAGGCGCGTGCGTGCTCACCGTGGGGAACACCGCGAACACCGGCCGGCGCGTGGCGGGCGGTGCGCCCAGCTCCTGTTCGTGCAGCAGTGCCATGGCCACCTGGTCGGGGATGCGCCAGTAGCCGATGTCCGGGCCGCGGTAGCCCAGCTGGACGTCGTCGGCGAAGCGCTCGAAGCCGTAGAAGGCACCCTCGGGCCAGGCGCGCTTGATGCCGGGCATCCAGCCCACCGTTCGGTAGCCGTGCCGCGCAAAGAGGCTCACCAGCGTGGGCCGTTGGCTGGCCATCAGCAGGTTGTGAAGCGCCGGGTCGGTGATGGCGAGGCCCGACAGCAGGCTGGCGTGCGACAGCCACGAGGCGCCGCCGAAGGTGGCCGCGCGCACGCGGGCCGACAGCACGCGCCGCCCGCTGGCGTCGATGGCGGCCTGCAGCCGCTCGCGCGCCGGCGCCAGCGCGCCCGACAGGGCCGCGTCGTCCAGCGCGACGGCGCCGTAGGACTCCGCGAACAGCAGCAGCACGTCGGCCGCGCGCGCCCCGTCCGCGCCGCGCAGCGATTGCAGGTCGGTGTCGAAGGCCGGACCGGCGCCCAGCGCGGCCTCGCCGCGCCCCGGCCCCAGCACCTGGGCGAACAGCCTGGCCTGGTTCCACAGCGTGGGCGCGAGCGGCAGCGAGAAGAACCAGCGCGTGTCGCGCTGGCCGGGCACGTAGGCGGCGAAGCACAGGCCCAGCGCGGCGGCCGACAACAGGCTGCCGCGCCGCAGCGCCGGCCAGGCGGCCAGTGCCTGAGACAGCGCGTCGATGGCCCAGCGCGCCAGCGCCAGCAGCAGGGCCGCGCCCAGCGGCAAGGCCAGCGCCGCGAGGGCCACCTGCCACGCCGGCCAGGACCGCGCCGCCAGCGCCACCAGGTCGAGCGCATAGCGGCCGTCCCAGTAGAGGTTGACCGGGCGACCCATCATGGCGGGCGCGGTCACGTCGGCGTAGCGTGCCGCCGCCAGCGCCACGGCGCCCAGCGCCAGCCCCGTGGCCGCGCGCGCCGAGGGGGCGCCACGCCAGGCCACCCAGGCCGCCAGCAGCGCCAGGCCCAGGCAGAGCTCGAAGGACAGGCGCGGCATGAAACGCACGCCCAGGCCGGGCCACCGGTTTTCGAAGGTCAGCAGGGTGTTGAGCAGCACAAACGCCAGCGCGGCGCGGCCCGCGGTAACGGCCGTCATGGGGGCGCCTTCCCGCTTGCTTCACAATGGCCGGTTTTTTTTCCCGCCACAAGACCGCAGAAAGGACCTGGATGCTTCAATTCAAGAACAAGACGATCGATACCGCCATTTTCGATATGGATGGGACCATGTTCGACACAGAGCGACTGAGGTTCCGTACCCTGTCGCAGGCCGCCGAAGAACTGTTCGGCAAGCCTTTCACCGAGGATGTGCTCATGGGCTCGCTGGGCCTGAGCGCCACCAAGGCTGAAGAACTTGCCAAACAGCACTATGGAGCGGCCTTCCCGTACGCCGACATCCGCCGCCGCGCCGACGAGCTGGAGCTGCAGCATGTGCGCACGCACGGGGTGCCGGTCAAGCCCGGGCTGCTGCCGGTGCTGGAGCGCCTGCGCAAGTCGGGGCTGAAGATGGCGGTGGCCACCTCCAGCCGGCGCGCCATCGCCGAGGAATACCTCATCAACGCGAACATCTTCAAGTACTTCGACCTCTGCGTCTGCGGCGACGAGGTGAAGCAGGGCAAGCCGCACCCGGAGATCTTCCTGCGCGCCGCCGAGGCCCTGAACAGCCAGCCCGAGCGTTGCCTGATGTTCGAGGACTCCGAGAACGGCCTGCGTTCCGCGGCCGACGCCGGCGGCCTGGCCATCCTGGTCGAGGACATCAAGCCGCCGCGGCCGGCGGTGGCCGAGCGTGCCTTCGCGCGCTACGCCAGCCTGCGCGGCTTCCTGCAGGAGCTGGCGGCCTGCACGCCCCGGCTGCCCATGCCGGCCCTCACCGAGCCCTTCCCTCAGGCGGTCAACCAGCTCAAGGCCGGCATCCATGGCTTCGGCGCCATGGGCGGCGGCTATCTGGCGCAGGTGTTCTCGCACTGGGACGGCTACACCCGGCCGGGCGAGATCATCGCCTCCACCGGCAACGCGCTGCTGCGCGACGCCGTCAACGCCTTCGGCAAGTACAGCGTGCGCTACGGCAGCCTGGCCTTTGACCAGACCATCCAGCGCATGCGCCTGGTGGACGCGGCCGACGACGCGGCCGTCGCCGGCATGTACCGCGACTGCGAGATCGTGGCCCTGTGCCTGCCCGAGCAGGCCATGGTGGCCCAGGCCCCGGTGATCGCCCGGGGCCTGGCCGAGCGCTTCGCTGCGCACGGCCGCTCGCTGACGGTGCTGGTGGTGCTCAACAAGGTGGGCGGTGCGCGCTTCGTGCAGGCGCAGGTGGCCAGCGCCCTGCGCGAGCGGCTGCCGGCGCGCCAGGCCGAGCAGGCGCTGGAACGCACGCACTTCTGTGAGACGGTGGTCACGCGCATCGTCTCCAAGCTGTCCGAGGAGGCGCTGCTGCGCCAGCTGCGCATCAAGCACGACCTGTACGAGAAGAACGTCGCCGCCGTGCGCGAGGCTGCGCTGGAGACGGCGGCGCCGGACTACGGCATCGGCGACGACCAGGCCGAGGCGATCTCGCCCATCGTCAGCACCCTGCGCGACGCTGGCGCCCCGGCCAGCGCCCTGGCGCCGCTGCACCTGATCCTGTTCAACAGCGAGACCGACATGCCGCTGTACGCGCAGCGGGGCGGCGAGCTGCTGGAGCACCTGCGCCAGATCGACACCGTGGACGACATCGGCGAGGTCCAGGCGCTCAAGAACCGGCTGTGGAACGGCACGCACGCCATCATTGCCTGGTACGCGGCCTTGCTGGGCTACCCCACCATCGGTCACGCCATGGGCGATGTGCGCGTGCAGGCCCTGATGGACCATCTGCTGGACGTGGAACTCGCCCCCGCGCTCAGGGCCCGGTTCCCGGCGCTGGGGCCGCACCTGTCGGAATTCGTGCACACCTTCCGCCGCCGCTGCGCCCATGCCTTCAAGGACCCCTGCGCTCGCGTGGGCCGCGACCCGCTGCGCAAGCTGCAGCGCGATGAGCGAGTCTTCGGCAGCCTGGCGATGGCGCAGGCCCACGGCGTGCCTGCCTCGGGCCTGGCCTTCGGCGCGGCGCTGGCCGTGTGGTACGCGCTGCACCACCCCAATGCCCTGGAGGACGGCGAGTGCCGCACGATCCGCGAGATCCACGCGCGGGAGGGCTCGCTGCGCGGGGTGCTGTGCTGGCGGGGGGACTACCACGGCCAGGCCTTCGCCGGGCTGGACGCCGGCCGCGACGCGGCCCTGCTGGACGCCGTGCAGGCGCACTTCGACCGCCTGCTGGCCGACGGCGAGGCCTACCTCTCGGCGCCCGCCCTGGCGTGATCGCCCGGCGCGCGTGAACGCCCGACCGGCCGGTGGCGCGCGCCGCCGACCGGGCCGGGCCTTCACTGCCGCACCGCCTCGAACTCGATGATAAGCGGCACCTCGTCGCCCACCCAGCCGTTGGCCACCGCGTAGTTCATGCCGTAGGCGCTGCGCTTGAAACTGCCGCGCGCCGATACGCCCATGGTGTAGGGCTTGCGGCCCGGCCCGCCCAGAGGCGACTCGGCGCTCTTGTTCCAAGTGGCCTGCAGGGTGAGCGGCAGGGCCTTGCCCAGCAGCTCCAGCTGGCCGGCGACCTCGAACTGGCGCTCGCCGGTGCGCTTGGCGCCGCTGGCGGTAAAGACCATGCGCGGGAATTCGCCGCTGTTGAGGAAGTCCGGGCCCTTGAGGTGTTCGTCGCGCTTGCGCTGATTGGTGAAGACGCTGGCGGTCTCCACCTCGATGCGCACGTCCGTCAGCGTGCCGCTGGCCTCGTCGAAGCGGTAGCTGCCGCGCGCGGAGCGGAACAGGCCCAGCACCTTGGCATAGCCGATGTGCTCGACCAGGAAGGCGATGGTGATGTGGTCGGGGTCGAGCTCGTAGCGCGCGGCCTGGGCCATCGCGGCCGTGGGAGGGAGCAGCAGCGCGGCGGCCAGGGCGGCGCCGGCGGCCAGCAGGCGGCGGCGCGGGTGGGGGGGCAGGGGGGCGAAGGGGGCGGGGACGGTGTTCATGCGCGGGTCTCCGGGGCGGCGGCGCGCTGGCGCGCCAGGTAGACGATGTCGGTGCCGAACGAGGCGCCGAGCAGCAGCAGCGCCCCCGCCGCCAGGGCCGAGGCCAGCGGCGCCGGCACGCTGGGCCCCAGGCAGACGATGAGCGCGGTGATCTGCGCCACGCACACCGCCTGGCGGCGCACGCTGGGCGGCAGCGGGCCGCCCAGCCAGGGCCAGCACGCGGCGGCGGCCACGAAGGCATAGCGCATCAGGCCTGAGGCCAGCACCCAGGGCCCCGCCTGGCCGGCCTGCCAGACCAGGGCGCTGAGCGCCAGCAGGAAGGCCGCGTCGGTCTCCATGTCGAAGCGCGCGCCGAAGGGGCTGGCCAGGCCCTGGCGGCGGGCGAGGGTGCCGTCCAACGCGTCCAGCAGCGCGACCACCGTCGCCCAGGCGATCAGCGCCCAGCCACCCCCGGGCTGGGCCGAGGGCGGCGCGGCGGGCACGGCCTCGCCCAGCAGCGCGGCCACCAGCGCCATGCCGGCCAGGCGGCCCAGCGTGACGCGGTTGGCCGCGCCGAAGCGGCGGTGCGGGTGGCCACCCAGGGCCAGGCCGCGCCACACCAGCGCGGCGCCCAGGGCGTAGGCCAGCAGGGCCTTGAGCGGGTAGTCCAGGCCCAGTCCACCCCACAGGCCGATGCCGCCGGCCGCCAGCAGCAGCGCCAGCCCCGCGCCGGCCAGGGCGCGGGCGGCCTGCAGCCGCAGGGCCGGGTCCAGGGCCGGCGGGGCGAGGGTCGCGGCGGCGGGGTGCATGGCGTTGGCGCGAGGGGGCCTCTAAGATGAACGGCGAACCCTGAGGTTCCTCGTCTTGGCGCCTGGGCGCAAGCCCTGCTGTCCGGTCCGACCCACGCCACCGCCCACCACCTTGACCGCCGCCACCACCACCGCCACGGCCCAGGCCTGCTGGATCACCGGGCCCTTGCGCGCCGAGATCCGCGCGGAAACCCTGCCCCCCTTGCGCGAAGGCGAGGTGCGCGTGCGCGCCCTGCACAGCGGCGTGAGCCGGGGCACCGAGACCCTGGTGTTCCGCGGCGAGGTGCCCGCCAGCGAGGCCCGGCGCATGCGCGCGCCATTCCAGGCCGGTGAGTTTCCGGCGCCGGTGAAGTACGGCTACGTGAGCGTGGGCGTGGTCGAGGCCGGCCCGGCGCACCTGCGGGGCCGCGCCGTGTTCTGCCTGCACCCGCACCAGACCCTCTACCAGGTGCCCGCCGACGCCGTGGCGCCGCTGCCCGAGGGGGTGCCGCCCGCGCGCGCGGTGCTCGCGGCCAACCTGGAGACCGCCATCAACGCCCTGTGGGACGCCGCGCCGCGCCTGGGCGAGCGCATCAGCGTGGTGGGCAGCGGCACCCTCGGCCTGCTGGTGGCCTGGCTGGCGGCGCGCCTGCCGGGCTGCGAGGTGCAGGTGGTGGACACCGCGCCCGCGCGCGCCGAGGTGGCGCGCGCGCTCGGCGCCGGCTTCGCCCTGCCCGGGGCCGCGCGGCCCGAGGCCGATCTGGTCATCCACGCCAGTGGCCAGCCCGACGGCCTGTCCACCGCCCTGGGCCTGGCCGGTTTCGAGGCCACGGTGCTGGAGCTGAGCTGGTACGGCACCCGCGCGGTGCCGTTGCCGTTGGGCCAGGGGTTTCACGCGCAGCGGCTCACGCTGCGCAGCTCCCAGGTGGGGCAGGTGGCCACCGCGCAGCGCGCGCGCTGGACCCACGCGCGCCGGCTGGGGCTGGCGCTGTCCCTGCTGAAGGACCCGGTGCTGGACCGGCTCGTCACCCACCACGCGCGCTTCGACGAGCTTCCCCAGGTGCTGGCGCGCCTGGCCGGCGGCGACAGCGAGACCCTGTGCCAGCGCATCGACTACCCCGACTGACCCCCACCCCGATCCCACCGCATGTTCACGCTCACCGTCCGAGACCACTTCATGATCGCGCACAGCTTCCGCGGCGCGGTCTTCGGCCCCGCGCAGGCCTTGCACGGCGCCACCTACGTGGTGGACCTGGCCTTGCGCCGCCCGGCGCTGGACCCGGACGGCCTGGTGGTCGACATCGGCCTGGCCACGCAGCTGCTGCGCGAAGAGCTGGCGCGGCTGAACTTCCGCAACCTCGACGAGGCGCCCGAGTTCGCCGGCCGCAACACCACCACCGAGTTCCTGGCGCACGCCCTGTTCGAGCGCCTGGCGGCGCGCATCGCCGCCGGCGCGCTGGGCCCGCACGCGGTGCCGGGCGGCGCCACGGGCGGGCTGGCGGCGATGCGCGTGACGCTGAACGAATCGCATGTGGCCTCGGCTTCGTACGAGGCGGCGCTGCCCGCCGCCTGAGGGCCCCCACGCATGCCCGCCGCGCGCCACTGCCGGCTGCTGATCCCGGGCGACTGGCGCACGCTCACCGGCGGCTACCGGTACGACCGGCGGCTGGTCGAGTCGCTGCGCGCGCGCGGCGCCTCGGTGGAATGGCTGCGCCTGGACGGCGCCTGGCCCCGGCCCGACGAAGCCAGCCTGGCCGAGGCGCGCCGCGCCATCGCCGCGCTGCCCGATGGCGAGTGCGTGGTGGCCGACGGCCTGGCCTTCGGCGCACTGGGCGAGGTGGTGGCGCCGCACGCGCGGCGGCTGCGCTGGCTGGCGCTGGTGCACCACCCGCTGCACCTGGAAACCGGGCTGGACGCGGCCGCCGCCCAGGCGCTGCGCGAGCGCGAAAGCGCGGCCCTGCGGCACGCGCGCTGGGTGGTGGCGGTGAGCGGGCAGACCGCGCGGGACGTGGCCGAGCTGGGTGTGCCGCCGGACCGCATCACGGTGGTGGAACCGGGCAACGATGCGGTGGCGGCGCCGGGCTTCACCGCGGCCGGCGCGGGTGCGCCGGGCCGTGCCGGCCCGGAGGGCGGCGGCGTGCAGCTGCTCTGCGTTGCCACGCTCACCCCGCGCAAGGCGCATGCCGTGCTGCTGGACGCGCTGTCCGGCCTGCTGGCGCTCGACTGGACGCTGCACTGCGTGGGCAGCGCCGCGCGCGACCCGGCGCTGGCCGCCGCGCTGCACGCGCGCACCGCGGGCGGCCCGCTGGCGCAGCGGGTGCACTGGCACGGCGAGCTGAGCGCCGAGGCGCTGCAGGCGCGCTACGCCAGCGCCGACCTGTTCGTGCTGGCCTCGCTGCACGAGGGCTTCGGCATGGTCGTCAACGAGGCCCTGATGCACGGCCTGCCTATCGTGGCCAGCCGCGCGGGCGCGCTGGCGCAGACCGTGCCGGCGGGGGCCGGCCTGCTGGTGCCGCCCGGCGACGCGGGCGCCTGGCGGGCCGCGCTGGCCACGGCCATCGCCGACCGGACCTTGCGCGAACGCTGGGCCGACGCCGCGTGGCAGGCCGCGCGGGCGCTGCCGTCCTGGGACCAGCAGGCCGAGCGCTTCGAGGCCGTGCTGGACCGCGTGTGGGGGCTGGCGTGGTGAAGGCCCGCGGCGCGCGCTTCAGCGCCGGCTGGCTCGCGCTGCGCGAGCCCTTCGACGCGGCCGCGCGCGACACGGCCGCCGCGCGGCTGCTGCCACCCCTGCTGGCATGCCGGCCCGCCGACGGCCCCTGGCGCGTGATCGACCTGGGCTGCGGCACGGGCGCCAACCTGCGCTGGCTGGCGCCGCGCCTGGGCGGCGCGCAGCAGTGGCTGGTGCTCGACCACGACGCCGCGCTGCTGCGGCGATGGGCGTCGCAGCCCGGATTCGAACCGATCGCGGGCGACCGGCTGCGATGGCGGGACGGCGGCGTGGAGATCGTGCGCCGGCGTCTCGATCTCGCGCGCGATCTGCCCACGCTGCCCTGGCACGCGGCCCACCTGGTCACCGCCTCGGCCCTGCTCGATCTGGTGGGGGCCGATTGGCTGCGGCAACTGGCCGCGCTGGCGGCAGCGGCCCGCGTGCCGCTGCTCCTGTCGCTCAGCGTGGATGGCCGCCACCACTGGGGCCCGGCGGACGCGGACGATGGCGCCATCCAGCGCCTCTTCGCCGCCCACCAGCAAGGCGACAAGGGCTTCGGCCCCGCGCTGGGCGCGCGGGCGGTGCCGCGGCTGGCCGCTCGCCTGCGCGAGCAGGGCTACCGTGTGCGGCTCGCGCGCAGCGACTGGCGCATCGGGGGGGACGGCCTGGCCCTGCAGCGCGCGCTGATCGAAGGCATGGCGCGCGCCGCCGCCGAGCAGGACCCGTCGCAAGCGGCGCGGGTGGGGGCGTGGCGGCAGCGCCGCCTCGCGCTCGCGGCCACGGGGCGCGTGCGCGTGGGGCACCTGGAGCTGCTGGCGGTACCGGCGTAGCGCTCAGCCCAGCGCCGCGAGGTCCAGATCCCAGAGCATGTCGTCGCCCAGCACCACCAGGCGCGCGGGCGGGCGGGGGCACTCCGCCATCACCTCGCGCGCGGGCACGCGCAGGCCGCGCCGGCCGTCGCCCACCAGCACCGGCGCCACCGACAGGTGCAGCCGCTGCAGGACGCCGGCCGCGAAAAAGCGCGACACCGTGACGCCGCCGCCTTCCACGAAGAGCACGCGCAGACCCCGTTCGGCCAGCGCGGCGAGCAGGCGCCGCGCGTCGGGGCCGCGCGCTTCGCCGGGCCCCGCGCTCAGTCCGGCCACGGGCAGCACCTCGGCGCCGGGCGCGCCGCGGCCCAGGCGCTCGCGCGCCCGGGCCGCGTGGCGTGCGTCGCACAGCCACAGCGTGGGGGACTGGCCATCGCGCAGCGCGCGCGAGGTGCCGTCGAGCCGGGCCTCGGGGTCCAGCAGCAGGCGCACCGGGTTCGGGCCGGGCACGCGGCGCGTGGTGAGCTGGGGGTTGTCGATGGCCACCGTGCCGGCGCCCACCAGCACCGCGTCGCAGAGCGCGCGCAGGCGGTGCAGGTGCACCAGGCTGTGCGCCCCGTTCACGTAGTAGGAGTCGCCCGTCGCCGTGGCCACGAAGCCGTCGAGGCTCTGGCCCATCTGGGCCACCACCCAGGGCGCGCCGCGGGCGGCGCGCGCGTCGAGCAAGGGTTTGTAAAGATCGAAAAGGGCGGCGGCGCGGGCGCTCACCGGGCCCCGGATGCACCAGCCGGCATCCGCCCGCCAGGCCAGCGTGGCGCGCCGGGACGCCGGCACCGCGCGGCCCTCGCGCGCCGCCAGCACCTGCTCCCACAGGGCCGGCCAGTCGGCCGGCACGTCCGACAGCGCGGCCGAGCCGGGCTCGTTGGGGGCTGGGGCAGGGCGCGCGGACCGGGGGCTGGACGGCATGCGGCCATCATCGCATCGGGTTCGCCGAACGCCTACCCAGGGCCGGCCCCGATGGCGGCGCGGGCGCCGCTCACCAGCGCGGCGTGTAGTAGGGGTCGTCGCCGGCCGCGCCGGCGCCCGCATCGCCCGGCCACATGGCCTGCCAGCCCAGCGCGGCCAGCACGGGAATGGCCGCCAGCAGCGCCACCACCAGCGGCCGCCAGCGCCAGTGCCGCGCGGCCCCGGCCCGGCGGGCCAGCCACCAGGGCGCCGTGAGCGCGAGCAGCAGCAGGGCCGGCACGCCCGCCGGCACCTGCCCACTGAGCAGGTTGAGGCAGAGCAGGGCCAGGGCCGCGCTGGCCAGCGGCATCAGCGCGGCGGCCCCCACGCGCACCCCCGCGCGTGGTCCGGTCCAGGCCCACAGGCCCAGCACGGCGGTGGCGACGGCCGCCATCAGCGCCAGCTGCGCCAGCAGCAGCGAACCCGCCAGGACCCCCATGCCCACCAGGCCCATCAGCAGCACCGCCAAGGCCCCGGCCGAGCCGGCCGCTGCTGTGGGCTCGGCGCCCGGCGCTTCGGTGGACCACGCCAACACGCCCAGCGCCAGCGCGCCGCCGCCGGCCGCCAGCAGCAGGCGCAGCGGCGAGGCCAGCCCCAGCAGCCAGGCTGAGGCGGCGCCCCAGGCCAAGGCCGCCAGCAGCCAGGGCCACATCGGATGGTGGCGGGCGGCGGGGCGCGTGCTGGCCAGGGCCAGCGCGGGGACCATGGCCAACAGGCTCGCCAGCACCACCCAGGGCAGCTTGTGCGCCTGGCTGGACGCCGGCCAGCTCAGGCCGGGCCAGGCGGCCAGGGCCAGCACCAGGCCCAGCGCCGCGCCCAGCGAGACCCAGGGCCCGCGCGCGGTGCCCAGACCCGCACGCAGCGCGCCCAGGCAGGCCAGGCACAGCAGGGCCGGCAGCAGCAGGCTCTGGAAAGCGGGGTGGTGGACGAAGGAGGCCATCGCGGGCTGGCGGGACCGGGGTCCGCCATCATCCCACCGGCCCGCGCGGCTGCAAGGCCGGGCCGATCACCGCGAGGGTGGACGAGGCCGTGGCCACCAGCCGCCCGCTGGCCGCTTCCAGCAGACGGGCCTGGGCGAAAGCCAGGGCCTTGCCGCAGCGGTCCACGCTGCCGCTGGCGCGGTAGCGGCCGAGCGGCGCGGGCCGCAGGAAGGCGGTGCTCATATTCGTGGTGGCGCAGCTGCCTTCGGGCGGCAGTCGCGCCAGCGTGGCAAAGGCCATGGCGAAGTCCAGCATGGCGCTGAGCGCGCCGCCCTGCAGCACGCCCGTGCCTTGCACGAACAGGGCCTGGGGCTGGAAATCGATGGACACCGTGCCGGCTTCGCGGTCCAGCGCCACCAGCGTGGCGCCCAGGGCCAGGGCCATGGGGTTGGAGTCCACGGGCAGGGGCCGGGCGCCCTGGTCGAGGAAGCGCTGGATGAGCGCCTGGTCGGGGTTGCCGAAGCGGCTGGGGTTCATGGGGCGGGCTGGTCGCACACGGCGCGCGCGATGACTTCTTTCATGATTTCCGAGGTGCCAGCGTAGATGCGCTCGATGCGGGCGTCGACGTAGGCGCGGGCGATGGGGTATTCGGCCATGTAGCCGTAGCCCCCGTGCAGCTGCAGGCAGGTGTCGGTGACCCGGCCCAGCAGCTCCGAGTGCCAGAGTTTGCCCGCCGAGGCGTCGACCGCGTCCAGCCCGCCGTCCAGGTGGCGGGCGATGAGCTGGTCGCAGTAGGCCCGCCCGGCCTGCAGCTCGGCCCACAGGCCGGCGAGCTGGAATCGGGTGTTCTGGAAGTCGGCCACGCGCTGGCCGAAGGCCTGGCGCTGCTGCGTGTAGCGCACGGTGCCTTCAAAGGCCGCCTCGGCGCGCGCCTGGCACTGCACGGAGACCAGCAGGCGCTCCTGCGCGAGCTCCCGCATGAGGTAGCGAAAACCCTGGTTGGCCTCGCCCAGCAGGTGGTCCGCCGGCACGCGCACGCCGTCGAAGAACAGCTCGGCCGTGTCCTGCGCGTGCTGGCCGATCTTGTGCAGCTTGCGTCCGCGCGAAAAGCCGGGCGTGTCGGCCGTCACCACGAACAGCGAGACGCCGCGCGCGCCGCGTTCGGGCTCCGTCTTGCAGGCCACCACGACCACGTCGGCGTGATGGCCGTTGGTGATGAAGGTCTTCTGGCCGTGGATCACCCAGTGATCGCCGTCGCGCTCGGCCCGGGTGCGGATGCGCGCGAGGTCGCTACCGGTACCGGGCTCGGTCATGGCGATGGCGCCGACCCGCTCGCCGCTGGCCATGCCGGGCAGCACGCGCGCCTTCAGCGCGGGCGTGCCGTGGTGGGCGATGTAGGGCGCCACGATCACCGAGTGCAGTGGAAATCCCGGGCCGGTGGCGCCGATGCGGCCCAGTTCTTCGCAGACGATGAGGTCGTACAGCAGGTCGGCGCCCGGGCCGCCGTCGGCTTCGGGCAACCAGGCGCACAGCAGGCCCAGCTCGCCGGCGCGGCGCCACAGCTCGCGCGGCACGCCGTGCGCGGCCTCCCAATCGGCGTGGTGGGGCGCGATCTCGCGTTCGCAGAAGCGGCGCACCTGGTCGCGAAAGCTCTGGTGCTCGGGGCCAAACAGCGGCCGGCTGGCGTGGGGCATGGACAATCTCCTCGGGTGGTTGGCTTGAAACTGCTATTTTGTCAATTTTGGTTGACAAATACGACGGCTCTGCCACGCTCGCCCACCGAGTCCCGAGGAAACCCATGCCCAAGACCCCGACCGCCACCCCGCACAAGCAGTTGCTGCGCCACCTGCTGATGGCCCGATCCGACTGGATGGAAGCGCGCGTGGTGCAGGGGGCCCACCTGGAGGGCTACCCGCACCTCACCACCGCCATGAACCGCCTGTTCGCGCAGTTGGGCGGGCGCCCGCTGGGCCTGTCGGAGCTGGCGCGCCGGCTGGGCGTGTCGCGCCAGGCCGTGCACAAGCTCGCGCTGGAGGCCGAGCGCCTGGGCCTGGTGGAGTTCGTGCCGAGCGAGGAGGACGGCCGCGTCAAGCTGCTGCGTTTCTCGCAGAAGGGCTGGCGCATGTCCGAGGAAGCCGCCGCCGCCTTCGTGCGCATGGAGGAGGAGCTGGCCCGCCACATCGGCAAGGACAACGTGGAGGAGCTGCGCCGCATCCTGGCCTTGCCCTGGCCGGAAATGGGCGCGCCAGAAGGCGATTGACGGGCGACTAGGGAAAGCCCTGGCGCCGAAGCGCCCCAGGCGGGTTGACGCGTCCGGTGGACGGTTTGAGAATCCATTAAGTCAACCAAGGTTGACAATTTGAGTTCATCACACCGGAGACAAACCCATGCCCCTTCACCGCCGCCACCTCCTCGGCGCCGCCGGCGCCGGCTTGCTGCTGGGCGCCGCCCCCCTGGCCCGCGCCCAGGCCGCCGACACCGTGCGCCTCTTTGTCGGCTTCCCGGCCGGCACCACGCCCGACACCCTGGCCCGCAAGGTGGGCGAGAAGCTGGTGCAGGCCGGCCACGCCAAGGCGGTGGTGGTGGAAAACCGCGCCGGCGCGGGCGGCCAGCTCGGCGTGACCGCGCTCAAGGGCGCGCCGGCCGACGGCAGCCACTTGCTGCTCACGCCCATGTCCATGCTGGGCGTCTACCCCTTCACCTACAAGAAGCTGCCCTACGACCCGGCGGCCGACGTGACGCCGGTGAGCATGGGCGCCAGCTTCGACTACGGCATCGCCGTGGGCCCGGGCGTGCCGGAGAGCGTGAAGGACATCCCCGGCCTCATGGCCTGGTTCAAGGCCAACCCGGCCAAGGCCAACATCGGCTCGCCGGCCACCGGCTCCACGCTGCACTTCACCGCCGTGACGCTGGGCCGCGCCGCGGGCGTGGAGGTCACGCACGTGGGCTACCGGGGCTCCACGCCGGCACTGCAGGACCTCATCGGCGGCAGCCTGCCCGCGCTGTGCTCGCCGCTGGGCACCTTCCTCAGCCACATGACGCCCAACAGCAAGCTGCGCCTGCTGGCCAGCTCGGGCGCCAAGCGCAGCCGCTTTTCGCCGCAGGTGCCCACGCTGGCGGAGCAGGGCTTCAAGGATCTGGTGTTCGACGAGTGGTACGGCTTCTACCTGCCCGCCAAGGCGTCCGACGAGGCGGTGCGCCGCCTCAACGCGGCCTTGCACCAGGCGCTCAAGGCGCCCGAGGTGATCGAGACCCTGCACAGCGCGGGCATGGAGTCCAGCCCTTCGACGCCCTCGGAATTGGCCGCCGCACTGCAACGCGACATCAAAATCTGGGGGCCGATCGTCAAGTCCATCGGGTTCACGGCGGACAGCTGAGCGGCACCACCACCCACTTCCCGGGCGCACCGCACGCCCGGGACCAGCCTACGGAGACAAGACCCCCATGCTCAAACCCGGCCTGATGATGGACCGCCCGCTGCTGATCTCGGGCCTGTTGGAACACGGCGCCGCGCAGCACGCCACGCAGGAGGTGGTGTCGCGCGAGACGCACGGTCCCACGGTGCGCCTGAGCATCGCCCAGATCGCGCGGCGCGCGCGCCAGCTCGCCAACGCGCTGCGCGGCCTGGGCCTGCAGCCCGGGGACGCAGTCGCTTCCATCGCCTGGAACAACCACCGCCACCTGGAGGCCTATTACGCCGTCTCGGGCAGCGGCATGGTGATGCACACCTGCAATCCGCGCCTGCACCCCGAGCAGTTGGTCTACATCCTCAACCACGCCGAGGACCGCGTGGTGCTGTTCGACAGCACCTTCGCGCCGCTGGTGCAGGCCATCGCGGCGAAGTGCCCGCGGGTGCTGGCCTGGGTCTGCCTGAGCGAGCGTGAGCACCTGCCCGACACGCCGAGCCCGGCGGCGGCCACGCCGCTGGCCTACGAGGACCTGATCGCCGGCCAGCCCGACACCTTCGACTGGCCCGAGTTCGACGAGAAGACCGGCGCGGTGCTTTGCTACACCTCGGGCACCACCGGCCACCCCAAGGGCGTGCTGTATTCGCACCGCTCCATCGTGCTCAACGCCACCACCGCCTGCCTGCCCGACGTGCTGGGCCTGTCCACGCGCGAGAGCGTCCTACCCGTGGTGCCCATGTTCCACATCAACGCCTGGTGCATTCCGTACGCGGCCATGGTGGCGGGCGCGCGCATCGTGCTGCCCGGCCCGCGCCTGGACGGCGCCAGCCTGTATGAGCTGATGGAGGCCGAGAAGGTGACCATCAGCGCCGGCGTGCCCACCATCTGGATGGGCCTGCTGCAGCACGTGGAGCAGGGCGGCCTGCGCTTCTCCACCATGCATCGCACCTGCGTGGGCGGCTCGGCCATGCCGCGCGCGCTGATCGAAAAGTTCAACGAGGCCTACGGCGTGGAGGTGCGCCACGGCTGGGGCATGACGGAAACCACCGCCATCGCCACGCTCAGCAACCTGAGCGCCGCCGACTGGGAGCGACCGGCCGACGAGCGCCACGCCATCGTCGCGCGCCAGGGCAAGGTGGTCTCGGGCATCGAGATCAAGGTGGTGGACGAGCAGGGCGCCACGCTGCCGCGCGACGGCGTGTCGCAGGGCGAGCTGATGGTGCGTGGGCAGTGGATCGTGGAGCGTTACCACAAGGCCGATCGCACGGCCCTGGTGGACGGCTGGTTCCCCACCGGCGACATCGCCACCATCGCGCCCGACGGCGTGATGACCATCCGCGACCGCACCAAGGACGTGATCAAGAGCGGCGGCGAATGGATCAGCTCCATCGACCTGGAAAACGCCGCCGCCGGCCATCCGGCGGTGGCGCAGGCGGCGGTCATCGGCATCAAGCACCCCAAGTGGGACGAGCGTCCCCTGCTGCTGCTGGTGCGCAAGCCCGGTGCCGCGCTGGAGAAGCCCGAGATCCTGGCGTTCCTGGCCGAGCGCGTGGCCAAGTGGTGGGTGCCGGAGGACGTGGTCTTCCTCGACGCGCTGCCCGTGGGTGGCACGGGCAAGGTGCAGAAGAACGAGCTGCGCAAGCGCTACGGGGGCGTGTTCAGCGGCGGCTGAGGCCGGTGCGAACCGTCAGAAGCTGGCCCAACGCTCCGGGTCCACGCGGCGGGACCGGCGGCGCAGGCGCAAGGCGCCGACCAGCGCCACCACGGCCAGGCCTTCCGCGCCCCACCAGGCCAGCCGCCCCGTGCGCCAGGCAGCGACGGCGAAAGCCAGGCACAGGAGCACACCGGCGAACAGGGTCAGCGACAGGGACTTGAACGGGTTCGGCATGGGAGGCTCCGGCGGCGACGGGTGTTGGCGCCGATCATGGTTTCCCCCCGTGACAGCGGCAACACACCGGGCGGCGGCGCCGATTGCATATGAAACAATCCGCTGGATGGACCGGGCCTGGGCCCGCCCCCGGCCCACCCGCCGCATGTACCTACCGCCCCAATTCGCCGCCAAGGACCCCACGATCGCGCTCGAGCTGATGCGCGCGCACCCCTTCGCGCAGCTCATCTCCACCGACGATGAGGGCTTTCCCTTCGTCACGCCGCTGCCGCTGCACGTGCTGGAAGAGGGCGGCGGCCTCACCCTGCTCGGCCATGTGGCGAAGCCCAATCCGCAGGCCGAGCACCTGCGCGCCCGGCCTCAGGCGCTGGTGGTGTTCAACGGCCCGCAAGCCTACCTCACGCCGCGCGTCTACCCCGACCTGCAGCGCGTGCCCACCTGGAACTACCTGACAGTGCAGGCGCGCGTGCAGGTGGGCTTCATCGAGTCCTTCGAGGACAAGGACCGCCTGCTCAAGCACCTCATCCACGACCACGACCCAGCCTACGCCGAGCAGTGGCGTGGCCTGCCCGAGGACTTCCAGCAGAACATGATGAAGGGCATCCACGCCATGGAGCTGCGGGTGCTGGAACTTCGCTGCAAGGTGAAGCTCAACCAGCACCGCCGCGAATCCCACGCGGCGATGCTGCGCCTGTACGAACAGGGCGGCGAGCAGGCGCAGGCCCTGGCGGGCTGGATGCGCCGGCTCGGCCTGGGCACCCCCGACACATGAACGACCGTTCCGCGATGTTCCGCCGGCTGGCCGCGGGCGCGCTCGGCGCCGCGCTGGCCCCGCTGGCCTCGGCGCAAGGCGCCACCCCCGCTTCGGCCGCCTCGACTGGCGCCGCGCCGGCCGGCCTCGCCACCACCAGCGCCGTCGAGCGCCTGGTGAACCTGCCGCCGCCGGCCAGTGCCCTACCGCCCGCCCGGCCCACGCCCAACCCCACCCCGTTCGACGTGGCGGCGGCCGAGCTGCGCTGGCGCAGCAGCCTGCAGGCCTTTGCCGAACAGGACCGGCTGGCCCGTCCGCCGCCCGGTGGGGTGCTGTTCGTGGGCAGTTCCTCCATCCGCCTGTGGGACAAGCTGGAAGCGGCCTTCCAGCAGCAGCCGGTGGTGATCAAGCGCGGCTTTGGCGGCTCGCGCCTGGCCGACTGCGTGGCCTTCGTCGATCGGCTGGTGCTGCCCTACCAGGCGCGCCAGGTGGTGCTCTACGCCGGCGAGAACGACCTGGACGAAGGCGCCACGCCGGCCGAGGTGCTGTTGCGCTACGAGCGCTTCGTGCAACAGGTGCTGCAGGCGGCGCCGAACACGCGCATCGCCTTTGTCTCGATCAAGCCCAGCCCGGCGCGCGAGGCGCTGCTGCCCGCGATACAAACCACCAACCGGCTCGTCAAGGCCTACACCGAAGGCCACCCGCAGCTCGATTTCATCGACGTGTACGGCGCCATGCTGGACGAGGCCGGGCGGCCGCGGCCCGACCTGTTCGGCGCCGACCGCCTGCACCTCAACGCCACGGGCTACGGCATCTGGCGCGAGCTCATCGCGGCACGCCTGAAGCTCTGACGCGGCGGGCCGCCGCCCCGCCGCTCAGCGCAGCGCGCTGGCCAGGCGTGGGCGCCGGCGGCCGCCCTGGTCGCGCCACTGCGCCGCCAGGGCCACCGCGAACAGGCCGGCGAAGGCGGCGGCCAGCAGCAGGGCGTCGGTCTGCCGGGGCCGCAGGGTCTCGACCGAGCCGAAGAAGGCCAGGGTGAACAGCACGATCACCAGGTGGGCGCAGAACACCGGCAGCGACTGGCGGCCCAGCAGCTCCAGCGGGCGCGGGCGGGGCAGCGCCCGCCACAGGGGCGCACTGGCCAGCAGCAGGACGACCAGGGCCGCGCCATTGAGCAGGCGCAGCTGGCCCAGGGACCACTTGTCGAACAGCGCGGCCACGGCCGGCACGCCGGGCATCGGGTCCTGGCCCACCATGTGGCGCCAGAGCAGGGTGCTGCCGGCCAGCAGCAGCGCCGGTCCCCAAAGCCACCAGCGCACGCGCGGCCAGGGCTGGCGGCGCGTGCCCAGGCACAGACCGCCCACCCACAGCAGCTGCCAGGCGAAGAGGTGGAAGGCCCCCATGTCCTTGTAGGGCACGGGCCAGCCGGCCGACGCCGCCAGCCCGTGCAGGGCCGCGCCCAGGCCCCATTGCTCGGCCAGCCACAGCAGCAGGCTGGCGCAGAGCAGGCCGCGCCAGCCGTGGCGCCGGCCGTGCGCCAGCAGCCAGGGCGTGATCAACATGAACAGGATGTAGAGCGGCAGCACGTCCAGCAGCGGCGGGTTGTGCAGCAGCACCAGGGCCGCGCCCACGGCGCTGGCGGGGGCGATGAAGAAGTACTCCAGCAGGCCGGTGACGCCGCCCTGGTGGCGCACCACGCCCAGCCAGGCGATCAGGGTGAAGGCCAGCAGCAACAGGGCCAGCTGGCACAGGTACAGGCGGCCCGCGCGCCGCCACAGGCCGCCGCGCAGTTCGGCGAAGCTCTGCCGCTCGGCGCGCGCCCCGTACACGCGCCCGGCCAGCAGGGCCGACAGGAAGACGAAGCCCTCCGCCGCCGAGACGAAGCCGAACGGCTGGCTCAGCACCGGCGAGAAGCCGGTCGGCATGTGGGTGAGGGTCATGAGGACCAGCATGAGGCCGCGCAGCGCGTCGAGCTCCCACTGCCGGCCGCTCGCGCGGGGGGCGGTCATTTGTTGAGGGTTTTCCCTGGGCAACCCAGGATCATGCCAGAGCGCGAGGGCCCCAGGGGGCATTCGGCGCGCTCGCCTACACTCGCCCGCATGACGCCGAGCCCGGAACGCGACGAAGCCTTCATGCGCCTGGCGCTCGACGAAGCCCGCGCCGCCGCCCAGGCCGGCGAGGTGCCGGTGGGCGCGGTCCTGGTGAAGGACGGCCAGGTGATCGCCACCGGCCGCAACGCCCCCATCGCCTCACACGACCCGAGCGCGCACGCCGAGATGCTGGCCCTGCGCGAGGGCGCGCGGCGCCTGGCCAACTACCGGCTCGATGGCTGCACGCTTTATGTGACGCTGGAGCCCTGCGCCATGTGCAGCGGCGCCATGCTGCACGCGCGGCTGGACCGCGTGGTCTTTGGCGCGAGCGACCCCAAGACCGGTGCGGCCGGCTCCGTGATCGACCTGTTCGCCCAGGCGCCACTGAACCACCAGACCCAGGTGCGGGGCGGCGTGCTGGCCGAGCAGGGCGCCGAGCTGCTGCGCAGCTTCTTCAAGGAGCGGCGAATGAACCCCCACCCCCTGCGCGAGGACGCGCTGCGCACGCCCGATGCCGCGTTCGAGGGCCTGCCCGGCTACCCCTGGGCGCCCCGGTACCTGAGCGACCTGCCCGCGCTGGACGGGCTGCGCCTGCACTACCTCGACGAAGGCCCGCGCAACGCCCCGCTGACCTGGCTCTGCCTGCACGGCAACCCGGCCTGGAGCTACCTCTACCGCCACATGCTGCCGGTGTTCCTGGCGGCCGGTCACCGCGTGATCGCGCCCGACCTCATCGGCTTCGGCAAGAGCGACAAGCCCAAGAAGGACGCGGCCCACCGCTTCACCTGGCACCGCCAGGTGCTGCTGGAATTCGTCGAGCGGCTGGACCTGCGCGACGTGGTGCTGGTCGTGCAGGACTGGGGCGGTCTGCTGGGCCTGACCCTGCCGCCGGCCGCGCCCGGGCGTTACCGCGGCCTGCTGGTAATGAACACCACCCTGGCCACGGGCGACTCGCCGCTGTCGCCCGGCTTCCTGGCCTGGCGCGAGATGTGCGCCAGCAAGCCCGAGTTCTCGGTCGGCCGCCTGTTCGCGCGCGGCAACCCGCAGATGAGCGAAGCCGAGTGCGCCGCCTATGACGCGCCGTTCCCCGACAAGGGCCACCGCGCGGCGCTGCGCGCCTTCCCGCCCATGGTCCCCGAGTTTCCCGACAGCGACGGCGCCGCCGTCAGCCGCGAGGCGCGCCGCTTCTGGCGCGAGCAGTGGCAGGGGCGCAGCCTCATGGCCATCGGCCAGCAAGACCCGGTCCTCGGCGAGCCCGTCATGCGCGCGCTGCGCGAGCAGATCCGAGGCTGCCCCGAACCCCTGCTGCTGGCCCAGGCCGGCCACTTCGTGCAGGAACACGGCGGGCCCATCGCGCGCGCGGCGCTCGCGCATTTTTCATCCCCGAACCCATGAGCCACATCTACATCTACTCTCCCGCCAGCGCCGTGCGCGACAAGGCCGCGTTCCGCCGCGGCGTGCAGCGCCTCAAGGCCTTGGGCCACGAGGTCGAGATCGACACCGACGCCCTGCGTGCCCACATGCGCTTCGCGGGCGACGACGCCACGCGCCTGGCCGCCATCGGCCGCGCGGCGGCCAGCGGTGCCGACGTGGCCCTGATCTCGCGCGGGGGCTATGGGCTCACCCGCCTCCTGCCCGAGCTGCCCTACAAGGCCCTCGCCAAGGCGATCGAAAAAGGCACGCGCTTCGTCGGCCTGAGCGACTTCACCGCGCTGCAGCTGGCGCTGCTGGCCAAGACCGGCGCCAGCACCTGGGCCGGCCCGGCGCTGGGCGAAGACTTCGGCCCCGAGGTCGAGCCCGACGAGATCATGCTGGCCTGTTTCGGCGACCTGCTCGATGGGTCGGCCGAGGGCTCGGGCTGGACGCTGCCGGCGGCCGACGCCCCGGCCCACGCCGCCAAGCCGAAGCGGCACGTGCGCGAGGCCACGCTGTGGGGCGGCAACCTGAGCGTGCTGTGTTCGCTGGTCGGCACGCCATACCTGCCGGCCGTGAAAGGCGGGGTGCTGTTCCTGGAAGACGTGGGTGAGCACCCGTACCGGCTGGAGCGCCAGCTCACCCAACTGCTGCTGGCGGGCGTGCTGGACGCGCAGAAGGCCGTGCTGCTGGGGGCGTTCAACCGCTTCAAGCCGGTGCCGGGCTACGACCGGGGCTTCTCGCTCAAGACCGTGACGCAATGGCTGCGCTCGAAGACCAAGACGCCCATCTACACCGGGCTGCCGTTCGGCCACGTGCCCACCAAAGTGCTTCTGCCCGTGGGCCGCACGGTCGATCTGGTGGTGGAGGGGCGCGACGCGCTGATCTTCTGGGGGCATGAGCCCCATGGGCACCACGGGCATTGAGCCCGGAGGCACCACGGAACCGGCTTCGTCGGGCCGCCGGTGCCGTCCCTTGCGGGGGACGCGCGAAGCGCGGCGGGGTGGGGCTTACACCCGCCGGATGCGCGAAGCGTCGATCAGGGCCTTGGGCACCAGGCCCTGGAACACCGGCGAGAGGCTTTGCACGCGGTGAACCGCCAGCGCCTCGCCGTGCACGCGGCTCAGCACCGCGACCAGTTCGCCGCGCGCATACCAGAGGCTGTGCGCGTCGTGCATGAACTTCAGCCGGCGCTTGAGCGAAGGGTTCAGGCGGGCGCCTTCTTCACCCAGCACGGCCAGCATGGCCTCACGCACCGGCTCCAACTCGTCCTCGTCGTCCGCGCGCGCGCTCGGCCCTAGCAGGGCCGAGATGCTGTTGCGGAGACTGGGCTTGAACCAACGCATGACCGTGAGAGTTCCATCACAGGAAAGGGCTGGCCAGAATACGACCTGAAGCATGTCGATGCAATCGTGCAAGTCTTGATACGGCAAAAAAAACAACAGCAAATCATGTGCTTAGCGCGGGAGTTTCATGGACTACCTCAATTTAGTAATCCTTTTGCACTCATTGTTGGCTGGGTGCCACAACCCGGTCGGCCTTTCGGGGCGCACAAACGCCACTTGCATCGGTTGAGGATGTAACGGTCTGCGAGAACCGCCATGCTCTAATCGCCCGCAGGTTTTCCCAGCCCCATGCCCGAACTCACGATCGCCTTCGTCGACCTCACCGGTAGCACGTCCGTGTTCGAGACACTGGGCAACGACCGGGCCACCAAGGCGGTCACCAAGTTGACGCAGTGGATCGGCGCACGCGGCCAGGCGAACGGCGGTACCGTGGTCAAGATGCTGGGCGACGGGGTGCTGCTGGCCTTCGCCGACAACCGCGCCGCGGTTGATTCCATGGTGCAGATCCAGCAGGAGCACGCCAAGCGCGTGCAGCAGTGGCCGGCCCACCTCAAGCTGCTGATGCAGATCGGCCTGGCGCGCGGCTCGGTGGTGTGGGTGGACGGCGACTGCTTCGGCGACGCGGTGAACCTGGCCTCGCGCCTGAGCGACCTGGCCGGCCCGGAACAGATCTTTGCCAGCGACACCGTCATCCAGTCGCTCGGGCCGCGCTCGCTGGTGCGCAACCGCAGCCTGGGTGCCATGCGCATCAAGGGCAAGGTCGACACCTGCGAGGTGTTCCGCATCGAGTGGCAGGCGGACATGCAGTCCGAGTTCCTCACGGTGCCGGCCGACCTGCACGCCATCACGCCCAAGGACGACTCCGATTTCGCGGGCATCGAGCTCGCCTGGCTGGACGCCACGCGCACCTTCAATTCCAGCGACCTGCCGCTGCGCATCGGCCGCGTGCCCGAGGCCAGCTTCGTGGTGAGCGACCCGCGCGTCTCTCGCATGCACGCCACCATCGGCATGGTCTCCGGCAACTACGTGCTGGAAGACGTGAGCAGCTACGGCACCTGGGTGCGTTTCGCGGGCAGCGAGTCGGTGGTGCAGTTGCGCCGCCAGGACTGTGTGCTGCACAGCGACGGCGAGATTTCCCTGGGCGCGCCGTTCTCCGATTTCAGCGCCCCCACCGTGAGCTTCAAGCTCATGGACGGCAGCATGGCGCTCGCCCGCAGCGCCGCCGCCAGCGCGCGCTGAGCGCACTGGGCGCGCCGCGCGCCTGCGTGACAGCACCCGCGCCGCCGGGTCATCGGACGGGGTTTATCCTCGCGGCTCCTCATAAGAAGCCCGAGAGACAAACACCATGCGCTGGATCCGCCGCCTCGCCACCTTCATTGGCCTGCTGCTCGTGCTGGCCGCCGCCCTGGGGCTGTGGTACGCCCGCCAGACCCTGCCGCGCACCGACGGGCACCTGCAGGTCAGCGGCCTGGGTGCGCCGGTGCAGGTCAACCGCGACGGCAGCGACGTCACCCACATCCTGGCCCAGAACCCGCGCGACGCCTGGATGGCGCTGGGCTACGTGCACGCGCAGGAGCGCGGCTGGCAGCTGGCCTTCAACCGCGCGGTCATGCGCGGCACGCTGTCCGAGTTCCTGGGCCCGGCCACGCTGGAAACCGACAAGCTCATGCGCACCCTGGGCATTCGCCAGGTGGCGCAGCGCCAGCTGGCCAAGCTGCCGGCGGACGTCAAGGCCGCGGTGGAGGCCTACAGCGCCGGCATCAACGCCTTCTTCGCCAGCGGCGAACAGGCGCTCACGCCCGAGTTCCTGCTGTTGGGCGTGAACCCGCGCGAAGAGGCCCTGCGCGGCGCCTGGTGGGACCCGGCCGACAGCGTGGGCTGGTCGATCATGATGGCGCTGGACCTGGGCGGGAACTGGGGCAACGAGTTCGCCCGGCTGACGGCGCTGCAGGTGCTGGACACCCCCGCGCTGTGGGAGCTGTTCCCGCCGTACCCGGGCGAGGCGCCCGCCGCCAGCGCCGACCTGGGCCGGCTGTACCGCGAACTGGGCGTGTTCAACAAGGCCAACGGCACCGCCACCTCGCAGGCCCCGGCGGCCCCGCAGGCCGGCTGGCGCGAGCGCATCGCGCTGGACCTGCGCGACTGGGCCGATGGCTTCGGCTTCAACGAAAACAAGGGCTCGAACAACTGGGTGGTGGCCGGCTCGCGCACCCAGAGCGGCCAGCCGCTGCTGGCCAACGACCCGCACCTGGGCCTGAGCGCGCCCGCCATCTGGTACTTCGCGCGGCTGCAGGCGCCCGACGCGGGTGGCCTCAAGGGCATGGACGTGATCGGCGCCACCCTGCCGGGCACGCCCTTCGTGGTGCTGGGCCGCACGGCCGGCGTGGCCTGGGGCTTCACCAACACCGGGCCTGACGTGCAGGACCTCTACCTGGAACAGATCAACCCGGCCAACCCCGGCGAGTACCGCGTGCCCTCGGCCGGCACCGAGCCCGCCTGGGAACGCTTCACCGTGCGCGCCGAGACCATCCGCGTGAAGGGGCAGGCCGACGTCACACACCTGGTGCGCGCCACGCGCCACGGCCCGGTGCTGAGCGACGCCCAGGCCCAGCACGGCAAGGTGCTCGACACCACGCGCTTCGTGCTGGCGCTGCGCTGGACCGGGCTCGACGACGAGGACAACGTGTCCGCCACGCTGGCCTCCAACCGCGCGCAGAGCGTGGAGGAACTGCTGGCGGCGTTCTCCACCTTCCGCGCGCCCATGCAGAACATCGTGATGGCCGACCGCACCGGGCGCATCGCCTACAAGGCGGCCGGGCGCGTGCCGCTGCGCGCGGCCGACAACGACATCCGCGGCGTGGCCCCGGCGCCGGGCTGGGAGCCGCGCTACGACTGGACCGGCTGGCTGCCGTACGCCGACACGCCGCAGGACGATGGCGCGCGCGGCTGGATCGCCACCGCCAACCAGCGCATCCACGCGCCGGACTACCCGCATTTCCTCACCCAGGACTGGGCGCCGCCATACCGCCAGCAGCGCATCGAGACCCTGCTGGAGGCCACGCCCAAGCACGACGTGGCCAGCATGCGCGCCATCCAGGGCGACCAGCGGGCCGAGGCCACGCTGCGCCTGCTGCCGCACCTGTTGAAGGCGCCGTCCACGCATTCGCTGGCCGAGGCCGCGCGCGCCGCGCTGCAGGGCTTCGACGGCGTGATGCGCGCCGACTCACCCGCGCCGCTGATCTACAGCGCCTGGATCGACGAGTTCACGCGTGGCGTGATCGGCCAGCGCCTGGGCAAGGAGCGCTTCGAGTCCCTGTACGGCAAGCGCCTGTTCCGCCAGGCGGTGGAGGGCTTCCTGGAGAGCGACAACCGCGCCTGGTGCGGCGTGCAGGGTTGTCCGCACGCGGCGGGCGAGGCGCTGTCGCGCGCACTGGACAGGCTGTCGGCCCAGTACGGCGCCGACGTGGCCGCCTGGCGCTGGGGCGAGGCGCACCCGGCCATCTCGGCGCACCGGCCGTTCTCCAACGTGAAACCGCTGGCCCGCTTCTTCGAGGTGCGCGAGCCCACCGGCGGCGACCCCTTCACGGTGAACGTGGGCCAGTACCACCTGGACAAGGCCGACGCGCCCTTCGCCAACCGCCACGCGGCCAGCCTGCGCGCGATCTACGACCTGGCCGACCTGGACCGCTCGCTGTTCATCTACCAGACGGGGCAGAGCGGCAACGTGTTCTCCAGCCGCTACCGCGACATGAGCGCGACCTGGCTGGCCAACAAGCACCGCACCCTGAGCCTGAAGCCGCCCAAGTGGGCGAGCGAGCTGTCGCTGACGCCCTGACTACTTCAGGTTGCCCTTGAGGAACTGGGCGAGCCGTTCGCTCTTCGGGCTGGCGAGCACCTCGCGCGGCACACCCTGTTCCTCGATGCAGCCCTTGTGCAGGAAGATGAGGTGCGAGGACACCTCGCGCGCGAATCCCATCTCGTGCGTCACCACCAGCATGGTGCGGCCTTCCTCGGCCAGCAGGCGCATCACGCGCAGCACCTCGCCCACCAGCTCCGGGTCGAGCGCGGAGGTGGGTTCGTCGAACAGCATCACCGCCGGCTCCACCGCCAGCGCGCGCGCGATCGCCACGCGCTGCTGCTGGCCACCGCTCATGTGCGCGGGGTAGCGGTCTTCCACGCCGCTCAGGCCCACGCGCTCCAGGTACTTGCGCGCCGTCTGCACCGCCTGGTCGCGCGGCACGCCCAGCACGTGCACCGGCGCCTCGATGATGTTCTGCAGCACCGTCATGTGCGCCCACAGGTTGAAATGCTGGAACACCATGGCCAGGCGCGTGCGCAGGCGCTGCAGCTGCTTCGGGTCGGTGGCGTGCAGCTCGCCGTGGCGGTCGGGCGCGAGCTTGAGTTCCTCGCCGCCGAGCACGATGCGCCCCGCGTTGGGCTTCTCGAGCAGGTTGATGCAGCGCAGCAGCGTGCTCTTGCCCGAGCCCGAACTGCCGATCAGGCTGATGACGTCGCCCGCGCGCGCCTCGAGCGACACGCCCTTGAGCACCTCGTTGGCGCCGAAGCGCTTGTGGATGTCGTGCACGGCCAGCAGCGGCGCGGAAGAAGGGGTGGGGGCATTCATGGGAGCGGGGCAGGGTCAGGCACCGAGCAGGTGGCCGGTGCGGAACGGGGTGGCGCCGGCGATCTTGCCGATCTCGCCGCCGGCGACGACGTAGCGCTCGCCAATGGCCGCGTAGAGCACGCCCGCGACACCGGCGGTGATCCGGTGCACGCGCGAGGCGCCGGGCGCGGTGGGGTCGATGACCTCGGCCACCACCTCGCCGACGGCCAGGGTATCGCCTGGGCGCACGCAGAAGGCCACCACGCCGGCCACCGGGCTGTGCAGGGTCTGCGAGCCAGCCAGCGGCGTGGCCTCGCAGCTCGGCCGGGGGATGGCGGGGGCGGGCCCATCGAGCACGCGCAGGTGCAGCAGGTAGTCCATCAGGGCCTTGGCGTCGATGCGCGCGTTGTCGTGCGAGACGTCGGCCTCGCCGCGCAGCTCCACCGTGGCGCTGGCGCAGGCCTGGGGCAACGGGTGGTGGATGCCCTGCGCGCGCAGGCGCTCGGCCAGTCGCCACCACAGGCCCGAGAGGGTTTCGTCGAAGGGCTCGCCACCCGAATCGCGCGCCAGCAGCACGGCGCGGCAGCCCAGCAGCCAGGCCAGTGGCGCCAGCGGGGCCCAGCAGGCCTCCTCGGCGTACAGGTGCAGCGCGGCTTCCCAGTCGCAGTGCAGGTCCAGCACCACGTCGGCGTCGTGCGCCAGCAGGAAGAGCTGGCGGCGCAGGCTGTCCAGCTCGGTGGCGGGCCGCCAGTCGCGCAGCCAGCGGGTGGCGGCGGCGCGCACCAGGGCCACGTTGGCCTGCGGGTCGGGGCCCAGGCGGTCGCGCAGCTCGTCGAACAGCGCGTCCGCCAGGTTCGGGTAGTGGCGATTGAAGTTCTGCGACGTGCCGAATTCGAAGCGGCCCATGGCGCGGTGGTTGAGCCGCTGCGTCAGGCCGATGGGGTTGGCCGCCGGCACCAGCACCACCTGGCCGCGCAGGCGGCCCTCACGTTCGGCGGCCTCCAGCTGGGGGCGCAGGTGGTGCGCCACCAGCATGCCGGGCAGCTCCTCGGCGTGCAGGCTGGCCTGCAGGTAGACCTTGGGCCGGGCGTCTTCGGCGCCATAGCGGAACGACACCAGGTGCTTCTGGTGGCCCAGGCTGGGACTCAGCAGGGGGTGTTCGGTCCGTTCCATGCGCTTCCTGTCAGTGCGTGCGCGGCGCCAGGTGGGCGAGGAAATGCCGCTCGCCGAGCTTGAACAGGCCCACCAGGGTGAAGGTGATGGTGAGGTAGATGCCGGCGGCGAAGAGGTAGGCCTCGAACGGCAGGTAGTAGTCGGAGTAGATGCGGCTGGCGGCGGCGGTCACGTCCAGCATGGCCGGCACTGCGCTGGCCAGGCTGGTGCCGTGCAGCATCATCACCACCTCGTTGCTGTAGGCCGGCAGGGTGCGGCGCATGGCGCTGGGCAGCACGATGCGCCGCAGCGCCTGCCAGCGGCCCATGCCCATGGCCTGCGCGGCCTCGATCTCGCCCGGCGCCGTCTCGCGGATGGAGCCCGCGAGCATTTCGGCCGTGTAGCCGGCGGTGTTGAGGGCGAAGGCGAGCAGGGCGCAGAAGAAGGCGTCCTTGAACATCGTCCAGGGCCAGATGTCGTCCCAGCGCGCCTGGATCCAGTCGAGCTGGGCCAGGCCGTAATAGATCATGTACATCTGGATCAGCAGCGGTGTGCCGCGGATCACGTAGGTGTACGCGCCGACCAGCCAGCGCAGCGGCGCCGGCCCGTGGGTGAGCGCCAGGGCAAACACCACGGCCAGCACGCCGCCGATGGCCAGGCAGGACAGCAGCAGGCTCAGCGTGGTCAGCACGCCCTGGCCATACATGGCGAGGTGGGCCGGTTCGAAGATGACTTCCCAGCGCATGGTGTCAGTGGGTCAGCCGCTTGACGCCCAGGCTGAAGCGCCGGTTCACCCAGCGCAGCGCCCACAGCGAGACCGTGGTGTAGACGAGGAACAGCGCCGCCGCGAACAGGAAGAAGGTGAAGGGCTCGCGCGTGGCCGCGCTGGCCTGCTTGGCCAGGTAGGTCATCTCGTGCAGGCCGATCAGGCTGACCAGGGCCGTGGCCTTGATGAGCACCAGCCAGTTGTTGGTGAAGCCCGGGAGCGCGTAGCGCACCATCTGCGGCGCGGTGATGCGCACGAAGGTGCGAACGCGGCCCATGCCGAAGGCCCAGGCCGCTTCCATCTGCCCGCGCGGGATGGCCAGGATGGCGCCGCGGAAGGTCTCCGTCATGTAGGCGCCGTAGATGAAGCCGATGGTCAGCACGCCCGCCGCGAAGGGGTTGATGTCCACCGAGCGGCGGCTGCCCAGGGCCTCAAGCAGGTGGTTCAGGCCGATGGTGCCGCCGTAGAAGATGAGCAGCATCAGCACGAGTTCGGGCACGCCGCGCACCACGGTGGTGTAGGCGGTGGCCAGCCAGACGAGCGCGCGGCGGCCCGACAGCTTGGCCGCCGCGCCCGCCAGGCCCAAGAAAATGGCCACCACGAGGGCGGCCAGTGAGACGCCCACCGTGAGCAGGGCGCCTTGCAGGATGGACTGGTAGTAGCCGGACAAACCGCGCTCGGTGGGCTGACCGCTTACTTGCCGTAGACGTCGAAGTCGAAGTACTTCTTGGCGATCGTCTCGTAGACGCCATTGGAGCGGATCGTCTTGATGGCCGCGTTCAACTCGTCCTTGAGGGCGGTGTCGTCCTTGCGCAGGGCCACGCCCACGCCGGTGCCGTAGTACTTGGGATCGTCCAGCACGGGGCCCACGAAGCCGTAGTCCTTGCCCTCGGGCTTGCGCAGGAAGCCGCCGTTGACCTCCACCTGGTCGGCCACGGTGCCGTCGAGGCGGCCGGACTTGATGTCCAGGTAGACCTGGTCCTGGGCCTCGTAAGGAACGATGCTCACGCCCGCGGGCTTGAGCTCGCCCAGGGCGTACTTCTCTTGCGTGCTGCCCTTGAGCACGCCCAGCTTCTTGCCCTTGAGCGAGGCCGGGTCGGTGTAGGCGGTGCCGTTCTTCACGACGATGCGGCTGGGGGTGAAGTAGTACTTGTCGGTGAAGTCCACGACCTTCAGGCGCTCCTCGGTGATGGACATGGAGCTGATGATCGCGTCGTACTTCTTGGCCTGCAGGCCGGGGATCATGCTGTCCCAGACCTGTTCGACGTAGACGCACTGGCGCTTGATTTCCTTGCACAGGGCGTCGGCGATGTCGACGTCGAAGCCGGTGGGCTTGCCGTCGGCGGTCTTGAAGGTGAAGGGTTCGTAGGTCGGGTCGATGGCGACCTTGAGCTCGGGCAGGGCGGCCGGAGCGGGCGCTGCGGCCGGCGCGGCGGCGGGCGCGGGAGCGGCTGCCGGGGCGGGGGCCTCCTCTTTCTTGCCGCAGGCCGAGAGGGCCAGGGCGCCGGCGAGGGCGGAATACAGGGCAAGGTGCTTCATGAGAAATCTCTCGGTTGCCGCCCGCCCGGGCCATCCGGGCGGTGCGAAGTAGGCGGGATTGTAGGTCTGAGCTCCTGGAGGGCTGGCTCCAAAAAGGGCGAAGTTTCCCGGGGCCGGTGGCGCCTGCGGGACGTCAGCAAGATGCAAGCCAGACGGCCGTTTTCCCGCCATGAGCGGAACCCGCCGTCCGCGCCACCGGCGATACATTCGTTCATCCCAATATGCTGAACCGGCCAGGGTGTCTGGCCACCGCACCGCCACCATGCCACTGCCCACCCGACTCATCGCCCTTCTGCTTCCCCTGTTGATGGCCAGCGCGGCGCAGGCCGCGGAACCGGAGTACACGCTGGCCGTCAGCGAAGGCACCTCGGGCGGGCTGGACCACGCGCGCGCCACCGCCAAGTACGCCGGCCTGGCCGAGGCCCTGGGCCGGGCGCTGAAGGGCAAGGTGACGGTGGTGTTCGCGCGCGAGTTCGCGCTGCTCGAAGACGGCCTGAAGGCCAAGCGCTTCGACCTGGCGCTGGCCCGGCCCAGCGACTACCCGGCGCGCGCCATGCGCGACAACGGCTACCGCTTCGTCGCCAGCGCCAAGCCCGAGGGGCAGTGCCTGATCGTCACCCGCAAGGATTCGCCGCTGAAGAGCCTCGAGGACGCCAAGGGCAAGCGATGGGTGCTGCCCGAGCAGGTGTCCTACATGTCCCGTTTCTGCCATGCCGAGCTGCGCGACCGGGGTATTGCGCTGAAGAACGAAAAGCTGCAGTACGTGCGCGAGCAGGGCGCCGTGCAGTTCTACCTGGAACACAAGCTGGCCGACGTGGGCGGCGTGGCGTCTTACTCGGGCGTGGCGCGCTCTTTGGACAAAGGCGGCCTGCGCGTGCTGCACAGCAGCGTGACGCAGCCGTACTCTCCCATGGTCGCCGGCCCGCGCCTGACGGCCGAGCAGCTGCAGGCCGTGCAGGCCGAACTGCGCGCCATGGACCAGGCCGACGCCGGCCGCGGCGTCCTCAAGACCCTGGGCATCCAGGGCTTCGACACCGGCACCGGGCCGCGCGTGCTGAGCCTGCTGGAGTGGCTCGGGACCTGAGCGGGTCCGGGCCCCGGGGGCGCCGGGTGTAGCCTTGCGGCTCCCACCAGGAGTCCCACCCCATGACCACCTTGCTTGGACTGTCCGGCAGCCTGCGCGCCGGCTCCTTCAATACCGCGCTGCTCAAGGCCGCCCAGTCCGCCGCCGGCGCGGACACCCCCTTCGACGCCGCCACCGTGCACGGCGTGCCGCTGTACGACGGCGACCTGGAGCAGGCCAGCGGCACGCCGCCGGCCGTGCGCGCCCTGAAGGAGCGCATCCTGGCCGCCGACGGCCTGCTGCTGGTTTCGCCCGAATACAACAACGGCATCCCGGGCGTGTTCAAGAACACCATCGACTGGCTCTCGCGTCCCACGCCCGGCCTGCCCGACGTGTTCCGCGACCGGCCGGTGGCCGTCATCGGGGCGTCGCCCGGGGGCTTCGGCACGGTGATGGGCCAGGCCCATTGGCTGCCCGTGTTGCGCACCTTGGGCGCGCAGCACTGGAGCGGCGGGCGCCTGATGGTGTCGCGCGCCGGCTCGGTGTTCGGGGCCGACGGCGCGCTGCTGGACGAGGCGATCGCCCGCCAGCTGGCCGACTTCGTGCAGGGCTTCGCGCACTTCGCAGCCGCGGCGGCGCGCGGCCACTGAGCCTTCAGCGCCGCCAGCCGCGCAGCAGCAGGGCGTTGCTCACCACGCTCACGCTGCTCAGGGCCATGGCGGCGCCCGCCACCATCGGGTTGAGCAGGCCGGCCGCCGCCAGCGGGATGCCGATCACGTTGTAGGCGAAGGCCCAGAACAGGTTCTGGCGGATCTTGCGGTAGGTGCGGCGCGAGATGTCGATGGCGTCGGCCACCAGCGCCGGGTCGCCACGCATCAGCGTGATGCCGGCCGCGTGCATGGCCACGTCGGTGCCGGTGGACATGGCAATGCCCACGTCGGCCGAGGCCAGGGCCGGGGCGTCGTTGATGCCGTCGCCCACCATGGCCACCGCATGCCCGCCCTGCTTGAGCTGGCCGATGATGCCGGCCTTGTCGGCGGGCAGCACCTCGGCCTCGATGCGGGCGATGCCCAGGCGCTGGCCCACGGCCGCCGCGCTGCCGCGGTTGTCGCCGGTGAGCATGACCGTGCGCACGCCCATGCCGTGCAGGCGTTCCACGGCGCGTGCGGCGCTGGCCTTGGGCGCGTCGCCGAAGGCCAGCAGGCCGACCAGGCGCGGTGCCTGCGTCACGTCGGCCAGCCAGGACACGGTGCGGCCCTCGTCCTGCAGGCGCTGCGCCTGCGCGGCCAGGGCCGCGGTGTCCACGCCCAGCTCCTGCATGAAGCGCGGGCTGCCCAGGCGCAGCGCGTGGCCGTCGACCTCGGCCGACATGCCGCGGCCGGGCACCGCGCTCACCTGGCTGGCCGGCAGTGGCGTCAGGCCGGCGGCCTGGGGCGACTCCAGCACGGCGCGCGCCAGCGGGTGTTCGCTGCCGGCCTGCAGTGCCAGGCTCCAGGGGATCAGGCGCTCTTCCTGGCCCGGCGCGGCCAGGGCGGCCACCAGCTGGGGCCGGCCCTCGGTCAGGGTGCCGGTCTTGTCGAAGGCCACGGTGTCCACCCGGTGCGCCACCTCCAGCGCCTCGGCGTCCTTGATCAGGATGCCCTGGCGCGCGGCCACGCCGGTGCCGGCCATGATGGCCGTGGGCGTGGCCAAGCCCAGCGCGCAGGGGCAGGCGATCACCAGCACCGCCACGGCGTTGAGGATGGCGCGCTCCCAGTCGCCCGTGAGCACGCCCCAGCCGACCAGCGTGATCAGCGACAGCAGCAGCACCACCGGCACGAACACCGCGCTCACGCGGTCCACGATGCGCTGGATGGGCGCTTTCTTCGCCTGGGCCGACTCCACCATGCGCACGATGCGCGACAGCGTGGATTCGGCGCCGACGGCGGTGGTCTGGATCTCCAGCAGGCCTTCGGCGTTCACCGCGCCGCCGGTCACCTTGTCGCCGGGGTGCTTGGCGATCGGCAGGCTCTCGCCCGTGATGAGGGATTCGTCCACCTGGCTCGCGCCGCTGAGCACGGTGCCGTCCACCGGCACCCGCTCGCCGGGGCGCACGATCACCACGTCGCCCACCTTCACGCGGGCCAGCGGCAGGTCCACGTCGCCCTGGGGCGTGCGCACGCGCGCGATCTCGGGCTTGAGCGCGTTGAGCGCCGCGATGGCGGCCGTGGTCTGGCGCTTGGCGCGCGCTTCCAGCCATTTGCCCAGCAGCACCAGGGTGATGACCACCGCCGAGGCCTCGAAATACAGGTGCGGCGCGCCATGCCCCTGGTGGCGCAGCAGCAGGTAGACGCTCAGGCCATAG
This sequence comes from Hydrogenophaga sp. PML113, assembly GCF_001777155.1. Classification (NCBI taxonomy): domain Bacteria; kingdom Pseudomonadati; phylum Pseudomonadota; class Betaproteobacteria; order Burkholderiales; family Comamonadaceae; genus Hydrogenophaga; species Hydrogenophaga sp. PML113. The sequence continues at coordinate 223,525 of NZ_MIYM01000003.1, read as the reverse complement.
CCCGCGCTGGTGCCCAGTGCGACCAGCAGATCCATGTTGCCGGTGCCCGCGCGCACGGCCTTCCAGCCGGCACGGTAGAAGCGTGCGCCCAGCCAGAACTGCACCGGCGTGGCCAGGGCCAGCTGCAGCCAGCCGTTGAGCGTCCAGTCGCTGCCGGATAGCATGGCCACCATGGGCAGCACCAGCGGCAGCGACAGCAGCGCGGCCAGGGCCACGGGCCACCAGGGCTCGCCACCACCCTTGTGGGCACCGGGCGCGGCCGGCGCCTGCTCGTCGTGGGGCAGGGCGGTGTAGCCGGCCTTCTCGACGGCGGCCATCAACTGGGCCGCCGTGGTGCCGGTGGCGCGCACGCTGGCGCGCTCGGTCGCCAGGTTGACCTCGGCCTCGCTCACGCCGGGCACGGCCTTCAGGGCCTTTTCGACGCGGCCGACGCAGGAGGCGCAGGTCATGCCCTCGATCTCGAATTCGAATTGCTGCGCGCCCACCTGGTAGCCGGCCTTCTCGACGGCCGCGACCAGTTGGCTGGCGGCCGCCGGCGCGGCGGCACTGACCGAGGCGGTCTCGGTGGCGAGGTTGACGCTGACCTCGTTCACGCCAGGCACGGCCTTCAGGGCCTTCTCGACCCGGCCCACGCAGGAGGCGCAGGTCATGCCCTCGATGGGCAGGCGGTACTCGGTCAGGGGCGGTGCAAGGGAGTTCATGGCGGTCTTCCAGATGAATTGACGTGGAAACCCGATGCTCAGGCCTGACATGGTGTCAAGGTCAAGCCTGTCCACGACGGGCCGTCGCCGCTTGACCTTGCCACCGTGGCAAGGCCTATCGTGAAGCCTTCATCCACTTTCACGGAGATTGTCGTGCACGAATTCCAACTGCCCTCCATGACCTGCGGCCACTGCGCGGCCCGCGTCAACCGGGCGCTGAAACAGGCCGACCCCGCCTGCGCCGTCGAAGTCGACATGGCGCAGCGCAGGGTCGTGGTCAATAGCGACGAGGACCGCGCGGTGCTGGCCGAGGCCCTGGCCGACGCGGGCTACGCCCCGGCCTGAGCGGCGGCCGCCGAGGCCCTTGGCCGCGAAGGGCCTCGGCGTGGGTTCAAGGCTTCAGGGGCTTGATCGACTCGACCACCATCTGGCCCTTGTCCTGCACGGCGGTGAACTGCACCTTGTCGCCCACGGCGATGCCGTCCAGCATGGCCTTGTCGCGCACGACGAAGACCATGGTCATGGGCGGCATGTCCATGTTCTTGATCTCGCCGTGGCGCAGGGTGATCTTGCCGTTCTCCTGGTCGACGCGGCGGACCTCTCCCTCCGCCAGCGGATGGTTCTGCTGCATGCCCACCATGGCGCCCGAGCCCATCCTGCCGTGGTCCATGCCTTGCGCGAACGCGGGCGGGGCGAGCGAGAACAGGGCGGCGAGGGCGCTCGAGGCGAGGGCGGGGACGATCTTCTTCATGGGGTGCTCCTGAAAGGGGAATCGGACGGCCGCCGGCTCACTGGGCCGCGACCTTGATCTTGCCGACCATGCCGGCCTCGTAGTGGCCGGGCAGCAGGCAGGCGAAGTCGAACTCGCCGGCGCGGTTGAACCGCCAGACGATCTCGCCGCGCTGGCCCGGGGCCACGTGCGACATGTAGGGCTCGTCGTGCTCCATGCCGGGGAACTTCTTCATCAGGGCCGCGTGCTCGTCGAGGTCCTTCTTGGTCCCCAGCACGAACTCGTGCATCACCTGGCCCGCGTTGCGGTGCACGAAGCGGATGGTCTCCCCTTGGCGCACCTCCAGCCGGTCGGGCGTGAAGCGCATGGCATCGGTCATGCCGATCTCGATGGTGCGGCTCACGGCCTTGGCCTCGCCGGCGATGCCCCAGGGCTTCTGTTCCATCTTGACCGGCCCCGCCGGCTGGTGGTCCTCGTTGCCATGGGCCAGCGCCAGGCCGGTGATCGAGGCCAGGGAGAGCAGCAGGGCCGCGGTGCGAAACGTCATGAAAGGCTCCAGTGGTGTTGAACGGCAAAGAATGGGGAAAGGGGGGCGGGCCCGCCCAAGGGATCAGTGGTGCTTGCCGTGGCCCGGCTTCACCACGGTGGCGTCGGCCTGTCCCGGGGGCGTGGCCGCGCGCGGGGCCGCGGGCGTGGCGCCGGTCCACTCGCGGGCGACGGTGCCCGGCGGAAACGGGTAGGGCCCCGGGTCCTTGTAGTCGCCGGCCTTCTGGTCCTTGCGCACCTTGAACACGCTGAACATGCCGCCCATCTCGATGGGACCGAACTGGCCGGTACCGGTCATCATGGGCGCGGTGTTGTCCGGGAGGGGCATCTGCATCTCGCCCATGTCGGCCATGCCGCGCTCGCCCATCACCATGTAGTCGGGCACCACGCGCTGCAGCTTGTTCACCAGACCGCGGTGGTCCACGCCGATCATGGTGGGCACCGCATGGCCCATGGCGTTCATGGTGTGGTGGCTCTTGTGGCAGTGGAAGGCCCAGTCGCCTTCTTCGTCGGCGATGAGCTCGATCTGGCGCATCTGGCCCACGGCCACGTCGGTGGTCACCTCGTACCAGCGGGTGGCGGGCGGGGTGGGGCCGCCATCGGTGCCGGTCACCTGGAACTCGTGGCCGTGCAGGTGGATGGGGTGGTTGGTCATGGTGAGGTTGCCCACGCGGATGCGCACACGGTCGTTCAAGCGCACGTTGAGCGTGTCGATGCCCGGGAAGATGCGGCTGTTCCAGCCCCAGATGTTGAAGTCGGTCATGGTGTTGACCTTGGGCGTGCGGCTGCCGGGCTCGACGTCGAAGGCGTTGAGCAGGAAGCAGAAGTCGCGGTCGACCTCGCTGATGTGCGGGTGCCTGGCCTTGGGGTGCGTGACCCAGAAGCCCATCATGCCCATGGCCATCTGCACCATCTCGTCGGCGTGCGGGTGGTACATGAAGGTGCCGGGCCGGCGGGCCTCGAATTCGTAGACGAAGGTCTTGCCCGCCGGAATGTGGGGCTGGGTGAGGCCGCCCACGCCGTCCATGCCGTTGGGCAGGCGCTGGCCGTGCCAGTGGATGGTGGTGTGCTCGGGCAGCTTGTTGGTGACGAAGATGCGCACGCGGTCGCCCTCGACGACCTCGATGGTCGGCCCCGGGCTCTGGCCGTTGTAGCCCCACATGTTGACCTTGAAGCCGGGCGACATCTCGCGCACCACGGGCTCGGCGACCAGGTGGAACTCCTTGACGCCGTTGTTCATGCGCCAGGGCAGGCTCCAGCCGTTGAGCGTGACCACCGGGTTGTAGGGGCGGCCCGTGTTCGGCACCAGCGGCGGCGCGGTGTCGACGGAGGTCTGGATGACGGGCTCGGGCAGTGCGGCGAGCGCCGAGCGGGCGACGCCCAGGCCGGCCATGGTGGCGGCGGCGCCGGCGAAGAATTGACGACGGTTGTTCATGTTGGTGTCGAAGGGGGTGTTCAATGACCGGCCGCGGGGGCCTCGCCGGCAGCGGCGCCACCGGGCGCGACGAAGGCCGTGGGTTCGCCGCCCTGCAGCACCCACATCAGGTCGGTGTCGGCGAGCCAGTAGTCGCGCACGGCGGCGATGGTCTCGCGCTGCGATTGCGCATGGGCCTGCACCTCGGTGAGCAGCTCCCACACGCTCTTGAGCATGCCGTTGTACTGCAGCACGCTCTCGTCCACGATCAGCTGGCGCTGAACCATGACGTCGTCGCGCAGGCCGCGCGCCACGGCCAGGGTGGCGTCGCGCGAGGCGAGGGCCTGCCCGAAGTTGGCTTCCACCTTCCATTGATCCACGCGGGGCAGCTGGGCCTTGATCTCGGCCAGCTCGGAAGCCAGCTCGACGTCCGACAGCGTCTGCTTCGGCAGGTCCGGCAGGGTGTCGGGCAGTGCCAGGCGCTCGTGCACGCCATTGAGCTGCAGCGTGTAAAGCAGGGCGCGCTCCGCCTGTCGCGCGGCTACACCTGCCTGGTGCAGCGCGCGCCGCTCGCTGGACAGGCCCAGCTCGACTCGGCTTTGCTGGTACGCGCTCCAGTTGCCCACCTTGACCATGCGTCGGCCCAGTTCGGTGGCGGCCTCGGCCGCTTCCAGTGACTCGCGCTGAAGGCGAACGGACTGACGGGCCGCGACCGCGCGCAGCCAGGCGCGCCGCGCCTCGGCGGCTACCTCGAAGACCTCGTCCACGCCGTCGATGCGCCGCTGGTGTCGTGCATCGACCTCATGCCAGCGGCCCTGCGCGATGCGATCGACATTGGCCTCGCCCAAGCGCGGAAGCACCTTCTGCAGCTCCAGGTGCGGTCGCCAGGCCAGGCGCGTGGCCGCTTCCAGCGAAGGCACTGGGAAGCCCGCCGCGGCGGCCTCCTGGGGCGCTGGCGCGCTGTTGGCGGCTTCCCACTTGAGCAGGTCCGCATGCCCCCGCTTGAACTGACCGACTGCCTCGTTGGCGGCTTTCCAGTCCGAGGACTGTTCGACCGCGGGTTGGGCGCTGGCCATGGCCGCCGTTGTCAGGGCCAACATAGACACCAGAAGTCGTGGACCGCGGCGGCTGAATGGATGCTTCACTCAAAGACTCCTTTGATTGATTGGATCGACGGGGGCATTCTTTTGATTGCGAGGGAACAACGATCTGTCGACTTCATTACAGATTTGTCATGTTGAGGAATTCCGCGACCCGCGTGGCACACTGGTTCAACCCGACCCACCATGAAGATCCTGATTGTTGAAGACGAAGCTCACACGGGCGAGTACCTGCGCCAAGGCCTGCGAGAGGCGGGCTACTTCGTCGAACTCGCGCGCAACGGCGTCGACGGCCTGCACGAGGCCACCGAAGGCGGCTACGACCTGCTCATCCTCGATGTCATGCTGCCCGGGATCGACGGCTGGTCACTGCTGCAGTCGCTGCGACGCAAGAACCAGCGCGTGCCCGTGCTCTTCCTTACCGCGCGAGACAGCGTGGAGGACCGCGTCAAAGGCCTGGAGCTGGGCGCGGACGACTACCTGGTCAAGCCGTTCTCGTTCTCCGAGCTGCTGGCGCGGGTGAAGTCCATCCTGCGGCGCGGCGCAGCAGTGCAGGACGCCACCTCGCTCCAGGTGGCGGACCTGCACCTGGACCTGGTACGACGGAGGGTGATGCGCAAGGGCCAGCGCGTGGACCTCACGGCCAAGGAGTTCGGCCTGCTCGAGCTCTTCATGCGCCGGCGCGGCGAGGTGCTGCCGCGCACGCTCATCGCCTCCAAGGTCTGGGACATCAACTTCGACAGCGACAGCAACGTGATCGATGTGGCCGTGCGCCGCCTGCGCGCCAAGATCGACGACGGCTTCGACCTGAAGCTGCTGCAAACCGTGCGCGGCATGGGCTATGTGCTTGAAGACCCACATGGCGAAGCTTGAAGCCTCGCAACTGTCGCTCACGGTCCGCTTGACGGCGCTCTTCGCACTGGTGGTGGGCGCCGTGTTTTCAGGCCTGGGCTACCTGGTCCACCGAGAAACGGCTGCGCACTTCGTGGAACTGGACCAGGCCCTGCTGCGCGACAAGTTGGCGCTCATCCGCGGCATCGTCGATCGCAGCACCGGCCTGCACGACCTATCGGTGCAACTCAGGGCAGCCCTGCAGGGCCATGAGGGGCTGCTGCTGCGGATTGACATGGCTGGACAGGAACTCGTGCACCTCGGTGACTTCGAGGTCCCGGCGGCCCTGCGCGACACCCCGGCGGGCCATTCCTGGTCGGAAGGCGACCTGAGCTACTACGGCAAGCTCACCACCCTGCCGCTGCACTGGAGCCCAGACACGCCACTGAAGGTTTTGACCGCCGTCGACACCCACCATCACCGCCACTTCCTGGTACTGCTGCAGCGCAAGCTGCTCGTCTATATCGCGCTGGCCATCGCCGCCAGCACGCTGCTGGGCGCTGTGGCCGTGCGGCGCGGCCTGCGGCCCCTGCTGGCCATGAAGCACCGCGCCGAGCGCGTGAACGCCCGGGACTTCACCGAGCGCATGCCAGTGGACAGTCTGCCGGTGGAAATGCGCGGCCTGGCCAGCTCGATCAACGACATGCTCGACCGCCTGCAACGCGACTTCGATCGCCTGAACGCGTTCTCCACGGACCTGGCCCACGAGTTGCGCACGCCGCTTAGCAATCTGCTGACCAACGCGCAGGTGACGCTGGCCGTGCCGCGCGGCAGCGACGAGTACCGCGCCAGCCTGGAGATCATCTCGGAAGAGCTGCAGCGGCTGGGCAAGACGGTCTCGGACATGCTGTACTTGGCCAAGACAGAGAACGTAGCCACCCTGCCCAGTGTGGAAGACGTGGATCTGGCCGCCGAAGCCCGATCGCTGATCGATTTCTACGAAGCCGTGGCTGAAGAGAAGGGCGTGCGCTTCGGCCTGAGCGGCGAGGAGCGCGTGCGCGGCGACCGGCTGATGATCCGCCGCGCGATCGGCAACCTGCTGTCCAACGCCGTGCGTCACGCGCCGGTCGGAGATACCGTCGAACTGCGAATCGACGCCAACGAGCACTGGGTTTGGCTGCAGGTGAGCAACGCTGCAGAGCCTCTGACGGTCGAACAGCGCCAAGCGATGTTCGACCGTTTCTTCCGACTGAGCCAGGGACGCCACCGGCTGGAGGGCGAGGGGGTAGGCCTGGGCCTACCCATCACCCGGGCGATCATGTCAGGCCATCGAGGTGAAGTGGACGTGCGCTGCGAGGGGGGCCGCATCCACTTCACGCTGGGTTTTCCGCGAGAGGCATAGCGATGGCGATCGGCGGAAGCGGATGGAACTCAGTTGTTGTGTCCCTTGTGCAGCAGGTAGTTCAAGCGGGCGACTTCGTTGCTGTTGGCCTGGATCGTGCGGCCGTCGGCCGCCTGCAGCGTCTCGCCTGGTGTGAGGTAGATGGCGCGGCCGTACCGGTTTTCGCGGGCCATGCGCCCGTCTTCGAAGACATAGAGGACGTCACCGTTCTTCAGCGGGACCATTTCCTTGGCGGTGGCCCGGGCGACATCGCCCGCGAATGCGGAAGCGGCGCTGAGGGACAGGGCGAGGACAAGAAAGCGAGCGTTCATGGGATGGACTCCTTGGAGATTCCCGGGGCGCGGGGCGCCTCGGGGCACGGGGGTGCGGGCTGGAAGGTAAGCCTCGAGACATGACACGAAGGCAGCGGCGTCGTGACACTTTTGTCATATGGACTCTTCGGGAGAACTCATGAGCGATCAGCACCACCATCACCATCATCACCAAGGGCACGGACAGGCCAAGGAAGTACCGCTCGCACCTAGCGGTACCATCTACACCTGCCCCATGCACCCCGAGGTGCGCCAAGACCGCCCGGGCACCTGCCCCATCTGCGGCATGACGCTGGAGCCGCTGATGCCCACGCTGGAGGAGGGCAACCCCGAGCTCGACGACTTCCAGCGCCGCTTCTGGTGGACGCTGCCTCTGACGGTGGTCGTCACGGCGTTGGCCATGCTGGGCCACCGCTTGGGCGGCATCGACATGGCGGTGCAGAGCTGGATTGAGCTGGTGCTCTCGCTGCCGGTGGTGCTGTGGGCCGGCGCGCCGTTCTTCCAGCGCGGCTGGCAGTCGATCGTGCAGCGCAGCCCCAACATGTGGACCTTGATCGCCCTGGGCACCGGCGCGGCCTTCATGTACAGCCTGGTGGCAACGGTGGCGCCGGGGCTGTTTCCCGATTCGTTCCGGGCCATGGGGCGCGTCGGCGTGTACTACGAGGCGGCGGTGGTCATCATCTCGCTGACGCTGCTGGGCCAGGTGCTGGAACTCAAGGCGCGGTCGCAGACCTCGGCCGCGATCAAGTCGCTGCTGGGGCTCAGCCCCAAGACGGCCCGCCGCCTGCGGGACGATGGCCAGGAGGAGGACATTCCCATCGAGCACGTGCACGTCGGCGACCGGCTGCGTGTGCGCCCCGGCGAGAAGGTGCCGGTGGACGGCGTGGTCGTCGAAGGCAGCAGCAGCCTGGACGAATCCATGCTCACCGGCGAGCCTCTGCCCGTCAGCAAGGGCGTCGGTGCGTCCCTGATCGGCGCCACCATCAACACCAGCGGTTCCCTGGTGATGCGCGCCGAGAAAGTGGGCTCGTCCACCGTGCTCTCGCAGATCGTGCAGATGGTGGCCCAGGCCCAACGCTCCAAGGCACCGATGCAGCGCATGGCCGACCGCGTGGCGGGCCGCTTCGTGCTGGCGGTGGCCGCCATCGCGGTGCTTACCCTGCTGGGCTGGGGCTTCTTCGGGCCGGAGCCGCGCTGGACCTATGGCTTCATCAACGCGGTGGCCGTTCTGATCATCGCCTGCCCTTGCGCCCTGGGCCTGGCCACGCCCATGTCCATCATGGTGGCCACGGGGCAGGGCGCCAAGCGGGGCGTGCTGTTCCGCGACGCCACCGCCATCGAAAACCTGCGCAAGGTCGACACGCTGATCATCGACAAGACCGGCACCTTGACCGAGGGCCGCCCGGCCTTCGAGCGCGCCGTGGCCGCCGAGGCCTACACCGAGGAGGAGGTGCTGCGCCTCGCTGCAAGCCTGGACCAGGGCAGCGAGCACCCCCTGGCCGACGCCATCGTCTCCGCGGCTCGCGCGCGCGGTCTGGCACTGGACGAGGTGCAGGGATTCGACTCGGGCTCCGGCATCGGCGTGACCGGCCAAGTGGGTGGCCGGGCGCTGGCGCTGGGCAACACCGCCTGGATGCGGGAGCAGGGCGTGGCCATCGACGAACTGCTGCCCAGGGCCGAACCCTTACGCGCTCAAGGCGCCAGCGTCATGTACCTGGGCGTGGACGGCCGCGCGGCGGGCCTGCTGGCGGTGTCCGACCCGGTGAAGGCCAGTACCCCCGACGCGCTGGCTTCGCTGCGCGATGCGGGGCTGCGCATCGTCATGGCCACGGGCGATGGCCTGACCACTGCCCGCGCGGTGGGCGACCAGTTGGGCATCGCCGAGGTACACGGCGAGGTCACGCCGCAGGACAAGCTCTCGCTCGTGGAGCGCCTGCAAGGCGAGGGCCGCGTGGTGGCCATGGCCGGTGACGGCATCAACGACGCGCCGGCCCTGGCCCGGGCCGACGTCGGCGTGGCCATGGGCACCGGCACCGACGTGGCCATGAACAGCGCCCAGGTCACGCTGGTCAAGGGTGACCTGCGCGGCATCGCAATCGCAACCGATCTGTCGCACGCCACCGTGGCCAACATGCGCCAGAACCTGGGCTTTGCGTTTCTCTACAACGCCATCGGCATCCCGATCGCTGCGGGCCTGCTGTACCCGTTCACCGGCTGGCTGCTGTCGCCCATGATCGCGGCGCTGGCGATGAGTTTGAGCTCGGCGTCGGTGATCGGCAACGCCCTTCGTTTGAGGCGAGCCCGATAGGTTGCCTATAAGGATGCCCGGGAACGACACTTGCCCTTCAGATCGAAGACGCATTCTGTTGAGGTAGATGTCACGAGGAGAGAATATGGACAACACTTCAGAAGGTGCACCCGCTGGAAAGCCTTACCGTAAGTTCTTTGGCGCGGTTGCCACATCGACGCTGGTCATGTTTGGCCTCATGTATCTGAACACCTACGAGGTCGGCCACATCTTCTTTAGTGAGACGCGGGCCTATATGGCGCTTCTGATGGGATCAACCATGGCAGTAGTCATGCTGCCATTCATGAAGCACATGCTGAATAACAGGATAGCCAATTTTTCAATTGTCGCTATCTCTTTGATTGTGTGGGTACTGTCGCTTTGGCTTGTTCGCAGTCAAACAACCGTCGACCAAGTGAGTTATATGCGAGCTATGATTCCACACCACTCCATAGCCATCCTCACCAGCAAGCGAGCCCATATCGAAGACCCTCGGGTGCGCGCCTTAGCCGACGAAATCATCGCGGCGCAGGAGCGAGAGATCGCTGAAATGAAGGGGCTCATAGGAGAATTGAAAGATGTGCCTTCGCGCGCGTCTGTCCAGCAGGGGCAATAGGGGACCCCATTCAAAACCACCACTTCGAGGTAGCGTCCCCCAACCGGTAATGACGTTATTGACGTCGTTAGTTACGACATAACCTGCTCTGTCAGCCGCCCATTCGCTGCGCCTCTTATGTTCACGGATCACCGCGCTCAAATGGTCAAATTGACGACCACAACAGCTGCGGCTTCGGTGAAGTTGGACAATGGCCTTTTGCCTCTACTTCGAGGTGATCAATGAGCGCCGTGGTGGACTTGAACGCCACGCATCCAAGCCATTAGGTCGAGGTGCCCCGTGCTCGATGCATTGTGATCGGCATCTTTTGCTGCGCCCTTCTTAAGTTGCGGCCGGTGGGTGGGTTGGTGCTTCTCCAGCTTCTGCTGCGACAGCGTGTCCAGAATCGCGCAGTGCGGGTGGTCATTTCCCTGACAGGCGTGCACCAGATCCGACAGACCGGCTGAAGTCCCCTCGAAAACCCGCTCCTGTTGACGCCGTGCTTGCACACATCACAAATTCACCCGAGGAGTCCCTGGGCGTCGTCACATTGAATCAGACGCAGAGGCAACTTATCGAAGACATCCTTGACGTGCAAGTTCGTGGCAACAAAGCTGTGTCGGAGTACTTCGAGATGCACGAGAAGGCGGGTTGGCCATTCTTCGTGAAGAATCTCGAGAACGTACAGGGCGACGAACGAGACGTCATCTTCGTCTCCACGACGGCGCGAGGCCGCACGCAGCAGGCCGCGGCGGTCAGTGTCGATGAGGGCAAGCAAGGAGTCTTTGTGCATCGGGGCATGCTGCCACAGCGCACTCGCGGGGGCGGGCAAAGGGGTGTCACGCGAAGGCCGCCTCGCTCGTCATGGCGGTTCAACCACCCTTCTTTTCCCCATGAACGCCCCCGACACCACGCCCCCGACGCCCGCCCCCGAACCGCGCACCAGCTACCTGGAAGAAAAGGCCTTCAAGGCGCGCACCCTGCTGATCTTCGGCGCGATCACCGACGCGCTGGCCGCCGATATCGCCCGGCGCCTGATCGCGCTGGACGCGGACAGCGCGGCGCCGATCGACATCCTGGTGAGCTCGCCCGGCGGCCACCTGGAGTCGGGCGACGCCATCCACGACATCGTGCGTTTCATCGCGGCGCCGGTGAACATGATCGGCACCGGCTGGGTGGGCAGTGCGGCCATGGTCCTCGGGCAAGGGCCTGCTCGAGTACCTGCAGATGCTGATGCCCTTCGACGATCCGGCCAAGGTCGATGACAAGGGAAAAGCCGCCATCGTGGCCTACATGCTGGTGCGCAACGGCAACCTCAAACCCGCGGAGACTCTGCCGCCCGAGGGCAATCAAGCGCCGATCAAGTAGTGCGAGACCTTTGATTGCAGATCGGTAGAGAGCTCGAACTCCCATGTCGTGATCTTGCGCTCTTCGATCAGGGGAATTCCACGCCTATCCTGCCAAGAAGCGCAAATACGAAAATGCCGTGGGAGGCCTCATGTAAATGCATACCCTGATGCTGTCGACCGACAACGCGCGTTGAGTACCGAATTGCCGCTCAGACAACAGGCGCCGGAACGCTCCGGCGCGCCCGTATTCACATTGGGCGTTTGAGTTCGCTGTACTGACCCGCCGTGCGCAGCACCAGCCTCACGTCTTCCTTGCCCCGGTTGCGCCAGAACCAGCCATGGTTGCCGGTGAAGGCGGCCACCAGCTCGCCCTCGTCGGCCGCCAACCCGCGGCCTTTCACGTAGCTGATGGACCGGCCCGATCCGTCGCCGTGGGTGTCGTAGTTGACGACACCCCCCTCGACCTTCCAGGCATAGCGGGCCTTCTCACCTTCCTTCATCACCAGCTTGATCTCGATGCCCTGACCGGGCGCGAGCGTGAAACCCAGTTCGTCACGCCACCCGGGCACAGACGCCGGGACCGGGGCCTGAGCCACCACGGGCGGCGCGGCACTTGCCGTCACCGGTTGGCTGCTGGCAACCGGCGCCGATGCAACCGGTTGCTCGCGCTGTCGTGCCGATGCCGCCGCGTCGGCCGCGGCCTCGCGCGCCAGCGCGGTCTTGATCTCGCCCATTTCGGTGAGGCCCAGGACGCGGCCCATGCCGGTAAGGTCCTTGCCGTACTCCGCGGGGAGCACCACCGCGACAAGGAGCGCCGCAGCCACGATGGCCGCGATGACCGTGGAGCGAAGCAGCTGGCGCGAAGACGGCAGATCGGCCAGCGAAGGGGTTTTGCTGTTGTACATGGCGATTCAGAAATGAAGTTCAGACGTGGAAGACGACATAGCCCGCCAGTTGCATGCCCACCAGCACGAAGCCGGCGCACATCATGGCGACGTTGGCGGTATAGGCATGGCGAACGAAGCCAGCTGTGCGCCGCCAGTAGCTCATGCCAATCAGGATGAGGGAGAGCGCCATCAATTGACCAAGCTCCACCCCCACGTTGAAGGCGAGTAGGTTGGGCACCAAGCCATCGGAGGAGATCTCGTATTCGAGGATCTTGGTCGCCAGGCCGAACCCATGGAACAGGCCGAACACCAAGGTGGCCACCTTGGTGTTGGGTTGAAAACCGAACCAGCGCTGGAAGGCGCCGAGGTTGTCGAGCGCCTTGTAGACCACCGAGAGCCCGATGATCGCGTCGATCAGGAAGGCGTTGATCCCGACGTTGAAGTACACGCCGAGGACCATGGTGGTGGAGTGGCCGATGGCGAACAGGCTGACATAGAGCCCGATGTGCTTGAGTCGGTAGAGGAAGAAGATGACGCCGAACAGGAACAGGATGTGGTCGTAACCGGTCATCATGTGCTTGGCGCCCAGGTAGACGAAGGGCAGCAGCTGGACTCCCGAGACCTCCTGGATGTAGCCTTTGTCGCCCTGGGTGACGCCGTGGGCGAAGGCGTCGGTGACGCCCAGCGCGAACAGCGCCAGCAGGACAAGAAAAGGCCAGAGAAAGCTGCGGTGGCGCGACGCCCAGGGGGCATGCGCCAGCCGCCTATCAAAAAGGCTGAGCATAAAAACTCCGAAACGAGAGAGAAGGAGGCGCCGCCCACCGGATGAAGATCCGGCGGTGTTCATTGGCGGCGCGAAAGAGAAGGGCGCTCAGGCCACCTTGGGCGGGCGCTCAAGCCGGTGGCCGGCCAATCGGTCCATCCACGCCAGCAGCGCTGGCTTGCGCAGCGTCTCCATGGCCGGCATGACCTCGGGCATGGCGGGTAGGGCGTGCGCCTTGTCGTGCGAGTGGTCCGCACCGAGATGGGTATGCGGCAAACCGTCGAACAAAGCCAGGGACTCGTCCTCGTGCGAGTGGCCATGCGAATCGTCGAAGGCAGCGGATTCGGCGTGCTGGAGCACACCCAAGGTCTGAATGCCGTGTGACTGCAGGTTGCCCAGTGATGACAGGAGCGTACCCAGGATGATGACCAGCAATACGCCTAAGCGGATGCCGTAGCTCAGCCATCGCGGGCGCGAAGGGTAGGCCGAGGCTGTGGTCATCATGGGTTTTTGAGGGCGTAAAAGCCTGCGTATAGTAACCTACCAGGGAGGATACCTTTTGACATGAAACACCCCCACACCCATTCAAGCCACCCGGCCCTCATCAAGCGCCTGCGCCGCGCTGGCGGTCACCTCAACAGCGTTATCGAGATGCTCGAACAGGGACGGGAGTGCCTGGACATCGCGCAGCAGCTGCAGGCGGTCGAAAAAGCCATCTCGCAGGCCAAGAAGGTACTGGTGCAGGACCATATCGATCACTGCCTTGAACATGCGCTGGAGGATGCAAAGCGCTCCGGCCCGTCCGCAGCCACTCTGGACGAGTTCAAGCAAATCACCCGCTACCTCTGAGCGGATGGCCGGGGAGAAATCCATGCTCGACGTCCTGCGCCAGCGCACCTACCGTCACCTGTTTGCGGCCCAGGTGATCGCGCTGCTGGGCACGGGTCTGGCCACTGTGGCGCTGGGCCTGCTCGCCTTCGATCTCGCAGGGCAGGACGCCGGCATGGTGTTGGGCACGGCGTTGGCCATCAAGATGGTCGCCTATGTCGGCGTGGCGCCGGTGGCGTCGGCGCTGGCCCAGAGCCTGCCGCGGCGCGCGGTGCTTGTGGGCCTGGATCTCGTGCGCGCGGCGGTGGCCCTGGCCTTGCCGTTCGTGGACCAGATCTGGCAGATCTATGCGCTGATCTTCGTTCTGCAGGCGGCGTCAGCCGCCTTCACGCCGACCTTCCAGGCCACCATCCCCGACGTGCTGCCCGATGAGCGCGACTACACCAAGGCACTGTCACTTTCCCGGCTCGCGTACGACATGGAGAGCCTGCTGAGCCCCATGCTGGCCGCAGCACTGCTCACGGTCATTGGCTTCCATGAGCTTTTCGCGGGCACGGTGCTGGGCTTCGTGGCCTCGGCCCTGCTGGTGGTCTCTGTGGTGCTGCCCACGTCACCCGCCAACGAGCGGCGGGGCATCTACGACCGCACCACGCGCGGCCTGCGCATCTACCTGGCCACGCCGCGTCTGCGCGGCCTGCTGGCCGTCAGCGCCGCGGTGGCTGCGGCCGGCTCCATGGTCTTCGTCAACACCGTGGTGCTGGTCCAAGCCCAGTGGGGCTTGCCGCAGAACGCGTTGGCGTTGGCCCTGGCGGCGTTTGGCGCGGGCTCGATGGTGGCCGCGCTCGGGCTGCCGCGTTTGCTCGATCGTTGGCCCGATCGGCCGGTGATGCTGGGAGGCGTGGCGCTGCTCAGTGGCGCCATGCTGCTGGGCAGCATGGTCTGGGGATACGCCGGCTTGTTGCCACTGTGGTTCCTGACTGGCCTGGCCTACTCGACGGCCCAGACGCCCTCGGGCCGGCTGCTGCGCCGGTCCTCGCACGCCGAAGACCGGCCTGCGCTGTTTGCCGCGCAGTTCGCCTTGTCGCACGCCTGCTGGCTGGTGTTCTATCCGCTGGCCGGGTGGGCTGGCTCACATTGGGGGATGCCGGCCACCTTTGTTCTGCTGGGCGTATCCGCTGCGCTGGCGTGCCTGTTGGCGCTGCGGCTGTGGCCTCGTGAGGACCCGGACGTTCTTGAGCACGAGCACGCGGGGCTGGCGCCGGACCATCCCCACCTTCGCGAAGGCCATGGGGCCGCCGGATCGCGCCATGCCCATCCTTTCTGGATCGACGATCAGCACACGGACTGGCCCAGGGCAGGGCGTTGAGGTGAGGGCTTGATCGGCGATTGGGGCGCCTACAGCGGCCTGTTTCTGAGTGCCTTCGTGGCAGCGACGCTGCTGCCCGCGGCATCTGAGGCGCTTTTGGTCGGCTTGGTGCTCAGCGAGCAGCAGCCCGTGGCCACCTTGCTTCTCGTGGCCACGGTGGGCAATGTGCTGGGCTCAGCTGTGAATTGGGCGCTGGGGCGCTGGATCGAACGTTTTCGAACGCGGCCCTGGTTTCCGGTCAAACCACAAGCACTTGAGCGCGCCCAAGCTTGGTACCAGCGCTATGGCAAGTGGTCTTTGCTATTGAGCTGGGCGCCAGTGATTGGCGATCCATTGACCGTGGTGGCCGGTGTCATGCGCGAGCCGTTTCCGGTTTTCCTGCTGCTGGTGACCATCGCCAAGTTCGGGCGCTACGGGGTACTCACGCTGTTGACCCTGGGTCTGAGCTAGCCTGCGGACGGGCTGTGGGCGGGGCGATGATCTTGCGAATTTTGTAATGGTCATTTCAAAAAATGTGGCGTATATTCCATAGCCATGTGGTCCGTCCTTTTCTTGACCTTGCCGAGCCAGCCCACAGCGGTCCGGGTTCGCCTCTGGCGCGCACTCAAGGCCATGGGCAGTCCCTTGCTCAGGGATGGTGCCTACCTGTTGCCGTCGGCTGAGACGGAGCGTTTCCTGCCCATGGCGCAGGAAGCGAGGGAACACGGTGGATCGGCGCTGCTGATGGAGCTGGCGCCGATCGACGAGATGCAACGCGCGGAGGTACTTGCACTGTTCGCTCGCGATGAGGCTTATGCCCAGTGGCGCAGCGGCGCCAATGAATGGCTCGATGCGCTGCCGTCAACGTCCGAGACCGACGCGCGCCGCCGCCTGCGAACCCTGGAGGCCGCGCTGCGGGACATCGAGTCCATTGACTACTACCCCGGCGAGGCGGTGCTCCAGGCCAATGCCGCCCTGGCCGATCTGCGCACGGCCCTGGATGCGCGCTTCTCGAAGGATGAGCCACGGGCTCAGCCCGAGCACGGCATCGCGAAGCTGAACCCCCGGCAGTTCCAGGCCAAACGATGGGCCACGCGGGCACGGCCCTGGGTCGATCGCCTGGCCAGCGCTTGGCTGATCCTGCGGTACATCGATCCTCAGGCCAGCTTCGTCTGGCTCAAGGACGTGGCGAAGCTGCCCCGCGGCGCACTCGGTTTCGACTTCGACGGCGCGCGCTTCACGCACGTCGGCGGGCGCGTCACCTTCGAGGTGCTGCTGACCAGCTTCGGCCTGGATCAGACCCCCCGACTGGTGCACCTGGGGACCCTGGTGCATTTCCTCGACGCCGGCGGCATTCCCGTGGCCGAGGCGAGCGGCCTGGAAGCGGTGCTGTCGGGCCTGCGTGAGCTGCACGCCGACGACGACGCTTTGCTCGCAGCAGCCTGCAGCGTGTTCGACGCGCTGGTGGCCACCCCCGCCGGCAAGGGGAAAACATGAAACCGCTGCTCCCGGACGAACGCCCTGAGCCGCTGAGCCTGGGCGAGGCCTCGCGCTTCTGGCTCAAGCTGGGCTTTATCAGCTTCGGCGGCCCCGCGGGGCAGATCGCGATCATGCACAACGAGCTGGTTGAGCGCCGCCGCTGGATCAGCGAACAGCGCTTCCTGCACGCGCTCAACTACTGCATGCTGCTGCCCGGGCCCGAGGCGCAACAGCTGGCCACCTACATCGGCTGGCTGATGCACCGCACATGGGGTGGCATCGTGGCTGGTGCGCTGTTCGTGCTGCCTTCGCTGTTCATCCTGATCGGGCTGTCCTGGGTCTACCTGCGCTTTGGGGACGTACCCGTGGTCGCCGGCCTGTTCTACGGCATCAAGCCCGCCGTGACTGCGCTGGTCCTGCACGCGGCACACCGCATCGGCACGCGGGCCCTCAAGAGTCGCTGGATGTGGGCCATCGCCGCCGCCGCCTTCGCAGCCATCTTCGCCTTCAACGTGCCGTTCCCCGCTATCGTTGCGGCCGCCGCCGTCATCGGCTGGGTGGGCGCCCAGCGAGCGCCCCATGTGTTCACCATGGGTGGGGGACACGGCAGTGTCCGGGCCAGCTACGGGCCGGCCCTGATCGACGACGACACCCCCACGCCAGCGCACGCGCGGTTTTCGCGGGCCGGCCTGTTGCGGGTGTTGTTGGCGGGCCTGGGCCTCTGGGCCCTGGCGACGGCCGCCCTGGTGGCCTGGCAGGGTTGGCACTCGACGCTGGCGCAGATGGGCTGGTTCTTCACCAAGGCCGCGCTCATGACCTTCGGCGGCGCCTACGCCGTGCTGCCCTATGTCTACCAAGGCGCCGTCGACAACTTCCAGTGGCTCAGTGCGCCCCAGATGATCGACGGCCTGGCCCTGGGCGAAACCACGCCAGGCCCCTTGATCATGGTGGTGGCCTTCGTCGGCTTCCTCGGCGGCTGGCAGCAGCAGGTGCTCGGGCCCGAGGCGCTGTTCGCCGCGGGTGCCCTGGCGGCCTCGGTGGTGACGCTGTTCACCTTCTTGCCGTCCTTTGTCTTCATCCTGGCCGGTGGTTCGCTGGTGGAGGCCACGCACGGCAAGCTGGGATTCACCGCGCCGCTGACGGCCATCACCGCCGCCGTGGTGGGGGTCATCCTCAACCTGGCGCTGTTCTTCGCGTACCACGTGTGGTGGCCGAGCGGCTTCGGCGGTCAATTCGATGTCGCTTCGGCCGTGATCACTGCGGCTGCTGCGCTTGCACTGTTTCGCTTCAAGCTCGGTGTCCTTCCACTGCTCGGCGCTTGCGCAGCCGTCGGGCTGACTCTCACGCTGCTGCGCTGAGGAGACCTCCATGGACCTGAAGACCCAAGCCTTGCCGTACGCACCTGGCGCGATTCCCGGCTTGTCCGAGCGGCTGATCGGCAGCCACCACCAGAACAACTACGCCGGCGCCGTCAAGCGGCTCAACGCAATCCGGGCTCGGTTGGCCGACAGCGACTGGTCCGGCACGCCAGGCTTCGTGCTCAACGGACTCAAGCGAGAAGAGCTGATCGCGACCAATTCCATGCTGCTGCACGAGTTGTATTTCGCCAGTCTGGGCAGCAAGGGGAAGCCGCCGGAGCCCGCCATGGAACTGGCCCTCACAGCCAGCTTCGGCAGTCCTCAGCGTTGGCGCGACGAGTTCAGTGCTTGTGCGAAGGCGCTCGGGGGTGGCTCGGGCTGGATGCTGCTGGTGTTCCAGCCCCGCGAAGGGAACCTGGTCAACCAGTGGGCCAGTGACCACACGCAAGCGGTGGCTGGCGGTGTGCCGCTGCTGGCGCTCGACATGTACGAGCACGCGTACCACATGGACTTCGGCGCGGCGGCCGGGGCCTATGTCGATGCCTGCATGGCGGCGATCGACTGGGGTGCGCTGTACACGCGCTACCAGGCCGCCGTGCATGCGGCGAGCGAACCGTATGGCGCCGAGCCCACCGACCTCGCCGGCAGCACGCTGCTCGACGTGCGGCGGGCGGGCGTCTTCGAACAGGCTGGCACGATGCTGCCGCAGGCCCGCTGGCTCGACCCCGGGGCCGTGGCGCAATGGGCAGGCGAGCTGCCCGGAGACCGGGCCGTCACGGTCTACTGCGTCTATGGTCATGAGGTCAGCCGCTCGACGGTGCTGCGCCTGCGCGCGGCCGGCGTGAACGCGCGCTTCCTGCGCGGTGGCATCGATGCCTGGACCCAGGCCGGCCGACCGCTGGAGCAGAAGGCGACGAAGCCATGAGCGGGGGACTCGGCTTGACGCGGCGGATGCGTGCCATGGCGGCAATCGCTTGTGCGCTGGGGCTCGGACTCCTGCACCCATTCGCAAGGGCCGTCGAGGTGCACTTCGAGAAGGTCACCGACGGGGTTTACGTCCACGTCGGCGACCTGGGCGGACGCACCCAGGACAACGAAGCCCTGAACGCCAACATCGGTCTGGTGGTGACGCCGGCCGGCGCGCTGCTGATCGACAGTGGCGCCACCTACCTCAGCGCCCGCGACATTGACCAGGCGGCCCGCCGCGTCTCGAGTCAGCCCATCCGGTGGGTCATCAACACCGGCGGGCAGGATCACCGGTGGCTGGGCAATGGCTACTTCCAGGCGCAGGGGGCGGAGCTGATCGCCCACGCCACCGCGGTGCCCGACATGCGCGCGCGAGCGGGTGACCAGTTGCAGGCCTTGCGGAGCCTGCTCGGGCCACGTTTCGAAGGCACCCGTCCCGTGTACCCCGAGCGGCTGCTCACCGCGCCGGACACCCGGCTGGACCTGGGCGGCGTGCGTGTGGAGTTGCGCCACCGGGGAGGAGGGCACACGCCGGGCGATCTGCTGGTGTGGCTGCCCGAACGAGACGTGGTGTTCACCGGCGACATCGTCTACACGGAGCGGCTGCTGGCAGTGCTGCCCGTGAGTCGCACCCGCCCTTGGCTCGACGCGTTCAGCGTGGTCGAGGCCATTAACCCCCGCTGGCTGATCCCTGGCCATGGCCGTCCCAGCGACCTGGCCACGGCCCGAGAACATACCCGCGACTACCTGCAAGGTCTGCGTGCACACATGAAGCAGGCCGTCGACGATATGCAGGAGATCGGGGCAGCCATTCGCTCTTTCGATCTGACGCCTTTCCTACCGCTTCACAACGCGGCCGAGTTGCATCCGGGCAATGCCAGCCGGGTCTATCTCGACATCGAGAGGGAGTAACTAACGCAGCTGGAGATTGGGGAGGAAACCCGACCTGCTTCCTCGACGCCACTTGGTAAAGGAACTGGGCGAAGTGCTACGCGACCGCCGCATGACAACGCTGTTTGCCACGCACGACTTCGCTGAAGCAATGGCCTTGTGTGACCGATGTGTTGTTCTGGGTGGTGGCCGAGGCATGCAAATCGATGCCCCCACCCGTTGCCTCCAACGCCCTTACCAGCGCTCGTCTGCGTAGCGTTGTGACGCATTGTGGAGCTCGTGCCGCCTACTCACAGTTCGCATTCGAGCATAGGCTTTGCTTATCCTAGAACGCCATCAACTGAGCATCATTCCGATACTGCCTCAGCCACTCCTGCTCGCCCTGCATGATGCGATCAGATGGCTTTCCTACTGATCTCTGACTGCGGCAAGCAGTGCTCATTTCGGTTTGCCCGCGGCCCCGGTGCCAACCACCGGTCGCGCTTCACCGCCCCAAAGCTGGTCCCCACCGCCTCAACTCCTGCAGATCGTGAGCAGCCTCGGCCTCTATGGAATCCTGGGGCAGTTGCTTGAGGCACTCCTCTAGTGAGAAAGACTCCGGATCCTCGTTCTCTGTCGCCTCGGCACGAACTGGCGGCCCTAGTCCCCCCCCCTCAAAGGGGTTGCGGAATGTTGGCGGGTCACGGAGGCAGTCGTTCCTGTAGATCGGTGGAGTATCCGACACGAAGGGTGAGAACGAAATCGTCCTCTCAAAGATCAGCGGCTTGCCGGTGGGCGTTGGTGGTAAAGGCGGCATGCTCTCGATCGCCTCGCGAGCCAACTGCTCAGCAGTTGGGGAGGTCGTCCACAAGGTCTCGAGCTTGGCCATGGTCCCGTCGGGGGAGATTTCCACCCGGAAGCGGACCACGCCTTGGTCTGGGCCTTCGAAGGCAGTACCCATCATGCTGCGAACCTGTTGGCCCCAGGTGTAGCGATAGCCCTTGCTGTTCTTGAGCGTGTACCTGGCAGCGAAGGCCCACTCTTCTGCGGTTGGTGTAGCGGGGGCCATCATAGAGATGGGCTGTGATTCTGAGGCCAGTGTTGGAGCGGTGCGACTCGGTGCGACCTGGATATCGGGAGCGACGGACAATGCTGGTTCTGGCGTTGCTACCGATTGAAGCGTCTTCGCGACGATCTCTTCAGGAGGCGGTGGCAAGAGCTCCAGGAGGAGGACCTCGTCCTTGGGCTGCGGTGCATTTGGACGATCGACAAGCCTGGCTGGATAGTTGCCAGTCACGGCCAGGGCCAACGCCAGGGCATGCAATGCAATCGATAAGAAAATTGCCAGAAAGAGCTTGTCGCTATCGCGTTGCATGAAGTCTGATCCGCGCGATGCTTTCGCCGCCGTGCCGGACGACAGGCATCTTGGTGTCGGCAGGCACCAAGGACATCGGATTGATAGGGACGGGCACTTTGTGGGTGTTGGCAAGTTCGCGACTCAAGGCGAATTGGCGCGGGGTCGCGGCTATCTCCAGGCTCTCGCGATGTTGCCGATCAACAGGGTGCTGCTCCAGCGAATCACGCTCATGCGGCTGAGCAGCTGGAGCGTGTGTACGCTCGATGAACACCATGACCACACGCGCAGCCCGATGCCTGCCAGCGTGCACAGCCATCGGATGCGCGCAGGTCGGCTTCACGCGCGCGCAAGCCAGACCTTGCGTAGGCGTCACGGCTTGCGCTTGGGCATAGGTCGTACCACCCCCTGAAAAACCACAGCTTGCCCATCGTCCTTGTACTTCAACTCGCGCCCATCGCGCACGACGGTGTAGCAGATTGATTCGTCTTTACTGATTTCTGGCCGCAGCAGGCACAGCCGATCGCCTTTGACGAACCACCGCGCGAACCTCTGCCGGCCGTTCTCCGATCGTTCGACACGCCCGTCAACGAAATACCTGTGCCCCCAATGGTGCTCGTCAGTCACGTACTTGCCACTGATCGCGAACCGGATCTGTGGGCCTGTCAGCGGCATCTCTTTGGCAGTCACGGCGAATATGGGAAACGTGGCTCCGACAATGAATGAGCGCATGAGACGCCAAGGGGTGATCGCTGTCCGCTTCATAGTGCGGGTCAGGCAGTCATGGCGGGAGGCCACTGATGTGTCTCGCCCTGGCATGAGAGGCACCATGCATACAGAGCGTCGTACATCACCAGGCCGTGGCGGAGCATCTCGTGGTCGTCGCTGAAGTTGTGTGAAAGCCCGAGGGAAAGCGCGTAGAGCCCGGGCGATTGGGGCGTCAGATCCAGCCGCGAAGTGTCGGCGCCGCGCACGATCACGGCCAACTGATCCAGCGCCGGGTTATGGAGTTTGTACTTCGCCAGGAAGGCATCGAAGCTGCACCGATCGCCCACGTGGCTCAGCTCGACATCCGGGATGTCGTAAGGGATGGCACCGGTCGCCTTGGCGGTCTCTAACACCTCGCTGGCGGGCGCATAGAGGAACTCAGGTTCCTTATCAATGAAACGCGCAATCAGCCAAGGGCAGGCAATGCGGTCAATCTTGGGTCGTTCGCGGGTGATCCATTGCATGGCGCTACTCCTTCTTTTCAAACGCCACGCCGACGGCGCGGCAAGCTTCGATGCCACCAACCACGAAGCGCGCGTCTAAGCCACGGGCGCGCAGTGCAAGCGCCACCGATTGGCTAACTTCATGACCCTGGACGCAGTAAACGACTACGGGTTTGGAGGCGTCAAGTTCGCTGCTCCAGTCGGCCAACAACGCTGGGTCGCGCCAGACGGCTCTGGCCAGGCGGTCAGGCGCCTGTTCGTAGCCAGCCGTTCGGCGCACGTCGACAAGCTGCTGACTGCCGCGAACTTCCTGTGGCGAGACCGACCAGGGCCTTGCATCCGTCTCGACCGCGGTGGCGTAGCGCTGCATCACTGCACCCCAGCGGATGTTTTGCATAAACACGTCCACGTAGGCAGCCGCCTTGGCGCCGAAGTCCATGTGGTAGGCGTGCTCGTACATGTCCAACGCCAGCAGCGGCGTGGCCCCGGCCAGCAGGTGGGTGTGATCGGCGGCCCAGTGGGTGATCAGTCGCGCCTCGCGCGAAGACCAGGACAGCAGGGCCCAGCCCGAGCCACCACCCATGGCCTTGGCCAGAGCGGTGAACTCTGCGCGCCAGCGGTCGGTGCTGCCAAACTCGCGGGCCAGGGCCACGGCCAAACCAGACTCCAGCAAGGCGCCGTCCCCGCCCAGCGAGTCGAAGTACAACTCATGGAGCCACGCCGAGTTGGCGGCGATCAGCTCCTCTCGCTTGAGGCCATTGATCACAAAGACTGGAGCGGTGGGCCAGTCCAGCTGTGTCAATTGCTGGCGGATGGCACCCAGGCGCTTGACGGCGCCGGTGTAGTTGTTGGCGTGGTGGCTGACGATCAGCTTTTCCGACAGGCCATTTAGGGTTGCCGGATTCAGGGTAAGTGAGCGTGGCTGCAGATCCATGAGGATGCTCCTGTGTGGGAATGTTGTTAGTTGCGTGAGCCCGCGTGAAAATGACTAAAGGCCGTCACGCTATCGGCCTTTGTCCATACGCCAGCAGCGCCGGGGCCCGCGATATGGCTATCGTCCAGTTCGATGTAGCGCTTACCGTCGAGTGACACGGAGATGTGAGTTCCAGAGAAGTCGACACGCAGGGTGTGCCACGAGGCAGCGGCTACCGGAGCGTCGGTGTATTTGATAGTTTTTCGCCTGCCGCCCTCGACGTAGTACAGCGAGACGTTGCTCTCCAGCGCGTTGGCGCGGGCGACGTAATAGTTGGCGGCGTTCTTCCAGCGCCATACGACACCGCCCGCCTGGTCGTCACGGCCAGCGATGGGTTTGAACCGCGTTTCGACAAAACCGTCGGTGATCGAGGTGCCGTCCTTCACGCACCAGGGATACGTTCCCTGGCCGTTTTGCAGCAGCACCTTGCCTGGAGTCGCTGAGCCCTGCTCGGCTGTGACGATCCAATGAGGCGTACCACTGCCAGTGACACCGCAATGCCAATGGGTGGGCGGCGCATCGAGGGCGGTATCTTCAAAGTCGGAGCCTTGCGCGCAGGCGACAGATGCCAACGCGGCCATGGTGATGCCTGTGACGGCTCGTTTCATGGTTTTCTCCAATCACCCGTGGGACACGATCGGGTAAACGACCAAGCCGATCAAGGCGGCCGCGGCGACAACAATCGGTTCTGGCAACTTTTTGAACCTCCAGAGCAAAGCTGCGGTCACCAGTGCCAGCAGGGCAGTGGGAACATCCTTGATGGACCGCGTACCTATGACCACTACGGCCCCGGCCAGTGATCCGATCGCAGCCGCTGTCACGCCATCGACAAAGGAGATGATTCCCGGTCTTTGCCCATACTTCTTGAAGTACGGGGCTGGTAGGACCGTAAAGAGATAGCAAGGCAGAAAGGTGGCAGCAGCAGCAGCAACTGCGCCCCAGAAGTCAGCCACCAAAAAACCGATGAACCCAGTGGTGATGACGACCGGGCCAGGGGTAATCATGGCGACGGCCACTGCATCGAGGAACTGGTGATCGGTGAGCCATCCGTACTCCTTCACCACGCCGCTGTAAAGGAACGGGACGATGGCCAAGCCGCTGCCAAAAACAAAGCTGCCGGCGTAGAAGAAGTATTTGGTGATCTGCCACAGTTTGGTCCAGTCGACGCTGGAAAAACCAAGTAGGGCCACCAACGGGATAGCACTGCTGTGCAGCGTGCCGGACCGCTTGATGAACTTCGGTGGCGTGCGCAGCAGCCACACCAGAACGCCCGCACCGAGGAACAGCCACAGCTCCTCGGATTGGGTGATGATCGTCGCTGCTGCTGCCACTGCAAAGACACCCCATTGCAGTTTGTCCTTCCCGACGTTCTTGGTGGAGAGCTTCCAGGTGCTGACGGCAATGATTCCGATCACAGCGGAGCTCACGCCATAGAACACGGCCTGCATCCAGCCCAAGCCGCCGAAATGCGTGTATGCCCACCCCAAGCCGATCACCATCAGGAATGACGGCAGCACGAACGCTATGCCCACCAGCGTGGCACCGAGAAAGCTGTAGTGGACGAAGCCCAGGTAGATGGCGAGCTGAGCGGCCAGTGGGCCTGGGGCGAGTTGCGCCAGGGCCAGTCCTTCCTTGTAGTCTGCTTCGGTAAACCATTGGCGTCGCTCCACCAGGTCGCGGTCCATGTAGCCGGCCAGGGCCACGGGACCGCCAAAGCCCAGCGCGCCGAGCCGCAAGAAGTAAATGACCAATTGCCACAGGGAGTAGCGGCGTTGCGCCACGCTGTCGAGGGAATTCTCGGAAGCGATGCCGTTCATGCGAGTTCTTTCTTCACAAAATCAATACGGGAAGGCGCCGTCACGTTCTGCGACTGCTGGAAAAATGCGCATGGAGGGAATCCAGCACCCCGCCGATGTCGGCGAGCAATGCGTCGTCGTCGGGCCAGCGCTTGCGTGCGCCGGCCAGCACAGCTTCGAAGCCGGCCGCTTCCGAGGTGGAGGTTCCCCCCACATCGAGCGCATGCACCATGGCGCCGAGTTGGGAAAGCCCGCGGTCTCCGTCGAGGCCAAAGCTCGCCAGCAGCACCTCGAAAGTCACCCGGTCGCCCACGTGCGAGAAGGTCGCACCGTCGAAGTCGAAGCCCAGAGCGTCGATGGGGCAGTCGGCTGGAGACTCCAGCCATAGAAAGCGCGCGTGGGGGTCGATGAAGCGCTGGATCAGCCAAGCGCTGGCCACGCGATCTACCCAGAGATGGCGGCGCGTCGCCCAGACCCGTCCCTGGTACTGCATGCGATCCCGCCGGGCAATACTTCCAGCCGTTGCCTGCGGTTCGCCAGGTGACTGCATGACTTCGACGGCATTGGCGAAATCCCTCCACTGAGCCTCGGCGCGGATCGAGGCTTCGCCCGGGAAGAAGTCGACCTTGCGGATGGCCTCGTAGGCACGTGTCTGTCTGCGCAGCAAGCGCTGCAGCTCTGCGGCGCTCAGGCTGGCGAGTGTCCGGCGCGCTCGCGCCAGGTCCTCCAACCAGGGGGTGTAGTCGGGCGTCCGGTCAAACAGGGCCTTGAAGTTGGCTTGCTCGGCTATGTCACGGGCCTGCACATTGAGCAGCCAGGCCTGACCGCCTTCTTGCAGCGCTTCGTCCGCAAGCGCCTGGAGTTGAGAGGCCTGCTCTGTCTGAGCGGGTAGCAGATAGGCGCCGTCGCGCAAGGCGGCACAGCCTAGCGTCTTGACGGCGCGCCAGATGCGCATGCGCGGCGTTGCGCTCGCGGACGGGAGGCTGACGATCAAGGCCACCCAGGAGTCGGAGGTGAGAGTCATGGCTGCAGCTTAGACTTCAGTCACAGCCGCTGCAATGATGTAGCGAGATCTACAAAAATTGTGATTCGCCTGCTAGCGGCCTATCCAAAATGGGGGCTGCAAGCGTGCACAAGGCGCCATAGAACCCCATACCCTGGGAAAGCCTTGCGCGGCTCTGCACTCAGTGCGCGCGAGCCAGTCAGAAGCTCCCGCTACGCATTGTTCGTCAGGGCGAGCTCGCCGCGGATCGGGCGGCGCGCTACGTGCTCTGCGAGGTCAACGTCCGCAGCGTGTCGCCATTTCCCGCCGTCGGCCGTGCAACCCCTGGTGCCGGCCACCAGGATGCGTCTGGTAGGGATTTGAAAGAATCCTATCCAGGGGGATAGGATATATTTCCTGCAACGAGACGCACACCTGAGTTCAAGCAGTGCGTCGCTCCTCAGCCACCCGTTGCTTCAAGTGAAACCCCTTCTGAATGCTGGTCCCAGCCAAGTTCGCGAACGTGGCGTTCTCCGCCTGCATGTCCTGCGTCATGTCGTTCTTCATGACGATCGTCATCACCGCCATCAACACAGGCATCTCGGGCGACTTCGTGGCTCGCTGGCTCGCTGCGTGGTTTGTCGCATGGCCCATTGCCTTCAGCTGCAACCTGATCTTTGCTGTGCGGATCCGCGGCTGGATCGTTCGGCACACAAGCCCCCAGTAGCCCCTTTGGCAGCGACTCCCCTCATGAGTCTCTTGCCGTCCAAGCCCATACCCGTGAGCCCACTATGCCGACCTTCGCCGAACTGATCCAGCAGGGTGGCGCCAACGCCTGGCTGTTCATCCCCAGTGCCATCTTGCTGGGTGCTTTGCACGGATTGGAGCCCGGCCATTCAAAGACGATGATGGCCGCCTTCATCGTCGCGATCCGCGGCACCGTCACGCAGGCCGTGCTGCTGGGCCTGGCCGCCACCGTGTCGCACACATTGATCGTGTGGGGCATCGCGCTGGGTGGCATGTACCTCTGGCAGGGCCTTGATGCCGAGACCCTTGAGCCGTACTTCCAGCTCGCCTCTGGCGCAATCATCATCGGCATCGCCCTTTGGATGCTCTGGCGTACCTGGGCCGAAGAGCGGCGCAGCCAGGCCGCAGCGAGCGGCCTTAGCCATGCGCATCCGCACGGCCATCACCATGGGGCGGATGTGCGTCGCCTGGACACGGGTCATGGGGTGATGGCCGTCGAGATCTTCGAGGACGGCGTACCCCCGCGCTGGCGCATCCGCGCGGAGCGAGGCGATGCCTGGGCCGCCAGCGATGTGTGGCTCGTCACCGAGCGCTGGGACGGTGCCCGCCAAAGCTTCGCTTTCGCCGATCGCGGTGGCTACCTGGAATCCGTCGAGGCCATCCCCGAGCCGCACGAATTCAGGGTGCGCATCAGCCTGGGCCACGGCGACCACGTGCACGACCACGAACTCAGCTTCGAGGAAGACCCGCACCATGATCACCAGCACGGCGAAGGAGCGCCGCATGGACTGGTGGTGACGACCGAGGGCTATCAGGACGCACACGAACGGGCGCACGCCACCGACATCCGCCGTCGCTTTGCCGGCCGCGACGTGAGCACGTGGCAGATCATCGCCTTCGGTTTGACTGGTGGCCTGATCCCATGCCCCGCAGCGATCACCGTGCTGCTGCTGTGTCTGCAACTCAAGGAGGTCACGCTGGGTTTTGCACTGGTGCTGTGTTTTTCCATCGGACTGGCCGTTACGCTGGTCACGGTAGGGGCTGCGGCGGCGCTCAGCGTGCGGCACGCGACCTCCCGCTGGTCCTGGTTCGGTCAACTGGCGCGCAAGGCTCCGTATTTCTCCGGCGCATTGATCGTGATGGTCGGTCTGTACGTGGCCTATCACGGCTGGTCAGGTTTGGCAACGCAGCCCGCGCCCCAAGTACGCACCCAAGTGTCGGCGCTGCCTTGACCATGGCCCACTTCCACGAGCACCTCTCTGTCTCAGGGCTGTCGCTTCGCCACCGGATCGACCCGGTGCTGAGATCCGGCGTGAGCCGCTTGATGTCCGCCGGACTGGTCAGCGCGCTGTTGTGGGCGGCGCTGCTCTGGGTGATGAACGCGGGTTGAGCCATGCCAAGCTCAACTTTGCTCCTGGAGAACCTGACGCTCGGGTACGAGCGCCATCCGGCGGTCCACCACCTGCACCTGCGCATCGAGCCCGCCTCGCTGGTGGCCATCGTCGGCCCCAACGGCGCCGGCAAGTCGACCCTGCTCAAGGGTCTGGCTGGTCTGCTGCCGCCGTTGCAGGGCCGCATCCATGGTCTGAGCCACCAACGCGTGGCTTACCTGCCGCAGTTGTCGGCCATCGACCGGGGGTTTCCTATCTGCGTCTTCGACATGGTGGCCATGGGGTTGTGGCGGGAAGTCGGGGCCCTGGGCCGCATCGACAAGGGGCAGCGCGCGCGCTGCAACGAAGCCCTGGCGGCCGTGGGCTTGGACGAGTTCGGACACCGGACCCTGGACACTTTGTCCGGCGGGCAGTTCCAGCGGGTCTTGTTCGCGCGTCTGATGCTGCAGAACGCCTCGGTGCTTCTGCTCGATGAGCCTTTCGCGGCCGTCGACGAACGCACCACCAGCGAGCTCGTCGGCGTGCTGAAAACATGGCAGAGGGAAGGGCGCACCGTGATCACCGTGCTGCATGACTTGGACCTGGTGCGGCGGCATTTCGACCAGGCACTGCTGCTGGCTCGCGAAGCCATCGCCTGGGGCGCTCCCTCCGAGGTCCTGGTGCCGGCCCATCTCGCTCAAGCGCGCCAGCTTCACGAAGCCTTCGATGACGACGCACCCTTGTGCGAGGCCCCGCGGTCGGCGACAGCGGCCGCAGAAGGAGCACGGCCAGCATGATGGAAGCGGTGTGGCAAGCAGTGGTCGGGCCTTTCGTGGAATTCGGCTTCATGCGGCGCGCCTTGGTCGGCTGCCTGGCCTTGTCCTTGAGTGCTGCGCCGTTGGGGGTGTTCCTCATGCTGCGGCGAATGAGCCTGATGGGTGACGCCGTGGCGCACGGCATCCTGCCCGGTGCCGCGCTCGGCTATCTCTATGCAGGCCTGTCCCTCGGGGCCATGACGGTGGGCGGCATCGTCGCTGGCGTGGCGGTTGCCGTCGTCTCTGGCCTGGTGGCGCGTTCCACCGTGCTCAAGGAGGACACGAGCCTGGCGGCCTTCTACCTGCTGTCATTGGCCCTGGGCGTGCTCATCGTGTCGACACGGGGCAACAGCGTCGACCTGCTGCATGTGCTTTTCGGGACGGTGCTGTCCTTGAATGACGAAGCACTCATGCTCCTGGGCTCGATCGCCACGCTGACCCTGATGGGACTGGCGGTGCTGTACCGACCGCTGATCATGGAATGCCTGGATCCGACCTTCCTGCGACTCGTCAGTCGCTGGAGTCCGGTGGCCCATTACGGCTTCCTGGGGCTCTTGGTCATCAATCTCGTGGCGGGCTTTCATGCCCTGGGCACGCTGATGGCGGTCGGGCTGCTGGTGCTGCCGGCCGCGGCCGCGCGTTTCTGGGTGCGCCAAGTCAGTCCGATGTTGCGCCTGGCCTCCGTGTTGGCACTGCTGGGTGGCGCTTCGGGCCTGCTGCTGTCTTTCCATGCGGATTGGCCCAGCGGCCCGACCATTGTGCTGTGCCTGGGCGTCATCTACCTGTTCTCGCTGGCTTTTGGCCGTCAAGGCCTGGTCCAGTTTCGCTCCCGCGTTCATCTGCAAGGTTGATCGGTCATGACCACCAAGCGCCCTTTTCCCTCAAAACACGCCGCGTTCACAGCCCTGCTGCTGGGGGCTTTGACCTGGGTGGGAATGCCTCAGGCACATGCCGCAGGGGAAGTGAAGGCGGTCGCCACGTTCAGCATCCTGGGTGATCTGGTGCGCCAGGTGGGCGGGGAGCGGGTGGACCTCACGGTGCTGGTGGGGGTTGGTGGCGACAGCCACGTGTTCCAACCCAGCCCAAGACAGGCGCGCGACGTGGGACAGGCGCAGGTGCTGTTCTCCAATGGCCTGGGCTATGAAAGCTGGGTGCAGCGATTGGTAAAAGCGGCGAATTTCAAGGGGCGTCACGTCGTCGCCAGCCTAGGAATCGAACCGCTGAAGGCAGCCTCCTCTGACGCCCACGGCCATGGCCATGCCACAGCAGCGGTGGACCCGCATGCCTGGCAAGACGTGGGCAACGTCAAGCGCTATGTGAAGAACATCGCAGACGGACTGTGCGCCGTGGATGCGGCCGCGTGCCCGGAGTACAGGCGCAACGAGCAGGCATATCAGTCGCAACTGGACCAGCTCGATGCCGAAGTTCGGGCCGCCTGGGACGTCGTACCCAGCGCACAGCGCAAGGTCCTCACGTCCCACGATGCGTTTGCCTACTACGCGCAGGCGTACAAGGTCCGGTTTCTGGCTGCGCAAGGGACCAGTACCAGCGCCGAGGCCACGGCGCAGGGCGTGGCAAGGCTGACGCGCCAGATCAAGGCCGAGCAGATTCGGGCCTTGTTCGTGGAGAACATCTCCAACCCGCGCTTGATTGAACAGATCGGGCGCGAAACCGGCGTGAAACCGGCCGGCGCCCTGTTCTCGGACTCCCTGACCCAGCCTGATGGGCCTGCGCCGGACTATGTGGCGCTGATGCGCCAGAACACGCGGGCCTTGGTGGCAGCCATACAAGGCGCTGCTCGCTGAACCGAGTGCAATGCACTCCTTTTTGCAGCGGGCACTGTGCTCGCTGACAAATGGCCGTTAGAGGTCGCGCGCGAGGGTGGCCGCGCGGCTTTGGTCTTGTAGGCTTCGGCGAGAGTAGACGATCACGCTCGCGACACTCCTGTGCCCCGTCATGGCCATGGTCTCGGGCAGCGGAACCTGCTGATGAACGGCCTCGGTCACGAAGCCCGAACGCAACGAATGCGCGGAGTAGTTGCCTTCAATTCCAGCCTGTCGGCAGCGCTCGTTGACCACGTCACGCACTGCTGCAGCTGACAGCGCAGCGCCGAGCTTCCCGCCCTTGAGTACACGGCGAAAGAGGGCGCCTTCACGAATCCGGCTAGCTGAAAGCCAGTCCTGCAGCGCCACGCCAGCAGCTCCGAGTACCGGCTTGTGGTTTTCGGGCCGCTCGGCGCCGCTCTGATTGGTCTTCGAATGCGCGAGCTCATAAGAAAACTCCCCCGGCCCAGTTTTCGTCAAGAACTTCATGTCTGCAGCGGCGACTTCTGAACGCCGCCGTCCGCCGCTGGCCCAGGCGAAGAGGAGGAGGGCGCGATCGCGTTTTCCCCGCAGCGAATCGTCGCAGGTCGCCAGCAGCAATTTCAGTGGATCCTTGGTGAGCGCGTCCTTCTTCTTCGGCAGCTCGCCTCGCTTGGCGTAGGCCTTGCGCGTGCGCGAGAGCAGCTCGCGCACCCTGGGGTCGCGGCACGGGTTCTTCAGTTCCTTGACCTGGTGGGCCTTGGATAGCACAGCGACCCGATGCACGAGCGTGTTGTTGGCCAGCGATCCGATTTTTCCTTTGAAGCCGCTGTCCACGAGCGCCTGATCGATTTCGAACGGCAGCTCATGCACCAGGCCCTTGGGGCTCGTGCGTTGGGCGTGGTCGACGATGAACTGCAGCACGCAGGCGGCGGGCAGCGGCAGCGCGATCGGCTTGCCGTAGCGCATCGCGTACCAGGCGGCCCAGTACCGCAGCGCGCTCTGGTAGCTGCGCTGTGTGTTGGCCGATTCGCCTTCGCGCAGCAGGTCGGCAACCGCTTGCTCGGTGACGGCGCTGAGCTCGTGCGGTGCCAGGGCAGGGGTCTTGAGCAGAACGGGCAGCGCCATGTTGTGTTCGTCAGCTATGAATGAGATATTAAGAACATAATACGTATGAAATCATACGATTCGAGCCGATAAGTCACGATAACAATCTCTTATCGCGGGTAATTTAACCACCGGAGCAGGGCGATGCAAATGAAAAGTTCGAGCGTCACAGAAGACGAGATCCGCCGGCGCCGCGGCGTGCAGCGAGAAGACGTCTGGGCTGCGGCCGACGCTGTGCTGCTCGCCGGAGAAAAGCCCACGATCGAGCGGGTGCGCCAGCACCTGGGCAGTGGCTCACCCAACACCGTGGGGCCGTTGCTGGAGCAGTGGTTCAAGCACCTGGGGCGGCGTATCCAAGATCCTGGCGCTTTCGCCACCCCCGCCGGCGTGCCCGACCCCGTGCAGCAAGCCGCCAGGCACTTCTGGGAAACGGCCCTGGCCCAGACAAGAGGGGATTTCGACGAGCGATTGCGCCAAGGCCTGGCGGATGCCGTGGCCAATGTGGAGGCCGAAAAGGAGCGCGCAGAGATCGCCGGTGCCGCCGCCTTCGAGGCGAGTGCCAAGGCCAACCGCCTGCAAGGCGAACTGGACGCACAGGCGCAACTGCTTCGCCGGGCCCAGGAGTCGCTTGCGGCCGAAGGCGCCCGCCTGCAGGAGGTGCGCGCCGCCCTGGCGGCTGAGAAGGAGCGCCTGCTCGAGGAGCGCCGCCAGGCGGGCGAGGCGCTGGCCGAGCTCAAGCAGCAGGTCGCTGCCGGCGTGGAGCGCGCCGATGCGGCCGATCGGCGAGTGGCCATGGAGCTCGATCGTGAGCGCAGCGCCCGCGCCAAGGCGGAGCGGCAGGTCGAGGCTCTGCAGAAAACGGTCGCTACAGCGCGCGAAGCCATGGTCAGCGCCCAGGAGCAGGTGCAGCAACAGACTCAGCGCCAGTTGGCCGTCGCACGGGACCGCGAAGACGCCCTACACCAGCGCCTGGCCCAGGCGGAGGCCAAACTCGCCCAGGCCTCGGGCGCTTCTGCCGAGGTGGCCGGGTTGCGCGCTTCAGTGGAGCGACTAAGTTCGCTGATTGACGCCACCCACTCGCGGGAATCCGTGCCACGCAAAAAGACAGCAAAGTCCTTGTCGAGCAAACCGAAGGCGGGTTCGGTTGGGCGCTCGGTGTAGCCCAGGCAGCCTCCTCAGACGCTCAGGCTGGGCCGCCCACGCTTGTGAGGACAGCGGCAAAACGATCCACTGTCATGGTTGACGAAAATCCAGAGATGCACAAAAATCGCGTTGACGTTTTTCCGGATTTGCACAAATGGACCTGCCGCTGCCTGCGACCTTTTATCCCGTCCTGACCTCCGAACGCCTGCAAACGGTAGCTCGTTGGCTGCTTGAAGAGCTCTACGCCACCGAGGACGACTTGTCTCGTTTCACGGACAGTCGCTATACCCGTGGGTGCACCACGTTTGGCCGCCAGCGCAAGCGCCTCATCAAGG
This sequence comes from Hydrogenophaga sp. PML113, assembly GCF_001777155.1. Taxonomy (NCBI): domain Bacteria; kingdom Pseudomonadati; phylum Pseudomonadota; class Betaproteobacteria; order Burkholderiales; family Comamonadaceae; genus Hydrogenophaga; species Hydrogenophaga sp. PML113. The sequence goes on along the minus strand of NZ_MIYM01000003.1, from coordinate 190,128 downwards.
AGGTGTTGTCGGGCAGGCACAACTGGCTGGAACTGTCGAGCAGCAAGAACGACCTCGTGTTCAAGATCGGCGGTGTGCCGTGCCGCTTCAGCAATGATGATCCTTCGAACCCCACCAAGGAGGCTGTGACCACCGCGAATCGCTATCAAACGGATTTCCTGGAGTTCGTCGAGCAGGGCGAGCCTGGTCGATTCTGCTTTGTCGTCGATCGTGGTGTAAGCGAGGCCGATGCCCCTCGCGTTGAGTTCCTTGGTTTCTCGCCGAGTGACTCCGTGGCCTGCCGTTGGGTATCGGATACCGTGCGCGTGCTTAGGGTGGAGGGGAATCCGTCGCTCGCGCCGAGCGTGCCGGTGGCTAAGCCTCAGATTGGACCCAAGCGCCGCGATGAGGGCGATGCAGCAGCAGAAGCCATGCGATGAGCGCGTTCATTGGCAGCAACCTTCGACTCATTCGCCTCTTTCACGATCTGTCACTCACGGACCTGGGCGAGCAGGTCGGTGTGTCCAAGCAGTACCTGAGCCGCCTCGAGACGGGCGCGGAGACCGTCTCCGTCCAGCTGGAGACAGTGCTGGCCGATGCGCTTCACGTGCTGCCGGAGTTCTTCCGCGAAGTCGACACCAACCCGATCGCCGACGAACAGTGCCACTTTCGCCGTCAGCTGACGACCAAGGTCGCCCAACGCCAAGTGGCCAGGGCCCGCGGTGAGGTGCTCAAGCGCCTGGTGGGGGTGCTTGACGAGCATGTCGAGCTACCGCGATACCAGGTGAGCGCTACGGATGCGGAGACCAACGAGGCCATTGAGAAGGCCGCTGAAGCGTTTCGCGCACAGTTCGGGCTGGGGTTCGGCCCTTTGAGCAACGTCACACGCATCGCCGAGAACGCGGGCGCGGTGGTCATGCGCGTGCACGGCCTGGCTCACGAGATAGACGCCATCTCCTTTGCGACCAAGAGACCCTTGATCGCGCTCAACGACGATGGCAGATCTGCCTGCCGGGAGCGTTTCGGCATTGCGCACGAGCTGGGGCACTTCTCGATCCACCTCGGTGTGTTGACAGGAGACAAGCTCACCGAGGCCCAGGCCAACCGGTTTGCTAGCGCGCTACTGATGCCGCGTGCAGCATTTGCTTCCGAATGTGGCCTCGCCCTGCGCGGCTCGAGATTGAACTGGAATGGCCTATCAGAGCTGAAACTGCGTTGGGGCGTCTCCAAGGCCGCGATCATTTTTCGCGCCCGCCAACTAGGTGTGTTTACCGATGATCAAGCTCGCTCCGGGTACGTTGGCCTGAATCGTCACGGGGAGGCCCTGAAGGAGTGCGAAGACCACCTTGTTGCTCATGAGGCACCCGAAGTCGTCGCGGAAAGCCTCAAGGTCATGGAGGAACACTTTGGGATTCCGCAGGCCACTGTCGCGCGCGAAATGCGTGTGCAGCCCAGGTTGCTACAGGAGTTGCTAAAAACTCCTCACCCTACGCTGAAAAGCAACGTCATTAGTCTGCATCACGCAACCAGGCTTGCGTCCTGACGGTCAGTCAAGGGAGACTGCGTAAAGTCTCCTACCAGCGGGGCGGGCGTAAGTCGCGAAAATTCGACCCCGCTGCCGACTTCCGCCTGAGGGCAATGAATCGCGCTTGGCGTCTTACGATGTCGCTCTGTGCAGGTCCTCTTCAGCAAGCTCCAAGAATAGCGCGGCCAGTTCTTCTTGGTCGAGATTTCGCAGCGCAGGGTTGGCTGCACGCCCGAGCAGGAACTCGGTTCCGGTACTTCCACCGAAGACCTCTTGCCTCGTACGCAGAAAGTCCTGATAAAGCACCAGATTCACACCGCGCGATTGGTACATTGAGATCGCGGCACGGTGCATCGCCTGATACATGGGTGGAATCTGGTCGGGAAATCCAGCCGTGAGATCAGAGGTGGATTTTGGTGGTGGCATATGCAAGTAGTCGGCCTAGCGGACGTCACGACAACCCAGAACGACGCTGCTCGCGAATGTGGTTCAGAATGAGCATGCCCATCTCCTGTGTGGTGATGATTCCGCGCTCTTTCAGCTTGACCAGGGCGAGCTCAATGGCGTCGAGCCTGACGTCATCGTCTGAGAGCTCAGTCAGTTTCTCTGCAAATTGATCGAGTTTCGTTCGCACAATGACCACGCCATGCTCGCGTGCAAGTTCTGCCACGAATCCGGCGACGTTGGCAGTCGGCAGCGGGTCAGGTAGCTTGGCCATGATCAGATCTCGATCTGCAGCGTTGGATGGAAGTTCTTGTTCTCAAAGCCACCGCTGAACATGGGGTACCCGCGCGGATTTAGAACGACCTCGGTTCCGTTGACGACGTAGCGCTGGCTGTCGTGCATATGGCCATGGATCCAGTACCGGCTGCGGCCCAACAAGTGTTCGAGATCTGAAGCGAAGGCAGGCGTCAGCCCATCGGCCTGGTACTTCGGATGGACCGACTTTCTGTGCGGTGCGTGGTGGGTCACCACAATCGTTCTCGCTGAATCTGCAGCGGCCAGCTCGTCGCTCAACCAGTCGACAGTCGTCGCATGGATCTTCGCGGAATCGATCGGCAAGAATTTGCGCGAGCGAGAGGGTGACTGACCCGGGTATACGCCAATCTGGTACGCCTCTTCTTCGCCACGGGGCAGGTGGGTCTTGATGGCACCGAAGTCGTTCAGACCGTAGTACGCCGCCTCCATCGAAAACTCCAGTTCGTCGAACAGATTGAAGTCGGTCCACAGGGTTGCGCCGAGAAAGGTGATGCCCGAGATCGTCGCCCGGTCGCGCTCCAGGAAATGCACGCCTTCGCTCTTCGCTGCGGCGCGCAGATCCTCCAGTCGCAGCTCGTACACCGCCCCATAGAACTCGTGGTTGCCCACCACGTAGACGATTTCTTTTCTTGGGAACGCCCTGCGGGCCCAGCCGATGCCGTCGTTCCCCGCGGCGATGTCCCCTGCCAGGATGACCACGTCGGCACCGTCGTCGATCGGACGGCCGTTGTGCATGAGATCGAAGCCACAAAACTCCAGATGAAGGTCTGAGAGAACGAGGGCGCGCATGGTGGATACGTACAACTGCTGGCGTGAACTAGGCTGTCAGAGAGCACATGGTGCGTGGGCGTTCATGACCGTCCGACCCTTCGTTCGTCCAGTTCACCTGGCCGGACGACCACCATCTCGCCGGCGTTGTTCAGGCCGCTGATCCCTCGCAGTCCGACGCCGTGGCTCTTGAACCCCTGGCCCTCCCAGCTAGCTGAACTGTCCAGCCGATCATGCTGGTGACCGTGCACCACCAAGCGCACGCCCATGGATTGGGCCAGGGTATCGAGGATCGGGAATCCGTAGGGGTGGTATCCGGGCGCCTCATGCGTCACAAGCACATCGGCTTGCAGGTCCACCAAGCGGTCCACCACGGTGGGGTAGATCGAGCTCCAGTGCTTGCGGTGCTGCATTCCCCTGCATCGATCCTGACGGGGAGTGCGCGCGGCGTGCTCATGGGCACTGCGGAAAGCCGGCTGACCCTTGAGCTTTGATCCTGGGTCTGGGTGCCAGACCGCCTCGCGGAAAACTCCTCCGAGTCCGGCGATCCGCACACCATTGGGCAAGGTCACCACTCGACCGTCGAGATTACGGGCCGCCAGCTCGTCATCCCACAAGTGACTGAAGCTGGTCTCGCAGTCCGTGTCATGGTTGCCGTGGATGAGCCAGGTGATTTCACCGAAAGGCGCCATCAGTTCACTCAGCGGTGCCGGTGCCTCCAGATCACCGAGCAAGACCACCGCCACGGCCTGGGTTTGCTCGATAGCCTCCAGGATGTGCTCGAAACGGCCGTGGGGGTCGCCGCAGAACAGAATCATTGAAACGGCTTTCCGGCAAACGGTGAGCATTGTGCGAGCGCCCGGCCCCACTCATTGCAATCGCCGACCATTTCGGCAGCCAACCGCTCGATCGGGAGCTCAAGTAGCGCCTCCCAGCGCTCGATGTAGTCGAGCGAGCAGACCTCGGTATCACGCCACGTGCGTACCCGGGCGCGTGCACTCCCGAGGAGCGATCTGTGGGCCACTTCGTCCGCGGCCAGGAGCCGTGAAGCGACCTCTTTATGCCGATTCAACCTTGCCACTTCCACAAGCTGCTGCTCGGCGCGGGCGCGGAACCATAGGAGGCGCTCTGTGGGTGTGATTGATTTAGGTCTTCTCATCTCGAGCCTTTCGCAGGGCACGGACAGCCTCCATCTGCTCCTCCAAGCTGCGGGCCCCTTCTGGCATATGGGCAGGGCATCTGCATTGAACGTACCCTGCAGAGACCTTGACCACCCCTGGCTGCCCGCACACCTCGCAAATGTGGTGTGATGCCTGCTCGGCTTCTGCGATGGCATCGGCATGCTCCGTCGTCCCCTTGCTCACATAGAAGCGCAGGCCCCCGAACTTCTCCTTTACCTGGCGAGCCACGACCTGAGAGCCGGTGCGATCGGAGATCTCCTGAAGCTTTGAGCACAGCGCGTCGATCAGATCGAACCAGCCGTCTCTGCACCAGAGTCGCTCTCGGTGCTCGAAGATCTTCGGATAGCGCTCGATCAGCTGTTGGTTGTGTTCGTGGTTCATTCTGTCCTCTGCTTGCGCCCCGTGCGCATGGCCAAGAAGAGGGCGTCGCATTGCCCCGCGCTCATGCCATGGAATCCCTCTTTCCAGTCTGGAGAACTCACGTTCTCAGGTTTCATGCCGCGCGCTAGAAGCGCCAGGCCAAGCTCGGCCGCATCGGTGTGGCGCAAGGTCTCTCGCTTGCCTCCGCACGTGACTTCAGCCAGCAGCTCATCACCACTGGCCGTAACGACACAGCTCAAGTGCAGATGTTCCGCCGCCTGTGCCGCGTGTTCGCGCGCCAGTTTGAGTTCGGTGATACGCGCCAAGGCCTCTGAGATGCGCTCATCCAGACGCATACAGTCCTCAAGCTGCAGCCCCTTGCTCCCGTCGACAAATAGCAGCTGGGGGCAACCAGGCTCGAACAACGCCTTCTCGTCTTCGAGGGCAACCCACTCTTGATATGGCGAGCGGTGAGTGCGCATCCAATGTTCGCACTCGCGCTGGCGGACGAACTCAGTGTCCTGCTCTAGAACCGGTGTGCTGTCGACGATCCGAGTGCGCAAATCTTCATCGAAGAGCTCGACGAGGTCCTCGAAATCGAAGACCTCACGCCAGGAACTCGAGATGACCACCTCCAGTCGAGAGTGGCGGCGCATCGATTGTTGTAGCTGTGGTAAGGCCGTGAACTTCTCGGCACCTGGGGCGCGACGATGCAGCACGCCATCGATGTCCAGGAACAGCGTGACGTCGCCCCGTGGTGAACTAGAAAGGGCCGATGTCTTGCCCACGTTCAATTCAGTCATTGATCCGTTCAGAGCGACACAGGCTATCGAATTGAGCCTACAAACACAATGGTGGCCATTTATGGGACGCAGCTAAGTGACCGTTTTTGGGAAAGTCGGTGTGGAAGTTGGCCCGGTCTGGTGGAATAGACTCATTCATTCCTTGCAGAAATCTGCATCTGACCCAGCCGTGGGCTTCGCCTTACGCATCGCTGCCGGCACGTCAGCCCCATACACCCGCATTCAATACCTTCGCAGGAGCGTCCTTGGTGACAAACACTGAACGAGATACATCCCGCATGAGCGCGACTGAACTCCGTGAATACGCGGAGCAGCTGATGAAGCAGGCAGAGGAGCAGTCAACCAAGGAGTTCGAGTCCACGATGAACTTCCTCTCAGACAAGCTCGCCCACATGGGAAAGACCAAGAAAGACGCCGTCGTCCACTTGATCAAGATGATGAAGTCTTTCGAGGCGGAGGCGACGCTGGCGGAACTGGTTGGCCGCCCGCCCGGCACACTGCCCAAGGAGCGCTATGACCTCGACAGTGCGGGCAATCCTCCTGAAGTGGGCGTGACGTATCACCTGCCGTCCGGAGAGACCTGGATCCGAAAGAGCAAGGCTGGCGCGACGAAGAAGGAGTTCGCAGCTCACGCGAAGACCACCACGTGGATGGCTATGAGGACTTAGTTCACTCTTCAAAGCCCGCTCCGTAGCCCACCACAGCCAAGAAAGACGAGTATGAGCGTCGATCGTCTCAATCCCGAAGAACTCAGAGCCAGCATGCACCTGACGCTGAATGTCATCATGGCCCCTCGCATCGCCCGAGGCCTGTCTCTGGACCGCGAACGGGTGACGGCAATCCAGCGCCTGCTTGAGGGGCGTGTGACGGTGTACATGGTGAAGCGCAAGACCTCCGCTCCCGTCGGTCAGCCGCGCTGACCCAACCAGCCAGCCCTCAGTCCCAGCGCGTCGTGCAGGGCATGGTGCCGAGTGACACCGTTGTCCTGAAAGTATTTGCTTTCAGCCGCACTGAAGACCGGATCAGCGTGGTAATTTGCTAGCGAGAGAGGCTTGGCCAGGACGTTTTTGGGCAGCTCACCTTCTAACGAGTCCAGGAGCAAATCCCGATCATGTGCCGAGTCGCAGGCCAAAAGGATCCTGCCGTGCAGACTAGCGAGCCAAGAGTAGAGTTCGCGCGAAAGTGCTTCCCTCGTAAAAATCCGATCCGGCCACTTGCCGAGAAGTGGTACGACGGCCTGTCGAACGAACTCGCTGCAGGCTACAGCGCGATAGTCGCTGCGCTCGGCGTAGAAGGTATGGTGGCCATCCTCACTTACAAGCCCGATCGAGATGAGCTCGATGTCGAGGAAATCCGTGAATTCGGTGTCGAAGAAAAGGATCATTGCTACCAGGAAGCGGGCGGGATCTCAGAATCGGCCATGGTTCTGCATGTGCACCTCTTCGATGCGCCTATGCTCCAGCCAAATCTCGAAGTAGTATTCCGCGCTCATTCAGTCGCCCGCGCGGCGCGTTGCTGACCTCGACCGGTCCCCAGTGACCGTCGCCGCAGCGGCCCGGTCTTGACAGGCGGTAGTCGTAGCAACAACTCTGACTCGGCTCCGGCTGTTGGCGGATTTCCGCGAACCCACCCGTCGAACCTCTCCCCACTGGCGTCGATGAACGACACGAACTTTCCGGTCGCGTCGGTATCCAGCCAAACCTCCGTGACCGTCCTTGAGGACCACTGACCCGTCGGCGATGACCAGGCCGGCATCATCGCGACGAGGTTGCGCACACGGTTGGCCTCTATCGACTGCAGCGCTTCGGCCAAGTCCAACTCCCGGGCGATGCACAAGGTGTAACTCATGCCGAGACTGGCACCTTCAGGATCTGGGTACGAGACCGTCAAAAGGAACCACGGCGCGTGCAGCGGTATCTCGACGACCCGCCAATGCTTGCTGCCTGGTTCTGCGAGCCCCTGCGGGACCTGAAACTCGTACTGAGGGAGCGAAAGAAACATCGGGCTGCTGCCGCGAACAGCGGGGTGTTCAGCGACCGAATTTTTGACCTGTGGCAATTGTTCGCGGCATGCGGCCATATCCAGATTTTTGATACGGAGCCGGCTGGGCTACGGTGGAGACTGAGAGAAATCCATGGCCAAAACCCTGCATAGCCGCCACAACAAGATTTTTTTGGACAAGCTGCGCAAGCTTCGGGAATCCCGCGGCCTGCGCCAGGCAGACCTTGCGCTCTTGCTGGGCCGCAGCCAGGGCGCGGTCAGCTACGTCGAATGTGGCCAGACCCGCCTGGACATCATCGGCCTGCGCGACTGGCTGGAGGCGCTAGACTACGATTTCTTGCGCTTCCTGAAGGAACTTGACGTCGACCTTCGCCGGCTTGACGCTCTGCGACTGCGGGCGAAGCCCGGCAAGGCGGGCAAGCGGGCAGAGAGGCCGGCACCGTCACGGATCAGCCAGCTATTTCAACTCGACCCACTCAGCGAATCAACTCGACCCACTCAGCGAAAGATGACCGGCGTGATGCAGCAACCCGCCAGAACCGGCAGATGACCACTCCCGGCGAAAGGCGAAGAAATCTGATCTGAGGCCGTGACGCGCTGGAGGCGCTTTCCCGCGACGCCGGCCTGCAGGACAAATGGCGCGCGGGGAAGCTGCGGAACTGCTCGGGCTTTATCCCTCGACGGACTTCCTGCGCCTCTGCGACGCTGGCGAATTGGTTCAGTTGCAGGCGTTTGCCGACCTGCTGACCAGCGCCCGGCTATAGCAGGCTGGGCAGTTGATGGCGTTGGATGCGCTCATCAAGCTTCTTGACGAAGGCCTCTAGCGTGGTGCCACAGGCATGGGTCCAGAGCGCCAACTCGAAGACATCAACGCGCCGACGCCCGGCCTCGCAGCGACTGACGACGTCTTGACCAATCTGCATCCGCGCCGCCAGCTCCGATTGACTTAGCCCCGCACCCGTCCTAAGGGTGTTGAGTTCCTCGAGGAACAGCTGATACTTCTCACTATAAAGCGGGCTTCTCATTCTGCTGCGGTTGCTTACGCGGCCGCGCAGGATCAGAGGGAAGTTGAATTATGGGAAAACGCCATAACGCACATTGCGGTTTGGAGCTGACAACGATGCCGTTATGGCTGGCAAGCCTAAAAGAGGGCCAGCTGTTCGGTCTGCTGATCAGGCATATCGACGCCGCCGCGCTACGGAGCTAGGCCGGACGGATGCTTGCGGGTTCGAGGCTTGTCGGCGTTCCGCCTCGACGTGAGGCTTCGAGCGCCCCCGGGCTTTCATCCTGTGCCTCACACAGGTCAATTCGATTTGGACAGGCCCAGGAGGGGTTAAAGCTGGTCAACGGCCGCCGGCGACTGGGTTAACTGACGCTGGGAACTGCCGCGAGCTTGAAAACTGCGGTGTCCAGGACGTTCCGGGCCCGTCCGCTCGGAAGTTAAGTTGGGTCTGCCAGCACGCCTGCGCAGGGTAACTGAGAACGGGCACTGCCGGCGCTTGCAAGTAGTGAGATCCAGGCCGTTGGACTGTCGGCTCGGAAGTAGAGGCTGGTCTGCCAATGAGGGAGGCGGGTGCCGGCGACCTCTGGTGCCACTTGTCAATTGCTTAGCAATGACTCCTGCAGCGGAGTATCGTGAAAGCTTCAGTCGACCGTTAACAACTTTACTGGTCTTGAGCGTTACAACTTTGCTTGTCTCGGCGCCAGGCCTTGGCCAATTCGGCTTGCGCATCCTTTTATTAACATAATATACATCGTGGAATCTAAAGATGGAACCGCGCTCATGACTTCATCACAGAACGCCCAACGGTTCACCCGCGCCAGGGCTGGGTAACGAATACGGCAGCGGCACGGTGGACCACATTCAACTGCGGGGCCACGCTCCTCTGCGCGGCTATCAGGTGGAGGCCATGCAAGCGCATGCGGCCGTGGCGGCTGCCGTCGATCAAATGGAACTGCCGCAGCGCAATGCCGACAAGGACTTCATCGATCGCGTGTGCGAAATGGCGCGAGACCATGTCTATCAGCTGCCGCCCGAAGCAAGCGCCGGACGGCGCATCTATGAGGCCAAGCTATTCATCATTCGGACCATCGTCGAGGATGGATTGAGTTTTCACTTCCGGCATCAGCCAGAGACGCTCGAGAAAAAGCTGTCCGAGCTGAACAGTCTTTGCGGATCATTGCAATACTCGCCTTTTGCCCAAAGCCTGGATCTGACCGTGGTGGCAGGGCTTTCGTCCCTGCTCAAGAGCGATGAAAACCCGGTCATTCACCATCTCGAGACGCATATCGCGAATGCCAGGCAAGGGCGTGGCGCAAGGAGTTGATTGAGCGAGCGCCCCTCCCCCATCACCATGAAAAAAGCCCAGTCCGAGGACTGGGCTTTTTCTGGGCAGGAGAGGATCACTCCTCCACGAAGGCCTCTTCCCTCTTCTTCTTCACCGCCGGCAGCAGCACGATCACCAGCAGCAGCAAGGCGGCAACCAGCAGCGAGGCGGAGATGGGTCGGGTGACGAACACGCCCCAGTCGCCGCGGGAAATCAGCAGCGCGCGGCGCAGGTACTCCTCCATCATCGGGCCCAGGATCAGGCCCAGCAGCAGCGGCGCGGCCTCGCAACCCAGCTTGATGAAGATGTAGCCGATCAGGCCAAACAGCGCGACCATCCAGATGTCGAAGCTGTTGTTGTTGGTCGAGTACACGCCCACGGCGCAAAACAGCACGATGGCCGGGTACAGCCAGCGGTAAGGCACGGTCAGCAGCTTGATCCACATGCCGATGAGGGGCAGGTTAAGGATGATCAGCATGGCGTTGCCGATCCACATCGAGGCGATCAGGCCCCAGAACAGATCCGGGTTGCTGGTCATCACCTGCGGGCCCGGCTGGATGTTGTGGATGGTCATGGCACCCACCATCAGCGCCATCACGGCGTTGGGTGGAATGCCCAGCGTGAGCAGCGGAATGAACGAGGTCTGCGAACCGGCGTTGTTGGCCGATTCCGGCGCGGCCACGCCGCGGATGTTGCCCTGGCCGAACGGCACTTCACCGGGCTTGAGCTTGGTCTTCTTCTCGATGGTGTAGGCCGCGAAGGACGACAGCAGCGCGCCGCCGCCCGGCAGGATGCCCAGCGCCGAGCCCAAGGCCGTGCCACGGACCATGGCCGGGAACATGCGCTTGAAGTCCTCGGCCGTGGGCATGATGCCCTTGACCTTGCCGACGAAGACCTCGCGCTCGGACTCGTCCTGCGACAGGTTGGAGATGATCTCGCCGTAACCGAAGATACCCATGGCGATCACCACGAAGCTCACACCGTCGGTGAGTTCGGGCACGTCGAAGGAGAAGCGTGCCACGCCCGAGTTGATGTCGGTGCCGATCAGGCCGATAAGCAGGCCCAACACGATCATGGCCAGCGCCTTGACCAGCGAGCCCGAGGCCAGCACCACCGCGCCGATCAGGCCCAGCACCATGAGCGAGAAGTACTCGGCCGGGCCGAAGCTCAGGGCGATTTCGGTGAGCGGCGGCGCGAAGCCGGCCAGCACCAGGGTGCCCACGCAGCCCGCGAAGAACGAGCCGATGCCGGCCGCCGCCAGGGCGGGACCCGCCCTGCCCTTGCGCGCCATCTGGTAGCCGTCGAGCACGGTCACCACCGAGGACGATTCGCCCGGCAGGTTGACCAGGATGGCGGTGGTGGAGCCGCCGTACTGCGCGCCGTAGTAGATGCCGGCCAGCATGATCAGCGCCGACACCGGCTCCAGGCCGTAGGTGACGGGCAGCAGCATGGCTATGGTGGCCACGGGGCCCAGGCCCGGCAGCACGCCGATCAGGGTACCCAGCAGGCAGCCGACGAAGGCGTACAGCAGGTTCTGCCCGGTGAAGGCGACGCTGAAGCCCAGTGAGAGGTGTTCGAACAGTTCCATGGTGTTGTTGTCTCCGTGATCAGTGGCCCAGGAACCACGGCAGAACCGGGAACTGCAGATTGAGGGCGTAGACGAAAGCGCCGTAGCTGCCCACCGCGAGCACGGTGGCCAGCACGATCGATTCCTTGACCTTGTGGTTGGGTCGCGCGTAACCCGAGACGATGACCAGCGCGTAGATCGCCACGATCAGGCCGAAGGGCGGCAGGCCGATCGAGGGCAGGCCCACCAGCAGCACGCCGAAGACCAGGTTGGCCAGCAGGATGAAAACCAGCGGGCGCCAGGCGATGGCGCCGATCGAGCCGTCGTCGCCGCCCTTGGGCCGGCCGAACGATTGCAGGGTCACCACCAGCCCCAGCAGGGCCAGCACGATGCCCAGCAACAGGGGGAAGTAGCCCGGCCCCATGCGGGCGGCGCTGCCGATATCGAAGTTGGTGGCGCCCACCGCGAAGGCAATGCCCACGGCGGTGAACATGAGGCCGGACACGAAGTCCTTCTGGCTCGTTGGTTTCACGACGTCTGTCTCCTCGGGATGCAAAAAAAAGCTTGCGCATTGTCTGCGCATGGCCGCCCCATAGGCATGTGGGATACACCTATGGCTGACGTCAGCCTGACTGGCCGACGGTTTTACCAGCGACCGGTCGGCTGCTTGGCGCGGATGGCCGCGGCGATGGCCTCGGCGGTGTCGCCCCGCCCCGCCCGACGGGCGAAGTCGATGGCGCTCAGGCCCTGCTCGTTCTTCAACAGGGGATCGGCGCCCGACTCCAGCAACAAGCGCACCACCTGCGGGTGGCCGTAGAGCGCGGCCATCATCAGCGGCGTGCTGCCATTGGGCGACTGGGCGTCGATGTAGGCGTGGTGTTCCAGCAGCAGGTGCACCATGGGCACGGCGCGCTCGCTGGGGTGGGTGGCGGCGTAGTGCAAGGGCGCCCAACCGGGCTTGTTCACCTCGGCCTGGCGCTCGATGAGCCGGCGCGCCAGGTCCAGCTTGCCTTTGAGCGCGGCCATCATCAGCGGCGACTCGTCCTTGGCGTTGCGGACCTCCACCTTCAGCTCGGGCCGGCTGAGCAGGTACGTCGCGGCACGGTCGGACTCGTCCCGCAGCGCCAGGTACAGCGGGTGCTGGCCGCTGGGGTCCAGGGTGTTGAGGTCGAAGCCGCGCGCGGCGAGGTTGGCCAGGGTGTCCGGGTCGTTGCGCTTGATGGCGGTGAAGAAGTCGTCGTACGAACTCGCCCAGACAGCGGGACTGAGAACGAGAAAGGACATTAATCCTTTTAAAACAATGCGCTTTTTCATTTTTCTCAAGTAACTTCTTGGACTCAGGTCGCCGTCACACGGTCGAACAGGCGCTCGAAATTGCGGCCGGTGGCCTCGGCCACGGCCTCCACGGACAGGCCTTTCAGCTCCGCCACCTGCGCCGCCACGTGCGGCACCAGGGCCGGCGTGTTCACCTTGCCGCGGTGCGGCACGGGGGCCAGGTAGGGGCTGTCGGTTTCGATCAGCAGGCGCTCCAGCGGCACCAGGCGCGCGGTCTCGCGCAGGTCGGCGGCGTTGCGGAAGGTCAGGATGCCCGAGAAGGAGATGTAGAAATCCAGGTCCAGCGCGGCTCGAGCGACCTCGGCGGTTTCCGTGAAGCAGTGGAACACGCCCCGGGCCGGGGCGCGCCCGTCGCCAGGGCCAAAACCGCCCTCCTCGCGCAGGATGTCCAGGGTGTCGTCCGACGCGCTGCGGGTGTGGATCACCAGCGGCAGCCCGGTCTGGCGCGCAGCGCGGATGTGCACGCGGAAGCGCTCGCGCTGCCAGGCCATGTCGGCCAGGGTCCGTTCGCCCAGGCGGTAGTAGTCCAGGCCGGTTTCGCCAATGCCCACCACCTTGGGCCGCGCCGCGCCGTCGAGCAGGTCTTGCAGGGAGGGTTCGCGCACGTCCTCGTTGTCGGGGTGGACGCCCACCGTGGCCCAGAGGTGGGCGTGGTCGCGCGCCAGGGCATGGACCTCGTCGAATTCTTCCATCGTGGTGCAGATGCACAGGGCGCGACCGACCCGGGCGGCCGCCATGGCGTCCAGGATGGCGGGGAGCTGCTCGCGCAGCTCAGGGAAATTCAGGTGGCAATGCGAGTCGGTGAACATCCGCCAATGATCCCCCAAAAAGCACAAGGCCTCACGGCCGGTGGCGGTGAGGCGCAGGGGGAGCGGGCCCGGCTCAGAGCGTCTGCGTCTGGCGATCGGAGTTCACGTTGGCGCCCAGCACTTCCTCGATCTTGAGCTTGAGCTGCTTTGACTTTTCATCCGCCGGGAAGCGGATGCCCACGCCCTGGGTGCGCCCGCCCTGGGCCTTGGCCGGCGTGACCCAGGCCACCTTGCCGGCCACTGGGTAGCGCTGCGGGTCGTCGGGCAGGCTCAGCAGGACGTAGACGTCGTCGCCCAACCGGTACTCGCGCGAAGAAGGAATGAAGATACCGCCGTCGGCGAACAAGGGGATGTAGGCGGCGTACAGCGCGGCCTTCTCCTTGATCGAGAGCTGGATCACGCTGGGCCGCGCCGCGGCGCCGGCGGTGGCTGGGTTGGTGCTCATGGCGGTCGAGTGTACGGGCAAGGACCAGGTCGAAAGGTCGATAACAGAGCGCGGCGGTCGTGCAGTTTTCAGCGCGGCGTCGTGGCCGGTCGCCGCTCAGCGACGAGCGGTCGCCAGGGCCTGACGCGCCCGCGCGGCCCAGGCCTCTTGCAGCAAGCCGGCCTGGTAGGGGTGCTCCACGCTGCGGGCCGCCTGCGCGAGTTCGTCGGCCCAGCGCGCCAGCACGCGCCAGGGCGGCGGCGGCGGCAGTTGCTCGGCCGGAAAGAAGCGCGGCGCCGCGCCGGCCGCGCGCGCCATGAGGTCGTGGCAGAGCTTTTGCAGTACGTCGAGCTGGGCCGCGGGCGCCTGCTCGCCCAGCACCTTCCAGTCGCCGCGCGCCAGGGCCTGCGGCAGGCCGGCCCATTGCTCGGGCGTGAACCCACGCTGAGACAGCGCCAGGGCCTCGTCGGGCCGGCCACCGGACGCGCGCCACCAGGCCTGGGCCGCCGCCGGCGTCATCTCGCCACTGACCTGCAGCCAGGGCAAGGCCTCGGTCTCGTCGGGCCACTGCAGGGTGTGCGTCTGGCAGCGGCTGCGGATGGTGGGCAGCAGCAGGTGCGCGGCCTCGGTGGCGAGCACGAAGCGCACGCTGGGACTGGGCTCTTCCAGGGTCTTGAGCAGGGTGTTGGCGGCCTCGACGTTCAGCCGTTCGGCCGGGTAGACCAGCACCACCTGGGTGCCGCCGCGCGCGCTGGTGGTCTGGGTGAAGGCCACGGCCTGGCGCGCGGCCTCCACGCGAATGGCCTTGCTGGGCTTGCGCTTCTTGTCGTCGAGTTCGCGCTGGGTGGACTCGTCCAGCGGCCAGCCCAGCTCCAGGCTCAGGGTTTCGGGCAGCAGCGCGCACAGGTCGGCGTGCGTGCGCACCTCGATGGCGTGGCAGCTCGGACACTGCCCACAGGCGCCGTGCGGCTGGGGTCGCTCGCACAACCACGCGCGGGCCAGGGCCAGGCCCAGTTCGTACTGGCCCAGGCCGGACGGGCCGGACAGCAGCACCGCGTGGGCGCGCCAGCCCAGCAGGGCGTGAAGCTGGCGTTGCAGCCAGGGGGCCAGGGCGGTATCGCTCATAGCCAGCCGCGCCGCTGGAAGGCCTCGCGCACGATCGCCGCCACGCGCTCGCGCGGTTGGTTGGCGTCGATGCGCACGAAGCGCGCGGGCTCGGCCTGGGCGCGGGCGGCGTAACCCGCGCTGACGCGCTCGAAGAAGGCCTGGGGCTGGGACTCGAAGCGGTCGGGCACGCGGGCACCGGCCAGGCGCTCGGCCGCCACGGCGGCCGGCAGGTCGAACCACAGGGTAAGGTCGGGCTGGCGCAGGCCGCCCTGCTCGCGCGCCTGCACCCAGCGTTCCAGCTGGCCCAGCACGGCCAGGTCGAAACCGCGGCCATGGCCCTGGTAGGCGAAGGTGGCGTCGGTGAACCGGTCGCACAGCACGACCTCGCCGCGCGCCAGGGCGGGCTCGATGACCTGCTGCAGGTGGTCGCGCCGCGCGGCGAACATCAGCAGCGACTCGCTCAGCGGGTCCATGGTGTCGTTGAGCACCAGGGCGCGCAGCTTCTCGGCCAGCGGTGTGCCACCGGGCTCGCGCGTGAGCACCACGCGCCGGCCGGCGGCGTCGAAGGCTTTGGCGAGCATGTCGATGTGCGTGGACTTGCCCGCACCGTCGATGCCCTCGAAGCTGATGAAAAGACCGGTGGTGGCGTTGGACATCAGCGGCGCAGGATGAAGCGCCGCACAGCGGCGTTGTGCTCGTCCAGCGTGGCGCTGAACTGGCTGGAGCCGTCGCCGCGCGAGACGAAGTACATGGCGTTGGTGCGCGCGGGTCGCACGGCAGCCATCAGCGAGGCCTGTCCCGGCAGCGCGATGGGCGTGGGCGGCAGGCCGGCGCGCGTATAGGTGTTGTAGGGCGAGTCGGTGTCCAGGTGCTGGCGGCGCAGGTTGCCGTTGAAGGCATTGCCCAGGCCGTAGATCACGCTCGGATCGGTCTGCAGGCGCATGCCGATGCGCAGCCGGTTGCTGAACACGCCGGCGATGCGGTCCCGGTCGGCCGGCAGGCCGGTCTCCTTCTCGATGATGCTGGCCAGGATCAGCGCCTGCTCGGGCGATTGCAGCGGCCCGTTCGGGTCGCGCTGGGCCCAGGCCTGGGCCAATCGCTCGTCCATGGCGCGCGCGGCCTGGCGCAGCACGGCGGACACCGGCGTGTGCTTGGCGACGCGGTAGGTGTCGGGGAAGAAGCGACCCTCGGGGTGCACGCCGGGCCGGCCGATGCGCTCCATCACCTGGGCCAGGTTCAGGCCTTCCAGGTCCTGGCGCAGATCGGGCGAGCGGCGCAGCGTGTCGATGGCCTGGCTGGAGGTCCAGCCCTCGACGATCAGCGCTTGGGTCATGGCCTGCTCGCCGCGCACCAGCTTGCCCAGCAGGCTGCGCGGCGTGGTGCCGGGAGCGATCTCGTAGACGCCGGCCTTGATGTCGCGCGACTCGCCCGAGAGGCGGAACCAGGCGTACAGCAACTCGGCCGGCGCGTTCACGCCAGCGGCCTCGATGCGGTTGGCCGCCGCGCGAGCGGAACTGCCCGCCGGAATCTCGAACTCGAGCGGCGCGCTGTCGCTGACCGTGGCCGGCAGGCTCAGGGGATGGTGGACCCACCAGTGGGCCGCCATGGTGGCCAGGCCCAGGAGCAACAGGGGGTAAACCACCAAATACTTGAACAGGCGCATGAAGGCGTGCTGAAGACAGGGAGAACGCGCCGGGCGGCGACGGCGCGACAGACGGGCCATGATAATTCAGCGCGCATGTCCCAGCCCTCCCCCCTCCTCCCCCTGAACGGCGTGGCCCCGCTCGGTTCGCTCGGCGTCATCGCCGCCGAGGGCGACGAAGCCGCCGCCTTCCTCCACAGCCAGCTCACGCAGGACTTCGCCCTGCTCGGCGTCAGCGAGGCCCGCCTGGCGGCCCTGTGCACCGCCAAGGGCCGCATGCTGGCCAGCTTCATTGCCTTCAAGCGCGCGCACGACCGCATCCTGCTGGTCTGCCGCCGCGACCTGCTGCCACCCACGCTCAAGCGCTTGCAGATGTTCGTGCTGCGCGCCAAGGTAAAGCTGCGCGACGCCAGCGACGGGTTCGCGCTGCACGGCCTGGCCGGCGAGGCCGTGCCCGCTGGCCTGGGCGCCGCCCCCTGGACCCACCTGGCCGACGGCGACACCAGCATGGTCCGCCTGTACCCCGGCGCCGGCACGCCGCGCGCCCTGTGGGTGGGGCCTGCCGGGACGGCGCCAGCCGGCGCGGCGCTCAGCGAGGCCCAATGGGACTGGCTGGAGGTGATGAGCGGCGTGGCCACCCTCGGCCAGCCCGTGGTCGAGGCCTTCGTGCCGCAAATGCTCAACTACGAATCCGTCGGCGGCGTGAACTTCAAGAAGGGCTGCTACCCGGGCCAGGAGGTCGTGGCGCGCAGCCAGTTCCGGGGCACGCTCAAGCGCCGCGCCTACCTGGTGCAGGCCGACGCGCCGCTCCAGTCCGGCCAGGAAGTCTTCCACGCCAGCGACGCCGAGCAGCCCACCGGCACCGTGGTGCAGGCCGCGCCGAACCCGCAAGGCGGCTGGGACGCCATCGTGTCCATGCAGACCGGCTCGGCCGACGGCGCGGCTCTGCGGGCGGGCGAGGCCACCCTGCAGCTGCTGCCCCTGCCCTACCCCCTGCTGGAAGACATCTAGGCATGTGCCTGATCGCCTTCGCGATCAACGCCGCGCCCGGCGTGCCCCTGCTGGTGGCGGCCAACCGCGACGAGTACTGGGCCCGGCCCACGGCCGCGCTGCACCGCTGGGCCCTGGACGACGGCACCCCCGTCATCGGCGGCCGCGACCTGCGCGAGGGTGGCACCTGGCTCGGTCTGAGCCCGGCGGGGCGCATCGCCTGGCTGACCAACGTGCGCCAGCCCGGCGCCGAGCGGCGCGGCCGCAGCCGCGGCGAACTGGTGGCGCGCTGGCTGCAGAGCGATGCCGACAGCACCGGCTTCGTCGACACCCTGGACCCCGCCGCCTACGCCGGCTTCAACCTCGTGGTGGGCGATCTGCGGCGCGGCGAATGGGCCTGGATCGGCAATCGCCACCCCGATGCGCCCCACGCCGAGCAAGCGCCCGAGCGCCACTGGCGGGCCATCGGCCCCGGCGTGCACACCTTGTCCAACGCCACGCTGAACACGCCCTGGCCCAAGGCGCGCCGGCTCGCCCAGGCCCTGGGCGAGGCCCTGAACGCCAGCGACGAAACGCCCGCGCCGCTGGGCGGTGCGCTCATCGACACCACGCTCGCGTCCGACGCCGAACTGCCGCGCACCGGCGTGCCCGACGCGGTGGAGCGCGTGCTGTCCAGCCCCTTCGTCCATTGGCCGGACCACGCCTATGGCACGCGTTGCTCCACCGTGCTGCGCTGGGACGCCGACGGCGAGCTGCGCATCGACGAATGGACCCACGACGGCGCCGCGGCCACGCCCGCGCTGAGCGAGCGGGCGCACCGGCGCGAGCGGATCAGAGTGCCTTGACCATGGTCTGGTGCGGAATGCCGGCTTCCTCGAACGCCTCGCCCAGCGGCACGAAGCCCAGTCGCGCGTAGAAACCCACGGCGCTGCGCTGCGCGTGCAGCCGCACCTCGCGGTCGCCACGCGCGCGCGCCGCGTCCATCAGCGCGAAGAGCACGCGCCGGCCCAGGTTGCCGCCGCGCAGCACGCGGTGCACGGCCATTCGGCCGATCTTTGACACCCCCGGCGCCTCGCCGCGCAGCAACCGGCCCGTGGCCACCACACGGCCCAGGCGGTTGCGCGCCACGGCGTGCACCGCGTCCGCGTCGGCCGCGTCCATTTCCAACTCGAGCGGTATGCCCTGCTCGCGCACGAAGACCTCGGCGCGCAGCTGGCTCGCGCCTTCGCCAAGCTCGGCCCAAGCGCCCACGCGCAGGTCCACCATGTCCTCGCCCGCCTCGTGGCCCAGCAGGATCGCCCGCAGCGAATCGGGCACAGGCCGCGAGCGCTGCGTGGCCGGATCGGCGAAAACGTAGACGATCTCGCCCGTGATGAGGTGTTCGTCGCCGCGGAAGATCGCGCCCGTGAAGGCCATGGAGCTGGTGCCCACGCGGCCGCATTTCATCGCCACGTCGATCTGCTCGTCCGCGCGCGCCGAGGCGTGGTACTCCACCGTGGCCTTCACCACGTACAGATCGCCCTCGAGCGAGTGCATCGTCTCTTCGTAAGGCAGCGCCAGCGCGCGCCAGTAGTCGCTGATGGCGGTGTCGAAGTACATCAGGTAGTGCGCGTTGAACACGATCTTCTGCATGTCCACCTCGGCCCAGCGCACGCGCAGGCGGTGGAAAAAGCGGAAGTCGTCGCGGCTCAGTCGGGTCATGTCAGTGGTCTCCAAAAGCGCCTCTCAAGGCTCTCGCGGCGTGCTGGTGGGCGGTGCGCGCCTCGGGAATGGCGCGGCCGAACTGCACGAAGTTGTGCACCACGCCCGGGTAGATGTCCAAGTCGACCGCCACACCGGCCAGGCGCAGCCGGTCGCAGAAGGCCAGGCCCTCGTCCACCAGCGGATCGCACTCGGCCAGGCCCATCCACACGGGGGCCACGCCGTCCAGGTCCTTCGGCTCGCCATGCCCGTCGCGTCCGTCCAGCGGGGCGAAGCGCCAATCGTCGCGGTCGGCCGGGGTGCGCAGGTAGTGGCCAAAGAAATAGCGGATGGTCGGCTCGTCCAGGATGAAGCCTTGCGCGTAGGTATGGTGCGAGGGCGTGTCCTGGTGGCCCGCGCAGCCCGGATAGAAAAGCAGCTGCAGCGCCAATGGCCAGCCCGCGTCGCGCGCCTGCAGCGCGGTCACGATGGCCAGGGTGCCGCCCGCGCTGTCGCCCCCCACGGCGATGCGCCCGGCGTCCAGCCCCAGGGCACCCGCCCGGCCGCGCAGCCACGCCAGGCTGTCCCAGGCGTCGTTCACTGCGACGGGGAACTTGTGCTCGGGCGCGAGCCGGTAGTCCACCGACAACACCGCGCAGTCCGCCTGATGCGCCAGCGCGCGGCACAACGGCTCGTGCGTGGCCACGCTGCCGATCGTGAACCCGCCGCCATGGAAATACAGCAGCACCGGCAGGCCATCCGCCTCACTTGGGGCGAACAGCCGCGCGGGCAGCTCGGCGCCGTCGCGCGTGGGAATGCGCAGGTCCTGCACGCGGGCCATCGCCGGCGGCGAGATCTCGAGCACGCCGGCCCCGGCGGCATAGGCCTGGCGCGCCTGCTCGGGCGTGAGCGCGTGGAACGGCGGATGGCCGGCGCGCGCGATGCGGTCGATCACGCCGCGCATCGCTGGCGTCAAGCGCGAGCGCGGATTCGAAGGGTGGGACATGGGAGGGCTTGTCGGCTCGGCGACCGCGCTGGCGCATCGCGTCCGTATAGTTTTCGCTTCCCCGAACCATAACCGGAGACAGACGTGGCCCAGATCCTCTACGTGACAAACATCCTCATCGACTACGGGGCCTTGTCGCAGTTGCCCGCCGAATGCGAGCGCGTGGGCATGCGCCGTCCGTTGATCGTCACCGACGCCGGGGTGCGCGCCGCCGGCCTGCTCGACAGGCTGCAGGCCGCGCTGCAGGGCACGCCCGCTGCGGTGTTCGACCAGACCCCTTCCAACCCCACCGAGGCCGCGGTCCGGGCCGCGGTCGAGATCTACCGCCGCGAACGCTGCGATGGCCTGATCGCGCTCGGCGGCGGCAGCGCCATCGACTGCGCGAAAGGCGTGGCCATCGCCGCCGCGCACGAAGGGCCGCTCAAGACCTACGCCACCATCGAAGGCGGCTCACCCAAGATCAGCGCCGCCGTGCCCCCCCTGATCGCCGTCCCCACCACCGCCGGCACCGGCAGCGAGGTCGCGCGCGGCGCCATCCTCATCGTCGACGACGGCCGCAAGCTGGGCTTCCACAGCTGGCACCTCGTCCCCCGCACCGCGCTGCTCGACCCCGAACTCACCCTGGGCCTGCCGCCCCTGCTCACCGCCGCCACCGGCATGGACGCCATCGCGCATTGCATGGAAACCTTCATGAGCGCGGCCTTCAATCCGCCGGCCGACGGCATTGCGCTCGATGGCCTGCGCCGCGGCTGGGCCCACATCGAACGCGCCACCCGCGACGGCAGCGACCGCGAGGCCCGCCTGCACATGATGAGCGCCAGCATGCAAGGCGCCATGGCCTTCCAGAAGGGCCTGGGCTGCGTACACAGCCTCAGCCACAGCCTGGGCGGCATCAACCCCCGCCTGCACCACGGCACGCTCAATGCCGTCTTTCTGCCCGCCGTGATCCGTTTCAATGCCGAGGCCGACAGCATGCGGCGCGAGCAGCGCCTGGACCGCATGGCCCAGGCCATGGGCCTGGCCGCCGGCGCCGACGTTCCCCAGGCCGTGGCCGACATGAGCGCGCGGCTGGGCCTGCCCAATGGCCTCGCCGCCATGGGCGTGGACCGCTCGCTGTTCGACCGCGTGATCGAAGGCGCCCTGGCCGACCACTGCCACAAGACCAATCCCCGGCTCGCTTCGCCGCAGGACTACCAGGCCATGCTCGAAACCTCGCTAACGGTCTGATTGGCAGGATGGTCGGTCGACTTATTTCCTAGCCCTTTTGTATTCTCAATTATGGAAAAATGACGACTTTTGGAGTGCTGTAATCGGCTTTTCAGGTGAGGAAAAGCCAAAATGCGAAAGCACAGCGCAGTGGGGCGCGTCAGGGCTGCCCCGGTTTCGCTTGTCCAGTCCACAGGCGCCCCGGCCGCCCCTCCGCCGGTCGGCCACCCCTCGGGGTGCGACGAATTCACCTTCGGACCGTTCGTGCTGCGTTCCGACCACCGCGAACTGACCTGCGACGGCGTGCTGCGCCCCCTTGAACGGCGAGCCTTCGACCTGTTGCTCTACCTGCTCAAGAACCATGGCCGGGTGGTCGCCAAAGAAGAGTTGCTGGAACAGGTCTGGCAGCGCCGCTGTGTGACCGACTCCGTCATCGCCCAGGCCGTGCTCAAAGTGCGCAAAGCCCTGAGCGACGCGCCTGGCTTCGAGTGCCCCGTGCACACCGTGCATCGGGTGGGCTACCGCGTGGTGGGCGAAGTGCGCCACCGCCGCGTGGCCCCAGGTCAAACGTCGCGGGGCGCCGCCCTGCTGGTGGTGCGCTGGCCACTCACCCGCCTGGATGACGGACTGAATCTGCCCACCTGGATGCCTGTCGCCCTGGCGGGCTTCGGCGTGTTGTCGCTGCAAGCGCATGGGGTGCAGCCGCTGGACACCGAGCAAACCCCCACCGCGGGCGACGACTCCGTGCGCGCGCAAAGCCGCCTGCGCTTGACGAACGCCCGGGACAAGGACGCAGCGCCGGCGCCCGAGGCCGAGAGGGTTCGCCCGGCATTCACCATGGACATCGAGATTTCGGCCCCCGACTGGCGCACGCGCGTCAGCGCGAGCGCCGATTCGCCGTTCGAAGCCGCCTGGCAAGCCGCCGGTTCGGCCGCACTCGCCATGCGCCTTCGCCAGATCCTGCTGTCCACCTCGCCGGGCGAGGTGGAGCGCCGCTGGGAGCGTCTGGCCGCCTTGATTGGCCACCCACCACCGCTGATGGGGCCCGCCAGTCCCCACCTACCCGCCCTGTGGTGCCGGTCGCTGGTCGAGCGCGGCCTGGACGCCGAGGCCGACATCCTCATGGAAAGCGCTTGGCGTGGTGACCCTCGAACACCTCAGGAAGCCTTGGAGCTGCGACGGCGGGCCTCCCGCTCGAACGCCCCTCACCACGAAGGCTGGGCGGACCTGTGCCTGGCTGTATACGAATGGACCGCTGGCGACTCGCGCCGCGTGGCCCATCTGGTGGACCGCGCCTTGACCCACTTCGATCACGTCACCACCACGCCTCAAGCGGTGCGGGCCGGGGCGACGGCCGAACACCTCATGGCGGTGGTGGGGGTCGACTGGGCGCCGCCCGCGTGGTGGCGCAGCCTGCGCGACGCGCCCGCGGTGGACGGCTCGGCAGGCATCCGACGCTGGCACCGCCTGGCCAACTTGCACCGACAGATCACGCGCGAGGCGTCCGGCGGGCCAGCCTTCCACCGCAGCAGCGAAGCCGGCAGCAACGTCTCGCCGGGCTGCGAAGGCCTTCAAGCCCTGTTGCATGCCCTCTCCGGCCTGACACGGCACGCCGATGGCGACCTCGACACCGCCTTGAGCGAATGGACCCGCGCCCAAGAGCTCGCCGAACGCTCGCCCTGGCTCACACCCCGGATCCTGTGCCGGCTCGCGCTGGGCGATCTGGCCGCTCGGCTGGGTGACGAGGCGCGCCTCGGCGCCTGTCTGCAAGGCTTCGACGCCCTCCCCCTCACCGGCCTGACCCGCTGGAATGCCACACGCGATTGGTTGTTGGCGCGGCGCCTGCGGCTGAACGGCCTGCCCCATGAAGCGTGGCGGTTGGTGGAGAAAGCCCTGCCGGTGCTCTCGCACTGCAGCCTGTGGTTTCGTGACGAGGCCTGGCTCTTTGCCATCGACACCGCTTGGCATACGCGCTCGCGCACGGCACTGCAGGGTTTGCGCGAGACCCTGGGTGGCCACACACAGCGCGACAACCGCAGCATCACCGCCATCGTGCTGGCCACCGACGCCACCATTGCCTTGCTCGACAACGATGTCGCCCACGCGCACCAACTCATCCTGCGCGCCTGGCAAACAGCGCCTTCGTCGGGCGCCAAGCGCCAGCTCGCCATGGCGGCGGCCACCGCCATGCTGTGGCGCCGGCCGGCCTCGTCTCAAACCCTTGATCAGGCCCTCCTGCAGGCCGGAGCCTGGCTGCAGCGCTCGGCGAGCGGCCTTCGCCTGAGCCAGCTGCACCGTCGGCCACACAGCGTGCCCATCACGGTGCAGGCCCCGTCGTTCTATCGGGTGACGGAACCCGCCGAAGACAACACCGGCTGGCTCTGGGCCCCCTGAACGCCGGTAGGCCGCGCCGGCCCCGCCCCGCTATCGGCGGCGCCTTCGGGCCCGGTCGGCGCTGCCGCCGTGGGGGTGGGAGAGCCGATATGGGGCAGACCGCGTTCTCGCGCCAGCGTGACCTGGCGCTGGCGCTCGGCCAGGCGCTCCCGGTCCGCGTCGCCGCGCCGGGCGTGGCAATGGGGGCAACTCACCCCTTCTTCGTAGAGCGGTGAGGCGCGGTCGGTCTCGTCGAGCGGCCATCGGCAGGAGCGGCACAGCGCGTGCCCGCCCGGCTGCAAACCGTGGCCCACACTCACCCGTTCATCGAACACAAAACACTCGCCACGCCAGCGGCTCTCGGCCTCGGGCACGGTTTCCAGGTACTTCAGGATGCCCCCCTGTAGGTGGTACACCTCCTCGAACCCTTGCTGGCGCAACAGGGCCGTGGACTTCTCGCAGCGGATGCCACCGGTGCAGAACATGGCCACACGCGGCTTTACCGGGCCTTGCAGCGCCGGCTGGCTCGCCAGCCAGGCGGGCAGCTCCGTGAAAGCGCCGATACCCGGGTCGACCGCTCCCTCGAAGCTGCCGATCTTGACCTCGTAGTGATTGCGCGTGTCGATCAGCAGCACGTCCGGCTGGGCGATTAGGGCGTTCCAGTCCTCGGGCTTCACGTAGCGGCCGGCGTGCTCTTGCGGCCGCAGGCCGGGCACGCGCAGGGTCACGATTTCACGCTTGAGCCGCACCTTGAGGCGGTGGAACGGCGGCCGCTCGGACCAGGAGGCTTTGTGCTCCAGGTCGCTCAGGCGTGGATCGCGCCGCAGCCAGGCCAGCACCGCCTGCACGCCCGCCTCAGGCCCGGCGATGGTGCCGTTGATGCCCTCGGGCGCCAGCAACAGCGTGCCCTTGACCTGATGCTCCCGGCACAGCGCGATGAGCGGTTCACGCCAGTCGGCGTGGTCGGGCAGGTCGACGAACTTGTAGAGGGCGGCGGTGAGGTACGGTGCGGTCACCGAGGGATTATCCCGCGCGGCCTCGCGGGGCTCACAGCGGTTCGACCCGACGGACGTCGGGCCGGGCCAGCCACTCCCCCAGTTCTTCCGCCAGCTGCCGCGCCGCCTTCACCGCCGCGCCCCAGGCCTTGACGCGCGCGGCCAGGTCCTGGCCGTAGCGCCCGAAGTCGCTGCGATCGGGCAGCTTGCCGCCCGGCAGGGCCTGCTTCACCCAGTCGGGGTCGGGCGCCAGCACCAGCATGTGGTCCAGCGCGGCGCTGCTGCGGTGGCGGCGCTTCCAGGCCTTGTCCAGCCAGCCCGGCACCACCGCCCGCTGGAAATGCGGGTACAGCACGATGGGCGCGGCGGCGTCGTGCCGGTAGTGCAGGTGCAGGTGGTAATCGGTGATGCCGCCGTCCCAGTACGGCCCGTGCGGCGCGCCCGGGATGTCCACCACCGGGCGCAGCACGAAGGGAATGGAGCAGCTGGCCTGCAGGGCCTGCATGAAGTTGTGCGGGCCCATCGGGATCTGGCGCGTGCGCAGGTCGTGGGTGGCGAAGGGCAAGGCGCTGGTGGTGCCGGCCGCCGCGTCCGGCCCCGAGAACACCACCCGCTCCAGCCACTGGCCGAGCGCCGGGCGGCGCACGGCATTGGCCGCGTAGGCGCTCAGGTAGCCCAGGGGCGTGCGCCAGCGCCCATCGTGCGCGAGCAGGCGCCGCCCGCGCGAGGTGACGATGTGCAGCCGCCAGCGCGGGTGCCGCAGCACGGGCTCGACGCGCCCACCGTAGAAGGATTGAAGATTGAGCGAGAACTGCTCGCTCACCTGCTGCGCCGTGGGCCGGCGCTGGCCGGGCGGCAGTTCATAGTGCTGGTGGATGTAGTCGTGCTCAAGCCGCTCGAAGCTGCCCACCGCGTCGGGCAGGCAGGCCGTGGCCATGCGCCAGGCGCCGATGGAGGCGCCCACCAGGTGGATGGGCTGCGGCGCGTCGGCCAGCCAGTGGCCGAACAGCAGGCGGTCGATGGGCCCCAGGATCAGGCCCTTGGGTCCGCCGGCCGCGGCGGGGACGACACCGACGTCCGAGGGGCGCAGGCCCCGCTCACTCAGGTGCTCGAGGGCGGAAGGTCCGGCATAGAGGCGCAGGGCTCGCATGGGCCCGGATTGTCACCGAGCGCTATGGCCCCGGCCCTCAGTGGGGCACGGAATCGCTGGCCGGCTCGACGCGCGGCTTGGCCTCGTCTTCCACCGGGTGCCGGGAAATCGAGGGAATGCGCTCGGCCACCACGGTGTCCGGATCGATGCCCAGCACCACGCCCACCGGGTCTGGGTAGGTGTTGATGAGCAGCTCGCCGCGGAGGTCCTGCTCCTCGGCGCGCGCGCGCCAGGAGCCGATGTGGATGACGCCGGCGATCGGCTCGTACACGTCGTTGTCGAAGGGCGCCGTCTGGTGCTCGATGGCATTGATCATGCGGCGCGGGAACTTCCATTCGCGCGCCAGCGCCGCGCCCACCTCGGCGTAGCTGTACCCGAACAGGCTGCGCTCGGCCTTGGCGCGCTTGAGGTCGAGCATGGGAATGTTGCGGTCCAGTTCGATCATGGCCTCGGGCATGCCCACGTGCATCACCAGCTCGCCGATGGCGTGGATCAGGCCGGCCGTGAAGGCGGTGTTCTCGTCGATGCGGATGGGCAGCGCGATGTAGCGCGACAGGTTGGCCGTGTTCAGGCTGTAGCGCCAGAACTGGTTGAGGTTGACGCCGCCCACCATGTGGAAGCTCTCGCCCAGGGCGCTGGCCACCACCAGCGCGCGCACCTTGATCAGGCCCAGGATGTTCATGGCCTCGCGCGCGTTGGTCACGTTGCGCGACAGGCCGAAGAAGGCCGAGTTGGCCGTTTTGAGCAGCTTGGCCGTGAGAACCGGGTCCTCTTCGATCAGCGAGGCCACCAGCATGGGATCGACGTCGGCCTGCTCGAAGGTTTCGATCAGGCGCCGCACCACCTTGGGTACGGACGGAAGGGCCTGAGGCTGCTTGAGCAGTTTTTCGAGATGCATGGCGATCCTCTTGCGGCTGGAACGTCGGGTGTTTGCTTTGTTTATCGTTACCGGCAGGCGTTTCTTTAGAACTATCGACGACATGGGGCGCGATCAATCCAGGAAGGCCGACAGCGCGTCGGTGAACTCCCATTCGGCCGGGTCTTTGCCCAGCACGCTGCCCAGATCCAGTCCCAGGGTCAGGCCCACCATGTCGGGGAAGGTGGCGGCCAGGCCGCCATCGTCGAGCTGGATTTCCTCGGCGCGCGCGCGCCAGGACGCCAGGTGCAGGATGCCGGCCAGCGGGTCGTACACGTCGCCATCGAACGGCGCGGTCTGGTGCTTGAGCGCGCTCACGAT
The DNA here is from genome assembly GCF_001777155.1 of Hydrogenophaga sp. PML113. Classification (NCBI taxonomy): domain Bacteria; kingdom Pseudomonadati; phylum Pseudomonadota; class Betaproteobacteria; order Burkholderiales; family Comamonadaceae; genus Hydrogenophaga; species Hydrogenophaga sp. PML113. The sequence goes on along the minus strand of NZ_MIYM01000003.1, from coordinate 162,904 downwards.
GGCAGGGGGAAAATTCCAGCGCTCCACCATGCCCGCGCCGACCTCGGCGTAGGTGTAGTCGAAACGGTTGCGTTCGGCCTGGGCGCGCTGCAGGTCCAGCGGCGGCGTGCCCATGTCCAAGGGGGCGATCTCATCGGGCATGGCGATGTGCATCACCAGGTCGCCGATGGCGTGGATCAGGCCGGCCGTGTAGGCATTGGACTCCTGCTGCCGCAGCAGGCCCGCCAGGGATTTGGAGATGTCGGCCACGCGCAGGCTGTAGCGCCAGAACTGCGGCAGGTTCACGCCGGGCACGTTCTTGAAGCTGGAGCCCAGCGCGGCGGCCATCACCAGGGAGCGCACGTGCGTCATGCCCAGCATGGCCACGGCCTCCTGGGCGCTGCCGATCTTGCGGCTGGCGCGGAAGAAGGAGGAGTTGGACAGGCGCAGCACCCGGGTGGTGAGCGAGGGGTCTTGCCCCACCAGCTCGGCCACCCGCTTGGGGCTCGGGTCGTCCTTGTTCATCTCCGACATCAGGTCGGCGACGGTGCGGGACATCGCCGGCAAGGCGCCGGGGTAGTTCAGGAGCGCTTCAAGATCCATGGCGGGCGGTGGGGATGAATACCTCGGGCTGACATCGACCCCCCCGCGGCGCTGCGCGCGTCCCCACAAGGGCCGCACCGACGGCCCGGCACGGCCGGTACCGCGGCGCCCCCGATCAAGGCACGCCAGCCAACGAAGTTGTCGCTTCCTGCCCTATCGGCAGGTGGCCGCGGAACTTGATGCGCCGCTCAGCGCGGCTTGGCGCCGCGCAGCTTCTCGAAAGCCGAGGCCATGGCCGAGGGCGCAGCCACCGCGTCCCGCCCGCCCGAGTAGCGAGCGAAGCCCTCGCGCCCGCCGCGCGGCCCGCCCGCACCCGCCCCGCCGCCGTCGCGCCGCGCGGGCGCGGCGTCGAGCTTCATGCTCAGTGAGATGCGCTTGCGCGCCGTGTCGACCTCCAGCACCTTGACCTTCACGATGTCGCCTGTCTTGACGACCTCGCGCGCGTCGTTGACGAACTTGTGGCTGAGCTGGCTCACGTGAACCAGGCCGTCCTGGTGCACGCCCAGGTCCACGAAGGCGCCGAACTGGGCCACGTTGCTCACCGTGCCCTCCAGGATCATGCCTTCACGCAGGTCCTTGATGTCCTCCACGCCCTCGTTGAAACGCGCCACCTTGAAGTCCGGGCGCGGGTCGCGGCCAGGCTTCTCCAGTTCTTTCAAGATGTCTTTCACGGTGATGGCGCCCACGCCGTCCACCGCGAACTGCTCGGGCTTGAGCCGGCCTTGCCAGTCGGCGCGGCCCATGAGCTTGTTCACCGGCTCGCCCACGCTGGCGATGATCTTCTCGACCACCGGATAGCTTTCGGGGTGCACGCCGGTCATGTCCAGCGGGTTGTCGCCGTCGCGGATGCGCAGGAAACCGGCCGCCTGTTCGAAGGTCTTGGCGCCCAGGCCGCTCACCTCGAGCAGTTGCTGGCGGCTGCGGAAGGCGCCGTGCGCCTCGCGCCAGCGCACCACGGCCTTGGCCTGGGAGGCCGACAGGCCCGACACGCGCGACAGCAGCGGCGCGCTGGCGGTGTTCAGGTCCACGCCCACGCCGTTCACGCAATCCTCGACCACGGCGTCCAGCGTGCGCGCCAGCTCGCTCTGGTTCACGTCGTGCTGGTACTGGCCCACGCCGATGCTCTTGGGGTCGATCTTCACCAGCTCGGCCAGCGGGTCCTGCAGGCGGCGCGCGATGCTGGCCGCGCCGCGCAGGCTCACGTCCACGTCGGGCATTTCCTGGCTGGCGTACTCGCTGGCCGAATAGACCGAGGCCCCGGCCTCGCTCACCACCACCTTCTGCACGGCCGGGAAGCGTTTGAGCAGGTCGGCCGCCAGCTTGTCGGTCTCGCGGCTGGCGGTGCCATTGCCGATGGCGATCAGGCTCACGCCGTGCTTCTCGCACAGGCGGCCCAGGGTGTGCAGGGCACCGTCCCAGTCGCGGCGCGGCTCGTGCGGGAACACGGTCGCGGTGTCCACCAGTTTGCCGGTGGCGTCCACCACGGCCACTTTCACGCCGGTGCGGATGCCCGGGTCCAGGCCCATCACCACCTTGGGGCCGGCCGGCGCGGCCAGCAGCAGGTCGCGCAGGTTGGCGCCGAACACCTGGATGGCCACGCCCTCGGCGCCTTCGCGCAGGCGGGCGAACAGGTCGCGCTCGCTGGACAGGCTCAGCTTCACGCGCCAGGTCCAGGCCACGCACTTGCGCAGCAGGTCGTCGGCGGGGCGGCCCTGGTGGCTCCAGCCCAGGTGGCGCGCGATGCGGCCTTCGGCCAGGCTGGGCTGGCCGGGCTGCGGGTCCTCGGGCAGGGCCAGCTTCACGTCCAGGATTTCCAGCCCGCGGCCTCGGAACATGGCCAGCGCGCGGTGCGACGGCACCTTGCCGATGGGTTCGCGCTGGTCGAAGTAGTCGCGGAACTTGGCCACCTCGGGCGCGTTTTCATCCTTGCCGGCCACCAGCTGGCTGGTGATCTGGCCTTCGGCCCAGAGCCACTCGCGCAAGGCCTGCACCAGCGCGGCGTCTTCGGCCCAGCGCTCGGACAGGATGTCGCGCACGCCGTCGAGCACGGCCGCCGCAGTGGTGAAGTCGCTGCCGTCCTCGCCCTTCTCGCTTTTCACGTACGGCGCGGCGGCGGTGGCCGGGTCCAGCGAAGGGTCGGCCCAGAGGGCGTCGGCCAGGGGCTCGATGCCCGCCTCGCGCGCGATCGTGCCCTTGGTGCGGCGCTTGGGCTTGTAGGGCAGGTAGAGGTCTTCCAGTTCCTGCTTGCTGTCGGCGCCGTCGAAGGCCGCGCGCAGCGCGTCGGTCATCTTGCCCTGCTCCTCCACGCTCCTGATCACCGCCGCGCGGCGGTCTTCCAGCTCGCGCAGGTAGGCCAGGCGCGCGTCGAGTTCGCGCAGCTGTATGTCGTCGAGGCCGTCGGTGGCCTCCTTGCGGTAGCGGGCGATGAAGGGCACCGTGGCGCCGCCGTCGAGCAGCTCGATGGTGGCCCGCACCTGCTGCTCACGAATCTTCAGGTCTTGCGCCAGGCGCGCAACGATCTTCTGCATGGGTCTCCCGGTGGCCCCCCAAGGGGTGCCTCACTTCACGAAGCGCGGGAGTTTGCCACAGGCCACCACCCCATCCGGTTCCTTTGCGAGCCATCAAGGAATGCACCTCGGACGCCGGCGAAGGCCCGAATACTGCCGCGGCAGTATGTGGCCGACCGCGCGCCGTTCCTAGCATGCCGCGCCTGAGCCCGTCGGCGCTCATGCAGCGGATGAACCATCGGCCCTTCCCCCGAAAGCACGGCATGAAGAACGAAGCCAGGCACCTGCCCAAAGTGCTCTGCGTGGACGACGAGGCCCCGCTGCGGCGCTCGCTGCGCTGGCTGCTGCGCGGCGAGTTCGACGTGGTGGTGGCCAGCGACGGCGCGCAGGCGCTGGCCCTGCTCGGCGCCCAGCGCTTCGATGTGCTGCTGTCCGACCAGCGCATGCCCGGCATGTGCGGCACCGAGCTCCTGCGCCAGGCCCGGGAAGCCTCGCCGCACACCGTGCGCCTGCTGCTCGCGGGCTGCGCCGATTTTTCCTCGGTGGTGTCCGCGCTGAACGAGGGCGACGTGTTCCGCTGCATCAGCAAACCCTGGAACGACGCCCGGCTGATCCGCAGCGTGCAGGACGCGGCCCGCCTGTCGCGCCTCACGCGCCTGGCCTGGAGCGACTTCCAGGACACGGGCACCGACGGCGGCGCGCCCGCGCGGCACGAAGAAGTGCTGCTCGTGCAGGCCGACGCCGGGCTGGCCCGCGCCTGCACCCAGGCCTGCGCGGCCCAGGCAATGCCCCCCGCCCGCCTGCTGCTGGCCCAGGACATGGCCGACGCGCTCACCCTGCTCGCGCAGCGCCGGCCGGCGGTGCTGCTGCTGCAACAGGCCGGCGACCCGCGCGGCGCGCTGGAACTGGTGCGGGCCGTCAAACGGCGCACGCCGGCCCTGTCGGTGGTGCTGGCCAGCGCCTCGCACGACCTGAACGCCCTGCAGGAGCTCATCGACGAAGGCCTGATCTGCCACTACCTCGGCCTGCCGGCCGACGGCGCCCACCTGGCGCTGATGCTGGAGCGCGCCATCGAGCGCCACCTGGTGCTGCGCCGCAAACCGCACTGGCTGGCGAGCGCGCGCCGCCAGCGCCGCGACGAAAGCCGGCTGGGACTGGAAGCCCAGCGAGAAACCGCGCCGCGCCGGCACCACCGCCACTGGCTCCTGCGCTGGTGGCCCGGCGCCGACGGGGACTGAGCGGCGGCCCCGGCCCTGCGCGGGCCAACGAAGCCCCCTTCAGCGCGCCAGCCAGGCCTCGGTGTCGACGAGTGTGGCGTACGACGAACCCAGCGCCGCCATGAAGGCCCCGTGCACCTGCGCGGCCGGCACCGTCTGACCACCGAAGATCAGATCGCGCGTGGCGCAGGCGTCGTGCACCACGGTCACGGCGTAGCCCTGGTCGGCGGCGGCGCGCGCGCCGGCGTCGATGCACATGTGGCTCATGGCGCCCACGATCACCAGCTCGCGCACGCCCAATTCGTCCAGCAGCGCCTTCAGCGGCGTCTCGCGGAACGCATTGGGAAAGTGCTTGACGATCACCGCCTCGCCCTCGGCGGGCGCCACCGAGGCGTGGATCTGCACGTTGGGCGTGCCTGGCGTGAACACCGGCGCGTCGGGCCGGCCGGCCTCGTGACGCACATGGACCACCGGCACCCCCTGGGCGCGCGCCTTGGCGATCACGCGCGCCGCGTTGGCGCTGGCCGCCTCGATGCCGACCAGGGGCAGTTTGCCGGTTGGGAAGTACTCGTTCTGCAGGTCGATCACGACCAGGGCGCGGGAGGGCATTCGGGGCTCCGTGGGTTCAAGCGTTGTTGGTCCCGGATGGGGACCAGCGAATGATCCCGGGGGGCCAGCCCGGCGCACAGTGGCGTCATCGACATTCCAAAGGGCAGAATCGACACATGCCCTCCCCCGCCCCCACCGAAATCGGTCTGGTGCTCTACCCCGGCGCCCAACTGGCCGCCGTGCTGGGCATGAGCGACCTTTTCGACTACGCCTCGCGCACCGCCACCCCGCGCGTGGGCGGCGCCGCCCACGCCCTGCGCGTGAGCCACTGGCAGTTGCATGAGCAGGGCCCGCCCTCGCGCGTGTTCGACAGCGCCCCCGGTCAGGCCGGCACGCCCGCCGTGCTGGTGCTGCCACCCAGCCTGAACCCGCCGCTGGCGCGCGAGGCCGCCGCGCCCTTCGGCGCCTGGCTGCGCGAGCGGCACGCGGCCGGCGTGGCCCTGGCCTCGGTGTGCGCGGGCGCCTTCGTGCTCGGGGAGACCGGCCTGCTGGCCGGGCGCACCATCACCACCCACTGGCGCTACGCCGAGGCCTTCCAGGACCGCTTCCCCGGTGTGCGGCTCGACACCGACCAGCTCATCGTCGACGACGGCGACATCCTCACCGCCGGCGGCGCCATGGCCTGGACCGACCTGGGCATGCGCCTGATCGACCGCACCCTGGGGGCCACGGTGATGGTGGAGACGGCGCGCTCGCTGCTGGTCGATCCGCCCGGGCGCGAGCAGCGCTACTACAGCGCCTTCTCACCCCGGCTGCGCCACGGCGACGCCGCCGTGCTCAAGGTGCAGCACTGGCTGCAGGCCACCGACGCGAAGGACATCGCCCTGACCACGCTGGCCGCGCGCGCCGGGCTGGAGGAGCGCACCTTCCTGCGCCGCTTCCAGAAGGCCACCGGCATGACCACCACCGAGTACTGCCAGCGCCTGCGCGTGGGCCGGGCGCGCGAGATGCTGCAGTTCGGCCGCCTGCCGGTGGACCGCATCGCCTGGGACGTGGGCTACGGCGACACCAGCGCCTTTCGCAAGGTGTTCATCCGTTTCGTGGGCCTCACGCCGGGCGAGTACCGCCGGCGCTTCCACGCGGGTTGACGGGACCGATGCAGGACGACCTGTTCGGCGGACCACCTTCACCGCCCGCCTCCCCGCCGCCAGCGCCCGCCGATGCCCCACCCGCGCGCCGCCGCGGCGGCGCCGGCGTCTTGCCCGCCGAGCACAGCGAGGCCCTGCGCGCCCTGGCCGCCGCCCTGCCGCCGCGCCTGCGCCTGGGCACCTCGTCCTGGACCTACCCGGGCTGGGCCGGCCTGGTCTGGGACCGCGAGTACCCCGACGCCACACTGTCCAAACAGGGACTCGCCGCCTACGGCCAGCACCCGCTGCTGCGCTGCGTCTGTATCGACCGCAGCTTCTACCGCGCCCTCACCGAGCTGCAGTTCCGGCGCTACGCCGAGCAGGTGCCGAGCGATTTCCGCTTCGTCGTGAAGGCCCCCGCGCTGGTCTGCGACGCCCAGGTTCGCGGCGAGGACGGCATGGGCCGCCAGCCCAACCCGCTGTTCCTGAACCCGGCCGTGGCGGTGAGCGAGTTCATCGAACCCGCCCTGGCCGGCCTGGGACACAAGGTCGGCGCGCTGGTGTTCCAGCTGAGCCCCCTGCCCTTCGCGCAGTTGCAGCGCCTGCCGCTGCTGCTGGAGCGCCTGCGCGCCCTGCTCAAGGCCCTGCCGGACGTGCGTGGCGCCACGCCCGACGGCGTGGTCGCGGTGGAGGTGCGCGACCCCGAGTGGCTGTCGCCGCGCATCGCGCCCGCGCTGGCCGAGGTGCTGCGCGAGGCCGGCGCCACCTACTGCCTGGGCCTGCACGCCAAGATGCCGCGCATGCAGGACCAGCTGCCGCTGCTGCGCGCCCTGTGGCCCGGCCCCCTGGTCTGCCGCTGGAACCTCAACCCCCTGCATGGCGCCTACGGCTACGAAGACGCGCAGCGGGAGTACAGCCCCTACGACCGCATCCACGACGTGGACGAGGACACGCGCGCGCTCATCGTGCGCACGGTGCGCGGCGTCACCGGCGCGGGACAGAACGCCTACGTGACCATCAGCAACAAGGCCGAGGGCTGCGCGCCGCTGTCGGCGCTGGCGCTGGCCGAGCGCCTGGCCGAACCGCCCCTCAGCGACTGAGGCCAGGCGGGGGCGGATCGAACAGGTCGGGCTCCAGCGCGCCCTCGATGCCCAGCATGCGCAGCTTGGTCACCGCCCCGCCGCGCGCCGAGAAGCCGCCCGGCTGGCCGCCCGCCGCCATCACGCGGTGGCAGGGCACGATGGGCGCGAAGGGGTTGGCCCCCATGGCTTGCCCCACGGCGCGCGCCAGTTGCGGGTCGCCCAGGGCCTGGGCCACCTCGCCATAGGTGCGCGTCTGGCCCGGCGGGATGCGCCGCGCGACGTGGTAGACCCGCTGGTGGAACGCGCTCACGCGCGCCATGTCGAGCACCACCTCCAGCAGGTCGCGCCGCTCGCCCGCCATCAGGGCCACCACCCCCGCGATGGCGTCTTGCACCGGCGGCGGTGGCTCGGCCTCGGGCGGCTCACCGGCGCAGTGGCCCCACAGGCGCCGGCGCGTGGCCGCGTCGTCGGCCTCGGGCAGCTGCACGGCCACGATGCCCGCCGGCCCCCAGGCGATGCCGCAACGGCCGATGGCGGTGTCGAACAGGCAGTGCCCGCTGGCGGCCGCGGCGTCCATGCGGCCTCAAGCTTCGCGCAGCGCGGCGCGCAGCTGCGCCCCCACTTCCGGGCGTTCCATGAAGGGGTCGGGCGGGTTCTGAACGTTCACGATGGCCTCCATGCGCGAGCGCACATTGCCCAGGGCCTTGGGGTGACTGAAGACGTAGAAGCGGTCGGCTTCGATGGCCTCGAACACCTTGTGCGCCACCTCGGGCGCCGTCACCTTGCCCGACCCCACGGCCTTGTCCGTCATGGCCTGGCCGATGAGCTGGCTTTTCGTCAGGCGCTCGCCGGCCAGCTCGGCCGGCTGGTTGCGCTGGCTCTGGCTGATGCCGGTGGGCACGAAGTAGGGGCAGAGCACGCTGGCGCCGACCTGTTCGCTGACCAGGCGCAGGTCCTGGTAGAGCGTTTCGGTGAGCGCCACCACCGCGTGCTTGCTGACGTTGTAGATGCCCATGTTGGGCGGCGTGAGCAGGCCCGCCATGCTGGCGGTGTTGACGATGTGGCCGCGCCAGGCCGGGTCGGCCTTCGCGGCGGCCAGCATCATGGGCGTGAACAGGCGAACGCCGTGCACCACGCCCCAGACGTTCACGCCCAGCACCCACTGCCAGTCGCGCACCGAGTTCTCCCAGATCAAGCCGGCCGACCCCACGCCCGCGTTGTTGAAAACGAAGTGCGGCGCGCCGAAGGTCTGCTGCACCTCGGCGGCCAGGGCCTCCATCTGCGCGGCGTCGGACACGTCCACGCGGCGCGCCAGCACCTTCGCGCCGCTGGCCGTCATCTCGGCCTCGGCGCGCGCCAGGGCGTCGGCCTGCACGTCCACCAGCACGAGGTTCATGCCGCGCCGGGCGCCGATGCGCGCGCACTCCAGGCCGAAGCCCGAGCCCGCGCCGGTGAGCACGGCGGTCTTGCCGTGGAAGTCCTGGATCATGGTGTCGTCTCCTGTGGTGTCGTGTGTTCAGCGGCGCAGCATTTCGACGTGCGGGATGCCGTCCTCGTCGTAGGGCGGGCCCTCGGTCTCGAAGCCGTGCTGGCGGTAGAAGCCCTGCAGGTGCGCCTGCGCGCCGATGCGGATCGGCTGTTCACCCCAGAGCGCGTGCAGCTGGCGCACCGCCTCGCGCATGAGCGCGTGGCCCATGCCGGTGCCGCGCGCGGACGGGTCGCTCACCACGCGGCCGATGCTGGCCTCGGCGAACTTCAGGCCGGCCGGCACCAGGCGCGCATAGGCCAGCAGGACGCCGTCGCGTTCGCCCAGCAGGTGGTGGCAGGCGGGGTCGGCGCCGTCCATGTCCTGGAACACGCAGTGCTGCTCCATCACGAACACCTCGGTGCGCAGGCGCAGCAGGTCGTACAGCGCCTGGGGCTTCAAGGCGTCGAAGGCTTCGCAGCGCCAGTTCAGCGCGCCGCTCAAGCCCGAACCTCGCGCAATACGTAGCCCACGCGCGGAAAGTGCACGTGCACCGTGCCGGCGCGCTCGTCCTGGCGTTCGATGGTGTAGCGCGTGCGCGTGGCCGCGCGCAGCAGGCCTTCGCTGGTTTCGGTGCCGAAGGCCTCGGCGGCGATGCTGACGCGGCTGCCCAGCGCAATGCCGTGGTCGTCCTGGAAGGACTCGTCGGGCCCGATGGGTTCGGGCGTGGCGGCGTGCGCGATGCCCACGGCGTCGGCGCTGCTCAGGCGCTCGCTGCGGCCATGGCCGATGGCGGCCAGTCGGACCATCCACTCCAGCACGTCGGGCGTGGCGTCCAGGATGCTGGCCAGGCCCGGGTTGAGCGTGCGCGTGAACCACAGCGGGTGGTAGGCCGCGAAGTCGGCGATGCAGGGCACCTCGCCCAGCAGGTAGGGCTGGTCGTCGAGCATGTTGGCCAGGCGGCGCAGGTAGCTGCGGTAGGCGCTGGTGGCGTCGGCGGGGCGCAGCAGCGTCATGTTCTGGCGCATGGCGGCGCGGTCGCTGGCGCAGGCCTGGCCCTCGCCGGCCGGGCGGCTGGCGAACATCGCCGCCGCGCCCTTGGGGCTGAGCGTGTAGCCCATGGAGGCCCAGAACAGGGAGGAATCGGCCCACTGCGCCACGGTGCGCGACAGGCCACGCGCGTGCGCCGGGAACAGCGGGGGCTCGGGCTCGCGGTGTTCCAGCACGTCGGCGATGAGGGCGGTGTCGCAGTAGATGTCGGCGCCGATCTGCAGCAGCGGCGTCTTGCGGTAGCCGCCGGTGAGGGCCACCACGTCGGGCTTGGGCATCACCGCGGGAATGTGCACGCTGTGCCAGACCAGGCCTTTGTGGCCGAGCATGAGCCGCGCCTTCTCGGCGAAGGGCGACATGGGGTAGTGGTGGAGGATCAGGTCGTGCATGGTGGTGGCGTGCATGGCCGTGGACTCGTTCATCGGGTCAGCGCGGCATGGCCCGCTCGATGATGGCGTCGACCCCGGTGCCGGCGGACAGCGAACCGAAGCTGTGGCCCCAGTGCCCGCCCAGCCGCGAATCGCAGAAGGCGTTGAACACGGCGGCCGGCGCGGTCTGCGCCAGCAGCGCGGCCTGCACGGCCAGCGCCACGTCCTGCGCCAGGCGGCGGGCCTCCATCTCGGTGGCCATTTCTTCCACGCGCAGCGGCAGGCGCGCGGCCAGGTGGTCCAGCGCGGCGTGCTGGCCCCTGGCGGGCGCCAGCTCCTGCGCCAGCGCGGCAGCGGCATCGGCCTTGCGGATGGCCCGCAGCAGGTCCAGCGCCATGATGTTGCCGGCCCCTTCCCAGATGGAGTTGAGCGGCATCTCGCGGTAGATGCGGGCCATGATGCCCTCACCGCCCTCTTCCACGTAGCCGTTGCCACCCAGGCACTCCATGGCCTCCTGCGCGAAGTGGCTGCCGCGCTTGCAGATCCAGAACTTGGCCACCGGCGTCAGCAGGCGGGCCATCACCTGCTCGTGCGGGTCGTGCTGGCGGTCGAAGGCGCGCGCCAGGCGCAGCGCCAGCGCGGTGGCGGCCTCGGATTCGAGCGCGAGGTCGGCCAGCACGTTCTTCATCAGTGGCTGGTCGATGAGGAACTTGCCGAAGGCCTTGCGCTGCGTGGTGTGGTTGAGCGCGATGGACAGGGCCTGGCGCATCAGCCCGCTGGTTCCCAGGGCGCAGTCCAGGCGCGTCATGGTGCCCATGGCCAGGATCTGCGGCACGCCGCGCCCTTCCTCGCCCACCAGCCAGGCCGTGGCGCCCAGGAACTCCACCTCGGAGCTGGCGTTGGCCTTGTTGCCCAGCTTGTCCTTCAGGCGCTGGATGCGGATGGCATTGAGCGAGCCGTCGGGCAATACGCGCGGCAGGAACAGGCAGCTCAGGCCGCTGGCCGTCTGCGCGAGGATGAGGAAAGCGTCGCACATGGGCGCCGAGAAGAACCACTTGTGGCCGGTGACCGCGAAGCGCTGGCCCCAGCCGTCGCGGCCCGCGGGCTCGGCGCGCGTGGTGTTCGCCCGCACGTCGGAGCCGCCCTGCTTCTCGGTCATGCCCATGCCCATGGTGGCACCGGGCTTGTCGCGCCAGAGCTTCAGCGCGGGGTCGTAGTCGCGGCTGGTGAGCTGCGGCGCCCAGTCGCGGTAGATGGCGGCGTTGTCCTGCAGCGCGGGCGTGACCGCGTAGCTCATGGAGATGGGGCACAGCACCGAGGGCTCCAGCTCGGTGAACAGCATGAAGCCGGCGGCGCGGCGCAGGTGGGCGTTGCCGCTGGCCTGTTCCGCGGCGCCAAAGGCGGCGCCGTGCAGGCCGGCGCCCACCGCCTCGCGCATCAGCGCGTGGTAGCTGGGGTGGAACTCCACCTGGTCGATGCGCTCGCCCACGCGGCTGTGGGTCTTGAGCTGCGGCGTGAACACGTTGGCCAGGCGCGCATGGGCCTGCATCCCGGCGCTGCCCACGGTGGCGCCCAGGGCGCGCAGGCCGGCGGTGTCCAGCCCCGGCGCGTTGAAGGCCAGCGCGGCCTGCAGCGCGCGGTTGGTGTCGAAGAGGTTGACGTCCACCAGCGGCGCGGGCTGGTTGAAGACTTCATGCGTGGACAGCATGTCGGGCCTTTCTCGTGGCAAAGATCAGGGACCAGGTCTGGCGGACATCGCGCACCTCGGCGGCGTGGAGCGCGCCCTTCTCGCGCAGCAGGGCCTCGCGAAACGCCTCACCGAGCGCCGGCGCCACGTGCATGGCCGCCTCAGACCAGCTTGACCAGCTGCTTGCCGAAGTTCTTGCCCTTGAGCAGGCCCAGGAAGGCCTCGGGCGCAGCGGCGATGCCCTGCGCGACGGTCTCGCGCGGGCGCAGCTTGCCGGTGCCCACCAAGGTGCCCAGCTCCTTGAGCGCCTCGGGCCAGACCTCCATGTGCTCGCTGACGATGAAGCCCTCGACCTTGAGCCGGTTGACCAGGATGAGCGCCGGGTTGGCCAGCGGCAGCGGCTGGCCGTCGTAGCCGGCGATCATGCCGCACACGGCGATGCGGCCGAAGGCGTTCATGCGCAGCAGCACGGCGTCCAGGACCATGCCGCCCACGTTCTCGAAGTAACCATCGATGCCGTTCGGGCAGGCCTCCTTGAGCGCCTTGGCCAGCGAGTACATGTCCTTGTGCAGGCGGTAGTCGATGCAGGCGTCGAAGCCCAGCTCTTGCACGGCGTATTGGCATTTCTCGGGTCCGCCCGCGATGCCCACCGCGCGGCAGCCGCGCGCCTTGGCCAGCGCACCGAAGGCGCTGCCCACGGCGCCCGTGGCCGCGCTCACCACCACGGTGTCGCCGGCCTTGGGGTTGATGATCTTCACCAGGCCGTACCAGGCCGTCACGCCGGGCATGCCCACGGCGCCCAGGTAGTGGCTCAGCGGCACATGGGTGGTGTCCACCTTGCGCAGCGCGCCGGGTTGCTCGGCATCGACCACGCTGTACTCCTGCCAGCCGCCCATGCCCACCACCTGATCGCCGACGGCGTACCTGGGGTGCTTCGATTCGGCCACCACGCCCACGGTGCCGCCGATCATCACCTCGCCCAGGGGCTGGGAGGCGGCGTAGCTCTTGCTGTCGTTCATGCGGCCGCGCATGTACGGGTCCAGGCTGAGGAAGTGGTGCCGCACCAGCACCTGGCCGTCTTTGAGCGGGGGTGTCTCGGTGCTGACGAGCTTGAAGTTGTCGACGGTGGCCTCGCCCTTGGGGCGGTTGTCGAGCAGGATCTGGCGGTTGGTGGGCATGGGGGTCTCCCGTTGGGTCAGTCGGTGGGGATGCGGTTGAGCGGGTTCACGCGGCCCGGTCCCGTGGGCAGGCGCGGCACGAACTTGAAGGTGCCCGTGGCGTGGCTGCACAGCTGGCCGCCGGCGTCGAGCACGCGGCCCTCGGTGAAGGCCATGGTGGCGGTTCGGTGCAGCACCAGGCCGCGCGCCAGCAGCGGGCCCTTGGCGGCGCGCACGAAGCTGGTTTTCATCTCGATGGTGACGCAGCCCATGTCGGGCTGCAAGGAACGCGCGGCGTGCGCCATCACCACGTCCAGCAGGGTCATGCCGACGCCGCCATGCACCACGTCGAAGGAATTCAGGTGCTCGGGCGCGGGGTCGTAGGCCATCTGGGCTTCGCCGCCCTCCATGCGCTCGAGGCGAAAGCCGAGCAGATCGACAAAGGGAATGCGTACCGAGAATTCCATCAACCGCCCGTGATGATCGAGACGCCGCCGTCCACGGCCAGCCATTGGCCGGTGATGTGCTTGCCGGCGTCGCTGGCGTACAGCACGGTCAGGCCCTTCAGGTCCTCGTCGTCGCCCAGGCGGCCCAGCGGGGCGTGCGCGGCCAGCTTGTCCTCGCCCATGGCCTTGAGCGTGCCCTGGGTCATCTTGCTGGGAAAGAAGCCCGGGCAGATGGCGTTGACGCGGATGCCATGCTCGCCCCACTCGGCCGCCAGTGCGCGCGTGAAGTTGATGACCGCGCCCTTGGAGGTGTTGTAGGCGATGGTCTTCATGCCGCGCGGGTTGCCGCCCAGACCGGCGATGGAAGCCGTGTTGATGATGCTGCCGCCCTTGCGCGGGATCATGCTGCGGCGCGCGACCTCCTGGGCCAGGATGAAGTAGCTGCGCACGTTGAGGTCCATGACCTTGTCCCAGGCGTCCACCGGGTGGTCCTCGGCCGGCGCGCCCCAGGCCGCGCCCGCGTTGTTCACCAGGATGTCGATATGGCCCAGGCGCCGCATCGCCTCGTCGACCAGCCGGCGGCACTCGTCTTCGCTCTGGCCGTCGGCGGCCAACCATTCGGCGGCGATGCCGGCGGCCGTGAGTCCCGCGCAGGCCTCCTCCAGGTCCTTGGCCTTGCGCGAGCTGATCAGCACGCGCGCGCCGGCCTCGCCCAGCGCGTGCGCCATCTGCAGGCCCAGGCCGCGCGAGCCGCCGGTGATGAGGGCGGTGCGGCCTTGGAGGTCGAAGAGCTGGGAGAGGGTGCGGGTCATGTCTGGTCTGCCTCGTGTGTTGTTCGGGGTGGGGGAAACCGGGTCATTGTGGACCGTGGCGCGGCGCCTGTGTGTCGCCCGGGTGGCGCCGGCGCGCCGGGCTCAAAACGCCTCTTCCGGCAGCTCGGCGCAGGTCGGGTCGCGCCGGCTCACCACGGCGAGCCAGGCGCCGGTCTTGGGCAGCTCGTAGTGGAAGAAGAAGCGCGCGGCGGCCAGCCGCCCGGTGCGCGCCGCGCCCTCGGGCGCGGCCTGCGCGGCCAGGGCCACGTCCAGCCAGACCCAGGCCAGCACCGTGTGGCCGAAGGCCTGCAGGTAGGGCACGGCGTTGGCCAGGGCCTCGGCGGGGTTGCCCGTGGCCCAGGCGGCCTGGGTGGCCGCGCCCAACTGCGCCAGGGCCTGGCCCAGGGCGTTGGCGTGCGCGGCCAGAGCGGGCACCTGGAGGGCGCGCTCGATGGTGGCGTTGAAACGCTGGGCCAGCAGCTGCAGGCCGCGGCCGTTCTCCATCAGCACCTTGCGGCCCAGCAGGTCCATGGCCTGGATGCCGTGCGTGCCCTCGTGAATCATGTTCAGGCGGTTGTCGCGCCAGTACTGCTCCACCGGAAAGTCGCGCGTGTAACCGTAGCCGCCGTGCACCTGGATGGCCAGGCTGTTGGCCTCCAGGCACCACTCGCTGGGCCAGCTCTTGGCGATGGGCGTGAGCACCTCCAGCAGCAGCCGCGCCTCGTCGGCGGCCTCGGGCGCGCCGGTGTGCTGCTCGTCCACCAGGCGCGCGCAGTACAGCTCCAGCGCCAGCGCGCCCTCGCAGTAGCTCTTCTGCGCGAGCAGCATGCGCTTGACGTCGGCGTGTTCGATGATGCGGCTCTGCGGCCGGCTCGGGTCCTTGCCCTCCGGCCCCACGGGGCGGCCCTGCGGGCGGTTCTTCGCGTAGTCCAGGCTGGCGTGGTAGCCCGCCATGCCCAGCATGGTGGCCGCCATGCCCACGCCGATGCGGGCCTCGTTCATCATGTGGAACATGCAGCGCAGGCCCTCGCCCGGCTGGCCCACCAGGTAGCCGATGGCGCCGGCCGCGCCCCGCACCGGGAAGCGGCCCTCGCCGAAATTGAGCAGCGTATTGGTGGTGCCGCGCCAGCCGCACTTGTGGTTCAGGCCAGCCAGGGCCACGTCGTTGCGCTCGCCGGTGAGTCGCGCATCGGCGTCCACCAGCTTCTTGGGCACCACGAACAGCGAGATGCCCTTCACCCCCGGCGGCAGCTTGCCGTCCGGCCCGGGGATCTTGGCCAGCACCAGGTGAACGATGTTCTCGGTCAGTTCGTGCTCGCCGGCCGAGATCCACATCTTGTTGCCCTTGAGCCGAAAGCGCGGGCCCAGCGGGTCGTCCATGAAGCCCTCGCCGTCGGGCACGGCGCGCGTGGCCACGTCGCTCAGGCTGGAGCCGGCCTGCGGTTCGCTCAGGCACATGGTGCCGGACCAGCGGCCCGCGAACTCGTTGAGCGCGAACACGCGCTTCTGCGCCTCGGTGCCGTGCGCCATCAGCAGGTTGGCGTTGCCCACGGTGAGCATGCCGCTGCCGATGCTGACCGAGGCCATGGCGAAGAAGGCGTTGGCCGCCGCCTCCACCGTGTAGGGCAGCTGCATGCCGCCGATGGCGTAATCCTGCGCGGCGCTGAGCATGCCGCTCTCGGCATAGGCCTGGTGCGCGTCGTGCGTGGCCTGCGGCAGCACCACGCACTCGCCGTCGAAGTGCGGCTCCTGCGTGTCCACCGTGCGGTTGAAGGGTGCGTACTTTTCGCGCGCGATGCGCTCGCAGGTGTCGAGCACGGCGTCGAAGGTCTCGCGGCTGTGGTCGGCGAAGCGCTCGCGCTGGTTCAGCGCCTCGACCCCCAGCCAGTCGTTGAGCAGGAAATCGACGGTGGGGCGAAGGCTCATGACAGGTCTCTCGTCAGGTTCTGGGTGGCAAGGCGGCGATGGTGCCCTGCGCCACGGCGCACAGCTTCTCCTCGCCATCCCGCAGCACGAACACGTCGCAGCGGCACACGGCCTGGTTGCGGCCGGTGTGCACCGCCTCGGCGCGCGCGATCAGGCGCTCGCCCACCGCGGGCCTCAGGTAGTTGATCTTGAATTCGCTCGTGACCACGGGCACGCGCATGGCCGTGCCACCCGCGTAGGTGAGTGCGTTGTCGGCGGCGTAGCTCACCACGCCGCCGTGCACGAAGCCGTTCTGCTGCTTCACCGCCTCGCCGATCGGCACCTGCAGCTCGCAGCGCCCGGGCGTGAGCGCGGCGAGCTCGGCGCCGATTAGGCGCGAGAACGGCTGCTGCGCGAGCAGCTCACGTCCCATGGCCAGGAACACCTCGGGGCTCACGCCGGCGGCGTCCATGGCGGCGCGTGCGCTTACAGGACCTCGAACACGCCGGCGGCACCCATGCCGCCGCCGATGCACATGGTCACGCAGACGCGCTTGGCGCCGCGGCGCTTGCCTTCGATCAGCGCATGGCCGGTCAGGCGCTGGCCCGACACGCCGTAGGGGTGGCCCACGGCGATGGCGCCGCCGTTGACGTTCAGGCGGTCGGCCGGAATGCCCAGCTTGTCGCGGCAGTAGATCACCTGCACCGCGAAGGCCTCGTTGAGCTCCCACAGGTCGATGTCGCTGACCTTCAGGCCCAGCTTCTTGAGCACCTTGGGCACGGCGAAGACCGGGCCGATGCCCATCTCGTCGGGCTCGCAGCCGGCCACGGCGAAGCCCAGGAAGCGGCCGATGGGCTTGAGGTTGTGGGAAGCGGCGTACTGCTCGCTCACCACCACGCAGGCGCCGGCGCCGTCGCTGAACTGGCTGGCGTTGCCGGCCGTGATGACACCGCCGGGCAGCGCCGGCTTGATCCCGCTGATGCCCTCTTTCGTCGTGCCCTCGCGCAGGCCCTCGTCGGCGCCCACGGTCACCTTCTTGGTGATCAGGCCCATCGTCTTGTCGGCCACGCCGGCGGTCACCGTGATGGGGGCGATCTCGTCGTTGAACTTGCCGGCGGCCTGGGCCGCGCAGGCCTTTTGCTGGCTGGCGGCGCCGTATTCGTCCATGGCGTCGCGCGAGATGTTGTAGCGCTTGGCCACCTGCTCGGCGGTCTGCAGCATGCTCCAGTAGATCTCGGGCTTCTTCTGGTCCAGATCGAGGTCGCGCAGCATGTGCAGGTTCATCTCCTGCTGCACGCAGGAGATGCTCTCCACCCCGCCCGCCACGTAGACATCGCCCTCCCCGGCGATCACGCGCTGGGCGGCCAGGGCGATGGTCTGCAGGCCGGAGGAACAGAAGCGGTTGACGGTCATGCCCGACACGCTCACGGGCAGGTCGGCCATCAGCGCGATCTGGCGCGCGATGTTGGCGCCGGTGGCGCCCTCGGGGTTGGCGCAGCCCATGATCACGTCCTCGACGGCGGCGCCCTCCACGCCCGCGCGCTCCAGCGCGGCACGGACGGCGTGGCCGCCCAGGGTGGCGCCGTGGGTCATGTTGAAAGCGCCCTTCCAGCTCTTGGTCAGCGGCGTGCGGGCGGTGGAAACGATGACGGCGTTGCTCATGTGATATCTCCTGATTCGGTGCGGGCCATCAGCCGTTGAAATTCTTGCCTTCGGCGACCAGCCGCTGAATGAGCGGGGCGGGCTGCCAGAAGGCCGCGTCGTCGAGCGGGTTCTTCTGGAAGCGCTTCATGGCCTGCATCACGTTGAACAGGCCCACCTCGTCCGCGTACTTCAGCGGGCCGCCGCGGTGCACCGGGAAGCCGTAGCCGAAGATGTAGACCACGTCGATGTCGCTGGCCTTGTTGGCGATGCCCTCTTCCAGGATGTGCGCGGCCTCGTTCACCAGCGAGAACACCAGGCGCTGCACGATCTCCTCGTCGGAAATCTTGCGCGGCGTGATGCCCAGCGCCTGGCGGTGCTCGGCGATCATCTGCTCGACCTCGGCGTTCGGGATGGCGTCGCGCTTGCCCGGCTTGTAGTCGTACCAGCCTTTGCCCACCTTCTGGCCGAAGCGGCCCTTCTCGCACAGCAGGTCGGCGGTCTTGCTGTATTTCATGTCGGGCTTTTCCTGGTAGCGGCGCTTGCGGATCGCCCAACCGATGTCGTTGCCCGCCAGGTCGCCCATGCGGAAGGGCCCCATGGCGAAGCCGAACTTCTCGATCGCGCGGTCGACCTGCGCGGGCGTGCAGCCCTCATCGAGCAAGAAGCCACCCTGGCGGCCGTACTGCTCGATCATGCGGTTGCCGATGAAGCCGTCGCAGACGCCGGACACCACCGCCGTCTTCTTGATCTTCTTGGCGACGGCCATCACGGTGGCCATCACGTCCTTGCCGGTCTTGTCGCCGCGCACCACCTCCAGCAGCTTCATCACGTTGGCGGGGCTGAAGAAGTGCAAGCCCACCACGTCCTGCGGGCGTTGGGTGAAGGCGGCGATCTTGTTCAGGTCCAGCGTGGAGGTGTTGGACGCCAGGATCGCGCCGGGCTTCATCACCTCGTCGAGCTTCTTGAACACGGTCTCCTTCACGCCGATGTCCTCGAACACGGCCTCGATCACGAGGTCGGCGTCCTGGATGTCCGCGTAGTCCACCGTGGTCTTGAGCAGGCCCATGCGCTGGTCGAGCTTGTCCTGCTTGAGCTTGCCCTTCTTCACCTGGGCCTCGTAGTTGCCGCGCATCACGCCGACGCCGCGGTCCAGGGCCTCCTGCTTCATCTCCAGGAGGGTCACGGGAATGCCCGCGTTCAGGAAGTTCATGGAGATGCCGCCGCCCATGGTGCCGGCGCCGATGACGGCCACCTTGTCGATCTTGCGCTGGGGCGTGTCTTCCGGCACGTCGGGGATCTTGCTGGCCGCGCGCTCGGCCATGAAGAGGTGGCGCAGCGCACGGCACTCGGGCGTCCACATCAGGTTGATGAACATCTCCCGTTCGGTGGCCATGCCCTGCTCGAACTTCTGCTTGGTCGCGGCCTCGACCGCGTCCACGCACTTGGCGGGTGCGGGGAAGTGCTTGGCCATGCCCTTGACCATGTTGCGCGCGAACTGGAAGTAGGCGTCGCCGTCCTTGTGTTTGCAAGGCAGGTGGCGCACCAGGGGCAGCGGGCTGCCGTCCGCGTGCTTGGCGGCCACTTCCCGGGCCAGGGCGAAGGCTTCTTCCAGCAGGGTTTCGGGGCTGCTGGCCATCTTGTCGAACAGCCGCTGGCCGGGCAGTTGGGCCAGCATCTCGCTCTTCACGGGCTCGCCGCTCACGATCATGTTGAGCGCGGCCTCCACGCCCAGCACGCGCGGCAGGCGCTGCGTGCCGCCGGCGCCAGGGATCAGGCCCAGCTTCACCTCGGGCAGCGCGATGTTGGCGCCCGGTGCGGCGATGCGGTAGTGGCAGCCGAGCGAGAGCTCCAGCCCGCCGCCCATGGCCACGCTGTGGATCGCGGCCACCACGGGCTTGCTGCAGTTCTCCACCGCCAGGATCACGCTCAGCAGGTTGGGTTCGGCCAGCGCCTTGGGCGTGCCGAACTCCTTGATGTCCGCGCCGCCCGAAAAGGCCTTGCCGGCGCCGGTGAGCACGATGGCCTTGACGGCCGGATCGGCCTGCGCCTGCTCCAGACCGTTCGTGATGCCCAGGCGGGTGGCCAGGCCCAGACCGTTGACCGGCGGGTTGTTCAGCGTGATGAGGGCGATGTCTCCGTGGACCTTGTACTCAGCCGTCATGTGGGTTCCTTCGATGGCGGTTTTGGGAAAAGAACGATCGTTCGATTTTGGCATTCTAGAAAGACCCTTCGGGGGCGCCAAACGGGTTTGTCGCGGTCGGGACAAAACGCCCGGGCGCACCTTCTCGCTACGCCTGGCACCCCGCACCGCCAAAACGAATACGGCTGTGCTAATCGGCCCGCGCTTTGCCGCTGCCCGCTTCAAAAGCCGGAGCAGCGCGCGCGCCGCCGAACTGCGTAGGACCCACGCGACACCGGGGTTTCTCGGCGCGTCACGTGAGACAAGGGCCATTGACAATCTCAAAGTGCCAACTTTGGCACACCTCGCCGCCCCCGTTCGTCGCCTTTCGTTTGGAGAACCCCATGGACCTGATCAACACCCTCGCCAGCCTGGCCCCCACCCCCAGCAACGCACACCCCATCGGGCGGCCCCTGACCCCCTGGTCCGCGCCCGGCACCACACCCTGGCGGACGCCCGAGCCCCTGAGCGCGCTCGTGCTGCCCACGCGCGCCGACCGCATGCGCATCGCCCACCTGCGCGACCTGGCCGACTTCAAGTCGGAGTACCTGCTGGACCCGGGCCTGGCCGCGCTGGAAGACAGCAAAGACGACGCGGGCGTGGTCATGGCGCTGATGCGCGGCCACGAGGCCATCGCCACCATCCGCTTCATTCCCTCGGGCCACGGTTTGACGCTGACCGAGCGCTTCTGGTCCGACCTGGTCACCAACCCCGCCATCCTGGGGCCCAACAGCTGGGAAGTCGGCCGCCTGGTGATGGCGCCCGAGCACCGCCGCGCCGACCTGCTGACGCCGCTGCTGCGCCTGTCCCTGATGGAGCTGATGCGCCGCGAGCCGGTGGAGCACATGCATGGGTCCTGCGTCATGCGCATGACCCGCCTGTACCGCCGCTTCGGCTTCCAGATCCACGCCCTGCGCAGCCAGGCCGGCCTGGACTGCGCGCTGGTGGAGGCGACGCTGGAAGCCTCCATGCGCGCCTTCCACATCGACGAACCCGTCACCGCACCCGCCCCGCTGGAGGCCCGCGGCGAGGCGCTGCTGCTACAGTGAGCCGAGCACCGGCGGCCCGTGCGACAGCGGCGGGCCGCGCCTCCCCCCGGGCCGGCAAGGGGGATGACATCGCGAGGCGAGGAGACGCATGAGCAAACGCGGGGGGAGTCTGTTCGACCGCTACCGGGCCCACCACGAGCTGGACCGGCCACTGCTGCAATGGATCGGCGTGGTGGGTGTCGTTGCCTTCCCTATCCTGTACCTGCTGCGCCGCGCGGCCGCCGACAGCGGCTACGACGACCTGTGGTGGCGCCTGCCCGCCGTCGTCCTGTGCCTCGGCCTGGCCCTGCGCCGCTGGTGGCCCGAGCGCCTCAAGCCCTACTACATCGTCTACTCGTGGTGGGTGGTGTTCTACTGCCTGTCCTTCCTCATGTCGTACACCATGCTGCGCAACGGCGGCGGCACGCCCTTCGTGGTGAACATGGTGATGTGCGCGGTGCTCATCGTGCTGCTGGCCGACTGGCGCAACAGCGTCGCCATCCTGCTGCTGGGCTACGCGCTGGCGCTGGCCCTGTTCTTCCTGCTGGCGCCCCACCCCGTCGTGCCGCGCGACTTCGTCTTCGCCGCCGGCGGCTCGGCCCTGCTGGTGGCGGGCGGAGCCCTGTCGCATCAGGGCCAGAAGCGCGTCGAGCTCGAGCGCATGCGGCGCGTGTACATCGGCCTGGCGGGGTCCGTGGCGCACGAAATGCGCACCCCGCTCGCCCAGGTGCGCCACGCGCTCGACAACATCGCCAGCGCCCTCGGCCGCCGCGGCGCGGGCCAGCCCGTGGCGCTCACGCCGCCCCAGGTGCAGCAGATGCTGACCCATGTCCAGCAAGGCCACGAGGCCATCGCGCGCGGCCTGCAGGCGATCGAGCTCACCCTCAAGCAGTTGCAGCCCGACGCGCCCGACCAGGGCCGGCTGCACACGCTGTCGGCCGCCGACGCCGTGCGCCAGGCCGTGGACCGTTTCGCCTACGACGCCGCCGATCAGCGCGGGCGCGTGCAGGTGGTGGTCGAGCAGGACTTCCGCTTCCGCGCCGACCCCACCGCGGTGGAGCTGGTCTTTTTCAATCTGCTGAAGAACGCGCTGTACTACGCCCCCCTGCACCCGGAGATGACGGTGCGCTTCACGATCAGCACCCGGCCGGTGCCCAGCGTCGTGGTGCGAGACAGCGGTCCGGGCATCGTGCCCGAGTTCGTCTCCCACCTGTTCGAGGAATTCCAGACCACCGGCAAGGCCGAGGGCACGGGCCTGGGCCTGTCCTTCTGCCGCCGCGTCATGCGCGGCCTGGGCGGCGACATCGAGTGCCGCTCCGAGTGGGGCCATTTCACCGAGTTCACGCTGCGCTTCCCGCTGGCGCCCGCCGGCGCGCCGGTCACCACGGTGGCCCCGGCCAGCGTGGCCCTGGCCGGCCGCAGCGTGCTGATCGTCGACGACCAGCCCCTCAACCGCACCATCGCGCGCGCCCTGGTGGGCGAACTGGGCCTCACGGTGATGGAGGCCGAGCACGGCCAGCAGGCGCTGGACATGCTGCAGGCGGGCCAATTGCCCGACGCCATCCTCATGGACATCAACATGCCGGGGCTCGACGGCATCGCCGCCACGCGGCGCCTGCGCGCCCTGCCCGGCGACGCCGGCCGCGTGCCCGTGCTGGCGCTCACCGCCAACGACTCGGCGGCCGTGCGGGCCCGCGCGAGCCAGGCCGGCATGCAGGGCGTGCTGGGCAAGCCCATCGACCCCGCCGCGCTGCAGCGCGCGCTGAGCGCCGCGCTGGAAGGCCGCAGCACCGCGCCCGCGGCGCCGCCACCGGCGCCCGCGGCCGACCTGCTCAGCACCACGCGCATCGAGAACTTCCGTCGCCTCGGCCTGCTGGACGACCTGCTGCCGCGCGCCTTGCTGGACCTGCGGCGCCACGTTCAATCACTGGAGCAGGCGGCCACCTCGGACGACCGGGAAGGCGTGTCGGCCGCGCTGCACGCCCTGGTGGGCCTGGCCGGTGAGGTGGGCGCCCAGGCCCTGCACGCCCGCGCGCGCGAACGCTACGCGGGTTGGCTGGAAGGCCAGCGGCCCGGCGGCGAGGCTTGGACGCGGGAACTGCGGGAGCTGCTGGAGGCCACCGAGCGGGCGCTGTGGCAGTACTGCGGCGTGCGCGCCGAGCGCGTGCCCCCCCTCGCCTGAACGCTGCCGCGGCCAGTGCGCGTGCGGCCGCCATCCGGCCGTTGTACCAGGCCTGCGACCTCAGGGTCGGTCGCTGGCCCCTGGGCTAGACCTCCAGCCACTCCTTGCGCACCGCCGGATCGGCCTTGAGCTGCTGCGGCGTGCCGTCGAAGACGATGCTGCCGTGCCCCATCACCAGCGCACGGTCGGAAATGCTCATGGCGATGGTGAGCTTCTGCTCGATCAGCAGCACCGAGATGCCGCGCGCCTTGAGCTTCTGCAGGTACTCGGCCACCAGCTCCACGATCTTGGGCGCCAGGCCCTCGGTGGGTTCGTCGATGATGATCAGGTCCGGGTCGCCCATCAGGGTGCGGCACAGGGTCAGCATCTGCTGCTCGCCGCCCGAGAGCACGCCGGCCTCGGTGTGCTGGCGTTCCTTCAGGCGCGGGAACATGGCGTACATGTCGTCGAATCCCCAGCGCGAGCCCTTGCCGGCCCCCTTTTGCCCCAGCAGCAGGTTCTGGTGCACGGTGAGCGTGGGAAAGATGTCGCGGCTCTCGGGCACGTAGCCCAGGCCCAGGTGGGCCACCTCGTAGGCCTTGCGGCCGACGATCTCCTGGTCCTTCCACCGCACGCTGCCCTCGCAGTCCACCAGGCCCATGATCGCCTTGGCGGTGGTGGAACGGCCCGAGCCGTTGCGGCCCAGCAGCGCGACGATCTCGCCGCTGCGCACCTCGAAGTCCACGCCGTGCAGCACGTGGCTTTTGCCGTAATAGGCATGAAGGTTCTGGATCTTCAGCATCAGTGCCCCGCTCCCTGCGCCTCGGCCACGTGCGAGCCCAGGTAGGCCTCCTGCACGCGTTCGTTGGCGCGCACCGCCTCGGGCGTGTCGAAGGCCAGCACCTCGCCGTACACCACCACGGCGATGCGGTCGGCCAGGCCGAACACCACGCCCATGTCGTGCTCCACGGTCAGCAGGGTCTTGCCTTCGGTGACGTCCTTGATCAGGCCGATGAAGCGGCTGGTCTCGCTCTTGCTCATGCCGGCCGTGGGCTCGTCAAGCAGGATCACGTTGGCGCCCCCGGCGATGGTGATGCCGATCTCCAGCGCGCGCTGCTCGGCGTAGGTGAGGTTCATGGCCAGCACGTCGCGCTTGCGGTCGAGCTGGATCATGTGCAGCAGCTGCTCGGCGCGCTGGTTGGCGTCGGTCAGGTTGGCCAGGAACTTCAGGAAGGTGTAGCGGTAGCCCAGGCTCCACAGCACCCCGCAGCGCAGGTTCTCGAACACGCTGAGCTTGGGGAAGATGTTGGTGATCTGGAAGCTGCGCGACAGGCCCGCGCGGTTGATCTCGAAAGGCCGCTTGCCGTCGATGCGCTGGCCGTTGAGCAGCACCTGACCGCTGGTGGGCGCGAAGCGCCCGCTGATGAGGTTGAACAGCGTGGACTTGCCCGCGCCGTTCGGTCCGATGATGCCCACGCGTTCGCCCGCCTTCACCGACAGGTTCACGCCGCGGATGATCTCGGTCTTGCCGAAGCTCTTGCGCAGGTCCTTGAGCTCCAGCGCCGGGGTGGATGTGGTGCCGCTCACAGCGCCTCCCTCTGCTTGATCTGGTTTTCGATGTCCTCCTGGATGGCGCCCCAGCGGCGCGCGAAGCCGCGCCGCGTCCATTCGAAGAGGCCGAAGCCGCCGAACGCCAGCGCCAGCGCGCCCAGCCAGCTGGTCCAGCCACGCGCGTGCAGCGTCAGGCCCAGGAAGTTCAGCTCGTCGCCCAGCGTGGTGCTGAGCTGCAGGTGGTAGACCATCTCGATGATGGCCGCCACGCCCAGCAGCATCACCACGGCCGAGGCGATCAATGCCAGGTAGCTGCCGCCGAGCTCGCGCAGGCGGCCATGGGCGGCCACGCGCACGTTCATCATGATCAGGCTGGCGATGCCGCCGGGCGCGTACATCACCATGAACAGGAAGATCAGGCCCAGGTACAGCAGCCAGGCCTTGGTGAGCTCGGACAGCAGGATCAGCGCCAGCACCATCAACACGCCGCCGATGATGGGGCCGAAGAAGAAGGTGGCGCCGCCCAGGAAGGTGAACAGCAGGTAGGCGCCCGAGCGCGCCGCGCCCACCACCTCGGCGGTGACGATCTCGAAGTTGAGCGCGCCCAGGCCGCCCGAGATGCCAGCGAAGAAGCCCGCGATGATGAAGGCCAGGTAGCGCACCTTCTGCGTGTCGTAGCCGACGAACTCCACCCGCTCGGGGTTGTCGCGCACGGCGTTGAGCATGCGGCCCAGCGGCGTGCGCGTGAACGCGTACATGGCGGCCACGCAGACGAAGGTGTAGAGCGCGATCAGGTAGTACACCTGCCGCTGCGGCCCGAAGGTGATGCCCATGAAGGGTTCGCCGGCCATGCGGTCGCCCGACACGCCGCCCTCGCCACCGAAGAACTCGGGGATCATGAGCGAGAGCGCGAACACCAGCTCGCCTAGGCCCAGCGTGATCATGGCGAAGGTGGTGCCGGACTTGCGCGTGGTGACGTAGCCGAACAGCACCGCGAAGCCCAGGCCCGCCACGCCGCCCACCAGGGGGATGAGCGAGACGGGCATGTGCATCGCGCCCTCGGTGACGCGGTTGAGCGCGTGGATGGCCATGAAGGAGCCCAGGCCGGTGTAGACCGCATGCCCGAAGCTGAGCATGCCGCCCTGCCCCAGCAGCATGTTGTAGGACAGGCAGGCGATGATGGCGATGCCCATCTGCGAGAGCACCGTCAGGCCCAGGCCGCTGCCCCAGATCAGTGGCGCCACGATCAGCAGCAGGGCAAAGCCGCCCCAGGTGATCCAGCGGCCGGTGTTGAAGCGGCGTGGCGCCGCCAGCGTGGAGGTGGTGGTGTTCATGGCTCAGCTCTCCCGTTTGCCCAGCAGGCCACGCGGGCGGAAGATCAGGATCAGCACCAGGAACAGGTACGGCAGGATGGGCGCCACCTGCGACAGCGTGAGCCGGATGTAGGAGTTGTTGCGCAGGCCCTCCGACAGCGGCACGCCGATCTGCTCGAACAGCGTGAGCAGCGAGTACTCGAAGGCGACGGCGAAGGTCTGGATCACGCCGATGAGCAGCGAGGCCACGAAGGCGCCCGACAGCGAGCCCATGCCGCCCACCACCACCACCACGAAGATCACCGAGCCCACGGTGGCGGCCATGGCCGGCTCGGTGAGGAAGGTGCTGCCGCCGATGACACCGGCCAGACCCGCGAGTGCCGAGCCGGCGCCGAACACCAGCATGAACACGCGCGGCACGTTGTGGCCCAGCGACTCCACCGCCTGCGGGTGCGTGAGCGCGGCCTGGATCACCAGCCCGATGCGCGTGCGCGTGAGCAGCAGCCAGACCGACAGCAGCATCACCACCGCGACCAGCATCATGAAGCCGCGCGTGGCGGGGAACGGCGAGCAGACCACGCGCACCGCCGCGTCGGTGGCGCTGCACAGCTCGGGCGCGGCCGCGCCCCAGACCAGGCGCAGGCCGTCCACGGAATGGTTGATGAGGGTGAAGGCCGGGCCCTGCAGCAACTCGGGCGGACGGAACTCCACCGCGATGCGGCCCCAGATGAGCTGAACCAGCTCGACGATGACGTAAGACAGGCCGAAGGTCACCAGCAGTTCGGGCACGTGACCGTACTTGTGCACCTTGCGCAGGCACTGGCGCTCGAAGGCCGCGCCCAGCAGGCCCACCACGATGGGCGCGATCACCAGCGCCGGCCAGAAGCCCACGAACTGCGCCACCTGGTAGCCCACGTAGGCGCCCAGCATGTAGAAGCTGGCGTGCGCGAAATTGAGCACGCCCATCATGCTGAAGATCAGCGTGAGCCCCGAGCTGAGCATGAACAGCAGCAGCCCGTAGCTGAGCCCGTTCAGCATCGAGATGATGAAAAACTCCATTCCCTCAGACCTTCATCGTTGAAATTGAAAGAGCCCGAAACGGCACCCCGCCTCGGGCTCCTGCGGCGTGACGTGCCTCGACCCAGAGACACCGCGGAACCGGCCTTGCCGGGCCGCTGGTGTCGCCCCCTTGAGGGGGTCGCGCGAAGCGCGGCGGGGGTGCGTCACATCACGGGCGCTTCATCTGGCAGCTCGTCGGGGTGCTCGACACATAGTTCGGGTACTCCGCCACCGGCGCCAGTGTCATGCCGGTCTTCTCGGGGCTGTAAGGGTGCTTGGCGTCCGCCTTCTGCCACACCGACATGTACAGCGGCTGCTGCAGCTGGTGGTCGGTCTTGCGCATTTGCACCTCGCCGTTGAAGCTCTTGACCGTGAGGCCTTCCATGGCGGCGGCCACCTTCACCGGGTCGGTGGACTTGGCCTTGGCCATGGCAGCGCCCAGCATCTCGTAGATGCGGATGGTGGAGCCGGTGTAGAAGTCGTCGTTGTACTTCTGGTTGAACTCCTTCATCCACTTTTCCATCTGCCCACCCATGTTGTAGTGGTTGTAGGCGATCTGGTAGACGCGGCCGGCACCGTTGGTGCCCAGCGCGGTGGGCGTGCCGGTGACGCCCGCGTAGTAGGTGAAGAACTTGCCGTTGTAGCCGTTCTCGTTGGCGGCCTTGATGAGCAGCGACAGGTCGGAGCCCCAGTTGCCGGTGATCACGGTGTCGGCGCCCGCCGCCTTGATCTTGGCGATGTAGGGCGCGAAGTCGCGCGTCTGCGCCAGCGGATGCAGGTCCTCGCCCACGAACTGGATGTCGGGGCGCTTGCGGCCGATGGTTTCCTTGGCGTACTTCACGACCTGGTGGCCGTGCGAGTAGTTCTGGTTGAGCAGGTAGATCTTCTTGATGTCCGGCTGCGTGGCGATGAAGCTGGACATGGCCTCCATCTTCATGGACGTGTCGGCATCAAAGCGGAAGTGCCAGTAGCTGCACTTGCTGTTGGTGAGATCGGGGTCGACCGCGGAGTCGTTGAGGTACAGCACTTCCTTGCCGGGGTTGCGCGCGTTGTGCTTTTCCACCGCGTCAGACAGCGCCAGCGCGACCGAGGAGCCGTTGCCCTGGATGATGTAGCGCGCCCCCTGGTCGATGGCGGCCTTCAAGGCGTTCAGGCTCTCCGCCGGGCTGAGCTTGTTGTCGATCGCGGTGATCTCGAACTTCACGCCGGCCGGGTTGCCCTTGCCGCTGAACTTCTCGGCGAAGAACTGGTAGCCCTTGAACTGGCTCACGCCCACCGGCCCCAACAGGCCGGTCAAGGGGTCGATGCGCACCATCTTGACGGTTTCGCCCGCCTGGGCGAAGGACGCGCCGGACGCCACCAGCAGGGCCGCCGCGGCCAGGGCCTTCATGCTCGATTTCATGCCTTGTCTCCTTGATGAGGGTGTTGAACCACAAAACCCGAGCAGCGTAAGGCGCGGTGGCGCGGAGGCGCTTCAGGGATTGCCCGGACCCCTATCCCCTGGGCGACACCCGCGCCCGCCCCCTGCACCGTTGCGGGGCGGCGCGGGCCCACCCTCACACCCCCGGCAGCACGTAGTCGTGGAGCTGCTGGCGCAGCACCATCTTCTGCATCTTGCCGGTGGCGCCCAGCGGGATCGCGTCGACGAAGACCACGTCGTCAGGCACCTGCCACTTGGCGATCTTGCCTTCGTAGAACTTGAGCAGCTCGTCGCGCGTCACGTCGGCGCCGGGCTTCTTCACCACCACCACGATGGGCCGTTCGTCCCACTTGGGGTGCTTCATGCCGATGCAGGCGGCCATGGCCACGGCCGGATGGGCCATGGCGATGTTCTCCACGTCGATCGAGCTGATCCACTCGCCGCCGGACTTGATCACGTCCTTGCTGCGGTCGGTGATCTGCATGAAGCCGTCGGCGTCGATGGTGGCGACGTCGCCGGTGGGGAACCAGCCGTGGCCCTGGGCGTCGTAGCGCAGCGGGTCGCCGCCCTCGCCCTTGAAGTAGCTGGCGATGATCCAGGGCCCGCGCACCAGCAGGTCGCCGAAGCTCTTGCCGTCCCAGGGCAGCTCGTCGCCGGCCTCGTTCACGATCTTCATGTCGACGCCGAAAATGGTGCGGCCCTGCTTGAGCCGCACCTTGAGCTGCTCGTCGGCCGGCAGCGCGAGCTGGGCGTTCTTGAGCGTGCACACCGTGCCCAGCGGCGACATCTCGGTCATGCCCCAGGCGTGCAGCACGTCGACGCCGTAGAGGTCGTTGAAGGCGCTGATCATGGCCGGCGGACAGGCCGAGCCGCCGATCACCGTGCGCTTGAGGGTGCTGAACTTCAGCTGGTTTTGCTGCAGGTGCGCCAGCAGCATCTGCCAGACCGTGGGCACGCCGGCGGCCATGGTCACGCCCTCGGCCTCGATGAGTTCGTAGACCGACTTGCCGTCCAGCGCCGGACCGGGGAACACCAGCTTGCAGCCCACGGCCGCCGCGGAGTACGGCAGGCCCCAGGCGTTGACGTGGAACATGGGCACCACGGGCAGGATGCTGTCGCGCGCCGAGCAGCCCATGGCGTCGGGCATGGCCGCCCCGTAGGCGTGCAGCGTGGTGGAGCGGTGCGAGTACAGCGCGGCCTTGGGGTTGCCGGTGGTGCCGCTCGTGTAGCACATGCTGGAGGCGGTGTTCTCGTCGAACTCGGGCCAGGCGTAGCTGTCCTTCTGCGCGCCGATCCAGGCCTCGTAGCTCTGCAGGCCGGGAATGCCGCTGTCGGCGGGCAAGGCGGACGCATCGCACAGGGCGATCCAGTGCTTCACCGTCGGGCACTTGCTCCACACCGCCTTGACCAGCGGCAGGAAGCTCATGTCGAAGCACAGGGCCTTGTCTTCGGCGTGGTTGACGATCCACACCAGTTGCTCGGGGTGCAGCCGCGGGTTGAGGGTGTGCAGCACCCGGCCGGTGCCGCTGACGCCGAAATACAGTTCCAGATGGCGATAACCGTTCCAGGCCAGCGTGGCCACGCGATCGCCGAAGCCCAGGCCCAGCGCGTCCAGGGCGTTGGCCACCTGGCGCGAGCGGCGCGAGACCGCCCGCCAGTTGGTGCGGTGGATGTCGCCCTCGACCCGGCGCGAGACGATTTCGGTGGCGCCGTGGTGCCGCTCGGCGTGCACGATGAGGTTGGAAATCAGCAGCGGTTGGCTCTGCATCTGGCCCAGCATGAGTCGGTCTCCGAAGTGGTTGGAATCGTGGCGGCCATGCTAGCCCGGCGCGCAGCGCCCGGCGGACGGGGTTGTCCCGGAGGCAACACCCCCCGGTGGACGGCCGTGCCGCGCGCTCAGGCCGCGCCGACCGCCGGCTGCACGCCGCGCTCGAAGGCCAGCTCCACCGTGGTGCCGTGGCCCAGCGCGGACTGCAGGCGGATGGCGCCGCCGGCGGCCTGCATCACGCGCTGGCAGAACATCAGGCCCATGCCGTTGCCGCCGGTGGCCGCGCGCGTGGTGACCGGCTCGCGCGTGAGGCGCGCCAGCACCTCGGGCGCGATGCCGGGGCCGTTGTCGATGAAGCGGATCCAGGCGCGCGGGGCGCCCGGCCCCGGCGCGCAGTCCACCTCGATGCGCAGGCGCGGTTCGGCCGTGTCGCGCAGCGCCAGGATGGCGTTCTTGGTCAGGGTGCACAGCACCAGGTACAACAGGTCACGCCGCCCGGGCAGGCGGAAGTCCTGCCGCAGCTCGGTGCTCACCCAATGGCGTTCGCGGTCTTCGAAGGGGTACTCGTCGACCAGCGAGCCCAGCAGGCTGGCCGCGCTCACGGTCTGCGGGGCGGCGCCCGGGTAGGCGTCGCGCGCCGACTGCACGAAGGTGGCCACCAGCGACTGGCAGTACAGCGCCCGTCGCTCGGCGCGCTGCAGCGCCGCCAGCAGCTCCTGCGGGCCCAGGCCCTCGAAGCGCACCGTGCCCGGGGCGTCGCCCGGCTCCGGCGGTCGGTGGCGCTCCAGCACCGCCGCCACGCTGCCGCGCACGGTGGCCAGCGGCGTATTGAGCTCGTGCGCCAGGAAGCCCAGGGTTTCGCGCAGCGCGGCGGCGCGGCCCTCGTTGAGCGCACGCTCCAGCGCCTGGTGGCGGTAGAGCGACAGCGCCTCGCGCAGGGCCTCGCGCGTGGGCTCTTCCTCCAGGGGCTTTTCCAGGATGCGCATCACCTGGCCCTGGTTGACCGCCGCGATGGCCACGTCTTTCTCGGCATAGGCCGTGACCAGCAGGCGCACCAGGTGGCGGTGCTCGCGCCGCACGAAGCGCAGCAGCTTCATGCCGTCCTGCTCGGGCATGCGGTAGTCGGTGATGAGGGCCGCGAAGCTCTCTCCGCGCTCGGTGAGGATGGCCAGCGCTTCGTCCACGCTGGCGGCGGTGGATATCTCGAATTCGTCGCCAAAGCAGCGCGAGAACCACTGCCGGGACACGGCTTCGTCGTCAACGAACAGGATGGCCTGGGCGTCAGTCCGCATTGTTCTTCTTCATGGTTGTTATTCCCCCTGGCGCCAGCGTGCGGCCGACGCATAACCGGCGCCTATTATCAAGTGCGGCCCGGTGCTGGCAATCCGCCATGGCCCTGGTGCCACGCCGGAATACCCCCTGCGGGGACAATTCACCAGATGAACGACACCGCGCTCGCCGCGCCCGCGGCGCTGGACCTCGCCCGGCCCTGGCGCCACCGCTTCGCCGACCTGGGGCCGGCCTTTTACACCGAGGTGCAGCCCACCCCGCTGCCCGACCCCCACCCGATCGGACTGAACGCCCCGCTGGCGGCCGCGCTGGGGCTGGACCCGCAGCGCCTGCGCCAGGCCGACGCCGTGCGGGCGCTGGCCGGCTCGCTGCCCATCGAGGGCACGCGCCCCCTGGCCACCGTCTACAGCGGGCACCAGTTCGGCGTCTGGGCCGGCCAGCTCGGCGACGGCCGGGCCATCCTGCTCGGCGAGCTGGACACGCCCGAGGGGCCGATGGAGGTGCAGCTCAAGGGCGCCGGCCTCACGCGTTACTCGCGCATGGGCGACGGCCGCGCCGTGCTGCGCAGCTCCATCCGCGAGTACCTGTGCAGCGAGGCCATGCATGGCCTGGGCATACCGACCACGCGCGCGCTCAGCCTCACCGGCTCGCCGCAGCCGGTGGTCCGCGAGACCGTGGAAACCGCCGCCGTGGTGGCGCGCGTGGCGCCCAGCTTCATCCGCTTCGGGCACTTCGAGCATTTTTCGGCCAACGGCCACACCGCCGAGCTGCGCCGCCTGGCCGATTTCGTCATCGACAGCTGGTACCCCGAATGCCGCGACGGCCAGGGCAATGCCTACGCCCGGCTGCTGCAGGCCGTGAGCGCGCGCACCGCCGAGCTGATGGCCCAGTGGCAGGCCGTGGGCTTCTGCCACGGCGTGATGAACACCGACAACATGAGCGTCCTGGGCCTCAGCATCGACTACGGCCCCTTCCAGTTCATGGACGCCTTCAACCCGGCGCACATCTGCAACCACAGCGACCATGGCGGGCGCTACGCCTACCACCGCCAGCCCAACGTGGCCTACTGGAACCTGTTCTGCCTGGGCCAGGCCCTGCTGCCGCTGATGGACGAGCAGCAACAGGCGCTGGACGCGCTGGAGCCGTACAAGACCCTGTTCCCCGCCGCGCTCACGCGCCGCATGGGCGCCAAGCTGGGCCTGGCGGACACCCGGGACGGCGACGCCGAACTGGTCGAATCGCTCATGCAGCTCATGGCCCAGGACGCGGTGGACTTCACCATCCTGTTCCGCCGCCTGGGCGACGCCGCCGAGGGCCGACTGGACCCCGCGCGCGACCTCTTCCTGCAGCGCGAGGCCTTCGACGCCTGGGCCGCTCGCTGGCAGGCGCGCCTGCGCGCCCAGCCCGGCTTCGACGCCGCCACCACCGCGGCCGCCATGCACCGCGTCAACCCCCGCATCGTGCTGCGCAACCACCTGGCGCAGACGGCCATCGAACGCGCCCAGCAAGGCGATTTCAGCGAGGTCGACCGGCTGCTGAACGCCTTGGCGGCCCCGTTCGACGAACGAACCGGCGAGGACGACCTCGCCGCCTTCCCCCCCGACTGGGCGCAGCACATCGAAATCAGCTGCTCCTCCTGAAAGGACCGCCGACATGGACTTCCCCATCAAGAAAACCGAAGCCGAGTGGCGCGAGATCCTCGCCGCCAAGGGCGCCGAGCCCGGCGCCTTCGAGGTCACGCGCAAGGCCTACACCGAGCGCCCCTTCACCGGCAAGTACGAAGAGATCTGGGCCGATGGCAGCTACCACTGCGTCTGCTGCGGCAACCACCTGTTCGACGCCGGCACCAAGTTCGACGCCGGCTGCGGCTGGCCCAGCTTCTGGAAGGCCATCCCCGGTGCCATCACCGAAATCAGCGACCGCAGCCACGGCATGGTGCGCACCGAAACCGTGTGCAGCCAGTGCGGCGCCCATCTGGGCCATGTGTTCGAGGACGGTCCCGCGCCCACCGGCCTGCGCTACTGCATGAACTCGGCCGCCATCGACCTGCAGGAGAAGTGAGCCGATGCCGAACCTCGCCGACATCCGACTGTCCATGCTCGACCTCGTCGCCGTGCGCGAAGGCGGCAGCGTGGCCGACGCCCTGGCCATCACGCGCCAGACCGCCCAGCACGTGGAGCGCCTGGGCTTCACGCGCTACTGGCTGGCCGAGCACCACAACATGAGCGGCATCGCCAGCTCGGCCACGGCCGTGCTGGTGGGCCACATCGCGGGCGCGACGCAGCGCATCCGCGTGGGCTCGGGCGGCGTGATGCTGCCCAACCACGCGCCGCTGGTGGTGGCCGAGGCCTTCGGCACCCTGGCCGAGCTGTACCCGGGCCGCATCGACCTGGGCCTGGGCCGCGCGCCCGGCACCGACGGTCTGACCATGCGCGCGCTGCGGCGCGACCGCGTGGAGACCGAAGCCGATTTCCCGCGCGAGGTGGCCGAGCTGGCCGCCTTCCTGGGCCCGGTGCAGCCGGGCCAGCGCGTGGTCGCCGTGCCGGGGCAGAACACCCACGTGCCGATCTGGCTGCTGGGCTCCAGCCTGTTCTCGGCCCGGCTGGCGGCGCAGCGCGGCCTGCCCTTCGCCTTCGCCTCGCACTTCGCGCCGCGCCTGCTGCTGCAGGCGCTGGAGGTCTACCGCGCCGAGTTCCAGCCCTCCGAGACCCTGTCCAAGCCCTACGCCGCCATCGGCGTGCCGCTGATCGCCGCGCCGACCGACGAGGAGGCGGAGTACCTGGCCAGCAGCACCTACCAGCGGGTGCTGGGCATCCTCACCGGCAAGCGCGGGCAGCTGCCGCCGCCGGTCGAAGGCTTCGTGGCCTCGTTGGCCCCGCACGAGCGCCAGGGCATCGGCGACTTCCTGGCCGCCGCCGTCATCGGCAGCCCCGATTCGGTGCGCGCGGGCCTGCAGCGCCTGGCCGACCTGACCGAGGCCGACGAGTTCATCCTCGTCAGCGACGTGTTCGACCCGGCGCTGCGCCTGCGCTCGCTGGACATCGCGGCGGCGGTCATGCGCGAGGGCGCACCGGCGCCCGCCTGAGCGGCGCGTTCAGCGCCCGCGCACCATCGCCATCACCTGGCCCGCGTCCAGGGTGGCGGCCTTCTGCTGGATCTGTGGCAGGTACTGCGTCTGCATCTGCTTGGCCGGGCCGAGCAGGTCCTGGAAGCTCTGCTTGAGCAGGTCCGTGCTCATCTGGCGCCCGCCCGCGTAGTAGCGCTTGGCCACCTGCCCCAGCGCGTAGGTGGTGGCGAAGGAGAACGCCATGCCGGTGGCCGCGCGGCCCACCCCGCCCAGCGCGCGCCCCGCGGCCTTGCCCAGCAGGCCGCCGATGAGCTTGCGCCCGAACTGCTCCAGGTACTGCGAGGTCAGGCCCACGCCCACCGCCGCGATGAACTCGCGGATGTGGCCCTGGTCCAGCTCCACGCCGTGCGCCTTGCCGATCTCGTAGACCATCTTGACCTGCAGCGGAATGATGGCCATCGAGGCCCAGGACTGCGGCAGCAGCTCCAGCGCGCCGTTGAGCAGCGCGTAGTTCAGGATGGACTTGTCCAGCGCCGCCCCGTCGGGCCCGCGCCGCTCGCTCGCGACCGGGGCCGCGGCGGCGGCCACCGCCACGGGCGCCACGGTGGCGGCCGCGTCCACCAGCTCGGCCTCCGCCTTCTCGAACGCCGCCGATTCGGCCGCATCCGGCCGCAGCCGCGCCTTCAGGTCGGCCAGGAACGCCGTTTCGGCCGGCGAGCGGGCGCCGTCGGCGTCGCACACGCAGACCGCCATTTCGTAGGCCAGTTCCCGCTGGCCCGGGTCGCCCAGCCGGGCCACACAGGCCGCCAGGTCCACCCGCTTGAGCAGCACGTCCTGGTACACCCTGGCCAGGCCGGCGGCCCCCCCCTCCCCGCCCAGGGATTCGGCGATGCCGCGGATGCTCTCGCGCTCGGCGTCGGCCTTGGCGCCGTCGGCCAGGGCGGCCATGAGGGCGATGGTGAGGATGGCTTGCTGTTCTTGCGGGCTCATGAAATCTCCAGACGACGAACGGGAAGGGCCGCCAGGCGGCGGCGGAAAGTCAGAGCCGCCCGGCCCCGCCGCGGTTCCCTGGTGCGGGCTCCACGGATAATCGCACCCATGCGCCTGCTGATCGACTTTTTCCCCATCCTGCTCTTCTTCGCCGCCTACAAGATGCAAGGCATCTACCTGGCCACCGGCGTGCTCATGGCCGCCACCGTGGCGCAATGCGGCATCGTCTACGCCATCGACCGCAAGCTGCAGAACATCCACAAGATCACGCTGGTGCTGGTGCTGGTGTTCGGCGTGCTCACCCTGGTGCTGCAGGACGAGCGCTTCATCAAATGGAAGCCCACGGTGCTCTACGCGGGCATGGCCGTGGTGCTGGGCGCCGCGCTGTGGGGCTGGAAGAAGAACTTCCTGCAGATGCTGCTGGGCAGCCAGCTCACCCTGCCCCAGCCCGTGTGGGCGCGCCTGACGGTGGCCTGGGTCGGCTACTTCCTGTTCATGGCCGCCATCAACGCCTGGTTCGCCGCCTATCAGACCACCGAGCAATGGGTGAACTTCAAGCTCTGGGGCTACATCTTCCCGGTGCTTTTCATCGTCGCGCAGGGCCTGTACATCGCGCGCCACATCAAGGACGACGAGCCCCGCTCCGAAACCTGAGCCACCCATGAGCCCCACCGTCCCCACCGCCGCCGCCATTGAGGCGCGGCTGCGCGACACCCTCGCGCCCAGCGCCCTGGAAGTCATCGACGAAAGCGCCGCGCACGCGGGCCATGCGGGCGCCAATGGCCTGGGCTACGGCACGCATTTCCGGGTGCGCATCGCGGCGCCCGCCTTCGCCGGA
The DNA here is from genome assembly GCF_001777155.1 of Hydrogenophaga sp. PML113. Lineage (NCBI taxonomy): Bacteria > Pseudomonadati > Pseudomonadota > Betaproteobacteria > Burkholderiales > Comamonadaceae > Hydrogenophaga > Hydrogenophaga sp. PML113. The sequence goes on along the minus strand of NZ_MIYM01000003.1, from coordinate 126,642 downwards.
CTGGGCCGGGTGGCGCAGCATCGCCTTGTGTATGATGCCCTGCGTCAATTCACCGACGCCGGGCTGCACGCCCTGGCCATCGAGATCCAGCGCTGACACGGCCCCCGGCTACCTTCTGTCACATCCCCCGCGAACCCGCGCGGGCGCGTCGGCTCCAACCCCTTTTTCCAACTCCGAGGATTTCCATGAAAGTCACCCTCACGGCACTGACCGCGGCGGCGCTGATCACCACCGCTCCCTGGGCGGCCGCGCAGAACGTGGCCATCGTCAATGGCAAGCCCGTGCCCACGGCGCGCGTCGACGCGCTGGTGCAGCAGATCGAGGCCACGGGCCGGCCGGTGGACGACGCCGTGCGCGCGCAGATCAAGGAAGAAGTGGTGCTGCGCGAAATCTTCATGCAGGAGGCGCAGAAGAAGGGCGTGGCCAACAGCACCGAGTTCAAGAATCAGATGGAACTGGCGCGCCAGACCATCATGATCCGCGCCCTCTTCGCCGACTACCAGAAGAAGCACCCGGTGACCGACGAGGAGATCAAGGCCGAGTACGACAAATTCGCGGCCGCCAGCGCCGGCAAGGAATACAAGGCCCGCCACATCCTGGTCGAGAAGGAAGACGAGGCCAAGGCCATCATCGCCAGCCTGAAGAAGGGCGCCAAGTTCGAGGACATCGCCAAGAAGCAGTCCAAGGACCCGGGCTCCGGCGCCAACGGCGGCGATCTGGACTGGGCGCCCGCGGCGAACTACGTGCCCGAGTTCTCGCAGGCCCTGCTCAAGCTGGAAAAGGGCCAGCTGGCCGACGCGCCGGTGCAGAGCCAGTTCGGCTGGCACGTGATCCGCGTGGACGACATCCGGGACGCGGAAATCCCCAAGCTGGAAGAGCTCAAACCGCAGATCGCGCAGCAGCTGGCGCAACAGAAGATGCAGAAATACCAGCAGGAGCTGCGCGACAAGGCCAAGGTGCAGTGAGCGGCGCCCGGCCCGTCCCGGCATGAAAAAAGCGCGGCCCGGCCGCGCTTTTTTGTGTCCGCCGCCGGGGCCGTTCAGAGCACGCGGCAGGCCTCGTCGAAACCCAGGCGCGCATTGCGCTTGAACAGCAGGCTGTCGTCGCCGTAGCCGAGGTTGATCAGGAAATTGGTCTTCCAGCGGCCGTCGGGGAAGAACTCGGCGTCGACCTTGCCAATGTCGAAACCGCTCATGGGACCGCAGTCCAGGCCCAGGGCGCGCGCCGCGACGATGAAGTAGGCGCCACCGAGGGTGCCGTTGCGCGTGGCGGTGGCGCTGGCCAGGGCCGCGTTGGCCTCGAAGTTCTCCTTCGCGCCCTCGCGGTGCCAGACCTGGGGCATGTACTCGTAGAACCGGGTGTCGGTGGCCACGATCACGGTCACCGGCGCGGTGCGCGTCTTGTCCAGGTTGCCCGGCAGCATGGCCGGCAACAGGCGCTCGCGCGCTTCCTTCGAGTTCAGGAACACGTAGCGCGTGGGCTGGGTGTTCATGGAGGTGGGGCCGAGCGCGGCCAGCTCGTACACCTGCTTGAGCAGCGCCTCGGGCACGGGCTTGTCGAGGAAGCCGTTGGCGGTGCGCGCCTTCAGGAACAGGGTGTCGAGGGCGGCGTTGTCCAGGGGGGTCACGGAGAAGGGTCCTTTCGGTTCGGGCATCAGTGGGGGAAGTAGTCGACCTGGTGGCGCGCGATGCGCAGGCCTTCGAGCGCCTGGCGCACGCGCAGGTGCTCGGGGTGCGTAGCGTAGTCGGCCAGGGCTTGTGCTGTCTCGAACTCGGAATAGAGCACCACGTCGCAGGCGTAGTCCACGCGGCTGATGTCCACGCCGATCTCCAACGCGAGCAGGCCCGGGATGCGTCCGCGCATGCCCTCGAAGGCGGCCTTCAGGCGCTGTGTGTTGCGGGTCTTCTCCTCCGCGCTGTCGCCGAGGATGTTCCACATCACGATGTGTTTGACCACAGGCATGTTGTCGGCTCAGGCGGAGGGCGGGAATCCCGCCTTCTGTGGCCACAGGTTCTGGAACGCATAGACCGAGACGCTGGCGTAGAGTCCGGCCCGCGTGAACGGCTCCTGCGCCTGCCATTGCAGCGCGGCCTCGCGGCTGTCGAAGTCGATGGCCAGCACGCTGCCCACCATGGTGGCGCCGTCGTCAGCCAGCAAGGGGCCGGCGAAGGCGATGCGATCGGCCATGGCGCCCAGGTAGGCCTTGTGTTCGGGGCGCATGCGCTGGCGCAGCTCAAGGCCGCCGGGTTTGTCGAGAAGGTGGAAGACGTAGATCATGGGTTCACATGCGCGCCAGCCAGGTGGACAGGCTGGGGAAGATGGCGAGAACGAACAGCGAGAACACCATCACCAGCACGAAGGGCAAGGTGCCGGCGAAGATGTCCTTGATGGTGATCGCGGGGTTGTTGAGCGCGCTCTTGACCGTATAGACCGACACCCCGAAAGGTGGCGTGAGCAAGCCGATCTCCACCGCCACGACGGTGAGCACGCCGAACCAGATCAGGTCCATGCCGAAGCTGGTGGCGATGGGCAACACGATGGGCAGCATGATCAGCATGATCGAGACCGAGTCGATGATGCAGCCCAGCGCGATGACGATGAGCAGGTAGGCCGCCAGAAAGCCCCAGGGGCCGAGGCCCATGTCGGTGATGCCGGTGGTGATGGCCGCCGGCATGCCGGTGAGCGCGAGCATGCGGCTGTAGAGCGAGGCCGCCACGATGAGGAACAGCACCGACACCGACACGTAGCCCGTTTCGGTGAGCACGTTCCACAGCTTGCGCCAGGTCAGGCGTCGGCGGGCGATGGCGATCACGAAGGCGCCCGCCGCGCCCACGGCGCCGGCCTCGGTGGGCGTGAAAAAGCCGCTGTACAAACCGCCCAGCACCAGCACGATGAGCAACAGGATGGGAAAAAACTTTACCGATGCGCTGGCCCAAGTTTCAGTGTCCTGGTTGGCCGCCGACGCGGCCTGGCCCGAGGAGTAAATGCTGCTCGGGCGCAGATAGGCCAGGCCCAGGATCAAGGCGCAGAACAGCAAGGCCAGGAGCAGGCCGGGCAGGATGCCCGCGAGAAACAGACGGCCGATCGACTCCTCTGCGATCACGCCATAGATGATCATCAGCAGGGAGGGCGGAATCAACATGCCGAGCACCGACGACCCCGCCACCACACCCACGGAAAAGCGCGGCGTGTAGCCGTGGCGGATCATCTCGGGCGTGGCCACCTTGGTGAACACCGAGGCCGAGGCGATGGAGATGCCGGTGATGGCCGCGAACACCGCGTTGGCGCCCACCGTGGCCAGGCCTAGGCCGCCTCGCAGGCGGCGCAACAGCCACTGGAACACGTCGAAGGTGTCGCGCCCCACCCCGCTCACGCTCACGAACATGCCCATGAGCACGAACAGCGGCACCACGCCGAAGAGGTAGTCGCGGATCGCGTCGTTGGCTGCCGCGCCGACGAAGCGGGCGGCGATCTCCGGCGAGCGCATCAGCCAGACCGTTGCGAAGGACGTGACGATCAGCGCGATGCCGATGTGCATGCCCAGGATGATGAAGGCCAGCATCACCCCGATGGCCATGAAGCCGAGCAGCAGGTCAGACATGGTCGCCCCCCCGGCCGCTCTCGCGCCAGTCCTGCCAGGCCAACAGCACGTACTGCAGCGCCGCCAGCGCCGCGCCCACGAACACCACGATGCGCATCGGCCAGGTGGGGAAGGTGAACACGCCCTCGACGCCGAAGAACTCATTGTTCGCCCAGGCGCGCTGGAACAGCGGCCAGGTGGCGTAGGCGATCACGCCGCAGGCGAAGACGCCCGCAAGCGAGAACACCGCCCGCAGGCGTTTGCCCGCCTGGGGCCGCCGGGTCACGAAGGGGTCGATGAACAGGTCGGCGCGGCTCATGCGGCCGTGGCGCAGCGTGGCCGGCAGTTGCAGGAACACGATCACGATGATCGAGGCCGCGACCATCTCGGCCACGCCGTCGAGGGGGTGGTTGAAGGCGTTGCGCATGAACACGTCAGCGCACATCAGCACCATGACGAGCGCGATGACGATCGAGCCCAGGCCGTTGAGCGCGTCGACCACGCGCCCGAAGGGGCTGGACGGCGCCGCCGGGACCGGCGCCTCTTCCAGGTTGGTGTTGGCTTCGTAGCTCATGAAGGGCGATCAGAGTTCCTTGTCCCAGTCGCGCAAGGGCTTGGCGCCGCGCTTGCGCAGCTCCTCCAGGTAGGTCTTCACGATCTGCGCGGCCGGGCCGCGCGAGGCATTGGCCTTGACCCAGTCGCCCGCGATGTTGGGCATGGTCTTGGCCCACTTCTCGCGTTCGCCGGGGGCCATGGGCGCGATCTTCACCGGCACGGCCTGCTTGGCGCCCTGCTCGCCGATGGCCTTGAGCGCGGCCTCGTAGCGCTGCATGAGCGTGTCGCCCAGCACGCGCGAGTACTCCAGGCCCACGTCCTTGATGATCTTCTGCACCTCGGGCGGCATGCCGTTGAAGGTGTCCTTGTTGATGGCCATGCCGCCGTTGTAGAGCGCGCCGATGTCCACCGTGGTCACGTAGGGTGCCACCTCGTACACCTTGCTGGGCAGGATGCCGGTGGCGATGGAGATGGTGCCCTCGCTCACACCGGTCTGGATGTCGGTGTAGTAGCTGGTGAGCGAGCCGTCCACCGGCACCGCGCCCGAGCCCTTGAGCCACAGGCCCAGCGCGCCGGGCGCCGAGATCTTCTTGCCGCTGAGATCGGCGTAGGTGCTGATGGGGCTCTTGGTGAACAGGTGGTAGGTGTCCACGCCCGAGGCACCCAGGAACACCAGGTTGTTGCGGTCCCACTCGGCCTTGAGCGCGGGGATCTTCTCGTTCAGCTCGTTGGCCACCTGCAGCAAGGTGCGCACGTCGCCGGTGGCGAAGGGCGTGACGGTGGCGTACTGGGTCAGCGGCATCTTGGCCGCTTCGAGGTTGGCGAACACCCAGCCGATGTCGGCGATGCCCTGGCCCACGCTGGTGAGCGTGGCGTTCATCTTGTAGAGCTGGCCGCCGTAGGCCTCCTTCCATTCGATCTTGTAGCCCTTGCCCAGGGCCTCCACGCGCTTGTTCACCTCGGGCACGAAGAGCGTGCTCATCAGCCCCACCCAGGGCAGCGAGGTGGGGTGGCTGGACGCGATGGTGAGCTTGAATGTCTGCTGCGCGTGGGCCGGGGCGAGGCCCGCGGCCATCAGGGCGGCGGCCAGGGCACTGGCCACGAAAGCGCGTTTCTTGATCGTCATGGTCTTGTCTCCTCGTTGTGTCTCAGGGGGTCGAAATCAGCGGGACGGGTTCAACACGAAGTCGAAATCCAGGGTGACGCGGCCGTCGGGCTGTTCCACCCAATCGGCCACCAGGGAACTGCGCACGCCGAACACGGCGTCGGAATCGAGGTAGGGGTCGCCGTCGCGGAAGACGTGCGTCACCAGGGTCTCGTAACCGGGCGCCTGCAGGCGGAAATGCAGGTGCGCGGGCCGCCAGGGGTGGCGCTTGGTGGCCGTGAGCATCTCGCCCACGGGACCGTCGTTGGGGATGGGGTACGGCTCGGCCACCACGCTGCGGAAGTGAAAGCGCCCCTCGGCGTCGCTGCGCAGCACCGCCCGGCCCTGCGGCTCGGCCAGGCCTTCGCGCTGCACGTCGTACAGGCCGTCGGCGTCGGCCTGCCAGACGTCGATGACCGCGCCCGCCACCGGCTCGCCGCCCAGGCCGCGCACGCGGCCCGAGACCTCGCAGGGCCGGCCGGGCGCGCCGTTGGCCACGTCGGCGCCGTGCGGCATCTCGGGTGCGCCTTCCACGTGGAAAGGCCCGAACACCGTGGCCTCGGTGCAGCCCGGGGGCTTGTGGTTGTTCAGCGCCACCGTCAGCATCGACAGGCCCAGCGTGTCCGACAGCAGGATGAACTCCTGGCGCTGCTCGTCGCAGGTGTGGCCCACGCGGGTCAGGAAGTCGATGCCGTAGGCCCATTCGGCCTCGGTCAGCTTGACCTCGCGGGCGAAGGCGTGCAGGTGCTGCACCAGGCTGGTCAGCACCTGCTTGAGGCGCGGGTCGGGTGTCTGGGCCAGGCGGGCGATGACCGCCTGGGTGATGTTGTCCTGGTTGAGGTTCCTCACCGTCGTGTCTCCGGTTGGGTGCCGCGGGGCCACCGTGGCGGCAGAATGTAGGCGGCCCGAAATGGAAAACCAATGCCCGGAAAACAAAAGACTTTTCCGGCGCGCGAAAGAAACCAAGGGACAACCCGGAGACGACGAGAGAGCCGATGGACCGCTGGACCGAGATCGAACTGTTCGTGCAGGTGGCCGAAACCGGCAGCCTGTCGCGCGCGGCCGAAGCCCTGAACCTGAGCAACGCCAGCGCCAGCCGCCACCTGGCGGCCCTGGAGGAGCGCCTGGGCGTGCGCCTGGTGGAGCGCAATACGCGCCGCCTGTACCTCACCGACACCGGGCAGGAATTCTTCCAGCGCGCGCGCAACATCCTGAGTGACCTGCGCGACGCCGAGTCCGACGTGAACGCCGCGGCGCTCAACCCCACGGGCCTGCTGCGCGTGACGGCCTCGCTGAGCTTTTCCATGCACCACATCGCGCCGCTGCTGCGCGAGTTCACCGAGCGCTACCCCCATGTGAGCGTGCACGTGGAGGCGGCCAACCGCTACCTGGACATCATCGACAACAACATCGACGTGGCGATCCGCACGCGCGAGTACGAGCCCGACAGCAACATCACCATCCGCCGCCTGGGCGAAACGCGCCGCGTGCTGGCCGCCTCGCCGGGCTACCTGGCCCGGCATGGCTTTCCCAAGGGGCTCGACGACCTGCAACAGCACAAGCTGCTGGTCTACCTGCACGCCAACACACCGAACGAACTTCGCTTCACCCAGGTGGCCACGGGCGAGCAGAAAACCATCCAGATCAAGGGACTGCTGGAGACCAACGACGGCCAGATCGTGCGCGCCGCCGCGCTCGACGGCATGGGCATCCTGATCCAGCCGAGCTACATCGTCTACGACGACATCGTGGCCGGCCGCCTGGTGCCGGTGCTGGAGGACTGGGACCTGCCCCACCTCACCATCAACCTCGCCTACCCCAGCCGCAAGCACCTCTCGGCCAAGGTCCGCGCCTTCATCGACTTCATGGCGGGGCACTTCGCCAAGATGGACTACGAGCGGAAATGGACCGGGCGATTTGCGGTGTACTGACCTTCCCTCGACCACGCCACGCCAATGCCCATCGAACTTCCCCGCGACGAACGCGCGCAAGCCATCGCCTCCATCGAACGCTACTTCCAGGAAGCGCTCGACCAGCGCATCGGCAACATCGGCGCCGGCGCGCTGCTGAACTTTTTCCTCGAGGAGATCGGCCCGCTGGTCTACAACCAGACGGTGGCCCAGGTGCAGGAGCGGCTGCAGCAGCGCATGCAGGAACTCGACATCGAGTTCCACGAGGACGAGTTCCAGTACTGGCGGCGACAGGCAAAAGCGCGGCGCTGACCCACCCCCACCCTGCACTCTTCGAGACCCACCATGAGCCTCACCTCCGGTTTGCCTCGCGTTGTCATGCTGGCGATCGCCCTGCTCATGCCCGTGCACGCCAACCTGGCGGTGGCCGCGGACCCCGCCACCAGCGCGGAGCCGATTCCCGTGGTGGCCGGCAAGCTGCACAACGGGCAGATCCACGGAGGGTCGACGGCATTCCTCTCGCAGAACGCGGTGGCGGACGTTCGGCTGCCCCACCACGCCAGGCATGTGTTCACGGCCGATGCCCCGGGAGAACTGAGCATCTCGGCGCATTCCGACACGCGCCACCTGGTGCTCGCCGTTCTGCAGAACGGGCAGTTGCTGAAGACCGCACAGCCCCACCCGTCACGGCTCGCCACCCAGCAACTGTCGGTGACGGTGAGCGCCGGAGACCGCCTGGAAATCATGGTGGGCGGGGACGCCTCGCAAACCCCTGTGCCCTATAGCCTCTGGGTGATCGATGCCCATGCGCCGGCGCTCGTTCCCCCCTTGCCGCGCGCCGTTCGGGTCGACGTCAAAAAGAGCGCCGGGCAAGGGCTCAACCCGGCCACACCGTTCCAGTCCCAACCGGCGCACTGGTTTTCGGTGCCAGCCGCCAAGGACAGCAAGGACTGGTACACCATCCGCGCGTCGTCCAAGGACTTCGACCCGATGCTGGTGATGCTGGACGACAAGAACCAGGTCATCACCTGGCAAGACGATGTCAGCCGCCAAGACCGCTCCGCGGTGTTCACCTTCCGGGCGTCCCAGGCGCCTGAGCATTTCGTGCTGATCCCGGCGGAAGAATTGGGCGCGAAGGACCCCACCAGCCTGAAGTACGACCTTGACGTCAGCCGCCGGCCCTACGACCCCAATCGCCCCTTCATCGCCGGGATCGAGTACTACCTCGGCAGCACACTGGGCGCCTTCATCCTCGGCGTCGTCGCCTCGGCGCTCATCTCGTATTACTTCTATGTGCGCTCCATCCGCACGAAAGAGCTGCATTGGGAGGTCATCTCGGACGAGATCTTTGTCGACAGTTCGTCCACGGCCCAATCACTCAACATCACGGTCAACGGGGTGGAGGTTCAGGAGGCCAGCCGGCTGCGGGTCCGCTTCGTGGCCAAGGGGCCGCACCAGATCGCCAGCAACCTCGTGGCGACACCCCTGAAGCTCCAGCTGAAAAATGCCCTGGCCATCCTTGCCATGTCCGAGCGGCGCAGCGAGTCATCGGGCTGGAGGGCCTTGCCGGTGCCGAATGAGGCCAGCATCCGCCTGGAGTTTGACCGGCTCAACCCCAAGGACTCCATCGAGCTGGACATCATCTACTCCCAAACAGGCGATCAACTGCCCGAAGTGGCGGGCGCCGTGCTGCACGGCGCCATTGCCGAGGTGGCGATCCACAAGGACCACGACCGCCCGGCCACGGTGGTCACCCGGATCGCGACCCTGGCGCTCAACCTGATCGCCCTCCTTCTCCTGCCCCTGTTGCTGCTGGACTCTGTCTTTCGCTTCATGCCGGGCTGGTGGGCGCAGCTGTGGATCTACTACATGCCCTGGTTGCTGCTGATCGTGATGTTCTATTCCTTCGCCACCGCGGAAGGCCGGTCGTCGCTCATGAAGATGCTTCGTTACCTGGCCTCGGTGTCACTGTTCTGGCGCCGGCGGACCTGAGGCGGCGGCGCACCGCGCTTCGACCGCGTGCCTGAACGCGCGGATGCAGTCGGCAAGCTCGTCGGGATGCTTCGCCAGACCGTCCTTTTCCAACCCCAGGTAGGCGGCGCGCGCCTGCGCCAGCAGCCCGTCCGGCAGGGCGACGGCCGCCGACACCTGCGCGCGCATGGCCGGAGGGACAAGTGGATGCATGCGCGGCATGCTAGCCAGCGCCAAGGGGCGGCCTGGCCCCCGGCCTGCGCGCCCATTTCCGCAGAGGGATAATCCCCAAGTTATCCACCCCCCAGCCCACGACCGACCATGCCCACCACCATCAAGGCCGACGACCTCATCGAATCGATCGCCGGTGCGCTGCAGTACATCAGCTACTACCACCCCGCCGACTACATCGCCCACCTGGCCCGCGCCTACCAGCGCGAACAGAGTCCCGCGGCCAAGGACGCCATCGCGCAGATCCTCACCAACAGCCGCATGAGCGCGACCGGCCACCGGCCGATCTGCCAGGACACCGGCATCGTCAACGTCTTCCTCAAGATCGGCATGGACGTGCGGCTCGAGGGCTTCAGCGGCAGCCTGGACGACGCCATCAACGAAGGCGTGCGCCGAGGCTACAACCACCCCGACAACACCCTGCGCGCCAGCGTGGTGGCCGACCCGCAGTTCGCGCGCAAGAACACCAAGGACAACACGCCCGCGGTCATCTTCACCGAGATCGTTCCGGGCAATACCGTTGACGTGACCGTCGCCGCCAAGGGCGGCGGCAGCGAAAACAAGAGCAAGTTCGTGATGCTCAACCCCAGCGACTCGCTGGTGGACTGGGTGCTCAAGACCGTGCCCACCATGGGCGCGGGCTGGTGCCCGCCGGGCATGCTGGGCATCGGCATCGGCGGCACGGCCGAGAAGGCCATGCTGATGGCCAAGCAGTCGCTCATGGACGACATCGACATGCACGAGCTGCAGACCAAGGCCGCCAAGGGTGAGAAGCTGACGCAGGTGGAAGAGCTGCGCCTGGAGCTGCACGAGAAGGTCAACGCCCTGGGCATCGGCGCGCAGGGCCTGGGCGGCCTGACCACGGTGCTGGACGTGAAGATCGCCATGTACCCCACCCACGCGGCCAGCAAGCCCGTGGCCATGATCCCCAACTGCGCGGCCACGCGCCACGCGCACTTCGTGCTCGACGGCAGCGGCCCCGCCTACCTGGACGCGCCCAGCCTGGACCTGTGGCCCGACGTGCACTGGGCGCCCGACTACAACAAGAGCACGCGCGTCAACCTGGACACCCTCACCAAGGAAGAAGTGGCCAGCTGGAAGCCCGGCCAGACCCTGCTGCTCAACGGCAAGATGCTCACCGGCCGCGACGCCGCGCACAAGCGCATCCAGGACATGCTGGCCAAGGGCGAGAAGCTGCCGGTGGACTTCACCAACCGCGTCATCTACTACGTGGGCCCGGTGGACCCGGTGCGCGACGAGGCCGTGGGCCCCGCCGGCCCCACCACCGCCACGCGCATGGACAAGTTCACCGGCATGATGTTGGAGAAGACCGGCCTGATCGCCATGATCGGCAAGGCCGAGCGCGGCCCGGTCGCCATCGAGGCGATCAAGCAGCACAAGAGCGCCTACCTCATGGCCGTGGGCGGTGCGGCCTACCTCGTGTCCAAGGCCATCAAGACGGCCAAGGTGGTGGGCTTCGAAGACCTCGGCATGGAAGCCATCTACGAGTTCGACGTGGTCGACATGCCCGTGACCGTGGCCGTGGACGCCGGCGGCACCAGCGCGCACATCACCGGCCCGGCCGAGTGGAGCCAGCGCATCGCCTCGGGCGAGTTCAAGGGCATCGCACTGGCCAGCGTTTGAGCGGCTCGCCCGTCACCGCCGTCGGCGTCTTCGACAGCGGCGTCGGCGGGCTGAGCGTCTGGCGCGCCCTGCGCGCGGCGTTGCCCGGCGCCCACCTGAGCTACCTGGCCGACAACGCCTGGGCGCCCTACGGCGAGCGGCCCCCCGAGGCGCTGCGGGGGCGCGTCACCGCCCTCGTGCGCGACTGGCGGGCCTGCGAGCCCCTGGACCTGCTGGTGCTGGCCTGCAACACGGCCACCGCCGTGGCCATCGACGCGCTGCGGCAAGAGCACCCCGACCTGCCCATCGTGGGCATCGAGCCCGCCGTGCGCCCGGCCCTGGCCGCCACGCGCAGCGGACGCGTGGGCGTCGTCGCCACGCGCGCCACGCTGAACAGCGCGCGCTACCAGGCCTTGCGCTCGGCCTGCCTGGCGGGCGCGGCAGGCGGGCCGAGCGTGCATGAGCGCGCGGCCGACGGCCTGGCCGATGCCATCGAACGCGGCGACGAAGCGCTCGCGCGGGCACTGTGCCACCGCCACCTGCGGGCGCTGCTGGACGAAGCCCCGGCCATCGACACCCTGGTGCTGGGCTGCACGCACTACCCGCTGGTGCGCGAGGCCTGGCTGGCCGCCAGCGAGGGGCCGATCGCGTTGATCGATCCGGCCGAAGCGGTGGCGCGCCGCGCGCGGCACCTGCTGCCGGGCGCCGGGCCAGGGAGCGGCGAGGCCCTGCCCTCGCCAACGTGGCGCAGCACCGGCCATCCGGAATCGCTGCGGCGCGCCACGCGGCAGTGGCTGAACCTGCCGGCCGAGGTGCGGTCGCCTCAGAGCTGAGCGGTGCTCGGCGCGGTGAGCGCGGCCTCGCGCCCGCGCCGCATGTTCACCGGCAGCAGCAGCAGCAGTCCCAGCGCGAACAGCACGGCGGTGGACACGATGGCCAGGCGCTGGTTGCCACCGGTCATCCAGGTGATGGCGCCGTAGCTGAGCGGCCCCACGATGCTGGCCACACGCACGGCGAAGGTCCACAGCCCGAAGAATTCGGCCAGCTGCGCGGGCGGCGCCAGCATGCCGGCCATGGCGCGTCCGGCCGACTGGCTGGAGCCCATGCACAGGCCCGCGATGGCGGCGGCGTACCAGAACATGCCCTTGGTGGTGCTGAGCGCGGCGATCACGCAGGTGGCGATCCAGCCCAGCAGGGTGAGGCTCAGCGCGAGCTTGTGGCCCAGGCGGTCTTGCCCGTAACCGAAGGCGAAGGCCCCCGCCATGGCCGCGACGTTGAGCACGAAGATCAGCGCCATGGTTTCCTGCTGCGCGAAGCCGATGACCTGCTCGGCGTAGATCGCCGCCAGCGCCACGGCCACAGCCACGCCGCCCTGGTAGGCCGCCGTGCAGGCCAGCAGCCACATGAAGTCGCGGTAGTGGCGTGCCTGCTGGAAGGTGGCGCGCAGCCGGCGCAGCGAGGCGCGCCAGCCGCCCTCGCGGCCGGCCTGGGGCTGGGCGCGCTCGCGCAGCAGCGACAGCGTGACCAGCGAAGCCAGACCGAAGATGGCGGCGGTGACGATCATGGTGACGGGCACGAACTGCCCCGCCTTCTGCCCCTGGGCCTGGGCCCACAGCACGTAGGCCAGGCACAGGCCCAGCGTGAGCATGCCGCCCACGTAGCCCAGGCTCCAGCCCCAGCCACTCACCCGGCCCATGGCCTCCGGCCGGGCGATCTCGGGCAGGAAGGCCGCGATGAACGATTCGCCCCAGGCGTAGCAGACGTTGGACAGCACGATGAGCACCACGCCCAGCGCCACCGCGCCGGGCTGCACCAGGGCCAGGCCCGCCGTGGCGGCCACGCAGCCCAGGGTGGTGAGCATGAGCAGGCGCTTCTTGGCGGCGTGCCGGTCGGCCCAGGCGCCCATGGCCGGGACGGTGAACATCACGATCAGGTTGGACAGGCTGAGCGCGGCGGTCCAGGCGAAGGTGGCCCAATGGGCACCGCCGGCCACCCCACCAACGAAGTAGGCGGCGAATACGGCGGTGAGCACCACCGTGGTGTAGCCCGAGTTGGCGAAGTCGTACATCGCCCAGCCGAACACCTCGCGCTTGCGCACGCCGGGGTTCAGGGCGCTGGCGAGCATCAGTGCAGGTGCCGCGGTTTGCGCGGTCCGCCGTGGCCCGAGGGTCCGTGGCCGCGCGGCGGCTTGCCCAGCTGCATGGAACTGACGAGGGCGTCGAAGCGCTGGTTGAACAGCTTGTCGATCGAGGCCACCACGTCACCCAGCTCCGAGGCGTCGAAGTGGCGCTCCATCACCTGCACCACGTCCTGCACCAGCAGGTCGCGCTGAACCTGCATGATGGCCGCGGGCGTGGGACCGACGAAGCACATGACGAAATCGTCGCGCGCCTCGTCCTCGTTGTTCTCGTCTTCCTCGTCGAACTCGGTGTCGTAGAACGACACCTCCAGCGGCGCGCCGGCCGAGGCGATTTCGTTCAGGCCCATGCAGGCGTCCTCGACGGCCTGGCGGAAGTCCTCGTCGCCATTGACCGTCCAGCAGATCTGCAGGGTGTGCGACTCGGCGTCGAAGCGGATGCCGGGCTCGTCCTCGTAGCTGCTCTCGGCCACCGCCGCGAGCGAACGGCCGCCCGCGTACTGCCACAGGGGCTTGAGGGCCTCCTGGATCTGCTCGAACACCACGTCCTCGCGCAGGGGCACGTCACCGTGCACGTGGATTTCAAAAGGGGCGTCGTATCGGCTGCTCATGGAAACTCACTCTACCGGGCTGTCCGGAAAAAACCTAGGCCCCCGCGCGGAAAGCGCCTGGTGCCTCGAACCGGGGTCGAACCGGTACGCCCCCTTGCGGGCAAGCGGCGGAGTTTAAGTCCGCTGTGTCTACCAATTTCACCATCGAGGCAGGGGCCAGGGGCGCGATTGTCGCAGGTGAACGCGAACGGCCCCACCGGCCGTGGGGCCGGGGGGCGTCGGATCGGGGGAAGGCCCTCGCTAGGCCAGCAGGCCGGGCAGCCAGAGAGAGAGCGAGGGGAAGGCGCAGAGGATGAACAGCCGGACCACGTCCGCCGCGATGAACGGCATGGTGCCCCGGTAGATGTGCCCCAGCGACAGGTCGCGCGCAATGGAATTGATGACGAACACGTTCATGCCCACGGGCGGGCAAATCATGCCGAAGGTCACCGCCATCACCACGATCACGCCGAACCAGACCGGGTCGAAGCCCAGATGCACCATCGCGGGAAACACGATGGGCACGGTCAGCAGGATCATGGCCAGCTCGTCCATCACGGCGCCCAGGACCAGGTAGCCCAACATGATGAGCGCCAGCACGCCATAGGGCCCGATCGGCAGGTTCACCAGGAATTCCACCGCGTTTTGGGTGAACTGGGTGATGGTGAGGAAGTAGCCGAAGAGGTAGGCGCCGACCACGATGGTCATGATGGCCGAGGACACGCGCAGCGCGCTGATCAGCGCCTCCTTGATCTGCGGCCAGCGCAGGCGCCCGCGCGCCATGCCGATCACGAGCGTGCCCGTGGCGCCCACGCCCGCCGCCTCCTGTACCGTGAACAGGCCGCCGTAGATGCCGCCGAGCACGAACACGAAGAGCACGACCACGGCCCACAGCGGCTTGAGGCTGGCGAATCGCTCGGCCCAGCCGTGGCGCTCGCCCCGCGGCATCCACTCGGGCTTCACCCGGGCGATGATGGCCACCACCACCGAGTAGAAGACGACCGCCATCAGGCCCGGTATCACCCCGGCCGCGAACAGCGCGGTGATGTCCACCTCGGTCATGATGCCGTAGAGCACCAGGATCACCGAGGGCGGGATCATGATGCCCAGCGTGCCGCCGGCCGCGATGAGACCGGCCGAAATGCCGGGCTCGTAGCCGGCGCGGCGCATCTCGGGCAGCGCCACCTGCGTCATGGTGGCGGCCGTGGCCACCGACGAACCGTTGATGGCCGAGAAGCCGCCACAGGCCGCCACCGAGGCCAGCGCCAGGCCGCCGCGGCGGTGGTGCAGCCAGGCGCGGCCAGCCGCGAACAGCTCCGCACTCATGCCCGAATGCGAGGCGAAGGCCCCCATCAGGATGAACATCGGGATAACGATGAGGTTGTAGTCGGTCAGCACCGACAGCGGCACGTTGGCCAGCAGGTTCAGGCCAGGCGTGAGGCCGCTGAGCGCGGCGAAGCCCGCCACGCCCGCGATGCCCATGGCCACGCCGATGGGCACGCGCAGCGCCATCAGCGCGAACATGCCGACGAAGCCCAGCAGGGCCACCAGGTCACGATCCATGAATGCCCTCTGCGGTGATTTCGTCGACGGCCTCGGCGTGCGCCTCGCGGCCAAAGGGCAGCAGCCCCAGGCGCACCGCGGCCAGCACGGCGGCCACGGTCGCGCCCACGGCGGCCGCGCTGTAGAACCACTTGAGCGGCAGGCGCAGGTCCATGGTGCCCTGGCTGCCCGTGCCGCCCACCTTGACCCAGACCATCCAGGCCAGCGGCACCAGGAATGCCAGGGTCACGGCGGTGGCCAGCACGTCGATGACGCGCTTGCCGCGCGGGCCCAGCGCCTCCCACAGCAGGTCGACCGCGATGTGGTTGCCGTACCAGGTGGCCAGCGCGATGCCCCAGAACATCGCGATGCCCAGCAGCATCTGCGTGCCGTCGAACCAGTCGGGAACCTGCCAGCCGAAGGAGTAGCGCACGAGCACGTTGCCCGCCGTCAGCAGCGCGATCACGAGCAGCGAGAGCGCGGCCAGCGTCTCGACCGCCGACAGCAGCCGCTTCATCAGTTCGCGCCCCCGCGGGCGGCCAGCTCCTTGCGCAGCTCATCGAGCGCGGCCTGGCCGTTGACGCCGGTGGCGCTAGCGGCCTTCACCCAGTCGGCGTAGACGGGCTGCACGGCCTTCTTCCAGGCATCCATCTGCGCGGGCGAGATTTTCACCAGCGTGTGGCCGGCGGTCTTCTCGAGCTTCTCGCGGCCGCTGTCCTCTTCGTCGCCCCAGCTGGCGCCGACCTTGCCGGCCCATTCGTTGCTGCAGTGATCGTCGATGACCTTCTTCTGGCCGGCGGCCAGGCCGTCGTACCAGGGCTTGTTCATCACCCAGACGAAGTCGGAGGCATAGAAACGCATGTCGCTGTGGTACTTCACCGCCTTGTCGATGCCGAAGGAAATGATGGAACCCCAGGGGAAGGTGATGGCGTCGGCCAGGCCCTTCTGGATCGCGTCGCGCGACTCGGGCGCCGAGACCTGCACGTTGGTGGCGCCCAGCAGGCTCATGGTCTGCGCCACGGTGCCGTTGGCCGAGCGGATCTTCAGGCCCTTGAGCTGGCCGGGTTCGGTGATGGGGTTCTTGGAGTGGAAGGTGCCCACGTGCACGTGCGCGAAGCAGAACTTCACGTCCTTCATTTCCTTGTCCGAGTACTTGCGGTACCACTGGTCCAGCGCGGCCGAGGCCGGGCCGGGCTTGCCGAGCAGGAAGGGCAGCTCGCCGGCCGCGATGAGCGGGAAGCGGCCGGCCTGGTAGCCGGGGTTCACCCAGGTCATCTGGGCGATGCCGTCGCGCGCCATGTCGTAGTGGTCGGCGGCCTTGCCCAGCTGCTGCGCGGGGAACAGCATCACCTTGATCGAGCCCTTGGAGGCCGCTTCCACCGATTTGGCCCAGGGCTCGAAGCCGAGCTTGGACAGCGGGTGCGTGCCCGGCAGCCAGTGCGCGAACTTGAGTTCGACGGGCTTGTCCTGCGCCTGCGCGCTCAGGGCGCCGAGGGCGAGGGCCGACAGGGCGGCCAGGCGGAAGAGGGTCTTGCGAGAGGGCTGCATCGTTTGTCTCCTTGGTGTGAAAGGCGGGTTGGGGCGGCAATGTAGGGGCGACGCGCCTATCTGTCCAACCGAATCTGTCGATGAGGTATATCCACAGCGTGGATATCATTCGCCATGAACTTCCGCCAGCTCGACCTGAACCTGCTTCGCGTGCTCGCCGCCATCCACCGCACCGGTTCGGTCACGGCGGCCGGCAAGGCGCTGTCGCTGTCCCAATCCGCCACCAGCAGCGCCCTCGCCCGCCTGCGCGGCCACCTCGACGACGAGCTCTTCGTGCGCACCCCTGGCGGCCTGAAACCCACGCGCGTGTGTGAGCGCATCGCCCCCGAGGTCACCGAGCTGCTCCAGCGCCTCGAATCGACCATGAGCGTGCACGAGGCCTTCGACCCCGCGCGCAGCGAGGTGCACTGGAAGACCTCCCTGTCCGACCTGGGCGAGATGATGTTCATGCCCCCGCTGGCCGCCGCGCTGCGCGAGCAGGCGCCGCACGCCCGGCTGTCCAACGTGGCCGTGGCCGCCGAAGACCTGGCTGGCGCGCTGGAGGCGCGCGAGATCGACTTCGCCATCGGCATCCTCAACCCGCGCCACCGCGGCATCCGCGCCGACCTGCTGTTCCGCGAACACTACGTGGCCATGAGCTCCGGCGGTTGGCGCCCGTCCGCAGGCCGCGCCAGCGGGCGGCTCACGCCCGAACAATTGGCCAGCGCCCCGCTGGTGGTGGCCTCGCCCACGGCCACCTTCCATGGCAGCGTGGAGAAGATGCTGGTGCGCCTGAACCTGTCGGACCGCATCGTGCTGCGCGCGCGCCACTTCGGCGCCCTGCCCGATCTGGCGCTCAGCACCGACCTGCTCACCATCGTGCCGCAGATGTACGCCGACAACCTGAGCCGGCGCCACGACATGCGCGTGTGGGAGCTGCCGCACGACAGCTCACCCGACTACGAAGTGCGCCTGGTGTGGCACAGCAGCACGGCGAACGACCCGGCGCAGATGTGGATACGGGAGCAGGTGCACCGGCTGTTCCGGCGGTAGACCGACCAAGCTTGGGGTTGCGGCGCGGGCCTGCTGGCCGACGCACATCAGCCCGCCGCGCCCAGCTTCTGCGTGAACAAGCGCTCGGCGAAGCGGCGCCGGTCGTCTTTCTGCGCCGGGGTGCTCAGCGTGGGCATCAGCGACTCCGACACCACGTAGCTGTACAGCAGGAAGGCCCGCGAGCGCGCCTCCACCACCGGAAAACCCAGGGCCGAGAACAGCTGTGCGATGTAGCCGATGCGGCTCGAATCCGCCTCGTCGACCGCGAAGCGCGCCATCTGGTCGCGCCGCGCCCAGGCGCGGATCGCCAGCTCGATGCGCGCGGCACGCGCCGCCGCCCGGCCCCGGAACGGCAGCGACAGCACACCGCGCAACTGTTCCATCGGGTCCTCGTTCGCCGACTCCAGGCGCACCGTAAGGTTCTCGGTGGCCGTTTCGCGCCAGGCCTGCAGCACGCGGCGCAGCAGGTCCTCGCGGTCCTTGAAATGCCAGTAGAAGCTGCCGCGCGTGACGCCCAGGTGCTGCGCCAGCAGGTCCACCCGCACGTGGTCGATGCCCTGGTCCACCAGCACCCCGGTGGCGGCCTCGATCCAGGTGTCGGGCGTGAGCGGAGCGCGCGCGGCCTCGCCCGCCCCACGGGACTTGCGCGCGGGGCTGGCGGGAGAAGCGGCGCCGGAACTCACGCGGAAATTCTATCGGCGGCGCCCCGCGAATCTTCCATACAGAAATGTATGGAGATAGGGATAAACCCTGTACTAACCCAGTAGAAACCCTCGCTAGGATTCGTTATGAAACATACATATCTGTATGGAGACATGAACAATCCTCTCGACTGGCTGAACGACCCGGCGTGGCTGGCCCCACCCGCCGCCACGGTGGAGCACCGGGCCGACGGCAGCTTCGTCCTGCGCTCGCCCGAACCCCTGGGCGACTACGCGCGCTGCATCGGCGAATGGCTGGAGGACTGGGCCGCGCGCACGCCCGACGCGCCCGCGCTGGCCGAACGCACCCCCACCGGCTGGCGCCGCCTGAACTGGGCCGAGCTGCGCGCCCAGGTGGGCCGTGTGGCCCAAGCCCTGCTGGACATGAACCTGGCCCCCGACGCGCCCGTGGTGGTGCTGTCGGACAACGCCATCGACCACCTGCTGCTGGTGCTGGCCACGCAGCACATCGGCCGCGCCAGTTGCACCGTCTCCAGCGCCTACTGCCGCCTCACCAAAGACCACGAGAAGGTGCACGGCATCCTGCGCACGCTGCAGCCGGCCCTGGTCTATGCCTCGGACGCCGCGGTCTATGGCCCGGCCATCGCCAGCAGCGGCCTGGACGTGCCCGTGGTGCTGAGCCAGGGCGCCGACGCCCTGCCCGGCGCGATCCCCTTCGAGCGCCTGCTGGCCACGCCGGAAACGCCCGCGGTGCGCGCGGCCTTCGAGGCCATCACGCCCGACACCACGGCCAAGTACCTGCTGACCTCGGGCTCCACCGGCACGCCCAAGGTGGTCATCAACACACACCGCATGCTGTGCGCCAACCAGCGCATGATCGCGCAGGCCTGGCGCTTCCTGGAGCGCGAGAAGCCCGTGCTGGTGGACTGGCTGCCCTGGAGCCACACCTTCGGCGGCAACCACAACCTGCACATGGTGATGTGCCACGGCGGCACCCTGGTCATCGACGAAGGCCGGCCCGCGCCCGGGCTGGTGGACAAGACCGTGGCCAACCTGGCCGAGGTGCAGCCCACCATCTGGTTCAATGTGCCGCGCGGCTTCGACATGGCCATGCCCCTGCTGGAGGCCGACGAGGCGCTGGCGCGGCGCGTGCTGGAACGCCTGCGCGCGGTCTTCTACGCCGGCGCTGCGCTGCCGCAGGCCAGCTGGGAAAGGCTGCAGGCCCTGGCCAAACGCGTGCTGGGCCGCGAGATCTGGCTCACCACCTCCTGGGGCTCCACCGAGACCGCGCCGGCGGTGACCAGCGCGCACTGGCGCATGGAGCGCGCGGGCGTCATCGGCGGCGTGCTGCCCGGCGTGTCGCTCAAGTTCGTGCCCAACGGCGAGAAGCTGGAGCTGCGCATCCACGGCGTGAACATCTTCCCCGGCTACCGCCACGCGCCCGAGCTGAGCGCCCAGGCCTTCGACGAAGAGGGCTACTACCGCATCGGCGACGCCGGTTTCCTGGCCGATGCCCAGCGGCCCGAACAGGGCGTGGTGTTCAACGGCCGCGTGGCCGAAGACTTCAAGCTCACCACCGGCACCTGGGTGTCGGTGGGCACGCTGCGCCTGCGCGTGGTCTCGGCCCTGGCGCCGCACGCGCAGGATGTGGTCATCACCGGCCACGACCGCGACGAGATCGGCGTGCTGGTGTTCCCCACCGCCGCGGCCATGCAGTTGCCGCGCGAGACGCTGCACGCGCACATCGCCCAGGGCCTGGCGGCGCTGCGCGCCGAAGGCGGCGGCTCCTCGCAATCGCCCGCGCGCGCCGCGGTGCTCGACGAGCCGCCCAACGCCGACGCCGGTGAAATCACCGACAAGGGCTACCTCAACCAGCGCGCGGTGCTGCAGCGCCGCGCCGCGCGCGTGGCGGCCCTGTACGCCGATGCCCCGGGCGTCATCCGCCCGGCCACTTCTTCGAAAGTTTCCCGATGAGCCGCGGACAGAGCCAGCTTTTCAACGACGTCTACATCCTCGATGGCGTGCGCACGCCCATGGTGGACTACCAGGGCGCCTTCGCCGACGCCAACCCCATCGACCTGGGCATCAAGGTCGCGCGCGAGGTGCTCAAGCGCACCGGCGTGTCGCCCGAGGCCATCGACTCCGTGCTCGCGGGCAACATGGCCCCGGGCGGCTTCGACCAGTTCTACGTGCCGCGCCACATCGGCCTGTACGCCGGCGTGCCGGTGGAGGTGCCCGCGCTCATGGCGCAGCGCATCTGCGGCACCGGGTTCGAGCTGTTTCGCCAGGCCGGCGAGCAGATCGGCGCCGGCATCGCGCAGAACGTGCTGCTGGTGGGCACCGAGTCGATGACGCGCAACCCCATCGCCGCCTTCGACCACCGCGGCGGTTTCCGCCTGGGCGCGCCCATCGGTTTCAAGGACTACATGTGGGAGGCCCTCACCGACCCGGCGGCCGACATCAGCATGATCCGCACGGCCGAGAACCTGGCGCAGCGCTATGGCATCACCCGCGAGGCGGTGGATGCCTTCGCCTCGCGCTCCTTCGAGCGCGCCGTGGCCGCGCAGGCCGCCGGCTGGTTCGACGGCGAGATCGTGCCCGTGGGCCATGAGAGTTTCGAGCGCGAGGGCTACCGCCCGCGCGGCATCCGCCTCTCGGGCAAGGCCAGCGTCGCCGACCGCGACACGCACCCGCGCCCCACCCCGCCCGAGGTGCTGGCCAAGCTGCGCACCGTGTTCAAGGACGGCGTGCAGACCGGCGGCAACAGCTCGGCCCTGACCGACGCGGCCGCGGCCGCCGTGGTCACCAACGGCGCGGGCCTGAAGGCCCACGGCAGGCCCGCGCTGGCGCGCCTGGCCGCCGCCGCCGTGGTGGGCGTGCCGCCCGAGATCATGGGCATCGGTCCCGCGCCCGCCATCCGCCTGCTGCTGGAGCGCGCGGGCCTGTCGCTCAACGACGTGGCGCGCTTCGAGATCAACGAGGCGCAGGGCGCGCAGACCGTGGCGGTGTCGCGCGAGCTCGGCCTCGACGAGGACAAGCTCAACGTGCACGGCGGCGCCATCGCGCTGGGCCACCCCTTGGCGGCCACCGGCGTGCGCCTCACCATCACCTGCGCGCGCCAGCTGCGCGACATCGGCGCGCGCTGGGGCGTGGCCTCGGCCTGCATCGGTGGCGGCCAGGGCATTGCCCTGCTGATCGAAAACCCCTCGGCCACCTGAACCCTTTTCAAGCCCTCGCGGGTGCGGGCCACGAGCACACGCAACACCAACGGAGACAACGCATGAAACAACTGCTGAAGACCACCCTGGCCACGGCCGTGGCCGCCACCCTGGCCAGCGCCGCCTGGGCCGACCTCACCGTCGGCGTGAGCGTGCCCCTCACCGGCCCGGCCTCGGGCCTGGGCATCCCCATGGCCAACGGCGTGAAGATGTGGCCGGCCACCGTCGGCGGCGAGAAGCTCAACGTCATCATCCTGGACGACGCCACCGACCCCACCAAGGGCGTGCAAAACGCGCGCCGCTTCGTCAACCAGGACAAGGTGGACGTGATCGTGGGTTCGGGCGCCACGCCGGTGGCCATCCCCATGGCCGACGTGGCCATCGAATCGGGCACGCCGCACCTGGCGCTCTCGCCCATCGGCCTGCCGCCCGGCAAGGACGCCTGGAGCTTTCGCATGCCGCAGAGCAACGGCGTGATGGCCGAGGCCATGGTCGAGCACATGAAAAAGCAGGGCGTGAAGAGCGTGGGCTTCCTGGGCTACACCGACGCCTACGGCGAGCAGTGGCTGCAGGCCCTGACGCCGCTGCTGGAGAAGGCCGGCATCAAGCTCGCCGGCGTCGAGCGCTTCGCGCGCTCCGACACCACCGTGACCGGGCAGGCGCTCAAGCTCGCCTCGGCCAACCCCGACGCGATGGTGGTCGTGGCCTCGGGCAGCGGCGCCGCCATGCCGCAACTGGGCCTGATCGAGCGCGGCTACAAAGGCAAGTTCTACCAGACGCACGCGGCCGCCACGCGCGACCTCATGCGCGTCGGCGGCAAGGCCGTCGAAGGCACCTTCGTGACCACCGGCCCCGTGGTGGTGGCCGAGCAGCTCCCTGACAGCCACCCCAGCAAGGCCCTGGGCGTGAAGTTCAACGCCGAGTACGAAAAGATCTACGGCGCCGGCACCCGCAACCAGTTCGGCGCGCACTCGTACGACGCCTACCTGCTGCTCGACAAGCTGGTGCCCGTGGCCGCCAAGAAGGGCAAGCCCGGCACACCCGAATTCCGCGCCGCGCTGAAGGCCGCGCTGGAAGACGCGCCGGCCATGCCCGTCACGCACGGCATCATCGACTTCACGGCCACCGACCACTGGGGCTTCAAGACCGGTTCGGGCGTGGTGATGAAGGTCGTCAACGGCGACTGGAAACTCGAGCAATAAGGTCCACCCCGCCGCGCTTCGCGCGCCCCCTCAAGGGGCGGTGCCTGCGGCCCGGCCAAGCCGGTTCCGCGGCACCCTGGGTTGCGTGCTCTCACGCGCAGCCGGCGGGCGTTTAAAGACAAGAGATGAAAATGACGGGAGACCGCAACCCATGGACCTGAGCATTGCTGCGATCCTCGGCGTCGACGGCGTCATCAACGGTGCGATCTACGCGCTGGTGGCGATCGCCCTCGTCCTGGTGTTCGCGGTCACCCGCATCGTCTTCATTCCGCAGGGCGAGTTCGTCGCCTTCGCGGCGCTGACCATGGCGCTGTTCCAGACCGGCGCCCTGCCCGGCACGGTCTGGCTGCTGCTGCTCATGGTGGCGCTGGTGCTCGTGCTGGACGCCGTGCGCGCCTGGCGCGAGGCCTGGCCGCTGGCGCGCTGGGCGCGCCTGGCCCTGCGCACCGCGGCGCTGCCACTGGTGGCCTGCGCCCTCACCGCCTGGCTGGTGCCGAAACAGCCCCCCATGGTCGTGCAGGCCCTGCTCACGCTGGCCCTGGTCACGCCCATGGGCCCGCTGGTGTACCGGCTGGCCTACCGCTCGCTGGCCAGCGCCAGCGTGCTGGTGCTGCTCATCGTCTCGGTCGGCGTGCACTTCGCGCTCACCGGTCTGGGCCTGGTGTTCTTTGGTGCCGAAGGCTTCCGCAACCCGCCGTTCTGGGACGAGCGCCTGAGCCTCGGGCCGGTCACGCTCAGCGGGCAGGCCATCATCATTCTCGGCGCCTCGGTCGCGCTCATCGTCGCGCTGTTCGTGCTGTTCGACCGCACGCTCACCGGCAAGGCGCTGCGCGCCACCTCCGTCAACCAGACGGGCGCGCGGCTCATGGGCATCTCCACCGACGCCGCCGGCTCGCTGAGCTTCACGCTCGCGGCCTTCATCGGCGCGCTCTCGGGGCTGCTCATCGGCCCCACCACCACCGTGTTCTTCGACAGCGGCTTCCTCATCGGCCTCAAGGGCTTCGTGGCCGCCGTCTTCGCCGGCCTCACGAGCTTCCCGCTGGCGCTCGTGGGCGCGCTCGGCGTGGGCCTGGTCGAGGCCTTCGGCTCCTTCTGGGCCAGCGCATTCAAGGAAGTGATCGTGTTCACCGCCATCCTGCCGGTGCTGCTGTGGCGCTCCTTCGTCGACCCGCATGACGAGGAGCATTGAGATGGATATCCGTCGCTACGGCCTGCTGGCCTTCACCGTGATCATGGTCGCCGTGCCTTTCCTGCCGGTGCCCGACTACTGGATCACCAAGCTCAACTACGTGGGCCTGTTCGGGCTCGTCGCGCTCGGCCTGGTGCTGCTCACCGGCATCGGCGGCCTCACCTCCTTCGGCCAGGCGGCCTTCGCCGGCCTGGGGGCCTACGCCAGCGCCTACCTCAGCGTGAAGCTGGGCCTGTCGCCCTGGCTCGGCCTGCTCGCGGGCCTGGCCGTCACGGTGGCCGTGGCCCTGGTGCTGGGCTGGGTCACGCTGCGCATGTCGGGGCATTACCTGCCGCTGGCCACCATCTGCTGGAGCCTGGCCTTGTTCTACACCATGGGCAACCTCGACGCCCTGGGCAAGTACGACGGCCTGCTGGGCGTGCCCGCCATCCAGTTCTTCGGCATCAGCCTGCAGGAGGAGCGGCGCATCTACCTCCTGATCTGGCTGGTGGCCATCGCCGCGGCCATCGCCATCACGCGCCTGCTCGACTCGCGCCCCGGCCGCATCATGCGCGCGCTCGACGTGCACCGCGGCGGCGGCAAGACCATGCCCGAGGCCATGGGCGCCTCCACCTTCCGCCACAAGCTGCTGATGTTCGTGATCGCCGCCATCCTGGCCTCTGTCTCGGGCTGGCTGTTCGCGCACATGCAGCGCAGCGTCAACCCCTCGCCCTTCGGCATCAAGTTCGGCATCGAATACCTCTTCATGGCGGTGCTCGGCGGCGTGGGCCATGTGTGGGGCGCCTTCACGGGCGCGGCCCTGGTCAAGCTGGCCGAAGACCAGCTGCAGACCTGGCTGCCGGCGCTGCTGGGCACCTCGGGCAGCTACGAGATCATCGTCTTCGGCGTGGTGCTGGTGCTGGTGCTCAAGTTCGCGCCCAACGGCCTGTGGCCCTCGATCGAGCGCCTGCTGCCCGCGCGGCGGCCCCGCGCCACGGCGGCGGCCGCCACCGAGCCCCTGCCCGCGCGCGACAAGCCCGCGACCGGCAGCGTGCTGCTCGAGGTGAAGGACGCGCGCCGCACCTTCGGTGGCCTGGTCGCCGTCAACGGCGTGGGCTTCACGCTGCGCGCGGGCGAAATCTTCGGCCTCATCGGCCCGAACGGCGCGGGCAAGTCCACCACCTTCAACCTGGTCTCGGGCGTGCTGCCGCTCACCAGCGGCGAGGTCTGGCTGCGCGGCGAGCGCGTGGACGGCAAGGGCGCGCGCGAAATCGCTCGCCGCGGCCTGTCGCGCACCTTCCAGCACGTCAAGCTGGTGCCCGACATGACCGTGCTGGAGAACGTCGCCCTGGGCACCTACCTGCGCACGGGCAGCGGCACCCTGGCCGCCATGCTGCGCACCGACCGCGCCGAAGAAGCGCGCGCCCTCGCCGAGGCCGAGCGCCAGCTGCGCCGCGTGGGCCTGGGCGAGCACCTGCACGAGCTCGCCGGCAACCTGGCCCTCGGCCCGCAGCGCCTGGTGGAGATCGCGCGCGCCCTGGCCAGCGACCCCGCCCTGCTGCTGCTCGACGAGCCCGCCGCCGGCCTGCGCCACCGCGAAAAGCAGGCCCTGGCCGAGGTGCTGCGCCAGCTCAAGGCCGAGGGCCTGAGCCTGCTGCTGGTGGAACACGACATGGACTTCGTGATGAACTTGACCGACCGCATCCTGGTGATGGAGTTCGGCACGCCGCTGCTGGAAGGCACGCCGGCCGAGATCCAGGCCAGCGAAAAGGTGCGCGCGGCCTACCTCGGAACGGAGCATTGACATGGCTGAGCTGCTGCTTGAAGTGAAAGACCTGCACGCGGGCTACGGCAAGGCCGAGGTGCTGCACGGCATCCACTTGCCGGTGCGCGCGGGCCAGGTGGTCACGGTGATCGGGCCCAACGGCGCCGGCAAATCCACGCTGCTGGGCGCCCTGATGGGCCTGCTACCGCTGCGTGGCGCGGTGCGCTTCGCGGGCCAGGACATCACGCGCCTGACGCTGGAAGAGCGCGTGATGGCGGGCCTGGCCCTGGTGCCCGAGCGGCGCGAGCTGTTCGGCACCATGAGCGTGGAAGACAACCTCGTGCTCGGCGGGTGGCGCCCGATGAAGCAGCGCCTGCCGCGCTGGCGCGATGGCCTGGAGCAGGTCTACGAGCTGTTCCCGCGCATGAAGGAACGCCGCGCGCAGGCGGCCGGCACGCTGTCGGGGGGCGAGCGTCAGATGCTGGCCATCGGCCGCGCGCTCATGGGCCAGCCCAAGCTGCTCATGCTCGACGAGCCCAGCCTGGGCCTGGCACCGCTGATCGTGCGCGACATCTTCCGCATCATCGAGACCTTGCGCGAGCGCGGCGTGAGCATCCTGCTGGTCGAGCAGAACGCGCGCGCGGCCTTGAACGTCGCCGACGAAGGCCACGTGCTGGAAACCGGCGACGTGGTGCTCGCGGGCCCGGCCGCGCAGCTCGCGGTGGACCCGCGCGTGATCGACACCTACCTCGGCACGAAGAAGCAGTAACCCCCGCCCGGCCGCGCCCCCAAGGGCACCGGCCGCGGCGCGTCACCCCAGAGTTTGCGAATGAGCTGGACCTACGAAGCCCCCCTGGACCATATGCGCTTCGTGCTTGAGCACGTGCTCGACGCGCCCACCCACTGGAAAGCCTGCGAGGCCTTCGCCGACCTCGACCTCGACACGGCCGACGCCGTGCTGCAAGAGGCCGCGCGCTTCGCGAGCGAGGTGCTGCAGCCGCTCAACGCCGTCGGCGACGTCGAAGGCTGCGTGCGCGACGCCGAGGGTCGCGTGCGCACGCCCAAAGGCTTTCCCGAGGCCTACCAGGCCTTTGTGGCGGGCGGCTGGCCGGCCCTGCCCTGCACGCCCGACTGGGGTGGCCAGGGCCTGCCACTGCTGCTGGACGCCGCGCTGCGCGAGATGCTCGACGCCTGCAACCACGGCTGGAACATGTACCCCGACCTGCTGCACGGCGCCTACGAGACGATCAAGGCCCACGGCAGCGAGGCGCTGAAGGCCCGCTACCTGCCCAAGATCGTGAGCGGTGAATGGCTCGCGGCCATGGCGCTCACCGAGCCCCAGGCCGGCAGCGACCTGGGCCAGCTGCGCACGCGCGCCGAACCGCAAGCCGACGGCAGCCTGCGCATCAGCGGCAACAAGATCTTCATCAGCGGCGGCGAACACGACCTCACCGACAACATCGTGCACCTGGTGCTGTGCCGCTTGCCCGATGCGCCGGCGGGCACCAAGGGTCTGTCGCTCGCCCTGGTGCCCAAGGTGCTGCCCGACGGTTCGCGCAACGCGCTGTTCTGCGACGGCGTGGAAAAGAAGATGGGCATCAAGGCCAGCGCCACCTGCGCCATGCGCTACGAAGGCGCCACCGGCTGGCTCATCGGCGAACCGCACCGCGGTCTGGCCGCAATGTTCCTGATGATGAATTCGGCGCGCCTGCACGTGGGCCTGCAGGGCCTCGGGCACCAGGAAATGGCCGCGCAAAACGCGCGCCGCTATGCCGCGGAACGGGTGCAGATGGGACGCGCCATCGCCGAGCACCCGGCGGTTCGCCTGCTGCTCGACCGCCTGGAGGTGATGGCGCAGTCCCAGCGCGTGCTCGCCTACCGCGCCGCGCTGGCCCTGGACCTGGCCGAACACCATGGCGACGGTGCCGTGCGCGAGCGCGAGAAGCGCTTCGCGGCCCTGCTCACCCCCATCGTCAAGGCCTTCTGCACGCACCAAGGCTTCCATGGCCCGGCCGCCGCGCTGGGCGTGTGGGGCGGCTACGGCTACGTGCACGAATACGGCATCGAACAGACGGTGCGCGATGCGCGCATCGCCATGATCTACGAGGGCACCAACGAGATCCAGGCGATCGACCTCGCGCAGCGCAAGCTGTTGGCCGATGGCGGCGCCACCGCCTTCGAGCTGCTCGACGCCCTGCGCGCCGAGCTGGCCACCGGCGACCCGCTGCGCGACTTCGTCGATGCGTCGCGCGCGCAGCTGCGGGACTGGCTGGACCGTGCCAGGCAAGACAACTCACTGCTGCTGGAAAGCGCCGACGATCTGCTGCACGGCATGGCCCACACCCTGCTGGCCTGGGCGGTGGGCCGCATGGCCAGCGCGGCCCACAGGCTGCCGGAGGCCGCGGCCGCGCGGCAGCACGCCCTCACAGGCGCATTCGTTCGCCACGCGGTTCCCCTGGGCCGCCTGCATTGGGAGCGCGCCCTGGCTGCCGCGGCGCCGCCTAGGGCTTCCTCAGGCCATTGAGGCCGCTGAAGCCACTGCCCAAGGCGGACCAAACACGGTGGCGCTGTCACCCATCTGGGGGGCGACAGCGCCAACAAAAAAGCACCTGGCAGAAACCTGCACAGGTGCTTTTTTCATCGAATCGTCTGGAGGCGCGTGGCGGAGTCGAACCGCCCTAGACGGATTTGCAATCCGTTGCATAACCGCTTTGCTAACGCGCCGGAGCGGGTCCGATAAAAAAGGGAAGCCGAGCTTCCCTTTTTGCGAATCTGGAGCGGGAAACGAGGTTCGAACTCGCGACCTCAACCTTGGCAAGGTTGCGCTCTACCAACTGAGCTATTCCCGCATTTTCTAGCAGTTCTTGCGTTCTGCAGAAGCTAGAAGTATAGCGCAAAAATCGAGGTCCCTTCAAGGGGCCTCGATTTTTTTCAGTGTTTGACCGCGTCGGTTTCGCCCGTGGTCGCGCGCACCGACGCCGCCGCGAGTTGCGCGGCGACTTCTTCGTCCGTCAGCGGCACGGGCTGGCGTTCCAACGCAATGGACAGCACCTTGTCGATCCATTTCACCGGAACGATCTTCAGGCCTTCCTTCACGTTGTCGGGAATCTCGGCGAGGTCCTTCACGTTCTCTTCCGGGATCACCACGGTCTTGATGCCGCCGCGCAGCGCGGCCAGCAGTTTTTCCTTCAGGCCGCCGATGGCCGTGACCTCGCCGCGCAGCGTGATCTCGCCCGTCATGGCAACGTCGGCACGCACCGGGATGCCGGTGAGCGCCGACACCAGCGCGGTGGTCATGGCCGCACCGGCGCTCGGACCGTCCTTGGGCGTGGCGCCGTCGGGCACGTGGATGTGGATGTCGCGCTTGTCGAACATCTCATCCTTGATGCCCAGCACGCGGGCGCGGCTGCGCACCACGGTGCGCGCGGCCTCCACGGACTCCTTCATCACGTCGCCCAGCGAGCCGGTGCGCGTGGTGGCGCCCTTGCCGGGCATGATGGCCACTTCGATGGTGAGCAGATCGCCACCCACCTCCGTCCAAGCCAGGCCCACGACCTGGCCGACCTGGTTCTGCTGCTCGGCGCGGCCGTAGGTGTACTTGCGCACGCCCAGGAACTCGCTGAGGTTGTCGGCCGTGACCATCACCGTGGGCGTGAACTTCTTGAGCAGGAGGCCCTTGACCACCTTGCGGCAGATCTTGGAGAGCTCGCGCTCCAGCGAACGCACGCCGGCCTCGCGGGTGTAGTAGCGAACGATGTCGCGCACCGCGTCCTCGCGCACCTCGACCTCGCCGTCCTTGATGCCGTTGTTCTTGATCTGCTTGGGCAGCAGGTAGCGCATGGCGATGTTGGTCTTCTCGTCCTCGGTGTAGCCCGAGAGGCGGATGACCTCCATGCGGTCCAGCAGCGCCGGCGGGATGTTCATCGAGTTCGAAGTCGCCACGAACATCACGTCGGACAGGTCGTAGTCGACCTCGACGTAGTGGTCGCCGAAGGTGTGGTTCTGCTCGGGGTCCAGCACCTCCAGCAGCGCGCTGGACGGGTCGCCACGGAAGTCGGTGCCGAGCTTGTCGATCTCGTCGAGCAGGAACAGCGGGTTGCGCGTGCCGACCTTGGTGAGGCTTTGCAGCACCTTGCCCGGCATGGCGCCGATGTAGGTGCGGCGATGACCCCGGATCTCGGCCTCGTCGCGCATGCCACCCAGGGCCATGCGCACGTACTTGCGGCCGGTGGCCTTGGCCACCGACTGCCCCAGCGAGGTCTTGCCCACGCCCGGCGGGCCCACGAGGCACAGGATGGGTGCCTTGACCTTGTCGACGCGCTGCTGCACCGCGAGGTACTCGAGGATGCGGTCCTTCACGCGCTCCAGGCCGTAGTGGTCTTCGTTGAGCACGGCCTCGGCGTGCGCCAGGTCGTGCTTGATCTTGGTCTTCTTGCTCCAGGGCAGGCCGACCAGCACGTCGATGTAGTTGCGCACCACGGTGGCCTCGGCCGACATGGGCGACATGAGCTTGAGCTTTTTCAGCTCGCCCTCGGCCTTCTTGCGCGCCTCGGCGGGCATGCGGGCCGCCTTGATCTTCTTCTCGATCTCCTCGATGTCGGCGCCCTCTTCGCCTTCGCCGAGTTCCTTCTGGATCGCCTTGACCTGCTCGTTGAGGTAGAAGTCGCGCTGGTTCTTTTCCATCTGGCGCTTGACGCGCCCGCGGATCTTCTTGTCGACGTTGAGGATGTCGACCTCGCGCTCGAGTTGCTCGAACAGGTTCTCCAGGCGTTTGATGACCGGATCCAGATCCAGCACCACCTGCTTGGACTCCAGCTTGAGCGGCAGGTGCGCCGCGATGGTGTCGGCCAGGCGGCCGGGGTCATCGATGCTGGAAATGGAGGTGAGGATCTCGGACGGAATCTTCTTGTTCAGCTTGACGTACTGGTCGAACTGCTGCATCACCGCGCGGCGCAGCGCCTCCAGTTCGTTGGCCGCCGCCTCGGCGCGCTCATTCGCCGGGTCGATGGGCGACACGTTGGCCACGAAGTGCGTCTCGCCGTCGTTGATGGACAGCACCTTGGCGCGCTGCACGCCCTCCACCAGCACCTTCACGGTGCCGTCGGGCAGCTTGAGCATCTGCAGGATGGTGGCGACGCAGCCCATCTCGAACATGTCCTCGGGCGAGGGCTCGTCCTTGGCAGCGGCCTTTTGGGCCACCAGCATGATGCGGCGCTCGGCCTCCATCGCCGCTTCCAGGGCCTTGATGCTCTTGGGTCGGCCGACGAACAGCGGGATCACCATGTGGGGGAACACCACCACGTCGCGCAGGGGCAGCAGCGGGAGTTCCACGGGGGTGCTGGGCAGAGGGGTTTGTCCGGACATCTGAACCTCGGTGACTCAGTGGTTGGGGCTCTGGTGGGCGGTGTCAACCGCGGCCCGGGCGGTCATGCGGAGCCAGGTGAGGCTTCGCATGCCTGTCGTTCACGCCTGCTTGGCGGCCTCGCGGTACACCAGCAGCGGTGGCTTGTTCTCGTCGATGGTGGATTCATCCACCACGACCTTTTCCACGTTGCTCAGGCCAGGGAGCTCGAACATGGTGTCGATCAACGCGTTTTCAAGGATGGAGCGCAGGCCGCGCGCGCCGGTTTTGCGCGCCAGCGCCTTGCGGGCGATGGCCTTGAGCGCGGCGGGCCGCACCTCCAGTTCGGCGCCCTCCATCGACAGCAGCTTGGAAAACTGCTTGACGACGGCGTTGCGCGGCTGGGTGAGGATGTCCACCAGCGCGTCCTCGCTCAGCTCGGCCAGGGCGGCGATGACGGGCACGCGGCCGACCAGCTCGGGGATGAGGCCGAACTTGATCAGGTCTTCCGGCTCGACTTCCTTGAACACCTCGGTGACGCTGCGCTGCTTCTTGCTGCGCACGGCGGCCGAGAAACCGATGCCCGAGGCCTCGGTGCGGTTCTCGATGATCTTCTCCAGGCCCGCGAAGGCACCCCCGCAAATGAACAGGATGTTGGTGGTGTCGACCTGCAGGAAGTCCTGGTTGGGGTGCTTGCGCCCGCCCTGCGGCGGCACGCTGGCCATGGTGCCCTCGATGAGCTTGAGCAGGGCCTGTTGCACGCCCTCGCCCGACACGTCGCGGGTGATGGATGGGTTGTCGGACTTGCGCGTGATCTTGTCGATCTCGTCGATGTAGACGATGCCCTGCTGGGCGCGCTCGATGTCGTAGTTGCAGCTTTGCAGCAGCTTGGCGACGATGTTCTCGACGTCCTCGCCCACATAGCCGGCTTCGGTCAGCGTGGTGGCGTCGGCCATGACGAAGGGCACGTTGAGCATGCGGGCCATGGTCTGGGCGAGCAAAGTCTTGCCCGAGCCCGTGGGGCCGATGAGCAGGATGTTGCTCTTGGCCAGTTCCACCTCGTCCTTGCGCGAGCCCTGCTTGTGGCGCAGGCGCTTGTAGTGGTTGTAGACGGCCACGGCCAGCGCGCGCTTGGCAGCGTCCTGGCCAATGACGTAGTTGTCGAGGTTGCTCTTGAGCTGGGCCGGCGTGGGCAGGTCGTCCGAGGACGCCTTCACCGACTCGATGCCGGGCAACTCGTCACGGATGATGTCGTTGCAGAGATCGATGCACTCGTCGCAGATGAACACCGAGGGCCCGGCGATCAGCTTCTTCACCTCGTGCTGGCTCTTGCCACAGAACGAGCAGTACAGCGCTTTTTCGCTGGAGGCGGCTTTCTTGTCGGCCATGGTGCGGTGTCAGGGAAAAACGGTGTTCAATGATAGTGGATGGTCCGCCAGGGCCAAATCCGGAAAAAGGGCCGCAAAAACGGTGTTTGGCCGCCCTTCTCCCGGCGGCGTCAGCCCGCCGTGGGACGCTTCTCGATGACCTTGTCGATCAGGCCGTAGTCGGCCGACTCGGCGGCCGAGAGGAAGTAGTCGCGCTCGGTGTCGCGCTCGATCTTCTCCAGCGGCTGGCCGGTGCGTTCGGCCAGGATGCGGTTGAGCTGCTCGCGGGTCTTGAGGATTTCGCGCGCGTGGATCTCGATCTCGGTGGCCTGGCCCTGGGCGCCGCCCAGCGGCTGGTGGATCATGATCTTGGAATTGGGCAGGCTGAAGCGCTTGCCCTTGGTGCCAGCGGCCAGCAGGAAGGCGCCCATGCTCGCGGCCATGCCCACGCACAGCGTCGACACGTCGGGCTTGATGAAGTTCATGGTGTCGAAGATCGCCATGCCGGCGCTGACCGAACCACCGGGCGAGTTGATGTAGAACGAGATGTCCTTGTCCGGGTTCTCGCTCTCCAGGAACAGCAGCTGGGCCACGATGAGGTTGGCCGACTGGTCGTTGACCGGACCGACGAGGAACACCACGCGTTCCTTGAGCAGGCGCGAGTAAATGTCGTAGGCGCGCTCGCCGCGGCCCGATTGTTCGATGACCATGGGCACCATGCCCAGGCCTTGGATATCCATAGCGCTCATGAGGCTCTCCGAGTGAGTCCGTACAGGTTCAAAGCAATGGCCCAACTGTAACCAACCCGGCCACCCCACTTCGGGCGGTAGGGCCATGGTTCGTTCGCGGGGGATGCAAGGGGACAGATGGGGGGTCCAGCGGCAAAAAAAAGGGGCGGATCGCTCCGCCCTCTTCCGTGCGCCAGAGCACCGGCGATCAGGCCTGGGCCATCAGCTCGTCAAAGCTCACGGTCTTGTCGCTGACCTGGGCCTTGGCGAGCACGAAGTCGGTGACGTTGTTCTCGATCACGATGGCCTCGACCTCGGCCAGGCGGCGGTTGTCGCCCTGGTACCAGCGCACCACGTCGGCGGGCTTTTCGTAGGAAGCGGCCAGCTCGTCGATGTGGGCCTTGATCTGCTCGGGCTTGGCGTGCAGTTCGTTGACCTTCACCAGCTCGGCCACCACCAGGCCCAGGCGCACGCGGCGCTCGGCCTGCGGGCGGAACAGCTCGTCGGGGATGGGGGCCTTGTCGGCGTCCTTGATGCCGCGCTGCTTGAGGTCGGCGCGGGCGCCTTCGACCAGACGGTCGAGTTCGGCCTGCACCACGGACTTGGGCAGGTCCAGCTCGGCCACGGCCACCAGGGCGTCCATCACGGCGGCCTTGTTGCGGGCCTGCAGACGGAACTTGACCTCGCGCTCCAGGTTCTTGCGGATGTCGGCGCGCAGACCTTCGACGCTGCCGTCGGCCACGCCCAGCGACTTGGCCAGGGCCTCGTCGACGGCGGGCAGGTTCGCCTGCTCGATCTTCTTCACCGTGACCAGGAAGTCGGCCGTCTTGCCGGCCACGTCCTTGCCGTGGTAGTCCTCGGGGAAGGCCAGCGGGAAGGTCTTGCTCTCGCCGTTCTTCATGCCGCGCACGGCGTCTTCGAACTCCTTGAGCATCTGGCCGTCGCCAACGATGAACTGGAAGGCCTCGGCCTTGCCGCCCTCGAAGGGTTCGCCGTCGATCTTGCCTTCGAAGTCGATGGTGACGCGGTCGCTGTCCTGGGCGGCCTGGTCCTGCGCGCGCTGCGCGAAGGTGCGGCGCTGCTTGCGCAGGATGTCCAGGGTGCGGTCGATGGCGGCATCGTCCACCTCGGCGGCCAGCTTCTCGACCTTGGCGCCGGCCAAGTCGCCGATCTTCACCTCGGGGTAGACCTCGAACACCGCGTCGAAGGCCAGCTGGCCCTCGGGCGCGCCTTCCTTCTCGGTGATGCGGGGCTGGCCGGCCACGCGCAGTTGCGCTTCGTTGGCGGCGCTGGCGAAAGCCTCGCCCACCTTGTCGTTCATGACCTCGTAGTGCACCGAGTAGCCGTAGCGCTGGGCCACGACGTTCATCGGCACCTTGCCGGGGCGAAAGCCGTCCATCTTGACGTCGCGGGCGATGCGCTTGAGGCGCGCGGCGACTTCGTTCTGGATCACGTCGGCGGGCAGCGTGAGCGTGATCTTGCGCTCGAGCTTCTCCAGGGTTTCAACGTTCACGGTCATGGTGTTCTCCAAGGGAAGGCCGGCCGTTCAGGCCGACGCGGGGCATAGCGGGGTTCCGTGGGGCTGGTGCGCGGGGGGGGACTCGAACCCCCACACCATTGCTGGCGTCAGGACCTAAACCTGGTGCGTCTACCAATTTCGCCACCCGCGCGCCGGGAGGGTGTCTGGCGCCGCCGGATTGAGGCCCGGCGGGGCGGGTAGCCCACTCACGGAAACCCGCGATTGTAGCTGTTGGACGGGCCTCGACCGACCGGGGATCAGGCCGCCAGGCGCCGGCGCAGCGCCCGGATGGCGCTGCCCGGCGTGGTGAGCACCGGCAGCCCGGTGGCCGCCTGCACCGCCGGCGCCGAGCGGGCCAGGCTGAACTGGGCCAGCGCGATGAGCGCGCAACCTTCGGCCTGCAGTCGCTTCGCCGCCTCCACCGCGAGCGCGTCGTGGCGGACGGTGTCGCCCGCGTTCAGGGCGTCCAGCGCGCCCTCGGCCAGCGCGGTGCGCAGCGGCACGCCAGCCGGGAACTCCGGCGGCATGGACTGCAATGTGGGACCGAAGGTGGCCAGCAGGCCGATGGGGCCCCCCAGTCGCGCGGCCTCGGCCACGGCCTCATCCACCATGGCCTCGTTGGGCTTGAGCACCGGCAGATGAGGCCGGCGCGCAGCCGCCGCCTCGATGCAGGGCCCGAAGGCCGAGCAGGTGAACAGGATGCCCTGCGCGCCCGTGGACTCGGCGTAGGCCGTGAGCGTCTCGAAGCGCGCGTGCATGGCGGCGTCCAGCCCCCTGCCCTCGCGCGCCAGGTCGGCCGAGAGGCTGTCGTCGAGCAGGTTCATGCGGATGGCCTCGGGCCAGTCGCGCGCCATCGCCTCGTTGATGGGCGCGACCGAATGGGCCAGCGCGTGGATCAGTGCGATGCGGGGCGCGCTCATGCCGAGGCGGCGGCCACGCCGGTCTTCTCGCGCCGCAGGCGACCCATCTGCAGCCACATGACCAAGGCCAGCAGCACCAGCGCCGGGACAAACAGCCACTCCTTCGCAGGGCGATCGGCGGGCACTTCCAGAGAGGTGATGTGAAAGCTCTGTTCGATGCCGAGCTTTTCGGCCGGGCTGCCGAACTTGACAGCGGCCACCATCAGGCCGTTGCCATCGGCCATCACCGTCAGCCCCGCGCTGGCCAGCCGCTCCTTGGCGGTGCCCGCAGGCCCCAGGGGCAGCAGCACGCCCTTGCGCACCTCGTCGCCATTGAGGTTCAGGCCTTCCACCCACACGCGCTTGCCGCTGTTCGGCGGTGCCTGTTCAATGGCCGCGGTCATGGCCTCGCCTTTGATTTCGTCGAAGGGCGGATGAACGAGGTCCATCCAGAAGCCCGGGCGAAACAGCGTGAAGCACACCAGCAACAGGGCCAGGGTCTCGTACCACTTGGTCTTGGTCAGGAAGTAGCCCTGCGTCGCCGCCGCGAACACCAGCATCGCCACGATGGCGATGGCGATGGTCAGGATCAGATGGAACGGCCCGTCCAGACCGATCAGCAGCAACTGCGTGTTGAAGATGAACAGGAACGGCAGGATCGCCGTGCGCATGCTGTAGTAGAAGGCCGTGATGCCCACCTTGATGGGGTCGTACTTCGCGATGGCCGCTGCCGCGAACGAGGCCAAACCCACCGGGGGTGTGACGTCCGCCATGAGACCAAAGTAGAAAACGAACAGGTGAACGGCGATCAAGGGCACGATCAGCCCGCTTTGGGCGCCCAGTTCGACGATCACGGGCGCCATCAGCGTGGAAACGACGATGTAATTGGCCGTGGTCGGCAGGCCCATGCCGAGGATCAGGCTGATCACCGCCACCAGCACCAGCATGAGCATGAGGTTGCCGCCGGACAGGATCTCGACGATTTCCGTCATCACCAGGCCCACGCCCGTGAGCGAGACGGTGCCGACGATGATGCCGGCCGCGGCCGTGGCCACACCGATGCCGATCATGTTCCGCGCGCCCGTGGCCAGACCATCGACCAGGTCGTTCACGCCGGCCTTCACATGCGACAGGGCGTTGCCCTCTCCCCGCATCAGGCCCAGCAGGGGCCTTTGCGTCAGCATGACGAAGACCATGAACATGGTGGCCCAGAACGCCGACAGCGCCGGCGAGAGCTGCTCCACCATCAGGCACCACACCAGCACGACGACGGCCAGCAGATAGTGCAGGCCGGAGCGCACGGTGGGGCCCGTTTCCGGCAGTTCGAACACCGGGGCATTGGGATCGTCGATCGCCAGTTCGGGCTGGCGCGAGCTCACCCACAGCAGGCCCAGGTAGGCCAGCAACAGTCCGACGCCGATCACGGGCACGGCGGCCGCGCCGAGCATCGACTTGACGAAACCGATGACGTAGTACGTGACACCCGCGATCACGATGAACCCGGTGACCGTCATCAGGAACGACACCAGCCGCTGCGACACCGAGGCCTGTGTTCGGCGCGGCAGGCCTTGCATGCCGGCCTTCAGCGCCTCAAGGTGAACGATGTAGAAGAGCGCGATGTAGGAAATGATCGCCGGCAGGAAGGCATGCTTCATGACCTGCACGTAGGGAATACCCACGTACTCCACCATCAGAAATGCGGCCGCGCCCATCACGGGCGGCATGATCTGGCCGTTCACGGAACTCGACACCTCCACGGCGCCGGCCTGATCGCCTCGGTAGCCCACGCGCTTCATCAACGGAATCGTGAAAGTGCCGGTGGTCACGACGTTGGCGATGGACGAGCCGGAAATGAGGCCTGTGGCCGCCGACGACACGACGGCCGCCTTGGCCGGACCACCGCGCATGTGGCCCAGCAGGGCGAACGCGCTCTTGATGAAATAGTTGCCCGCCCCGGCTTTGTCGAGCAGCGAGCCGAACAGCACGAACAGGAAGATGAAGCCACTGGAAACGCCCAGCGCCACCCCGAACACGCCTTCGGTGGTGAGCCAGAAATGCGATGCCGCGCGATCAAGTGAAGCGCCGCGGTGCGCCAGCATGTCCGGCATGTAGGGACCGGCAAAGGTGTAGACCAGGAACACGAGGGCCACCACCACCATGGGCAGGCCGAGCACGCGGCGCGTGGCCTCCAACAGCAGCAGCACGCCGATCACCGACGCCCAGACGTCGAGCGTGTTCGGCTGGCCCGGGCGACCGGCCAGTTCACGATAGAAAAGAAACAGGTAGCCCGCGCAGAACGCCGCCACCAAGGCGAACACCCAGTCGCCGACGGGCACGCGATCGCGCGGCGAGCGCTTGGACGCTGGGTAGGCCAAGTAGGCCAGGAACACCGCGAACGCCAGGTGAATGGCCCGGCTCTCGGTGTCGTTGAGCAGAAAGACGCCCAGGCTGAAGGGCAGCGGCGAGGCGATCCAGAGTTGGAACAGCGACCAGGCCACGGCCACGACCAGGATCAGGCGGTTGACCAGAGGCCCCGCGTCTCGGCCTCCGGCGTCGTTGTCCTTCACCAGCTGGTTGACGTCCACGTCGGCGATGTTGTCGGCTTTATTCATGATGGATGAGGTGGATGCTCAGGGGCCCTCAATGCAGAACACCCCATGAGCGGCGGGCCGCACATGGGGTGCTCAGCGGCAACGGATCAGCAGATTACTTGATCCAGCCCTTTTCCTTGTAGTACTTGGCGGCACCGGGGTGCAGCGGTGCGCTCAGGCCATCCTTGACCATGTTCTCGGCCTTCAGGTTGGCAAAGGCAGGGTGCAGCTTCTTGAATTCGTCGAAGTTGTCGAACACCGCCTTCACCAGGGTGTAGACCTGATCGTCCGAGGCCTTGGCCGAGGTCACGAAGGTCGCCAGCACGCCGTAGGTGTTCGTGTCCTGGTCATTGCCCTTGTACAGACCGCCGGGGATCACGGCCTTGGCGTAGAACGGGAACTCGGCCACCAGCTTGTCCACGGCCGGGCCGGAGATGTTCACCAGCTTGGCGCCGCAGGTCGTGACCGGGTCCTGGATGTTGGCGCTCGGGTGGCCCACGCCGTAGAAGAAGGCGTCGATCTTGTTGTCGCACAGCGCGGCGCCGTGCTCGTCGGCCTTGAGCTCGGCCGCCAGACCGAAGTCACTGAGCTTCCAGTTCATGGCCGTCAGCAGCTGCTCCATGGACGCGCGGGTGCCGGAACCGGGATTGCCCACGTTCACGCGCTTGCCCTTGAGTTCGCTGAAGTTCTTGACGTTGGCGTCGGCGCGGGCGAGCACGGTGAAGGGCTCGGGGTGCAGCGAGAACACGGAGCGCAGGTCGCTGAAGGCACCGTCTTTCTGGAACGTGCTGGTGCCCTTGTAGGCGTGGTGGTTCCAGTCGGACTGCGCCACGCCGAAGTCGAGGTCGCCTGCCTTGATGGTGTTGATGTTGGCGACGGAGCCACCCGTGGACTCCACCGTGCAGCGGAAGCCGTGCTTGGCGCGGTCCTTGTTCACCAGGCGGCAGATGGCGCCGCCCGCGGCGTAGTACACGCCGGTCACGCCACCGGTACCGATGGTCATGAACTTCTGTTGGGCGAAGGCGGGGGCGGCGGGCGCCATCATCGCGGCCGATGCGGCCACGGCGCTGAGACAGGCGGTGAGTTTTTTCATGGTGGTTCTCCTGCGGGTCACTGGTTGTGGAAAGGCGTGATGCTCTTGTGGAACGGTCGCGCGCAGGCCGGGAATGCTAATGCAATCGCCCGGCCCGCCCCCGCCGCGACGTCACGGGGTTTACCCCGTGACGCCATGCAGAGCGGGCATGGCGTCAGGCGGTGGCCAGCTTGGGCACCCCGGCCAGCGTCTTGTCGATCGCCGTGCGCAGGCGATGCACGATCTGGGCCAGCTCGTCGGGGGTGCTGATGAAAGGGGGCGCCAGCAGGATGTGGTCGCCGCAGCGGCCGTCCACCGAGCCGCCGGCCGGATAGACCATCAGGCCTTCGGCCATGGCGGCGCGCTTGAGGCGCGCGTGCAGCTTGAGTTCGGGGTCGAACCACTGCTTGCTGGCGCGCTCGGCCACCAGCTCCACGCCCCAGAACAGGCCGCGGCCGCGCACGTCGCCCACGTGCGGGTGCTCGCCGAAGGCGTCCTGGAACAGCGCCTGCAGCTGCGCGCCGCGCTCGCGCACCTGGGCCAGCAGGCCGTCGCGCTGGATCACGCGCTGCACCGCCAGCGCGGCCGCGCAGGCCACGGCGTGCCCCAGGTAGGTGTGGCCGTGCTGGAACAGGCCGCTGCCTTTGCGGAAGGTCTCGACGATGCGGCTTTGCGCCAGCACCGCGCCGATGGGCTGGTAACCCCCGCCCAGGCCCTTGGCGATGGTGAGCAGATCGGGCACCACGCCCTCCTGTTCGCAGGCGTGCAGCGTGCCGGTGCGGCCCATGCCGCACATCACCTCGTCCAGGATCAGCAGGATGCCGTGGCGGTCGCACAGCTCGCGCACGCCCTTGAAGTAGCCCGGCACCGGCGTCAGCACACCGGCCGTGGCGCCGCCCACCGTCTCGGCCACGAAGGCGATGACCTTGTCGCCGCCCAGGCGCTCGATGGCGGCCTCCAGTTCGGCCACCAGGCG
The DNA here is from genome assembly GCF_001777155.1 of Hydrogenophaga sp. PML113. Lineage (NCBI taxonomy): Bacteria > Pseudomonadati > Pseudomonadota > Betaproteobacteria > Burkholderiales > Comamonadaceae > Hydrogenophaga > Hydrogenophaga sp. PML113. The sequence goes on along the minus strand of NZ_MIYM01000003.1, from coordinate 86,271 downwards.
CTGGCCGTACTGCTCGGGGGTCTCGTCGGCGCGCTTGTCGCGGTATTCGTAGCAGGGCGAGACGTGCTCGACCTCGATCAGCAGCGGCTTGAACTGCTCGCGGCGCCAGGCGTTGCCGCCCACGGCCAGCGCGCCCAGGGTGTTGCCGTGGTAGCTCTGACGGCGCGCGATGAAGTGCTGGCGCTGCGGCTGGCCGATTTCCACGAAGTACTGGCGCGCCATCTTGAGCGCGGCCTCCACGGCCTCCGAACCGCCGCTCACGAAGTACACGTTGCTCATGCCCTGCGGCGCGGTGTCGATCAGGGTGTCGGCCAGTTCCTCGGCCACGGCCGTGGTGAAGAAGCTGGTGTGCGCATAGGCCAGTTGATCGAGCTGCTTGTGCATGGCCGCGATCACGTCCGGGTGGCCGTGGCCGAGGCAGGAGACCGCCGCGCCGCCGGAGGCGTCGAGGTAGGTTTTGCCTTGGCTGTCGGTGAGCGTGATGCCCTTGCCGCTGACGGCGACGGGCATGTCCTGGAGCAACTGGCGGTGGAAAACGTGGCTGGATTGCATGGGCGGCTGGGGGGCGGTGAGGGGGAATGCGCCAGTCTAGGCACGCGCCCGCGGCTGTCCACATGCTTTTATCGGCCCGGGCCATGCCTTCAGGTTATGCCTCGCCACCCTGTCCATGAGTTCCGGTCATGGGCGATGCCTCGGTCTGCATTTCACAGGCGCCGGGCGCCTGCCTACAGTGCGGCCCACCATGCACAACCCCCCTGCCCTGTCCCTGAACCCACCCGCCGCGCGCCGCGTGGCCGTGCTGGGCGCCGGCATCGTCGGCCTGGCCACCGCCTGGCAATTGCAGCGCGACGGCTTCGACGTCACCGTCATCGACGCCCAGCGCCCCGGCCAAGGCGCCAGCTTCGGCAATGGCGCACAGCTGAGCTACGCCTACGTGCAGCCGCTGGCCGACCCTTCGATCTGGGCGCAACTGCCCAAGCTGCTGCTCTCGCGCGAGTCGCCCTTCTCGCTGCGCCTGCGCCTGGACCCGACGCAGTGGGCCTGGGGCCTGCGCTTTCTGGCCGCCTGCCGCGCGGAGGTGTCGGCCCGCAGCACCGGCACGCTGCTGGCCCTGGCCGAGGAAAGCCGCGAGGCCCTGCAGCAGCTGCTGGCCGACACCCAAGCCCACTGCGACTTCACCACCAGCGGCAAGCTGGTGATGTACGGCAGCGAGGCCTCTTTCGCGGCGGCGCGCCGCCAGCTCGATCTGCAGCGCGTCCTGGGCGGCGCCGAGCAGCACGCGCTGTCGCTCGCCGACTGCCTGCGCGTCGAACCGGCGCTGGCCGGCAGCGCGGCGCGCTATGTGGGCGGCATCCACACGCCGGGCGAATGCGCGGCCGACTGCGCCCGCCTGTGCGACGCCCTGCACGGCGCCCTACAGGCGCGCGGCGTGCGCTTCGTGCTCGGCGCGCCCGTGGGCGCGCTGCGGCGCGAGGGCGATCGCCTGGTCGCCGTGCAGGCGGGCAGTGACTGGATCGAGGCCGACGGCTTCGTCGCCGCCCTGGGCACCGGCGTGGCCGCTTTCGCGCGCCGGCTCGGGGTGAGCCTGCCGGTCTACCCGCTCAAGGGCTACAGCCTCACGCTGGACGTGCCGGCCGGGGGCGGCCTGGCGCCGAACGTGAGCGTGACCGACGCGCAGCGCAAGCTGGTCTTCGCGCGGCTGGGCCAGCGCCTGCGCGTGGCCGGGCTGGCCGAGCTGGCCGGCCACGACACGCGCATCGAGACCCACCGCGTCGAGCAGCTGCGCCGCGCCGCGCGCGAGGTCTTCCCGCTGGCCTGCGCCGGCACCGAGGCCCGCCCCTGGGCCGGCCTGCGGCCCGCCACGCCCACGGGCGTGCCCATCCTGGGCCGCGTGGGCGGCGCGCCCGCCAATCTGCTGTTCAACGCCGGGCATGGCGCCCTGGGCTTCACCCTGGCCGCCGGCAGCGCACGGCGGCTGTCGCGCCAATGGCAAGGCGTGGCGGAGCGGCCGCGCGCGGCCGCCGCGCTCATCCGATCTGCTGCAAGGCCTGCTGAAAACAGCGCGTGAAGGCGCGCGCCACCACCGAATGCGGCCGCGCGGTGGGGCGCAGCATGTGCACGGCGGTGAGCATGGCCGGCTCGAAGGGCAGCACGTCCACGCGCGTGCGATCGGCCGAGGTCGCCGTGCAGCCCTCCACCAGGGCCACGCCCACGCCGTGCTGGGCCAGCGCCAGCGCCACGTGGTAGGTCTGCACGGTCATGATCGGGCGCAAGTCCACGCCGTGGTCGCGCATGGCGTGCGAGAGCTGCACGCCCAGCGGGTCCTGGCCGTCCAGGGCGATCACGGGCAGCCGCGCCAGTTGCGACCAGCCGATGCCACCGGCCTTGAGCACGCGCGGCGGCAGCAGGCCCTTGGGCGCCACCACCATCACGCGCCGCTCGCCCAGGCGCTCCTGCACCAGGGCCGGGTGCGAGCCAGGGTTGAACACGTAGCCCACGTCGGCCTCCTGCAGGGCCAGGGCCGAGACGATCTGCACCGAGTGCAGGGCCTGGTGGTGCACCAGCACGTCGGGGTGCCGTTCGCGGAACAGGCGCATGGCGCGCGGCAGCACCTCGTAGCTCAGGCCCAGCACGGTGAGCACGCGCAGCTCGCCATGGGTGCGGCCGGCTTTCAGGCTGGTGGCCAGGCGCTGCACCTCGTCGAGCTGGGCGAACAGGCGCTCGATGTGCGGGTACAGCGTCTGGGCCTCGGTGGTGGGCACCAGGCGCCCGCCGGCGCGCTGGAACAGCGGGAAGCCCAGCTGCAGCTCGGCGTGCTGCAGGGTGCGGCTCACCGCCGGCTGGGTGACATTGATCATGCGGGCCGCCGCGCTCACGCTGCCGGTGAGCATGACGGCGTTGAAGACCTCGATGTGGCGCAGGCGCATGGGCAGCTATTGTGCTCGGGCCGCGCCAGGCGCCTTCAGGACGTCGGGTGCCCCGCCGCCGGTGGGGCCGCGCCCGGCGGCGGGACCGCCGGCATCGAGGCATCGCGCCGGTGGAACAGCCTCGCGAACCAGAGCGCCACGTCGTCGACGATGGTGAACACCGCCGGGATCACCAGCAGGCTCAGGAAGGTCGAGGTGATGAGCCCGCCGATCACCGCCACCGCCATCGGTGAGCGGAAGCTGCCGTCCGCCTCGCCCCAGCCGATCGCGATGGGCAGCATGCCCGCGCCCATGGCGATCGTGGTCATCACGATCGGCCGCGCGCGCTTGTGGCAGGCGTCCAGGATGGCGTCCAGCCGCGACAGGCCGTGCGCGCGCCGCGCCTCGATGGCGTATTCCACCAGCAGGATGGAGTTCTTCGTCGCCACGCCCATCAGCATGATCAGGCCGATCAGCGAGGGCATGGAGAAGCTCTTGTTGGCGATCAGCAGCGCCACGAAGGCCCCGCCCAGCGACAGCGGCAGCGCCGCCAGGATGGTCATGGGGTGCAGGAAGGCCTTGAACAACAGCACCAGCACGATGTAGATGCACAGCACGCCGGTGAGCATGGCCAGGCCGAAGCTGGCGAACAGCTCGCCCTGCACCTCGGCATCGCCCACCTCCAGCACCGACACGCCCGGCGGCAGGTTGCGCAGGCTGGGCAGCTTCTCCACCGCCGCCTTCATGTCGCCCAGCGCGATGCCCGCGAGTTCGACCTCGAAGTTGATGTTGCGCGAGCGGTCGTAGCGGTCGATCACCGCCGGGCCGCCGCCGAACTCGAGCGAGGCCACCTGGCCCAGCATCACCGGCCCTTTGGCGCCGGGCACGGCCAGGCGGCGCAGCACGTCCAGGTCGTGGCGCGCGCCGACGTCGAGCTTGACCACGATGGGGATCTGCCGCTGCGGCAGGTTCATCTTGGGCAGCAGGTTGTCGTAGTCGCCCACGGTGGCGATGCGCAGCGTCTCGGCGATGGCCGAGCTGGTCACGCCGAGCTCGGCGGCGCGCGCCAGGTCGGGCGTGACGATGATCTCGGTGCGCACCAGCGCGGCGGTGGACTGGATGCTGCCCACGCCGCGCACGGTGCGCAGGTCGCGCTCGACCGCGCGCGCGGCGGTGGTCATGGCGTGCGCGTCGCTGCCGGTCAGGGTCAGGATGTACTTCTCGCCCGAGCCGCCCAGGCCCACCTTGCTGCGCACGCCGGGCAGGTTGGACATGGCGTCGCGGATCTGGTTTTCGATGCCCTGCTTGCGCGGGCGCTGGCCGCGCGGGTCGAGCTGGATGGTGAGCGCGGCCTTGCGCGACTCCGCCGCGCCCTGCGGCGCGAACGGATCGGTGCCGGCCGTGCCCGAGCCGATGGTGGTGTAGACCGAGCGCACGTGCGGCACCGCCGCCACCAGCTGGCGCGCGCGCTCGGCCGTGGCCACGGTCTGCTCTAACGTGGCGCCGGGCGGCAGCTCCAGGAAGACCTGGGTCTGCGAGTTGTCGTCGGGCGGCACGAAGCCCTGCGGCAGCAGCGGGATCAGCATCAGCGAGCCGATGAAGAACAGACCGGCGCCCAGGCTGGTGAGCCAGCGGTGGCGGATGCACCAGCGCGCCCAGTTCTGGTAGGTGTCCACCCAAGCCGGCTCGTCCTGGTTGTGCGCCCAGCGCCAGAGGCCGCGCGTGAGGGCGTTGGAGGCCGCCCAGCGCGGCATCTCCTTGGCCATCACCACGGGCTTGAGCAGGTAGGCCGCCATCATGGGCGTGAGCGCGCGCGCCACCACCAGCGAGGCGAACACCGCCAGCGCGGCCGTCCAGCCGAACTGCTTGAAGAACTTGCCCGGGATGCCCGCCATGAAGGCCGTGGGCAGGAACACCGCGATCAGCGTGAAGGTGGTGGCGATGACGGCCAGGCCGATTTCGTCGGCCGCCTCCATGGCGGCCTGGTACGGCGTCTTGCCCATGCGCATGTGGCGCACGATGTTCTCGACCTCGACGATCGCGTCGTCCACCAGGATGCCGATCACCAGCGACATGGCCAGCAGCGTCACCACGTTGATGGTGAAGCCCATGGCGTACATGCCGATGAAGGCCGGGATGGCCGACAGCGGCAGCGCCACGGCCGAAACCACGGTGGCGCGGACATCGCGCAGGAACAGCCAGACCACCAGCACCGCCAGCAGGGCGCCTTCGTACAGCAGGGTCATGGAGGCGTCGAACTCCTCCTTCACCGGCGTGACGAAGTCGAAGGACTCGGTGATGTGCAGGTCGGGCCGGGCGGCGCGCAGTTGCTCCAGCTTGGCGCGCACGCCGTCGCCCACCTCGATCTCGCCGGCACCGCGGCTGCGCGCCACCTCAAAACCCACCACGGGCTTGCCGTTCAGGAAGGCGGCGGCCGTGGGGTCGGCCACGGTGTCGCGCACCTCGGCGATCTGGTCCAGGCGGATGTAGCGGCCGTCGCTCAGCGCCACCTGCATGCCCGCCAGCGCCTCGGCCGAGGCCAGCTGCGACAGCGTGCGCAACGGCTGCTGGCTGCCGCCCAGGTCCACCCGGCCGCCGGCGCTTTCGATCTGCACGCGCGCCAGCTGGCGCGACACGTCGGTGGCCGTGGTGCCCAGGGCCTGCAGCTTGAGCGGGTCCAGCAGCACCTGCACCTCGCGGTCCACCCCGCCCACGCGGTTGACCGCGCCCACGCCGGGCACGGACAACAGCAGCTTGGAGACGTCGTTGTCCACGAACCAGGACAAGGCCTCGGCGTCCATCTTGTCGGACGCGACCGTGAAGGCCAGCACCGCGCCGCCGGCCAGCTCCACCTTGTTGACGATGGGGTCGCGCAGGTCGGTGGGCAGTTCGCTGCGCACCTTGGCCACGGCCGAGCGCACGTCGTCCAGCGCCTGCTGGGTGTCCTTCTCGATGCGGAACTCCACGGTGAGCGAGACCGTGCCGTCCTGCACCTTGGTGTAGATGTGCTTGAGCCCCTGCAGCGAGGCCAGGCTGTTTTCGATGATGCGCGCGACGTCGTTCTCGAGCTGGTTGGGCGAGGCACCCGGCAGGGCCGCCACCACGGTGATGGTGGGCAGGTCCAGGTCCGGGAAGTTCTGCACCTTCATCTGTTTGAAGGAGAACAGGCCCGCCAGCGTCAGCATGACGAACAGCATCGCCGCCGGAATGGGGTTGCGGATCGACCAGGCGGAGACGTTCATGTCACTGCACCACTTTCACCAGGTCACCTTCGTTCAGGAAACCCGCGCCCTGCACCGCCACGGATGCCCCGGCCTGCAGGCCTTCGAGCACTTCCACGCGTTCGCCCACGCGGCGGCCGGTGCGCACCTTGAGCTGGCTGGCGCGGCTCTGCGCGTCGATCGCGAAGACGTAGTTGCTGCCGTCGCGCACCACCACAGACTGGCTGGGCACGGTCAGCGCCTCGCTCTGCCCCAGGTCGAAGGCGCCGTGCGCGAAGGTGCCGGCCTTGAGCTCGGCGTGGCGCGGCAGGTCCACGAAGACCAGGATGTTGCGCGTCTGCGGGTCGGCGCTGGGCGCGATGGCCCGCACCTTGCCCTGCACCTCGCGGCCGGTGGCGGCCGTCACCGCCACGGACTGGCCGATCTTCACGCGGTCCACCTCGCTGGGCGTGACCTCGCCGCGCCACTCCAGGCGGCCCTGGCGCACCAGGCGGAACAGCTCCTGGCCCGCGCCCACCACGGCGCCCACGGTGGCCGCGCGGGCGGAGATCACGCCGTCGTCGGGCGCCAGCACGCGGGTGTTGCCCAGTCGCACCTCGGTGGCGCCGAGAGCCGCCTTGGCGGCCTCCCATTGCGCCAACGCCACCTTCTCCTGCGTGAGGTACTGCGCCACCTGCGACTTCGAGAGCGCGCCGGTGTTCTCGATGGCGCGCGCGCGGTCGGCGTCGGCCTTGGCGTTCTGGTAGCTGGCCTCGGCCTGCATCAGGCTGGCGCGCGCCTGCAGGGTGTCGGCCTGGGTGGTCTCGCGCACGAACTCGGCCAGCACCTGGCCCTTGCGCACGGCGTCGCCCACGTTCACGTTCACGGTGGACAGGCGCAGGCCGTTCACCTCGGCGCCCACGCTGGCCTCTTGCCAGGCGGCGATGTTGCCGTTGGCCTGCAGGCGGATGGGCATCGACTCGCGCTGCGGCTGGGCCACGGTGACGGTGAGCGCGGGCCGGGGCTGGTCGCCCGCGGCTTTCGGGTCGGCGGCCGGGGCTTCGGCGGATGGGCGCAGCAGCAGCCAGGCGGCCAGGGCGAGGATGAGCAGGGCAAGCGCGGCCAGGGGCCAGAACCAGCGGCGCCGGGGATGGGAAGTGGCGTTCATCGGACGTCGTTCGAGGCGTTGGGATTCAGGGCATCACCGGTGTAGGTGGCGGGGATCGCGGCGGGATCGAAGCCGCCGCCCAGGGCGACGTAGAGCTGCAGCCAGGCGTCCATTCGCTCCTGCTGCAGGGCCACGGCGCTGCTGTCGGCGCTGAGCTTGAGGCGGCGCGCCTCTTCCAGCTCGCTGAGGTTGGCGAAGCCCACGCGGTAGCGCGCCTCGGTGGCCTCGAAGGAACGGCTGTAGCCGGCCACCGCGGTCTCGGTGGCGGCCAGGCGCTCGCTCAGGCCCGAGAGCGTGACCAGCGACTGCTCCACCTCGGCCACGGCCTGGCGCAGCGTGCGCGCGTAGGCCATGGCGGCGGCCTCGTAGCGCGCCTGGGCGCTGTCCGCGCTGGCGTGCAGGGCGCCGCGCCCCAACAAGGGCAGGCTCAGGGTGATGGGGCCGATGGACCAGGAATTGGCGGCGAAGTCCAGGCCGCCGCCCGAGAAGTGGTTGCGCAGCACGCTGCCCTGCAGCGTGAGGCCCGGGCGCAGCGCGGCGCGGGCCACGCCCACGTCCTCGCTGGCGGCCACCAGCTCGCGCTGGGCGCGGTACACGTCGGGACGCTGGCGCAGCACCTCGGCCGGCACGGCGTTCACGCCCAGCAGCCGCTCGACCCGGCCGGAGGCGAGCCAGGCCTTGAGGTCGGGCGCGCCGCCGAGCTGGGCGCGCACGTCCGCTTCGGGCTGGGCGGTGATGGCGGCGATGGACTTGACCTGGCGCTCGCACAGGGCGTCCTGGCTGCGCCAGCGCGCCACGCCCTCGGCGGCACTGGCGCGCGCCAGCGCCGCCACGGCGGGCGCGGTGAGGCCGGCGCGCTCGGTCACCTCGTTGCTGTCGGCCGTGACGCGGCGCGAATCGCGGTCGTTCAGGGCCACGGTCAGTTGTTCGCGGCACAGGCGCTGGCCGAAATAGAGCTGCGCCACCTCGGAGGCGACCAACACGCGGGCCTCGTGCCAGCGCGCGCCGGCGGCGTCCTGTTGGGCCTGCGCGCTGTCCACGCGCCCCTGGCCCTCGCCCCACAGGCCCACGGCCCAGGAGGCCTCCACCCCCGCGCTCAACGTGGTGCCCAGGGGCGTGTTCACGTCGGTGCGGCCCCGGCTGGCGATGGCCACCGCATTCGCCTGGGGGCGGCCCTGCGCCTCGGCGCCGGCCAGCGCGGCGCGCGCCGCGAACACCTGGGCCCGGGCGGACGCGATGTCGGGGCTGTGGCGCTGGGCGCGTGCGATCCAGTCGCTGAGCACCGGGTCGTCGAAACGGGCCCACCAGTCGCCCAGCGCCTGGGTACTGCCCTGGTGCGCCAGCGGCGGCGCCATCCAGCGCTCAGGCAGGTCGACGGGTACTTCGGTCGGTGGCCGGCCCACGCTGCACGCGCCCAGCAGGGCGCCAGCGGCCAGCGCCACGAGCAGTCGCTTCATGGTGCGAAAGGGGATGCCCCCCTGAGTGTTGTTCTTGGCGCCGAGACTCTAGTCGAAGCTCAGGCCTGAACATTTCAAATCATTTCAATGGCGTAACAGCGTTTGCGCGGCGGGTGGCGCCTGTGCGCGCCCGCGCCGCGCTCAGTCGTCGTCACTGGCGTCCAGCCCCGGGAACAGCACCTCGGTGAAGCCGAAGCGGCGGAAGTCGCGCACCCGCATGGGGTACAGCGTGCCCCAGAGGTGGTCGCACTCGTGCTGCACCACGCGCGCATGAAAGCCCTCGGCCTCGCGCACGATCGCCTGCCCGAATTCGTCGAAGCCCTGGTAGCGGATGCGCCGCCAGCGCGGCACCACGCCGCGCAGCCCGGGCACCGACAGGCAACCTTCCCAGCCCTCTTCCTCTTCGTCGCCCAAAGGCGTGATGACCGGATTGATCAGCGTGGTGCGCGGAACCACCGGCGCGTCCGGGTAGCGCGGGTTGGGCGCGCCGCTGCCAAAGATGACAACCTGCAGGTCCACGCCGATCTGCGGCGCCGCCAGGCCCGCGCCGTTGGCGTCGGCCATGGTGTCCTTGAGGTCGGCCACCAGCCGGTGCAGCTCGGGCGTGTCGAAGGCGGTGACGGGCTGGGCGTGGCGCAGCAGGCGCGGATCGCCCATTTTCAGGATGGCATGAATGGTCATGGCAATGACGAACAAGCAACGGGGCCATTGGGCGCGGGGCCCGTTGGAGGGGTGGAAATGGGCAATGCCTCGGCGCATCGGGCCAGACGGCGCACCAGGGGTCAGCTACAGCCGAGTGCAAGCCTTGACGCGGCGCATTCGGTTCCGGCAGACAACCCCCATCCATTGAACCGCATTCAGCGCCGCCTTGCTGGCGCCGGGGGCCGGTGGCGGCGTCTCGGGCGGCGGGCCGAACACCCCGGCCAGCGCTCCTTCGCCATGGGCCGGGGTGGTCCGTGAGCTTGACGGGGGCCGCGCCATGGGCGAAGGTCGGCCGATCGACCCCACGGAACCACGCCATGAAGCCCCTGCTACCCGCCCTTGTCCTCGCGCTGCCGGCGCTCGCCCATGCCCAGGGCGCCGCCATCTTCAAAGACGCCGACCTCGCGCTGGGCGAAAAGCTGCTGGCCGACAACCAATGCGCCCAATGCCATGTGAAGCAGGTGGGTGGCGACGGCAGCGCCATCTACCGCCCCCAGGGCCGCATCAACAACGCCGGCCTGTTGCGCGGCATGGTGGAGAACTGCAGCACGCGGCTGAACCTGCAGCTGTTTCCCGAAGAGGTCACGGCCATCGCGGCGGTGCTCAACCGGGACCACTACCGGTTCAAGCCGTAGGCGGGTCCTGTGCCGGCGTGGCCAGCAGTGCCAGCATCGCCGCCTCGTCGATCACCGCCACGCCCAGCTCGCGGGCCTTGTCCAGCTTGCTGCCGGCCTCCTCGCCGGCCACCACATAGTCGGTCTTCTTGCTCACCGAGCCGGCCACCTTGGCGCCGGCCGCCTCGAGCAGGGCCTTGGCGTCCTCGCGCTTGAGCGTGGGGAAACTGCCCGTGAGCACGAAGGTCTTGCCCAGCAGGGGCTGCGGGGTGTTGTGCTCGCCCTCGTTCTCGGGCCAGTGCACGCCGGCCGCGCGCAGCTGTTCCACCACCTCGCGGTTGTGCGGCTGCTCGAAGAAGGTGCGGATGCTCTGCGCCACCACCGGGCCCACGTCGTTGACCTGCAGCAGCTCGTCCACGCTGGCGTCCATGATGCGGTCCAGCCCGCCGAAGTGGCGCGCGAGGTCCTTGGCCGTGGCCTCGCCCACGTGGCGGATGCCCAGGCCGAAGAGCAGGCGCGGCAGCGTGGTCTCGCGGCGCTTGTTCAAGGCGTCCAGCACGTTCTGCGCCGATTTGTCGGCCATGCGCTCCAGGCCCGCGAGCGCGGTGAGGCCGAGCTTGTACAGGTCCGGCAGGGTCTTGATGAGCCCGCTGTCCACCAGCTGCTCGACCAGCTTGTCGCCCAGGCCCTCGATGTCGACCGCGCGGCGCTGCGCATAGTGCAGGATGGCCTGCTTGCGCTGGGCGGCGCAGAACAGGCCGCCGGTGCAGCGGTGGTCGGCCTCGCCTTCCTCGCGCACGGCGGCGCTGCCGCACACCGGGCAGTGGCTGGGCATGGTGAACGGCGGCGGGTCGCCGACGCGCTTGTCCACCAGCACCGAGACCACCTCGGGAATGACGTCGCCCGCGCGGCGCACGATGACCGTGTCGCCCACGCGCACGTCCTTGCGGCGCGCCTCCATCTCGTTGTGCAGGGTGGCGTTGGTGACGGTGACGCCGCCCACGAACACCGGCGCGAGCTTGGCCACGGGCGTCAGCTTGCCGGTGCGGCCCACCTGCACGTCGATGGCGTGCACCGTGGTGAGCTGCTCCTGCGCCGGGTACTTGTGCGCCACGGCCCAGCGCGGCTCGCGGGTGACGAAGCCCAGGCGCTTCTGCGTCTCCAGGCTGTTGACCTTGTAGACCACGCCATCGATGTCGTAGGGCAGCGCGTCGCGCCGCTCGCCGATGCGGCGGTGGAAGGCCACCAGCTCGTCGGCGCCGCGGCACACGGCCGTCTGCTCGGCCACGGGGAAGCCCCAGGCCTTCAGGCGCATGAGCCAGTCGTACTGGCTGGCGGGCGGGTGCGGATCGCCGAGCACCTCGCCCCAGGAGTAGGCGAAGAAGCTCAGGGGCCGCTCGCGCGCGATGCGCGAGTCGAGCTGGCGCACGGCCCCGGCGGCGGCGTTGCGCGGGTTCACGAAGGTCTTTTCGCCCTTGGCGCCCTGGGCGATCTTCTCGCGCTGGCGCTCGTTCAGGGCCTCGAACTGGTCGCGGCGCATGTAGACCTCGCCGCGCACCTCGAGCACCTCGGGCACGCCGTCGGGAAGCTTCAAGGGAATCTGCTTGATGGTGCGCACGTTGTGCGTCACGTCCTCGCCGGTCTCGCCGTCGCCGCGCGTGGCGGCGCGCACCAGCACGCCGCGCTCGTAGCGCAGGCTCATGGCCAGGCCATCGAACTTGAGTTCGGCCAGGTACTCCACCGGCGGGTCGGACTCGGCCAGGCCCAGCTCGCGGCGCACGCGCGCGTCGAAGGCGGCGGCGCCGCTGGCCTCGGTGTCGGTCTCGGTGCGGATGCTGAGCATGGGCACCGCGTGGCGCACGGGCGCCAGTTCCTTCAGCACGGCGCCGCCCACCCGCTGCGTGGGCGAGTCGGGTGTCAGCAGTTCGGGGTGCCGCGCCTCGATCGCCTGCAGTTCCTGGAACAGGCGGTCGTACTCGGCGTCGGGGATCTTCGGCGCGTCCAGCGTGTAGTACAGGTGGGCGTGGTGGTGCAGCAGCGCGCGCAGCTCGGCGGCGCGCTCGGCGGCCGACGCGGGGGGCGTCGGCTCGGCAAACATATCGGCGGTCATGGGGTCTAGGAGAACAAGCGGCGCGCCTGCGGCGAGCCGGCGGCGAGGTCGCGTTCGTCGAGCGCGTCGTACAGGCCTTCCAGGTCCGAGCCGATCTGGTCCATGGCCTCGGCCGGCAGCGGCGCGCCGGTGTCGTCGGTGACGACGCCGTCCATGGCCTCGACGAGGGCCTGGGCGGCCTGGCGCAGGCGCGCGAAGGGCAACTCGCCGCGCGCAACGTGCGTCACCTCCAGCGAGAGGGTGATCTCGCGCAGCGCGCTCTGCTCGGGGTCGTCGGCCATGGCGGCCTGGGAGTCGTAGGCCAGGGCCAGTAGCGGCGGCTGGCCCGGCTGGCTGGCCGGCAGCACCATGCGGCCGGGCAGCGTGCCCGCCACGAAGCCAAGGCGCCCCGCGTGCTGCGAGACATAGCCCGGGCTCCAGGCCGCGCGGCGCGCGCGCAGGGTGAAGCCGAGCTGGGCGTCGTGGCCGCTGGCGAAGGCGTCGAGTTCACGCGCGCGCGCCACCTCGGCCCGCATGTCGGGGAAATCGGGGCTGGCGCCCACGGCGTCGGCGAAGGCCTGGGCCTTCACCACGAACTCGGAGAACTCGATGTCGTTGAGCGGGCCGGCGCGGTTGGCCAGTTGCACGCCGGCCTGCAGCGCCCGGTAGCGCTGGTGCGGCCGCGCCACCTCCCACTCGCCGCTCTGCGCGTTGAGGCCTTCCACCGCGAAGGGCTTGCTGCCCACGCGCCGCGTGGCGGGCAGCGCCGCCAGCACGGCCTCACCCGACACCTCGTGCTCCAGCGCCAGCGGCGCGATGACGTCGATCAGCGCGTCCAGCGCGGGGCCGGGGCGGCGCTCGGGCAGCGGGGCCAGGGTGGGCTCGATCGGCCCCTCGTCGCCGCCGACCGGGCTGGCGGCCTCGCCGTCCAGGCCCTCGCGCGGCGCCTCGGCCACCACCGCATCGCCCTCGCCGTCCGGCGCGACGTCACCGAAACCTGGCTCGCGCCGCTCGGCCAGCGGGTCGCCCTGGGGCCCCAGCGCGGGTTCGAGCGCCTCGCCCGGCGCCAGGCGCTCGCGCGCCGTGCGCGGCGCGCTCTGGCGCGTGATCCAGGCGTTGTAGGCCACCACCGCCGCCAGCACCAGGCCGCCGACGATGACCAGTCCGATCTGCAGGCTGCTCATGGTGCGGGGCTCCTCAAGTGGCTTCCATCATCCCGGCGGCCGACTCCATGTCCACCGCCACGATGCGCGAGACGCCCTGCTCCTGCATGGTCACGCCGATGAGCTGCTGGGCCATCTCCATCGCGATCTTGTTGTGGCTGATGAAGAGGAACTGCGTTTCCTTGGCCATGGCGCTCACCAGCTTGGCGTAGCGCTCGGTGTTGGCGTCGTCCAGCGGCGCGTCCACCTCGTCCAGCAGGCAGAACGGCGCGGGGTTGAGCTGGAAGATGGCGAACACCAGGGCAATGGCGGTGAGCGCCTTCTCGCCGCCGGACAGCAGGTGGATGGTCTGGTTCTTCTTGCCGGGCGGCTGGGCCATCACCTGCACGCCGGCGTCCAGGATCTCCTCGCCGGTCATCACCAGGCGGGCGTTGCCGCCGCCGAACAGCTCGGGAAACATCTTGCCGAAGTGCTGGTTGACGGTCTCGAAGGTGGAGCCGAGCAGCTCGCGCGTTTCGTTGTCGATCTTCTTGATCGCGTCTTCCAGCGTGGTGATGGCCTCGTTGAGGTCGGCGGTCTGCGCGTCCAGGAAGGTCTTGCGCTCGCGCGCGGCGGTGAGTTCGTCCAGCGCGGCGAGGTTGACCGCACCCAGCGCCTGGATGTCGCGGTGCAGGCGGTCGATCTCGCCCTGCAGGCCGGCCAGGCGCACATTGCCTTCGGTGATGCTCTGCGCGATGGCCGCGCGGTCGGCCTCGGCCTCGTCGAGCATCTGGCTGTACTGCTCCACGCCCAGGCGCGCGGCCTGCTCCTTGAGCTGGAAATCGGTGATGCGGCTGCGCAGCGGCTCCAGCTCGCGCTCGAGCTGCAGGCGGCGCTCGTCGCTGGCGCGCAGCTTCATGGTGAGGTCGTCGTACTGGCTGCGCAGCGCGGCCAGGGCCTGTTCGCGCTCGGTCTTGGCGGCCAGCGCGGACTGCAGGCCGGCCTGCGCGGCGGCGTCGGTCAGGCGCGAGAGCTCGTCCTGCGCGCGCCGCTGCTCGTCGGCCAGCGACTGTTCCTGCTGGCCGGCGGTGTCGATGGAACGCTGCAGCTCGGCCTGGCGCGCCTGCAGGCTGCGCAGCGAGAAGGTGGCCTCCTGCGCCTGGCGCTCCAGCGCGCGCTGCTGCTCGCGCGCGTGATTGAGCTTGCGCTCGGCCTCGATCACGGCGTCGTCGAGCTGGGCGTGGCGCTCCTGGCTGTCGGCCAGCTGCATGTCCAGTTCCTCGAAGCGCGCCTCGGCGGTCACGCGGCGCTCCTGCAGGGCTTCGAGCTGGGCGTCGACCTCGGCGAGGTCGGCGTTGATCTGCTCGCTGCGCGCGCGCGTCTGCTCGGCCTGCTGGGTCAGGCGCATCGCCTCGACCTGCAGCTCGTGCGAGCGGCTCTGCGCCTCGGCGGCCTCGCGGCGCGCCACCACCAGGCGCTGCGAGGCGTCGGTGAACGCGGCGTCGGCGCGCACCAGGGCCGAGCGCGCCTGCTCGGCGATCAGTGCCTGGGCCTTGAGCTGCTTGTCCAGGTTCTCGATCTCCTGCGCGCGCGCCAGCAGGCCGGCCTGCTCGTTGTCGGGCGCGTAGAAGCTCACGCTGTGGGCGCTGACGGCGTGGCCGCTGGCGACATAAAGGGTCTCGCCGGGCTGCAACTGGCCGCGCTGGGCCAGGGCCTCGTCCAGCGTGGCGGCGCTGTAGCAGCCGCGCAGCCAGTCGCCCAGCAGGGCCTGCTGGGCGGCGTCGTTCAGGCGCAGCCAGCTGGCCAGGGGCTTGAGCGCGCCGTTGCCCTCGTTCGCGGCGCCGGCCGGCGGCGGCTGGTAGAAGGCCAGGCGGGTGGGCGGCGCGTCGCTGGCAAAGGCGCGCACCATCTCCAGGCGCGACACTTCCAGCGCGCCCAGGCGCTCGCGCAGGGCGGCCTCCAGGGCGTTCTCCCAGCCGGCCTCCACATGGATGCGGCTCCACAGGCCCTGCAGGCCGTCGAGCCCGTGCTTGCTCAGCCAGGGCTTGAGCTTGCCGTCGGTGCGCACCTTCTCTTGCAGGGCCTTCAGGGCCTCCAGGCGCGCGCTCAGGTCGGCCTGTTTCGCGGACTCGGCGTTCACCGCCGCCTGCGCCTGGCGGCGCGCGTCGTCGAGCTGGGGCACGCTGTCCTGCAGCTCGTGCAGGCGGGCGTCGGTTTCCTCGGCCAGGGCCTGGGCCGTGGCCATGGCCTGCTGGGCCGCGCTGACGCGCGCCTCGTCGGGCGCGGCCAGGGCGTTTTTGTCGGCGGCCAGGCGCTCGCGGCGCTGGCTCAAGCCGCGCGTCTGTTCTTCGATGCTGCGCTGCTCGGCCGCCAGCACCTGGATCTGCTGCTGCACCTGGGTGACCGCCGTGCGCTGCTCGGCGGAACGGGCCTGCGCGGCGCGCAGCGCGTCGTCCAGCGCGGGCAGCGCGCCGGCCTGCTCCTCGCCCTGGGCGGCCAGCACCACGGACTGCTCCTCGGCACCGACGATGTTCTCGGCCAGTTGCTCCAGCTCCACGGCGGCGTCCTGGCTGCGCGTGGACCAGGAGGCGATCTGCTCCTTCAGCTGCGCCAGGCGCTGCTCCACGCGCTGGCGGCCTTCCACCACGAAACGGATCTCGGCCTCCAGCTTGCCGACCTCGGCACTGGCCTCATAAAGCTTGCCCTGGGCCTGGTTCACCTGGTCGCCCGCCGCGTAGTGGGCCTGGCGAATGGTCTCCAGCTCGCTTTCGATCCGTCGCAGGTCGGCCGTGCGCGACTCCAGGTCGGTCGCGGCCTGGGCGGCGTCCTTCTGCACGCGGGCCTGCTCGGCCTCGGCATCGGCGCGCTTGAGGAACCACAGCTGGTGCTGCTTGAGCGTGGCGCTGGCGTTCAGCGCGTGGTACTGGGCCGCCACCTCGGCCTGCTTCTCCAGCTTGTCGAGGTTGGCGTTGAGTTCGCGCAGGATGTCTTCCACCCGCGTCAGGTTCTCGCGCGTATCGGCCAGGCGGTGCGCGGTCTCGCGGCGGCGCTCCTTGTATTTGGAGACGCCGGCGGCCTCCTCCAGGAACAGGCGCAGCTCCTCGGGCTTGCTCTCGATGATGCGACTGATGGTGCCCTGGCCGATGATGGCGTAGGCGCGCGGGCCCAGGCCGGTGCCCAGGAACACGTCCTGCACGTCGCGCCGGCGCACGGGCTGGTTGTTGATGTAGTAGCTGCTGGTGCCGTCGCGCGTCAGCACGCGCTTGACGGCGATCTCGGTGAACTGGCCCCATTGGCCGCCGGCGCGGTGGTCGCTGTTGTCGAACACCAGCTCCACGCTGGCGCGGCTGGCCTGCTTGCGGCTGGTGGTGCCGTTGAAGATCACGTCCTGCATGGACTCGCCACGCAGCTCGGAGGCCTTGGATTCGCCCAACACCCAGCGCACCGCGTCCATGATGTTGGACTTGCCGCAACCGTTGGGGCCCACCACGCCCACGAGTTGGCCGGGCAGCATGAAGTTGGTGGGTTCGGCGAAGGACTTGAAGCCGGAAAGCTTGATGGAATTGAGGCGCACGGCGGTCCGGGTGAGGCGGCGTTGGCGGGAGGCGGCGGTCCGGCGGGCGGACCGTCGCGGGATGATACCTGCGGGGCTATTGGGGCCCTGAACGGCAGCGGGGTGCGGTTTTTAACGGGACGTTTTAACGCCCGCCGCCTTGGGGGCTGGGTAACAGCTTGTTTCACTGGAAGCATGCCAACAGAATCGGCGGCGCCCTTTCTGAAAACCAAGTCATCACTTCGCGCCCGCCCATGAACACCATCGTCAACACCTCCTGGGACCCCGGCCTCATCGCCCTGTCGTTCGCCTTCGCCGTCATCGGCTCCTTCGTGGCCCTGAGCGCCGCCACCCGCCTGCGCAACCGCCGCGGCGCGCTGGACTGGAACAGCGTGTTCACCGTCGGCATCGCCCTGGGTGGCGTGGGCGTGTGGTCCATGCACTTCATTGGCATGCTGGCCCTGCAGATGGACGTGGGCAGCAGCTACTCCATGCTGGAAACGATCACCTCGCTCGTGGCCGCGGTCCTGGCCACGGCCGGCTCGGTGGCCTTTGCCGCGCGCCGGCCCGAGAGCTTCACGCGCCTGCTGAGCGCCGGTTTCCTGCTGGGCATGAGCGTGGTCGTCATGCACTACCTGGGCATGTTCGGCCTGAAGATCTACGGCTTCATCACCTGGGACATGGCCCTGGTGGCCGCCTCCATGCTGATCGCCGTGGTGGCCGCCACCGCCGCGCTCTGGTTGGCCTTCAACAGCAAGACCCTGGCGCGCCGCCTGGCGGCCTCGGTGGTGATGGGCATCGCCGTCTGCGCCATGCACTACACCGGCATGGCCGCCGCCGAGTTCGTCTGCACCACCGGCGAACGCGCCGCGATCCCGCAGGGCGCGGGCTTCATCTCGGCCTTCCGCCTGCCGCTGCTGGTGATCGCCACCACGGTGATGCTCACGGTGCTGCTGTCGCTGGACCAGATCTACCAGCACCTGCGCGGACGCACCCTGCGCGCGCAGCGCGCCTGAGGGCCGGGGACGGCCGGGGGTATGCCCCGCACCCCCGATAATCCCCGGCCATGAACCCCCTGCTCCAGCGGCTGCAGCCCTACCCCTTCGAGCGGCTGCGCCAGCTCTTCGCGGGCGTCACGCCCTCGCCCGCCCACCGCCCCATCAGCCTGGGCATCGGCGAACCCAAGCACGCCGCCCCCGACTTCCTCAAGCGCGCCCTGGCCGACGCGCTGGACGAGGGCCTGTCCAACTACCCCGCCACCGCCGGCACCCCGGCGCTGCGCGAGGCCTGCGCCGGCTGGGTGCGGCGCCGCTATGGCGTGGCGCTGGACTCGGCCACGCAGTTGCTGCCCGTCAACGGCTCGCGCGAGGCGCTGTTCGCCTTCGCCCAGGTGGTGGTCGACCCCACCCGGCCCGGCGCCACGGTGCTCTGCCCCAATCCCTTCTACCAAATCTACGAAGGCGCGACCCTGCTCGCGGGCGCGCAGCCGCACTACGTGCCCAGCGTGGCCGAGCGCAACTTCGCGGTGGACTGGGACAGCGTGCCCGATGAGGTCTGGGCCCGCACGCAGCTCATCTACGTCTGCTCGCCCGGCAACCCGGCCGGCGCGGTCATGCCGCTGGACGAATGGCGCCGCCTGTTCGAGCTGAGCGACCGCCATGGCTTCGTCATCGCCTCGGACGAGTGCTACAGCGAGATCTACTTCCGCGACGAGGCGCCCCTGGGCGGCCTGCAGGCCGCCGCGCAGCTGGGCCGCAGCGACTTCCGCCGCCTGATCGCGTTCACGAGCCTGTCCAAGCGCAGCAACGTGCCGGGGCTGCGCAGCGGCTTCGTGGCGGGCGACGCCGCGCTCATCAAGCCCTTCCTGCTCTACCGCACCTACCACGGCGGCGCCATGAGCCCGGTGGTGCAGGCCGCCAGCATCGCCGCCTGGAACGACGAGGCGCACGTGGTGGAGAACCGCCGCCTGTACCGCGAGAAGTTCGCCCAGGTCACCCCGCTGCTGGCCGAGGTGCTGGACGTGGCCCTGCCGGACGCGTCCTTCTACCTGTGGGCCGGGGTGCCCGAGCGCTTCGCCTCGCACACCCCGGGCCTGGGCGCCGACGAGGCCTTCGCCCGCGAGCTGCTCGCTCAATACAATGTGACCGCCCTGCCCGGCAGCTACCTGGCGCGCACCGTGCAAGGCGCCAACCCCGGCGCCGGCAGGGTGCGCCTGGCCCTGGTGGCCGGCGTCGACGAATGCCTCGAGGCCGCGCAACGCATCGTCGCCTTCTGCCGCGGTGGCTGACGCCACCGGCCGCCCCGCCCCCCGCTTTCCCTGAAACCCTGAACCTCAACGCAGCACTTCCATGAGCCAACAACTGCAAGCCATCATCGACACCGCCTGGGACAACCGCGCCACGCTCTCGCCGTCGGCCGCGCCAAAGGAAGTGAGCGATGCGGTCGAGCACGTGATCGCCGAACTCAACAAGGGCCGCCTGCGCGTGGCCACGCGCCAGGGCGTGGGCCAGTGGACGGTGAACCAGTGGATCAAGAAAGCCGTGCTGCTGTCCTTCCGCCTGAAGGACAACGAGATCATGCGCGCCGGCGATCTGGGCTTCTTCGACAAGGTGCAGACCAAGTTCGCCCACCTCAGCGAAGACGAAATGAAGGCCACCGGCGTGCGCGTGGTGCCGCCGGCCGTGGCCCGCCGCGGCAGTTTCGTCGCCAAGGGCGCGATCCTCATGCCCAGCTACGTGAACATCGGCGCCTATGTGGACGAAGGCACCATGGTCGACACCTGGGCCACCGTGGGCAGCTGCGCCCAGGTCGGCAAGAACGTGCACCTCTCCGGCGGCGTGGGCCTGGGCGGCGTGCTCGAGCCCCTGCAGGCCAACCCGACCATCATCGAGGACAACTGCTTCATCGGCGCGCGCTCCGAAGTCGTGGAAGGCGTCATCGTCGAAGAGAACTCGGTGCTGGGCATGGGCGTGTACATCGGCCAGAGCACGCCCATCTTCAAGCGCGACACCGGCGAAATCCTCTACGGCCGCGTGCCCGCTGGCAGCGTGGTCATCAGCGGCGGCCTGCCCAAGCAGACCGCCGACGGCAAGGCCTACAGCACCTACGCGGCGGTCATCGTCAAGACGGTGGACGCGCAGACCCGCGCCAAGACCAGCCTGAACGACCTGTTGCGCGACTGACATGAAACACCCCCGCCGCGCTTCGCGCGCCCCCCTCGAGGGGGCCACCCCTGCGGCCCGGCACAGCCGGTTCCGCGGGGTGCCGCGACGGGGATCCCCCTCGGGCATATGACGAAAGGATGGTCATGAGCAGCGGAACGATGGAGCGCATCCTGCGCCTGATGGCCGAGAAACGCGCCTCCGACGTGTACCTCACGGCGCACGCGCCGGCGATGATCAAGATCAACGGCCAGGTCATCCCCATCAACAGCCAGGTGCTGCCGCCCGAGGCCCCGCGCAACCTGCTGGCCGAGATCATTCCCGCCACGCGCATGGAAGAGCTGCTGGAGACCGGTGAGCTCAACATGGGCGTGCCACTCGACGGGCTGGGCAACTTCCGCGTGAGCGCCATGCGCCAGCGCGGCTCCATCGCGGTGGTGGTGCGCTATGTGCCGGGCGACATTCCCGCGCTGGACACGCTCAACGTCGCGCCGGTGCTGGCCGACCTGGTCATGGAAAAGCGCGGCCTGATCCTGATGGTGGGCGCCACCGGCGCGGGCAAGAGCACCACGCTGGCCGCCATGATCGACCACCGCAACGAGCGCGTCAGCGGCCACATTCTCACGGTGGAAGACCCGATCGAGTACACCTACCGCAACCGCAAGTCGGTGGTGAACCAGCGCGAGATCGGGCCAGATACCGCCTCGCTGCAGGTGGCGCTGAAAAACGCGCTGCGCCAGGCGCCCGACGTCATCCTCATCGGCGAGATCCGCGACCGCGAGACCATGTCGGCGGCCATCGCCTACGCGCAGTCGGGCCACCTGGTGCTGGCCACGCTGCACGCCAACAACAGCTACCACGCGCTCAACCGCATCCTCAGCTTCTACCCGGTGGAGGTGCGCCCCACCATGCTGGGCGACCTGGCCGCCGCGCTGCGCGCCATCGTCTCGCAGCGCCTGCTGCGCACCCAGCAGGGCAACGCGCGCGTGCCGGCCATGGAGGTGCTGCTCAACACGGCGCTGATCGCCGACCTGATCCAGAAGGCCGACTTCTCGGGCGTGCGCGAGGCGATGGAGAAATCGCTCGCCGAAGGCTCGCAGACCTTCGAGCAGGACCTGGCGCGCCTCATCCACGAAGGCCTCGTCACGCGCGAGGAAGGCCTGGCCCACGCCGATTCCCCCAACAACCTGCTCTGGCGCCTGCAGAACGATTTCGAGCACAGCCGCGCCAGTGGCTACGAGGCCGCCGAAGAAGAAGCCAGCGACGCGCCGTCGTTCACCGAGTTCACGCTCGACGTCAAATTCTGATGACCGATACCCTGCGTCTCGCCGAGGCGCTCATCGCCCTGCCCTCCGTCACCCCGCGCGACGCGGGCTGCCTCGATCTGATCGCGGCGCGCCTGCGCGCCATCGACTTCCAGTGCGAGCGCCTGGACAGCGGCCCCGACGACTTCCGTGTCAGCAACCTCTGGGCGCGACGCGGCAGCGGCCAGCGGCCCACGCTGGTGTTCGCTGGCCACACCGACGTGGTGCCCACCGGACCGCTGGAGGCCTGGGCCAGCGACCCCTTCGTGCCCAGCCACCGCGACAGCGCGCTGTACGGCCGCGGCGCGAGCGACATGAAGACCTCGATCGCCGCCATGGTCGTGGCCTGCGAGCGCTTCCTCGCCGAGCAGCCCGACCCCGCCATCGACATCGCCTTCCTGCTCACCAGCGACGAGGAAGGCCCCGCGCTGGACGGCACGGTGGTGGTCTGCAACGCCGCGAAGGCGCGTGGCGAGCGCCTGGACTGGTGCATCGTGGGCGAGCCCACCTCGGTCGAGCGCACCGGCGACATGATCAAGAACGGCCGGCGCGGCACGCTCAGCGGCAAGCTCACGGTCAAAGGCATCCAGGGCCACATCGCCTACCCGCACCTGGCGAAGAACCCCATCCACATGGCCGCCCCCGCGCTGGCCGAGCTGGCCGCCACCGAATGGGACCGCGGCAATGACTTCTTCCCGCCCACCAGCTGGCAGATCAGCAACATCCATGGCGGCACCGGCGCGAGCAACGTCATCCCCGGCACGGTGGTGATCGACTTCAACTTCCGCTTCAGCACCGAGCGCACGCCCGAGTCGCTGCAGGCGCAGGTGGTCGACATCCTGGCGCGCCATGGCCTGCACGCGGGCAGCGAGCACGACCTCGCCTGGACCCTGGGTGGGCGCCCCTTCCTCACCACCCCGGGCACGCTGGTCGACGCCGTGCGCGCCGCCATCCGCGAGGAAACCGGCATCGAGACCGAGCTCTCCACCACCGGCGGCACCAGCGACGGCCGCTTCATCGCGGCCGTGTGCCCGCAGGTGATCGAGCTCGGCCCGCCCAACGCCACCATCCACAAGGTCAACGAGCACGTGAAGCTCGCCGACATCGAACCCCTCACCGCGATCTACCGCCGCACGCTGCAGCACCTGCACGCGCAGGCGCGGCAGACCGCCTGACACCCACCGTGAACCTGCAAGAACTGATGGCCCGGGCCGAAGCCCGCCTGGCCAGCGCCAATCTGGCCTATGGCCACGGCACCACCAATGCCCACGACGAGGCCGCCTGGCTCGTGCTGTGGCGCCTGGGCCTGCCGCTCGACACCGACCTCGACGCACACGCCGCCGACACCGTGGACGCCGACGCGGCCGCCGCCGTCGATGCCTTGATCGAGCGGCGCATCGCCACGCGCGAGCCCGCCGCCTACCTCACGCAAGAGGCCTGGCTGCAGGGCGTGCCCTTTTATGTGGACCGCCGCGCCATCGTGCCGCGCAGCTTCATCGCCGAACTCATCGCCGACGGAGGCATCGACCCCTGGCTGAGCGACGACACCGTGCGCGTGCTGGACCTGTGCACCGGCAACGGCAGCCTGGCCGTGCTGGCCGCCCTGGCCTGGCCCGAGGTGCGCGTGACCGGCGCCGACCTGTCGACCGAGGCGCTGCAGGTCGCGCGCATCAACGTCGACCGGCACGGCCTGGCGGACCGCATCGCGCTCGTGGAAAGCGACGGCCTCGCGGCCTGCCCCGGCCCCTGGGACCTGATCCTCTGCAACCCACCCTACGTGAACGCGCACAGCATGGCCGAGCTGCCACCCGAGTTCCGGGCCGAACCCGCGCTGGCGCTGGCCGGCGGCGCCGACGGCATGGACTTCGTCCGCGCCCTGCTGCGCGACGCGCCCGCGCGCCTGAGCCCGCGCGGCGTGCTGGTGCTGGAGATCGGCCACGAGCGCGCGCACTTCGAAGCCGCCTTCCCCGCGCTCAACCCGGTCTGGCTGAGCACCAGCGCGGGCGACGACCAGGTGCTGCTGCTCACCCGCGACGCACTGGAGGCCGCATGATCGTCGTCCGCGATGTGGTGCTGCGCCGCGGCACCAAGGTGCTGCTCGACCGCGCCTCGCTCACCATCAACCCCGGCGAAAAAGTGGGCCTGGTGGGCCGCAACGGCGCCGGCAAGTCCAGCCTGTTCCGCCTGCTCGACGGCAACCTGCACGAAGACAAGGGCGAGTTCAGCGTGCCCGCGCAATGGCGCCTGGCCCAGGTCGCGCAGGACATGCCCGAGACCGAACTCGACGCCACCCGCTTCGTGGTCGAAGGCGACACCACCCTGCTCGCGGCCGAGCGCGAGGTGGCCGAGGCCGAGGCCAGCGGCGACGGCGAGCGCATGGCCCATGCCTACATGGCGCTCAACGACGCTGGCGCGCACGACGCCACCGCGCGCGCGCAGGCGCTCATCCTCGGCCTGGGCTTCCAGACCAACCAGCTCGATCGCCCGGTCAACAGCTTCTCTGGCGGCTGGCGCATGCGCCTGCAACTGGCGCGCGCGCTCATGTGCCCGAGCGAGCTGCTGCTGCTCGACGAACCCACCAACCACCTGGACCTGGACGCCCTGGTCTGGCTGGAGGCCTGGCTGGCGCGTTACCCCGGCACGCTGCTCGTCATCAGCCACGACCGTGAGTTCCTCGACGCGGTGACCAACGTGACCGTGCACATCGAGCACGCCCAGCTCAAACGCTACGGCGGCAACTACAGCCGCTTCGAGGACATGCGCGCCGAGCAGATGGCCCTGCAGCAGGCCGCGTTCTCGCGCCAGCAGGACAAGATCGCGCACCTGCAGAAATTCATCGACCGCTTCAAGGCCAAGGCCAGCAAGGCCAAGCAGGCCCAGAGCCGCGTGAAGGCGCTTGAGCGCATGGAGCGCATCGCCCCTGTGCTGGCCGACGCCGAGTTCAGCTTCGAGTTCAGCGAGCCGGCCAGCCTGCCCAACCCCATGCTGGTGCTGGACGGCGTGGACGTGGGCTACCCCGGCGATGGCGGCGAGCCGATCACCATCGTGCGCGGCATCCAACGCTCGGTGATGGCCGGCCAGCGCATCGGCATCCTGGGCGCCAACGGCCAGGGCAAGTCCACGGTGGTCAAGACCATCGCGCGCACGCTCGCCCCCCTCGCGGGCACGGTGACCGAAGGCAAGGGCCTGAACATCGGCTACTTCGCGCAGCAGGAACTCGACGTGCTGAGCCCGCGCGACAACCCGCTGGAGCACATGGTGCGGTTGGTGAAGGAGTGCAGCGCGCAAGGCCGCCTGAGCGGCCAGCCCACGCGCGAGCAGGACCTGCGCAACTTCCTCGGCATGTTCCAGTTCACCGGCGATCAGGTCTTCCAGGCCGTGGGCAGCATGAGCGGCGGCGAGAAGGCGCGCCTGGTGCTGTGCATGATCGTCTGGCAGCGCCCCAACCTGCTGCTGCTCGACGAACCCACCAACCACCTCGACCTGGCCACGCGCGAGGCCCTGTCCATCGCGCTCAACGAGTTCGAGGGCACGGTGATGCTGGTGAGCCACGACCGGGCCCTGCTGCGCGCCGTGTGCGACGAGTTCTGGCTGGTCTCGCGCGGCGCCCTGTCGCCTTTCGACGGCGACCTCGACGACTACCAGCGCCACCTCATCGAGATGGCCCGGCAGGCGCGCGAGGCGCAACGCGCCGCCGCGCGCGCCGAGGCCCCCGCCCCGGCCCCCGTGGCCGCGCCGGCGGAGGACCGCCGCGCGGACGCGCAGCGGCAGAAAGCCCTCACCGAGCGCCTGCGTCCGATCAAGAAGGAACTGGCCCAGGTGGAACAGCGCATGGCCGCGTTGGCCCAGGAGCGCGAGCGCCTGGAGGCCGAGCTGCTTGCCGCGCCCGAACCGGCGAAGCTGGCCGAACTGGGCAAGCGCCTGAAGGTGGTGGAGGCCGAGAACGGGACCGTCGAAGCGCGCTGGCTGGAGCTCAGCGAAGCCATCGAGCAAGCGCAGCAGGCCTGAGCCGCGCGTGCCCTAAGCGCGCTACAGTGGGTCCGGGCCGTCGAGAGGCGGTCCGTTCAACATCCCACAGGAGGCTCACACCATGATGTCCATTCTCGGCACCATCCTCATCGGTCTCGTCGCCGGCTTCGTGGCCCGCATGCTCAAGCCCGGCAACGACAGCATGGGCTGGATCATGACGGCCGTGCTCGGCATCGCCGGCTCCTTCCTGGCGAGCTACCTCGGCGCCGCCATGGGCTGGTACGCCCCGGGCCAGGCGGCGGGCTTCATCGCCTCCGTGGTCGGCGCGATCGTGATCCTGGTGATCTGGGGCATGTTCAAGAAGTGAGGCCCTGGCGCCGCGGCCCTCGCGGCGCCGCAGCGGGCCATCGCCGCGGCACAAAGAAAAAGGCCCTGGTCTCACGACCAGGGCCTTCCTGTTGGTGGTAGGACGTGGCAGGCTCGAACTGCCGACCAACGGATTAAAAGTCCGCTGCTCTACCAACTGAGCTAACGTCCCACACGCTTCACAACTTGCGTATCGCTTGCTGCGAAGCCTCAGATTATAGCGTGGTTTCGATGGCTCTCTGAAGGCCGATCGCTTTTTTCTTGCGATGCGTTCGCCAGGGTGTCGAGCAGCCAGCCCGCGGCGCACAGGCCGAAGGTCGCGGTGACCGTGACCACCGAGCCGAAGCCGTGGCAGTTCAGCGAACCATCGCCACCATCGAGCCCACACGACGGGTCCGGCGGCGCCACCGCTTCGCGGCTGAACACGCAGACCGTGTCCATGCGACCCTGGCGCGCGCCGCCGTGGTGCTTGCGCAGGCGGTAGCGCAGTTGTGCCAGCAAGGGGTCGTGCGTGACCTCGGCCAGGTCCGCCAGCTGCACCGCCTCCGCGCGGCGCTTGCCGCCGGCCGCGCCCACCGCCACGAATGGCACCCGCTCGGCGCGGGCCCAGGCAGCCATCGCTGTCTTGGCGCGCACCTGGTCGCAGGCGTCGATGAGGCCGTCGGGTCGCTGGCCTTGCAGCAGGCCAGGCCAGTTCTCGGGCGTCACGAAGTCGTCCACCAGGTCCAGTTCGATGCCGGGATGAAAGCCCAGGATGCGGTCCCGCAGGGCCTCGATCTTGGCCTGGCCCAGCGTGGCGTCCAACGCATGCACCTGGCGGTTGATGTTGGATTCGGCGACGTGGTCGAGGTCGATCAATGTGAGACGGCGCACGCCGCTGCGCGCCAGCGCCTCGGCCGCCCAGGAGCCCACGCCCCCCAGGCCCGCCACCACGCAATGCGCGTCGAAGATTCGCTGCGCGCCTTGCACGCCGTAGAGCCGCCGCAGCCCGCCGAAGCGGCGCTCGAAGCGCTCGGCGTCCAGCGGATTCACCCCGCGCGCTCCAGCAACCACATCTGGAATTTGAAGCCCAGCACCGCGCCACCCACGATGCCCGCGACCGCGATGGCACTCAAGAGGCTGAGCGTGGACAGGCCGGAAAGCCCTTGGCCCACGGTGCACCCCAGGGCCGTGACCCCCCCCACACCCATGAGCGCCGCGCCCACGAGGTGCAGCGCGGTGTCGCGCGTGTCGCGGAAGCCTTCCCAGCGGAAGCTGCGCTCGATGAGCGCACAGAGAAAAGAACCCGCAACCACGCCGAACACGGTGACGACACCGAAGGTCAGCACCTTGCTCTTGTCGCTGAAGAAGATGAACCAGTCGAGCACGTAGGCCATCGGCGCGGTGAAGGTCAAGGCCTCCATGCGGCCGCTGTTGCTGCCCGTGTAGACAGGCTCCAACGTTTCCGGGTGCTCCGGCAGGAAGCCCAGGTGGCCGCTCACCCACCACATGCCCACGATGGTGAGACCGATGCCGATCCCCGCGAGCAGGTTGTTGCCGGTGCGGAAATCCGCGCTGCGCAGGCACCAGGCGATCAGCACGACGCCGATCACCAGCGCGCACAGCAGGCCCACCAGGCCCGGCTCCATGCCCAGGGCCTTGGCCACCCAGGTGGGCAGCGCCGAGCCCGACGGCAGCTCAAGGCTCACGCGGTCGACGGTGTTGACGCGCACCACGCCGAAGATGCCGCGCAGCGTCATGAACGCGGCCAGTCCCATGACGAAGAACACCACCAGCGACTTCAGGCTGCCGGCGCCGATGCGCACCAGCGTCTTGCTGCCGCAGCCCGAGGCCAGCACCATGCCAAAGCCGAACAGGGAGCCCCCCACCAGGGCCGAGAGCCAGAGGAAGCGGCTGCCGGTGTAGAGCGACTGGCTGGTGTCGATCCAGCCCAGCCAGCCCATGCCGTAAAAGCCGATGGCCGCCACGCCCACGGCCATGACCCACATGCGCATGCGGGTCCAGTCGCCCATGTTCACGATGTCGCTGATCGCGCCCATGGTGCAGAAATGGGTGCGCTGGGCGATGAAACCGAACACCGCGGCCACGCCGAAGGCGGCCCACAGCACGGTCTGGTTCAGGGATTGCAGGGTGGCGAGTTCGTCCATAGGGCCGCGATTGTAGGGGCGGCCCCATGGTCCCTCACTTCAGTCGGGCCAGGCGTTCCTTGGCCGCGCCGGCGGCCTCGCTCTGCGGATGCTGCTTCACCAGGTCTTCCAGCGTTCTGCGCGCGCCTTTGGTGTCCTTGAGCTCGACCTGGCTGTTGGCCAGGGCCAGCATGGCCTCGGGCGTGCGCGGGTGGTCGGGGAATTCGCGCACCAGACGCTGGTGCGACTCCACCGCGTCCTTGTAGGCACGCGCGGCGTACTGTGCGTTGCCCAGCCAGTACAGCGCCACCGGGGTGTAGCCGCTGGTGGGGTAACGCCGCAGGAAGGCGGTGTAGGCGACCGTGGCGCCCGTGAAGTCGGACTTGCGCAGGGTGGCCATGGCGGCGTCGAACTCGGCCTTCTCGGCCGGTTGTGCCGTGAAGCTGCGGCCATCGAGCTCGACCTTCACCGGCTCGACCTGGCGCAGGCGCTCGTCGATGCCGGCCTGCACGTCCTTCTGCGCACGCTGCAACTCGGACACCTCGCGCGCGAGCTGCTCGTTCTGCCCGCGCAGGCGGGCGATCTCGCCGCGCAGCTGCTCGATCTGGTTGGCCAGTTCGAGCATGCTGCGCTTGATGGTCGCGTCGCCCTCGCGCTGCTGCGCGGCGGCGGCATCGGTGGCCTGGCGGTTGGCGTCAACCTGGCGGCGCAGCTCGATGATGGCCTGGCGCGCCTCGTCGTCACCGAACAGGGCGTGCGCGGACGGCGCCCACAGGCCGCCCAGCAGCAGGGCACCCGTGGCCAGCGTGGGTTTCCAGCGCGCGATGCTCATTCCCTGGCTCAACGGTAGGTGAGCTCGACGCGGCGGTTCTTGGACCAGGCGGTTTCGTCGCTGCCGGTCTGCGCGGGCTTCTCTTCACCGAAGCTCACGGCTTCCATCTGGCTGTCCTGCACGCCCAGCAACGAGAGCGCGCGGCGCACGGCCTCGGCGCGCTTCTGGCCCAGGGCCAGGTTGTATTCGCGGCCGCCGCGCTCGTCGGTGTGGCCTTCCAGCTGCACGCGCACACTGCGGTTGGCATTGAGGTAGCGCGCGTTGGCCTCGAGCAGGGCGGTGGCGTCGGGCTTGACCTCGAAGCTGTCGTAGTCGAAGTAGATGATGCGCTGCATTTGCGCGGGCTGGGCGCTGGTGCTGGACGGCACCTGCACGCCGGCCACGCCGCGCGGGTCGACGCCGCTGCCCTGCCCGCCCGCGCCAGCCGCGCCGCCCGCGGCCGTGCCCGAGCGGTCTTCGACCGGGGGCTCGTCCAGGCGGACGTTCGAACCGCAGGCCGCGAGCACGGCGGCGGCGATCAGCGCGGCGAGCAGGCCGCTGAGGCGTCGGAAGGGGGTGGTACGGGACATGGCGGTTCCTGAGGTGCGTTGTTGATGAGGAAACAATCGGGACGGGAGGATCGATCGGCGCGGGTTCAACGAAGGAAGGGTCCCCATTCGGGTTCCCGGATGTCGCCCTGCGCGCCGGCCAGGCGGGTCTTGATGCGGCCATCCACGGTGGTGGTCATGAGCGCGTCGCCCCCCTTGTCGCGGGTGGCGTAGATGATCATGCGGCTGTTGGGCGCGAAGCTGGGGCTCTCGTCGCCGCTGGTGTCGGTGAGGGCGGTGACGGTGCCGCTGGACAGCTCCATCACGTGCAGGCGGAAGGCGCCGTTGATGCGCGAGATGAACGCAAGCCAGCGGCCGTCGGGGCTGAGCGCGGGCGAGATGTTGTAGTTGCCGGTGAAGGTGACGCGCTGGGCGCTGCCGCCCTGAGCGGGCATGCGGTAAATCTGCGGCGAGCCGCCGCGGTCGCTCACGAAGTAGATCTGCTTGCCGTCGGCGCTGAACACGGGTTCGGTGTCGATGCTGCCGCTGCCGCTTTGCGTGAGGCGGCGCGGCTCGCCGCCGTTGGCGTCGATCGCGTAGAGCTGGGCGTTGCCGGAGAGCGTGAGCGCGGCCACCACGGTCTTGCCGTCGGGCGACCAGGCCGGCGCGCTGTTGGAGCCGCGAAAGCTCGCGAGCACGCGCCGGCGCCCGGTGGCGACCTCGTGCGAGACGATCTCAGCCTTGCGCTTCTCGAACGAAACATAGGCCAGCTGCGCGCCGTTGGGCGCCCAGCTCGGGGAGATGATGGGCTCGTTGCTGGTGAAGGCGGCCTGGGCGTTCTCGCCGTCGGCGTCGGCCACCCACAGGCGGTGCGTGCTGCCCGCCTTGGTGACGTAGGCGATGCGGGTGGAGAACACGCCTTTCTCGCCGGTGATCTTCTCGTAGACGTAGTCGGCGATCTTGTGGGCGGCCAGGCGCAGGTTGTTCGGCGTGCTGGGGTGGCTCATGCCACCCAGATCCTGGGCGCGCACCACGTCCCAGAGGCGGAAACGCACGTCGAAGCGGCCGTCGGCCAGGCGGGTGACGCTGCCGGTGAGCAGGGAGTCGGCGCCGCGCTCGCGCCAGGGGGCCAGGTCAGGGCGCGAGGTTTCGTCGAGCGCGCCCGACAGCGGCGGCACGGCCACGAACTGGCCGGAGCGCTCCAGGTCGGCGCGCACGATGGCGGCGATGTTCTCGCTCGCGGCGTCGTTGCCGCGGAAGTTCACGGCCGAGAAGGGGAAGCGGGTGAGGCCGACGCCGGTGACCTCGACCCGGAACTGCGCCAGCGCGCCCGAGGCGGGCCAGCCCAGCAGGGTGGAAGCGGAGATAAGGCCCAGGGCATGCCGGCGCGGCATCCCGGTGGAGGGATGGAGTCGGGGCGGTTGGTGCATGGTGTTGGGATTGTCGGGCAGTGCGGGACGCGAGGCCCGGTGCCCTTGTAAGTAGCGGCCGATAATACCGGACACCCGCAGGCAAGCCGTGACAAGATGTGTGCCCTCGCGGCCTGCTGGACCGCGATCGCGCCCATTGGTTCCCCTCCATCCGCCCCGATTTGAACCCCTCCGACCCGTCCGCCGCCCTCCCCTCCGGCCCGCTGCGCCAGCGGCTGCTGCGCGTCTGGCCCTACTTCCGGGACGCGAAGACCGGCATCTTCTTCGCCGCGCTGGCCACCGTGATCGGGGCGCTGACCGAGCCCCTGATCCCCGCCCTGCTCAAGACCCTGCTCGACGAGGGCTTCAACGATGGCCGCATTCCGCTGTGGATGGTGCCGCTGGCCTTCATGGGCCTGTTCGGCGTGCGCGGCATCGCCTCCTTCGTGGCGCAGTACGCCCTGTCGTACACGGCCAACGTGGGCATGCTCAACCTGCGCCGCGCCATGTTCGCCAAGCTCAACGCGGCCCAGCTGGCGCTGTTCTCGCGCCAGAGTGCGAGCAAGCTGTCCAACACCCTGGTCTATGAGGTGCAGACCGGCTCGCAGATGCTGGTGTCGTCCCTGCTCACCCTCACCCGCGACAGCCTCACGCTGGTGGCGCTGATGGGCTACCTGCTCTACCTGAACTGGAAGCTCACGCTGATCGTGATCGCGGTGTTCCCGGGCCTGGCCTGGATCATGCGAGTGCTCTCCAAGCGCCTGTACCGCCTCACGCGCGCCAGCCAGCAGGCCACCGACGAGCTGGCCTACGTGGTGGAGGAAAACGCCCTGGCCCACCGCGTGGTGCGCCTGCACGGCGCGCAGCGCCGCCAGGCCGAGCGCTTCGACCAGCTGAGCGTGGCGCTGCGCCGCCTGGCGCTCAAGAGCACCATCGCCATGGCCGCCATGACGCCCTTCACCCAGCTGCTGGCCTCGGCCGCGCTGTCGGCGGTGATCGCGGTGGCGCTGTGGCAGAGCAGCACCACGGGCGTCACGGTGGGCAACTTCGTGGCCTTCGTCACCGCCATGCTGATGCTGATCGCCCCGATCCGGCACCTGGCCGAGATCGCCTCGCCCATCACGCGCGGCCTGGCGGCGCTGGAGCGCGGCATCGAGCTCATCGAGCAGACGCCCGAACAGACCGGCGGCACGCACGTGGCCGAACGCGTGCAAGGCGCCATCGCGCTGCGCGGCGTGTGGGTGCGCTACCCGCCCAAGGCCGACGGCGCCGACGCGGCCGAGGCCGGCCTGGCGCTGCGCGGCATCGAACTGGACATCCGCCCCGGCGAAGTGGTGGCCTTCGTCGGCCCCTCGGGCTCGGGCAAGACCACGCTCATCAACCTGCTGCCGCGCTTCGTGGAGGTCGAGCGCGGGGTGGTCACGCTGGACGGCGTGCCCCTGCCCGACTGGGACCTGGCCAGCCTGCGCCGCCAGTTCGCGCTGGTGAGTCAGGACGTGGTAATGCTCAACGACAGCCTGGCCGCCAACGTGGCCCTGGGCGCGGTCGACGGCGAACTCGACGAAGCCCGCGTGCACGCCGCCCTGCTCTCGGCCAACCTGGGCGAGCTGCTGGAGCGCCTGCCGCAGGGCATGCACACCAACGTGGGCCACAACGCCACCGAGCTCTCGGGCGGCCAGCGCCAGCGCCTGGCCATCGCGCGCGCCATCTACAAGGACTCGCCGGTGCTGATCCTGGACGAGGCGACGTCGGCGCTGGACAACGAGTCCGAGCGCCTGGTGCAGGACGCGCTGTCGCGCCTGATGAAAGGCCGCACCACCCTGGTCATCGCGCACCGGCTGTCCACCATCGAGCACGCGGACCGCGTGATCGTGCTGGCCGAGGGCCGCATCGTGGAACAGGGGCGGCACGCCGATCTGCTGGCGGCCGACGGCGTGTACGCGCGGCTGCACGCGCAAGGACTGGGCACGGCGGGCGCGGACGCCCCGGCCAGCCCACCCCAGGTCACCCCGGATTGAGCGCCGCGGCGCGTGGGTGTACAAGCGCGGGACAACACGCCCGCCCCGGCCGGAGACCCGCCATGCGCAACCTCAGCGAACAGCTCACGCAGTACGCGGCCTACCACCGCGACCGCCGCAACATCCTCACCCATTTCGTCGGCATCCCCATGATCGTGCTGGCCGTGGCCGTGCTGCTGGCGCGGCCGGTGCTGGCGCAGTGGGGCGCGGTGGCGCTGTCGCCCGCCACGCTGGTCACGCTGCTCACGGTGCTGTACTACCTCAAGCTGGACCTGCGCCTGGGCGCGGTGATGGCGGCGCTGATGGCCCTGTCGCTGTGGTTCGCGCAGGCGGTGGCGGCGCAGACCACGGCCGTGTGGCTCTCGGTGGGCGTGGGCCTGTTCGTCGTGGGCTGGGTGATCCAGTTCGTCGGCCACTACTACGAGGGGCGCAAGCCCGCCTTCGTGGACGATCTGGTGGGCCTGGTCATCGGCCCGCTGTTCGTGGTGGCGGAAGCCGGCTTCCTGCTCGGCCTGCGGCGCGAGCTGCAGCAGGCCATCGAGGCGCGCGTGGGCCCGGTGCGGGAGCACGCCCCCGCCCGCGCGGCCTGAGGCCCGCGCCGGGCGCGATCGATCGCCCCTGCCCTCAGCGCGCCAGCGCGCGCAGCACCTTCGCGAGTTGCCGCACGGCGGCCTCCAGCTCGTTCGGCGCGTGGGCCGCGAAGCCCATGAGGAAGCCCGCCTCGTGCCCGCCGGGCGAGGCGTGCAAGGCCGTCAGCCCGAGCAGGTCGATGCCCGCGCGGCGGGCCGCGTCCACGGCCTCGCGCTCGGGGACGCCGCAGACCAGCACGCAGGGCATCTGCAGGCCGCCGTCCGGCACCCGGGGCTCCACCAGGCCGGCCAGGTGCTGGCGCACCAGGCGCGCCAGCGCGTCGCGCCGCTCGGCGTAGACGGCGCGCATGGTGCGCACGTGCGCGCCGAAGTGGCCGCCTTCGATGAAGCGGGCCAGCGTGAGCTGCGGGATCGGCGCGCTGTGCCCGTCCAGCAGCGTGCGCGCCACCGTCATGGGGGCCACCAGCGGCGGCGGCAGCACCATGTAGCCGATGCGCAGGCCCGGGAACAGCGACTTGGTGAAGGTGCCGATGTAGACGGTGCGCTCGTGCGGATCGAGCCCCTGCACGCAGGCCGTGGGCCGGCCGGCGTAGTGGAATTCGCTGTCGTAGTCGTCCTCGATGATCCAGGCCTGCTGCTGGCGCGCCCATTCGATGGCGGCCAGCCGCCGGTCCAGCGACAGCGTGGCCCCGCTCGGGAACTGGTGGGACGGCGTCAGGAACACCGCCCGCGCCTGCGGTGCCGCCTGGTGCAGCTGGTCCACCCGCATGCCCTCGGCGTCCAGCGGCACCGGCACGCACGCCAGGCCGGCGGCCTCGAAGGCCTTGCGCGCACCGTGGTACATGGGGTCCTCGACGAGGATGCGCTCGCCGGCGTCCAGCAGCACGGTGGCGCACAGGCTCAGCGCCTGCTGGGAGCTGGTCAGCACCAGCACGCGCTCGGGCGTGGCGCGCGCGCCGCGCTCCAGGTTCACGTAGGCCGCGATGGCCCGGCGCAGCGCCTCCATGCCCTGCGGCGGGCTGTGCAGCAGGGCCGCCGCGCCGTGCGCCTTCAGCACCTGGCGCTCCAGTCGCTCCCAGGTGGCCAGCGGAAAGGCCCGGACCTCCGGCACGCCGGGCGCGAAGGCGCGCGGCGCGACAAAGTCCCGCACGCCGCCGCCCTGGAACAGGGCGGCGCCGCGCCGGCTCAGGCGCGCCTCCCCCGGGTGGGCGGGTGGGCGCCCCGCCGGCGCGCGCGCCCCCAGGCCCCGGGCCCGTGCCGACACGGCGCTGCCGCGGCCCACGCGTCGCTCGATGAAACCCTCCGCGTGCAGCTGGCCGTACGCGGCTTCCACCGTGTCGCGCGACACACCCAGCGACCGGGCCAGCGCGCGCGAGGCCGGCAAAGGCCGGCCGGCCTCCAGCGCGCCGTCGAGGATGAGCTGGCGCACGGCGCGCTGCACGCGCGCGTGCAGGGGCAAGGTGGCCCGTGCCGGATCGGCGACGCCGGCCTTGACCGATTCGAGCAGGGCGTGTTTGAACAATTGGTCTGGGTAACGTCAGAAAAATGGCAGGAGATGTCCAACCATTTTCACCCTACAACACCCCCATGCCTCCCACCCCCTCCCCCACGCCCCTTCGCTGGAGCGACTTGCCCCACCCCGTCGTCGCCGGGCTGGTCTCGGTCCTCGTCAACTACGGCGGCACCTTCATCCTCGTGTTCCAGGCCGCCCAGGTGGCGGGCCTGAGCGCGGCGCAGACCGCCTCCTGGGTCTGGTCGGTGTCCATCGGCGTGGGCGTGACCGGCCTGCTGCTGAGCTGGCGCTCGCGCGAGCCCATCATCACCGCCTGGTCCACGCCGGCCGCGGCCTTCCTGGTGACGGCCCTGGCCACCACGCCCTACCCGCAGGCCATCGCGGCCTATCTGGTGTCGGCCGCCGCCTTCGTGGTGCTGGGCCTGTCGGGCGGGTTCGAGCGGCTCATCCGCCTGATCCCACCCGGGGTGGCCGCCGGCCTGCTCGCCGGCATCCTGTTGCCCTTCGGCATCAAGGCCCTGGGCGGTCTGAGCGTGGACCCCACGCTGGCCGGCCTGCTGATCGTGGCCTACGTGCTGCTCAAGCGGGTCACGGCGCGCTACGCCGTGGTCGGCATCCTGGCCTTGGGGCTGGCTTTCCTGCTGGCGCAGAACCGCGTCGATCTCTCGGGGTTGGCGCTGCGCTTCGCCGCGCCGGTGTTCACGCCGCCCGAGTTCACGCTCAACGCCCTGCTCAGCGTGGCGCTGCCGCTGTTCCTGATCACGCTCACCGGCCAGTACATGCCGGGCATGCTGGTGCTGCGCAACGACGGCTTCAAGAGCCGCGCCGATCCCATCGTGGGCGTCACCGGGCTGGGCTCGCTCCTGATGGCGCCCTTCGGCTCGCACGCCTTCAACCTCGCGGCGATCACGGCGGCCATCTGCACCGGCCGCGAGGCGCACGAGGACCCGTCCAAGCGCTGGATCGCCGGCATCGCCGCGGGCCTGTTCTACGTGCTGGTGGGCGTGTTCGGGGTGACGCTGGCCGCTGCCTTCATGGCCTTGCCGGCCACCTTCATCACCACCCTGGCGGGCCTGGCGCTGCTGGGCACCATCGGCGCCAGCCTGTCCGGCGCCCTGGCCGACGCCCGCACGCGCGAGGCCTCGCTGATCACCTTCCTGGCGGCGGCCGCCAACATCAGCCTGTTCGGCATCGGCGGCGCCTTCTGGGGGCTGCTGATCGGGCTGGCCGCGCACGCGGCGCTGCACGGCCACTGGCCGGGGCGGCTGGCGCGCACGACGGCACTGGCGGACAAGGGAGCGAGACCCTGATGGCGATGCCAACGCCCGACACCCCCACCCGGCACGACCGGCACGGCCGCTACCCCCAGGCCCTGACGGTGGCGGACCTGCGCCGCCACCTCGACGAGGTGCAGGCGCGCATCGCCGCGGCCTGCCGGCGCGTGGGGCGAGACCCCGCCGAGGTGCGCCTGCTGCCCGTCAGCAAGACCCAGCCCGTGGAACGCGTGCGCCTGGCCCACGCGGCGGGCTGCCGCCTGCTGGGCGAGAACAAGGTGCAGGAGGCCCTGGGCAAGTGGGAGGCCACGCCGGACCTGGCCGGTCTGCGCTGGTCCGTCATCGGCCACCTGCAGACCAACAAGGCCAAGCTGGTGGCGCGCTTCGCCAGCGAGTTCCAGGCCCTGGACAGCCTGCGCGTGGCCGAGGCGCTGGACCGCCGCCTGCAACTGGAAGGCCGTTCGCTGGACGTGTTCGTTCAGGTCAACACCTCGGGCGAGGCCAGCAAGTACGGCCTGGCGCCCGATGAGGTGCCGGCCTTCCTGCGGGCCCTGCCGGCCTTCGCGGCGCTGCGCGTGCGCGGCCTGATGACGCTGGCGCTGTTGTCGTCCGAGGCGCAGCGCGTGCGGCGCTGCTTCGTCTTGCTGCGCGAACTGCGCGAGCGGCTGCGCCAGGACGCGCCCGCCGGCATCGGCCTGGAGGAGCTGTCCATGGGCATGTCCGGCGATTTCGAGATCGCGATCGAAGAAGGCGCCACCGTGGTGCGCGTCGGGCAGGCCATCTTCGGGGCGCGCGCGCTGCCGGACAGCCACTACTGGCCGGCGGCGGGCGGCTGAGGGCTCACATCAGCACGATGTCGTACTGCTCTTGCGTCATCGAGCTCTCGCTCTGCAGGGAGATCGGCTTGCCGATGAACTCCGACAGGCCCGCCAGGTGCGCGCGTTCCTCGTCGAGGAACAGCTCCACCACCTTGGGCGAGGCCACCACGCGGAACTCGCGCGGGTTGAAGGCGCGCGCCTCGCGCAGGATCTCGCGCAGGATGTCGTAGCACACGCTGCGCGGCGTCTTCACCGCACCCTTACCGCCACAGGCCTCGCAGGGCTCGCTGAGCATGTGGGCCAGCGATTCGCGCGTGCGCTTGCGCGTCATCTCCACCAGGCCCAGCTGCGAAAAGCCGCCGGTCATGGTCTTGACCCGGTCGCGCGCGAGCTGCTTGCGGAACTCGGCCAGCACCGCCTCGCGGTGGTCGTCGCGCGTCATGTCGATGAAGTCGACGATGACGATGCCGCCCAGGTTGCGCAGCCGCAGCTGGCGCGCGATCGCCTGTGCGGCCTCCAGGTTGGTGCGGAACACCGTGTCGTCGAAGTTGCGCGCGCCCACGAAGCCACCGGTGTTCACGTCCACCGTGGTCAGGGCCTCGGTCTGGTCGATGACCAGGTAGCCGCCCGACTTGAGCTCCACCCGCCGACCCAGGGCGCGCACGATCTCTTCGTCCACGTTGAACAGGTCGAAGATCGGCCGCTCGCCGCTGTAGTGCTGCAGCTTGGCCACCGTGTCGGGCATGAACTCGCCGGCGAAGCCCTGCATCAGGCCGAACTGCTCGCGCGAGTCGATGCGGATGGACTGCGTGCCGGCGCCCGACAGGTCGCGCAGCACGCGCTGCATGAGGTTCAGATCCTCGTGCAGCAGCGAGGCCGGCGGCTGGCGCAGCGCGGCCTCCTTGATGCGCAGCCAGGTCTTGCGCAGGTAGGCGACGTCGTCGGCCAGCTCCTCGTCGTCGGCGTCTTCGGCGTTGGTGCGCAGGATGAAACCGCCCGCCGGGCTGCCGTCGGCGGTGGCGGTGAGGGCCAGCAGGCGCTGGCGCAGGGCCTCGCGCTGGGCGGCCGGGATCTTCTGCGACACGCCGATGTGGTTGTCCTGCGGCAGGAACACCAGCAGTCGGCCCGCGATGCTGATCTGGGCCGTCAGCCGCGCGCCCTTGGTGCCGATCGGGTCCTTGAGCACCTGCACCATCAGGGCCTGGCCTTCGAAGATCTGCTTCTCGATCGGCAGCACCGGGTTGGGCGCCAGCACCTTGGGCGCGGCGGCCGGCGCGGCACCGCCCGCGGCGGGCGCCGGCTCGGCGTCGGCCGGTGCCGGCGCGCGCGGCGTGGCGTGCTTGGCCTGGATGTTGGGCATCAGGTCGGCCACGTGCAGGAACGCCGCGCGGTCCAGGCCGATGTCCAGGAAGGCCGACTGCATGCCCGGCAGCACGCGCGAGACCTTGCCCAGGTAGATGTTGCCCACCAGCCCGCGCTCCAGCGTGCGCTCGATGTGCACCTCCTGCACGGCGCCCTGCTCCACCACCGCCACGCGTGTCTCCTGCGGAGACCAGTTGATCAGGATGTCCTGGTTCATGGCTTGAGCCCCGTCAGAGGATGGGAAGGCCGGCCGCGCGCAGCAGCCCGGCGGTTTCAAAGGCGGGCAGGCCCACGATGCCCGTGTGGCTGCCGGCGATGCGGCTCACCCACAGGCCCGCGTGGCCCTGGATGGCGTAGGCGCCGGCCTTGCCCATGGGCTCGCCGCCCTCGACGTAGCGGCGGATCTGCGTCGGCGTGAGCGTGTCGAAGCTGACCAGGGAGGTCGAGAGCGCGGACCAGCGCCGCGCGCCCCGGCCCACGGCCACGGCCGTGAGCACGCGGTGCGTGCGGCCCGACAGGTCGGCCAGCATGCGCCGCGCCTCGGCGGCGTCGGCGGGTTTGCCCAGGATGCGCCGGCCCAGGGCCACGGTGGTGTCGGCGCACAGCACGGGCGCCGGCGGCAGGCCGCGGCGCTTCAGTCGCGCGAGCGCGGCCTCCAGCTTGAGCGCGGTGACGCGCTGCACGTAACGCGCGGGGGCCTCGTTCGGCCGAGCGGCCTCCAGCGACTCGGCGTCCTCGTCGGCGTCGGGCAGCAGCAGTTCGTGGCGCACGCCCCACTGCGTGAGCAGCTCGCGCCGGCGCGGGCTCTGGGAAGCCAGGTAGATGAAGTTCAAGCGGGTTTCGCCGCCGGGTCGCGCCAAGGCGACACCCGCCCCGTCGGGGGACAGCGACCCGCGCAGCGGCGACGCGAGGGGGCTTTTTTTCATTCGCGGTGGTAGGGGTGGTTCGCGTTGATGGACCAGGCCCGGTAGAGCTGCTCGATGAGCAGCACGCGCACCATGGCGTGCGGCAGGGTCAGGTCGGACAGCCGGATGCGCTGGTGCGCGGCCTCGCGAAAGGCCGGGTCCAGGCCGTCGGGCCCGCCGATGACCAGGGCCACGTCGTCCCCACCCAGCTGCCACTGCCGCAGCTGCTGGGCCAGCGCCTGGGTGGTGAGCGGCGTGCCGCGCTCGTCGAGCGCGACCACGCGCGCCCCGCGCGGAATGGCCGCCTCGATGCGCTGGCGTTCGGCGGCCCAAAGGGTTTCGGTGGTCTTGGAGCCGCGCGGCTCGGTCTTGACGGCCTTGAGCTCGACGCGCAGCTCGGGGGGGAAACGTTTGGCGTAATCGTCGTAGGCGGTCTGTGCCCAGTCGGGCACCTTCTGCCCGACCGCGACGATCACGAGCTTCATGCCTTCTTCTTGGCGGCGGGCCTGGCCGGCTTGCGGGCCGCCGAGGGCGCGGCCTTGGGCGAGGCCTTCTTCTTCGCCGCCGGCGCGTTGACCACCACCTTGGCCATGCCGGCGCGCGGCTTGGCGGGCGCCGCCTTCTTGGCGGCGGGTGCCCGGCCGGGCGCGGCTTTCTTGGCCGGCGCCTTCTTGGCCGGGGCGGCCTTGCCCACCGGCGTGGCGCCGCGGCCCGCGCCCTTGGCCGCGGCCTTGCGCGCCACGGCCTTGGCCGACACCGGCTTGGCCTCGGCGGCGCGTTCGGCGGCCGGCTTGGCGGGCTTCTTCGCCGCGGCGGCCTTCTTCGCGGCCGACGTCAGGCGCACGGGCTTGGCGCCCCAGATCTCTTCGAGCCGGTAGTACTGGCGGATGGCGGGCTGCATCACATGCGCCACGGCCGGGCCGCAGTCCACGATGATCCATTCGCCGTTCTCCTCGCCCTCGATGCGCGGCTTGTCGAAGCCGGCTTCGCGCACCGCGTCGCGCACGCTGGCGGCCAGGGCCTTGGTCTGGCGGTTGGAGGTGCCGCTGGCGACGATCACGCGCTCGAACAGCGGCGAGAGCTCCTCGGTGTTGAAGACCACGATGTCCTGGCCCTTGACGTCCTCCAGGCCATCGACGATGGCCCTTTGCAGTTTCTGGATGTCTTTCTTCGCGGCGGATTCGCTGGTCATGAAGCGGTCTGGTAGAGGTGGTGCTGTGAAATATAGCTTGCGACCGCGTCCGGGACCAACAGGTCCAGCGGCGGTCCCTCGGCCGGGTCGGCGGCGAGTTTGGCGCGCAGCGCGGTGGCGCTGATGTGCTGCAGCGGCATGCGCAGCGGCACGAAAGGCAGGTCGACGCGGCTGAGGTCGATGAGCGGCGCGTCGCCGCGCAGGGCCTGGGCGCCAATGTCGGTGGGTCGGTTGGCCACCGCCAGGGTGGCCAGCGACAGCACCTCCTCCCAGCGCACCCAGGACTTGAAGGCGAGCAACTGGTCGGCGCCGAGCACCAGGTACAGCGTGGCCTGCGGGTACTCGGCGCGCAGTTCCGCCAGCGTGTCGGCGGTGTAGCTGGGGCCCTGGCGCTCGGTCTCGCGACGGTCGATGCGCACGCGCGGCAGGTCGCCGAAGGCGCGCTCGCACATGGCGATGCGGTGGTGCGCGGGCGACAGCGTGCGCGCCTTGTGCCAGGCCTGGCCGGTGGGCATCACGTGCAGCGCGTCCAGTTGCAGCTGTTCCAGCGCGGCCTGGGCCAGCGCGCGGTGCGCGGTGTGCGGCGGATCGAAGGCGCCGCCGAACATGCCGACGCGCTGGAGCGGAGCACCGGAACCGGCCATCAGACCCAGTCCCGGCGCACCAGGAAGTCGCGGTAGAGCCGGTCCTCGGGCGTGCCCTTCTTCGTCTGGCGGTTGTAGGCCCAGCTCACCAGCGGCGGCATGGACAGCAGGATGGACTCGCTGCGCCCGCCGGACTGCAGGCCGAAGTGCGTGCCCCGGTCCCACACCAGGTTGAACTCCACGTAGCGGCCGCGCCGGTAGAGCTGGAAGCTGCGCTCGCGCTCGCCATAGGCGGTGTTCTTGCGCTGATCGACGATGGGCAGGTAGGCGTCGAGGAAGGCGTCGCCCACCGAACTCATCATGGCGAAGCTGCCGTCGAAGCCGAGTTCGGAGAAGTCGTCGAAGAAGACGCCGCCGACGCCGCGCTGCTCGTCGCGGTGCTTGAGGTAGAAGTACTCGTCGCACCAGCGCTTGAAGCGCGGGTACTTGTCGACGCCGAAGGGGTCGAGCGCGGCCTTGCAGGCGCGGTGGAAATGCCGCGCGTCGTCCTCGAAACCATAGTACGGCGTGAGGTCCATGCCGCCGCCGAACCAGCACACCGGCGCGCCGCCCTTGGGCGTGGCGGCGATCATGCGCACGTTCATGTGCACCGTCGGCACGTAGGGGTTGCGCGGGTGGAAGACCAGCGACACGCCCATGGCCTCGAAGGGCGCGCCGGCCAGTTCGGGCCGGTGCTGGGTGGCCGAGGGTGGCAGCTGGCGCCCGCGCACGTGCGAGAAGCCGCAGCCCGCGCGCTCGAACACCGGGCCGTCTTCCAGGATCTGGGTGATGCCGCTGCCCTGCAGCTTCTCGCCGGGCTTTTTCTTCCAGCGGTCCACCACGAACTGGCCGCCGTCGACCAGGGCCACGGTGGAGGTGATCCGCTCCTGCAGATCGACGAGGTATTCGCGGACGTTGGCGATCGGGTTGTCGGACATGCTCACACCGTATCAGTCTTGGGCAGGGCTTGCACCGGGCTGGCCTGCGCGGGGCGCAGGCCGC
This sequence comes from Hydrogenophaga sp. PML113, assembly GCF_001777155.1. Taxonomy (NCBI): domain Bacteria; kingdom Pseudomonadati; phylum Pseudomonadota; class Betaproteobacteria; order Burkholderiales; family Comamonadaceae; genus Hydrogenophaga; species Hydrogenophaga sp. PML113. The sequence goes on along the minus strand of NZ_MIYM01000003.1, from coordinate 44,449 downwards.
GCACCCCGGCGAAGGCCTCGGCCAGGCAGGCATAGTCGCGCGCGGCGTCGCCGCTCAGGCGCACAAAGCCACACACCCTCACCTCCCGCCGACTGTAATCCAGGGCCACCAGCGCCAGCGGCACGCCGGCGTCCAGCGCCACGCGGTAGAAGCCGCTGCGCCAGCCCGGCGTGCGCCGGCGCGTGCCCTCGGGCGAGAGCGCCAGCCACAGCAGTTCGCCGCGCGCCACGGCCTCGCGCATGGTGTGCACCATGGCGCCCACGGCGCCGCGCGGCGAGCGGCGTTCGATGGGAATGCCGCCGAGCCAGCGCAGCCAGCGGCCGAACAGCGGCACGTCGAACAGCGTGTCCTTGCCCCAGAAGCGCACCGGAATGCCGATGGCCCATTTGGCCAGCACGCCCACCACGAAGTCCCAGTTGCTGGTGTGGGGGTAGACGATGGCGACGCCCTGGCGGCCCGGGAAGCCGTCCTCGACGACGCGCCAGCCCGCCAGGCGCAGCAGCGCGCGCGCCAGGCGGGAGCCGCGAAAGCGCACCGCGTGGGGTGGCGGCAGCGGGACGGGCCCGCGCGGATCCGGGGCGATCAAAGCGCGCGGAAACCGATGTCGCGGCGGCATTGCATGCCGTCGAAGGCGATCGCGTCGACCACCTCATAGGCGCGGCGCTGCGCCTGCGCGACCGAGTCGGCCAGCGCGGTGACGCACAGCACGCGCCCGCCCGACACCCGCACCGCCGCGCCGTCCTGGGCGGTGCCGGCGTGGAACACCATGCGGTCGGCCTCGTCGGCGGGCAGGCCGGTGATGGCGTCGCCCTTGCGCGGGTCCAGCGGGTAGCCGGCCGCGGCCATCACGACGCCCAGCGCGACGCGCGGGTCCCAATCGAGTTGCACGCGATCGAGTTCGCCGCGCGTGGCGGCCAGCAGCACCTGCGCGAAGTTGCTGCGCAGCCGCATCATGATGGGCTGCGTTTCGGGGTCGCCCATGCGGCAGTTGAACTCCAGGGTCTTGACCGCGCCGTCGGGCGTGACCATGAGGCCCGCGTAGAGGAAGCCGGTGTAGGGAATGCCGTCGGCCTTCATGCCGCGCAGCGTGGGCAGGATCACCTCGTCCATGGCGCGTCGGTGCACCTCGGGCGTGACCACCGGCGCGGGGGAGTACGCGCCCATGCCGCCGGTGTTGGGGCCCTGGTCGGCGTCCTTCAGGCGCTTGTGGTCCTGGCTGGTGGCCAGCGCCAGGGCGTGCTCGCCGTCGCACAGCACGATGAAGCTGGCTTCCTCGCCCTGCAGGAACTCTTCGATGACGACGCGCGCGCCGCCTTCGTTGTGGGCCACGCCGAGCTTGTTATCCAGCAGCATGAAGTCGATGGCCTCGTGCGCCTCGGCCGCCGTCATGGCCACCACCACGCCCTTGCCGGCCGCCAGCCCGTCGGCCTTGACGACGATGGGCGCGCCCTTTGCGTCGACGTAAGCGTGGGCCTGGACCGGATCGGTGAAGGCCTGGTACTCGGCCGTGGGGATGCCGTGGCGCTGCATGAAGGCCTTGCTGAAGGCCTTGGAGCTTTCCAGCTGCGCGGCCTGGCGCGTGGGGCCGAAGATGGCCAGGCCGTGCGCGCGGAACTCGTCCACCACGCCCGCCGCCAGCGGCGCCTCGGGCCCCACCACGGTGAGCGCCACCCCATGGGCCTGCACCCATTCGCGCAGCGCCACCTTGTCGGTGATGGGCAGGTTGGTGAGCTGCGGGTCGCGCGCGGTGCCGGCGTTGCCCGGGGCCACGACCACCTGGTCCACGCCCTCGGACTGCTTCAGGCGCCAGGCGAGCGCGTGTTCGCGGCCACCGCCGCCGATGACAAGAACCTTCATTCCGAGATTTCAGCGTTGTGGTAGACGTTCTGCACGTCGTCCAGGTCTTCCAGGATGTCCAGCAGCTTCTGCATGCGCGCGGCGTCTTCGCCGGCCAGAGCCACGGTGTTTTCGGCGCGCATGGTCACCTCGGCGATCTCGGGCTTGAGACCCTTGGCTTCGAGCGCGTCCTTCACGGCCTCGAAGTCGCCCGGCGCGGTCAGCACCTCGATGGCGCCGTCCTCGTCGGTGATGACGTCCTCGGCGCCAGCCTCCAAAGCCACCTCCATCACCGCGTCTTCCGAGGTGCCGGGCGCGAAGATGAGCTGGCCGCAGTGCTTGAACTGGAAGGCCACCGAGCCTTCGGTGCCCAGGTTGCCGCCGTACTTGCTGAAGGCGTGGCGCACCTCGGCCACGGTGCGCACGCGGTTGTCGGTCATGGTGTCCAGGATCACCGCCGCGCCACCGATGCCATAGCCCTCGTAGCGGATTTCCTCCAGCGACAGGCCTTCCAGCGTGCCCGAGGCCTTGTCCACGTTGTACTTGATGCGGTCGGCCGGCATGTTGGCCGCCTTGGCCTTCTCGATGGCCAGGCGCAGGCGCGGGTTCATGGCGGGGTCGCCGCCGCCGCTGCGCGCGGCCACCGTGATTTCACGGATCACGCGGGTCCAGATCTTCCCCCGCTTCTCGTCCTGGCGCCCCTTGCGGTGCTGGATGTTCGCCCATTTGCTGTGTCCGGCCATGGGAAGTCCTCGAAATGCCTGCTGGCTTTGATCTAATGAGCCCGCGATTTTACGATTGCGCCCCTTCCCGTCCCTTTGCGTCCCGCCCACCCCCTCAGGACCCCGCCATGGCCGACCCCCTGCTGATCGCCAAGAACGCCCACACCACCTGCCAGCTGCTGCCCGGCCTGGCCAACCGCCACGGCCTCATCACCGGCGCCACCGGCACGGGCAAGACGGTGACGCTGCAGGCCATGGCCGAAGGCTTCTCGCGCATCGGCGTGCCGGTGTTCATGGCCGACGTCAAGGGCGACCTGTGCGGCATCAGCCAGACCGGCAAGATCGGCGAGAAGATGGCCGGCGTGCTGGCCGAGCGCGGCATCGAGCTGCCCCAGCCCACCGAATGCCCCACCACGCTGTGGGACGTGTTCGGCGAACAGGGCCACCCCGTGCGCGCCACCATCAGCGACATGGGCCCGCTGCTGCTGGCGCGCATGCTCAACCTGAACGACACGCAGTCCGGCGTGTTGAACCTGATCTTCAAGATCGCCGACGACAACGGCCTGCTGCTGCTCGACATGAAGGACCTGCGGGCCATGCTGCAGCACGTGGGCGACAACGCCAAGCAGTTCACCACCGAGTACGGCAACATCAGCGCCGCCTCCATCGGCGCCATCCAGCGCGGGCTCATGCAGGTCGAATCGCAGGGCGGCGACAAGTTCTTCGGCGAGCCCATGCTCGACATCGCCGACTTCATGCAGACCGTGGACGGCAAGGGGGTGATCAACATCCTGGCGGCCGACAGGCTGCTCAACGCGCCGCGCCTGTACGCCACCTTCCTGCTGTGGATGCTCTCGGAGCTGTTCGAGACCCTGCCCGAGATCGGTGACCCCGACAAGCCCAAGCTGGTGTTCTTCTTCGACGAGGCGCACCTGCTGTTCGACGAGGCACCCAAGGCGCTGGTCGAGCGCATCGAGCTCGTGGTGCGCCTGGTGCGCTCCAAGGGCGTGGGCGTGTACTTCGTGACGCAGAACCCGCTGGACATCCCCGACAGCGTGCTCGGCCAGCTCGGCAACCGCGTGCAGCACGCGCTGCGCGCTTTCACGCCGCGCGACCAGAAGGCGGTGAAGTCCACCGCCCAGACCATGCGGCCCAAGGCCGGCCTGGACATCGAGGCCGCCATCACCGAACTCGCCGTGGGCGAAGCCCTGGTGAGCTTTCTCGACCCCAAGGGCCGCCCTTGCGAGACCGAGCGCGCCTACGTGGTGCCGCCAGGCAGCCAGATCGGCCCCATCACGCCCGAGCAGCGGCGCGCGCTGATCCAGGGCTCGCTGGTGGCTGGCACCTACGAAAAGCTGGTGGACCGCGAGAGCGCGTTCGAGATCTTCCGCGGCCGCGCCGGCGGTCGCGGCGAAGAAGCGGCCGAGGCGCCCGAGGGCAAGCCCGCCGTCAAGACCCCGCGCATCCCGGGCGCGGCCAAGGACGCGCCGGCCGCGGAAGAAAAAAGCGTGATCAACGAGGTGCTGTTCGGCCGCACGGGCCCGCGCGGCGGCCAGTACGACGGCCTGGTGCAGACCATGGCCAAAACCGCCGCGCGCACCGTGGCCAGCGGCCTGGGCCGCCAGATCCTGCGCGGGGTGCTGGGCGGGCTGCTGGGCGGCAAGCGCTGAAGCGAACCCGGGCCCCTCGACCCGCCACGCGTTCGGAGCGAAAGCCCGCCCGTGCCGCACACGCCCACCCCGGCACCGCAGGCTGGGCCCGCCCTGCCCCGCGCCATCTGGGTGCTGGGCTTCGTCAGCCTGCTCATGGACATTTCTTCGGAGATGGTCCACAGCCTGCTGCCGATCTTTCTCGTGGGCTCGCTGGGCGTGAGCGTGCTGGTGGTGGGCCTGATAGAGGGCGTGGCCGAATCGACGGCGCTCATCGTCAAGGTCTTCTCTGGCGTGCTGAGCGACCATTTCCGGCGCCGCAAGTGGCTCGCCGTGGTCGGCTACGGCCTGGGCGCACTCACCAAGCCGGCCTTCGCGCTGGCGCAGGGCGCCGGTGTGGTGGTCACGGCGCGTTTCGTCGACCGCATCGGCAAAGGCATACGTGGCGCGCCGCGCGACGCCCTGGTGGCCGACCTGGTGCCGCCCGAACAGCGCGGCGCGGCCTACGGCCTGCGCCAGTCGCTCGACACGGTGGGGGCCTTTGTCGGCCCGCTGCTGGCCACCGTGCTCATGGTCCTGCTGGCCAACGATTTCCGCGCCGTGTTCTGGTTCGCCGTGATCCCGGGCGTGCTCGCCGTGCTGCTGCTCATCGTGGGCGTGCGCGAGCCCGCGCAGCCGCCGGGCACCGCCGGCCGTGGCAGCCCCATCCGGCGCGAGGCCTTGCGGCGGCTCGCCGGCCCCTACTGGAGCGTGGTGATCATCGGCGCGGTCTTCACGCTGGCGCGCTTCAGCGAGGCCTTCCTGGTGCTGCGTGCGCAGCAGCTCGGCGTGGCAGCGTCCCTGGTGCCGCTGGTCATGGTGGCGATGAACGCGATCTATGCCCTCAGCGCGTACCCCTTCGGCAAGCTCTCGGACTCGATGAGCCACACCCGGCTGCTGGCCTGGGGCCTGGCGGTGCTGATGGTCGCCGATGTGGTGCTGGCCTTCGCGCCAGGATGGCCGACCCTGCTGCTGGGCGTGGCGCTGTGGGGTCTGCACATGGGCATGACGCAGGGCCTGCTGGCGGCGATGGTGGCCGACACCGCGCCGGCCGATCTGCGTGGCACGGCCTTTGGCCTGTTCAACCTGATGAGCGGGATCGCGATGCTGCTGGCCAGCGCCATCGCCGGCCTGCTGTGGGAGCAGCTCGGCTCGCAGGCCACTTTCCTGGGCGGCGCCGGCTTCGCGCTGCTGTGTGGCCTGGGCCTGCTGCTGAACCGTCGCCGCCGGCGCCCGGCCTAAAAGCGCAGACCCCCCAAAGAAAAGCCCGGCGGAGCCGGGCTTTTCTCTCGGGCGTTCGACACGCCGACGGTCCTTAGACCTCGGTTGCCTCTTCCGGCTTGGCCTTGCCCTCTTTCTTGGGCAGGGGCTGGATGTCCAGATCGACTTCCTGCGTTTCCTTGCCGTCTTCGCCGGTCTTGGTGACCAGGTCCACGGTGAGGCGACCGCCTTCGGTGAGGCGACCGAACAGCAACTCGTCGGCCAGCGCACGGCGGATCGTGTCCTGGATCAGGCGTTGCATCGGGCGCGCGCCCATGAGCGGGTCGAAGCCCTTCTTGGCCAGGTGCTGGCGCAGCGTGTCGGTGAAGGTGACCTCCACCTTCTTCTCGGCCAGTTGCGTTTCCAGCTGCAGCAGGAACTTGTCGACCACGCGCAGGATGATCTGCTCGTCCAGCGCCTTGAAGTTCACGATCGCGTCGAGGCGGTTGCGGAACTCGGGCGTGAACAGGCGCTTGATGTCGGCCATCTCGTCGCCGGCGGCGCGCGGGTTGGTGAAGCCGATGGTGGCCTTGTTCATGGTCTCGGCACCCGCGTTCGTGGTCATGATGATGATCACGTTGCGGAAGTCGGCCTTGCGTCCGTTGTTGTCGGTCAGCGTGCCGTGGTCCATCACCTGCAGCAGCACGTTGAAGATGTCCGGGTGCGCCTTCTCGATCTCGTCGAGCAGCAGCACGCAGTGCGGCTTCTTGGTGATGGCCTCGGTCAGCAGGCCGCCCTGGTCGAAGCCCACGTAGCCCGGAGGCGCGCCGATCAGTCGGCTCACCGCGTGGCGCTCCATGTACTCGGACATGTCGAAGCGGATCAGCTCGATGCCCATGATGTAGGCGAGCTGCTTGGCCGCTTCGGTCTTGCCCACGCCGGTGGGGCCGCTGAACAGGAAAGCGCCGATCGGTTTGTCGGCCTTGCCCAGGCCCGAGCGCGCCATCTTCACGCTGGCGGCGAGCACCTCCAGCGCCTTGTCCTGGCCAAACACCACGCTCTTGAGGTCGCGCTCCAGCGTCTGCAGCTTGCCGCGGTCGTCGTTGGACACGTTGGCGGGCGGGATGCGCGCGATCTTGGCCACGATCTCCTCGACCTCGGTCTTGGAGATGGTTTTCTTGCGCTTGGACGCCGGCAGGATGCGCTGCGCCGCGCCGGCCTCGTCGATCACGTCGATGGCCTTGTCGGGCAGGTGGCGGTCGTTGATGTACTTGGCCGACAGCTCGGCCGCGGCCTGCAGGGCCGCCACGGCGTACTTGACGTTGTGGTGCTCCTCGAAGCGCGATTTCAGGCCCTTGAGGATGTCCACGGTCTGCTCCACCGTCGGCTCGACCACGTCGACCTTCTGGAAGCGCCGCGACAGCGCCGCGTCCTTCTCGAAAATGCCGCGGTACTCGGCGAAGGTGGTCGCGCCGATGCACTTGAGCTGGCCGCTGGAGAGCGCCGGCTTGAGCAGGTTGGACGCGTCCAGCGTGCCGCCCGAGGCCGCGCCGGCCCCGATCAGGGTGTGGATCTCGTCGATGAACAGGATGGCATTGGGCTTGTCCTTGAGCGACTTGAGCACGCCTTTGAGGCGCTGCTCGAAATCGCCGCGGTACTTGGTGCCGGCCAGCAGCGCGCCCATGTCCAGCGAATACACGTTGGACTCGGCCAGGATCTCCGGCACATCGCCTTGGGTGATGCGCCAGGCCAGGCCCTCGGCGATGGCGGTCTTGCCCACGCCGGCCTCACCCACCAGCAGCGGGTTGTTCTTGCGGCGGCGGCACAGGATCTGGATCACGCGCTCGACCTCGTACTCGCGGCCGATGAGCGGGTCGATCTTGCCGTCCTTGGCCATCTGGTTCAGGTTCTGGGTGAACTGCTCCAGCGGCGAGGCCTTCTCGTTGCCCTTGGCTTCGGTGGCCTCCTCGTTCTCGGCGGCGCTCTCGTTCGACTTGGTCGGCTCGGGCGGGTCGCTCTTGCGGATGCCGTGGGCGATGAAGTTCACCACGTCCAGGCGGGTGACGCCCTGCTGGTGCAGGTAGTACACGGCGTGCGAGTCCTTTTCGCCAAAGATGGCGACCAGCACGTTGGCGCCGGTGACTTCCTTCTTGCCGTTGCCGGTGGACTGCACGTGCATGATGGCGCGCTGGATCACGCGCTGGAAACCCAGGGTGGGCTGGGTGTCGACCTCGTCGGTGCCGGCCACCTGCGGGGTGTTGTCCTTGATGAAGTTGGTCAAGGACTTGCGCAGGTCGTCGATGTTGGCCGAGCAGGCGCGCAAGACCTCGGCGGCGCTGGGGTTGTCGAGCAGGGCCAGCAGCAGGTGTTCCACCGTGATGAATTCGTGCCGCTGCTGCCTGGCCTCAACGAAGGCCATGTGCAAGCTGACTTCAAGTTCCTGGGCAATCATGTGGCACGTCCTTTGTGCTGGGGGTCGGAATACGCGTCCTGAGACGAATGTAGGCTCTAGATTGGGCGTTTGAACGCTTATTCAACAGGTTCGCTCAAGCATTGCAAGGGGTGTCCCGCCGAGCGGGCGGCCTGCAGCACCTGATCTACCTTGGTACTGGCCACGTCGCGCGAATACACGCCGCAAACCCCTTTTCCCTCCAGGTGAATCTTCAGCATGATCTGGGTGGCCGTTTCTCGGTCCTTGCTGAAGTACTCCTGGATGACCTGCACGACGAATTCCATGGGGGTGAAGTCGTCGTTGAGCAGCACCACCTGGTACATCTGGGGCGGCTGGACGCGCTGGGTGCGCCGTTCCAGCACGACCGCATCGTCGCTGCCCGTCGCGGGCGGGGCCGCCGGGGTCTCTGGTTTCTTGGGTATCTGCGAAGCCATGAATTTCATTCTAGCGAGCGCACCGCGCCCCCAATGGCATCCGGGACACCGACCATTGGCCGGGCGACGGATACCGCCAGGGGCTATTGTGCGATCAGGGCGTGCGGCCTAGGCGCCAAGCAGCGCACGCAAAACCGGTCCAATTCCGCCCATCGGGCGCTGGCGTCGCAGGCGCGGCTCAGGATTTCTGCCGGTCGCCGATCGCTTGGGCCAGTTCCGCCTTGCGCATGGTGGAGCGGCCCCGGATGCCCAGGGCGGTGGCGCGCCGGTACAACTCGGCCCGGGTGTGGCCGATGCCGTCGACGCCCCCGTAGGTCTCGCCCCGGTTGCGGCGGGCGGCCGAGCGCGGGCCGGCCGAGCGCGGGTCCGAGGGGCCTTTGCGTCGCTTGGCCACCCAGCGGTCGTCCACCTTTTCGAAGCCGTGCTTGAGCGTGGCGAAGGCGGTGCGGCTGGCGCGCTCGCCCGGGCCGTATTGCTGCTCGGCGCTCAGCAGGGTTTTGGCGTAGGTGCGCTGGGCCTTGGGGGAAGACCGCTCCAGCGTGGCGGGCAGATCGACAGCGGCATGGGACTTTTTCATGGGGACTCCTGCATCGCGGGTTCGAAGGGCCCGCGATGGTGGGGCGGCAAGGCCTGTGCCCGGCCGCCACGGTGGCAGAGCCGTGGCACAGGCACATGGCTTGCCGCCCGCGGGGCCCTTTCGTTCACCGGAGATCCCGCCATGCCCTCCCTTCATCGCCGCCGCGCCATCGCACTCGCCACCCTGCCCCTGCTCTCGCTGCCGTCCTGGGCGCAGACAGGCGCCGCGTCCCCCTCTCCCCCGGCCGCCGCGCGCGCCACCCGGGCCGACAGCGGCTTCATGGAACAGGCCGCGCAGAACGGCCACGCCGAGATCGAGGCCAGTCGCCTGGCCGTGCAGAAAGCCAGCGACCCGCAGGTCCAGCGCTTCGCGCAGACCATGGTGGAGGAGCACACCCGACTGGCCGAAGAACTCGCCGCCCTGGCCCGCGCCAAGGGCGTGGACCTGCCGCGCGAAGCCTCGATGCTGCAGCGGGGCCGGCTCAAGCTGCTGTCCACCTCGGCGGGCGATACCTTCAACCGCCGCTACGTCGAGACGTTCGGCATCGGCGCCCACGAAGACGCCATCAAGCTGTTCGACAAGGCCGCTGCCCGGGCCGACGACCCGGACGTCAAGGCCTTCGCTTCGCGCGGCCTGCCCGGCCTGCAGCGCCACCTCACGATGGCGAAGGAGCTGCCCCCGCCCAAGGGCAGCGCCTCCAAAGGTTCATGAGCGCCGGCCGGCGGCGTCGGCACCGCCACCCGCCGGGCCACTGGCCTGCGACAGGCCGCCGCGCTCCGGCTTCGCGGGTCGCGAAATGTCCTGCAAAGCCTGGGCGGCGTCGCCTGGGCCGGCCTTCACCGCCACGTCGCCCAGGGACAGCAGGCCCACCAGGCGCTTGTCGTGGTCCACCACCGGCAGGCGGCGGATTTGCGCGTCGCACATCAGCTGCGCGGCTTCTTCGATGGACTGGTCCTCGTAACACCACTGCACGTGCGGGCTCATCACCTCGCTCAGGGTGGTGCGCTCGGGCGCCAGGCCCTGGGCCAGGCCCCGCACCACGAGGTCGCGGTCGGTCACCATGCCGAGCAGGCGCTGGCCGTCGCACACGGGGATGGAGCCGATCTCCATCTCTTCCATGGCCTGCGCCGCCAGACGCAGGGTGTCTTGCGGCGACAGGGTGCGCACGCCACGGGTCATCACTTCGCTGACTTGGTTCATGGGTAGGTCCTTTCCAAAGGCTTGAGGGAGGGGGTTCCGGTCGCTGGCAAGCGGCGCGCCCAGGGCACGCCAGCCACCGGGCACGCCGTTTGCCAGCCCGGAGCCACCATGCCGCCCACGCCGCCGCCCGCCCTGCCACGCCCCTCGCCCGCCTATCGCCGGGTGGTGCGGATCGGGCCGCTGGAGGCAGACGACTGGGGTCGCCTGCCGGGCTGGGTCGAACTGAGGGGTGCCGACCGGCCCGCGCTCGCGCGGCTGGCGTTTTCTACCCTGGTGCTGCTGTGAAGCGGCCCAAGCCCCATGGACACCGTGCTGCGCGTCGCCGTCATCTGCCTGTTCGTGCTGGTCGGTCTGCGCATCCTGGGCAAGCGCGAATTCGGCCAGCTCGCGCCGCTGGAGTTGGTGTCGCTGCTGATGATGCATGCGCGTCACGCCCGACGAGGTGTTCACCGAGATGCACAAGGCCGGTCTGCAGCGGCTGCAGGACGTGAAGTGGGCCGTGCTGGAACCCGACGGCGGCATCGCGATCCTGGCCCGCGACCCATCCCCCGATCACCTTCCCCACCCGCGCGACGAGCGCAAGAAAGCGGTATGACTTCCATGCACACCCCCCCTCCACCGCCGGTGCAGCCCCCGGCGCCGCCGCCCCTCACCGACCCCGTACCGCCGCCGATGGGCGATCCGCCGCCGGCACCGCCGGTGCCCGGCCCGACCGAACCCCCGCCTCCGGCGGGCGACCACCTCAGCCGCGCGGCGGCCCACCCGCCCTGATCGCCTCCGGCGACGGCGGCCGGGTATCGAGCAGATCCACACTGGCGCCGGGGTCTTCCTCGCCCACCGCCGAGCGGGCCGCCCAGTCCGCGTCGCCCAGTGGCGCCGCCCGGGCCGCGGTATCGCGACCCGGCCTCGCCAGCAGGCCGGCCATCTGGCGCAGCGCGCGTTGCCACAGGGAGAGGGTCGGCCTTGTCCGTTCCATCGCAGCGTCCTTGTCGCATGGAGCCGGCGGCCGCGGCGAACGTTCCTTTCCCGGCGCCGGCACCGATGACCGGGCGCCCACGCTTTCTTCTGGATACGCACACCATGAACCAATGGCGCTACGGTAAGGAAATGTCGAATGCGCAACGTTATGCCATTGCCCTGGTGATCGCCGTGCTCGCCGGCGCGCTGCACTGGCTGCTGTGGCCGTCGGTGGGCGCTCTGCGGCCCTTCGTGTTCTACCTGCCGGCGGCCGCCGTGGCGGCCGCCGCGCTGGGCCCGGGGCCGGGCGTGCTCTTGCTGCTCGCCGGAGCCATCGGCACCGGCTGGCCCCTGGCCGCGCTGGACGCCTGGACCAGCCCCACCGGCGCCGACCCGATGCGCCTGGCGCTGTACCTGCTGCTGGGCGGGCTGTTGGTCGGCCTGGGGGGGTCACTGCGCAACACGCGGGCGCGCGCGGCGCTGGCGGAAGACCGGCTCTCCATGGCCATCGAAGGCACGGGGATCGGCGTGTTCGACATCGACCTCGCCGCCCGGACCGTGCGGGCCTCGCCCGTGCTGGCCCGGCTGGCCGGCGCGCCGGTGTCGAATGGGGCCGTGCCCCTGCATGACTGGACCGCGCGCATCCCGCCCCACCTGCTGGCCGACAGCCGCGAGCACATCATGCGCCGATTGAAAGAGGGCGCGGCCTACTACGAGCGCGAACTGAGCGTGCCCTCGGCCGACGGCGCGCCGCCCCGGCAGCTGCTGCTGCGCGTGCACGTCGTCTGGCGCGGCCAACGCGCGGTGCGCCTGCGCGGCGCCTGCGTGGACGTCACCGAGCGCAAACGCGTCGACGCCCAGCTGGAGGCCGCGCGCGAACAGCTCGGCCAGCAGGTCGATGACCTGAACCACCTGCACGAACTGAGCACGCAATTGCTGGAGACGCCGCAGCTCGCGCAGCAGCTGAACATGATCCTGGCCGCGCTGGCGCACTTCCATGGCGCGCGCCGTGGCATGGTCGCGCTGTGCGAGCCCGGCGCGGACGGCCTGCGCGTCGAGGCCAGCCTGGGCTTCGACGAGGCCGCGCTGGCCATGGCCGAGGGCCTGAGCACCGGCGCCTGCGCCGAGGCCTGCCGCCAGGGCGCGCGCGTGGTGGTGGCAGACACCCGCACCAGCGAAACCTTCAAGGCCTGCCGCGACTTCTTCGAGACCCAGGCGATCCGCGCGGTCCACAGCACGCCCCTGATCAGTTCCCAGGGCCAGGTGCTGGGGGCGATCACCGTGCACCTGGACGAATCGCGCCCACCCACCGAGCGCGAGCGCCGCCTGGCCGACATCTGCGCCCGCAAGGCCGCCATGTTCACCGAGCGCGCGCGCACCCGGGACGAGCTGCTCGCCACGCAGGGGCGCTTCGAGGCGGTGCTCACGTCTTCCGGCGCGCCCTTCGTCATCCTGCGGCCCGTGCGGCAGGGCGAGCGCATCGTCGACTTTCTGTGGGTCTACCTCAACCGCGCGGCCGCGCACGCGCTGGACTGCGCCCCGGGCGAGGTGGTGGGCCAGCGCGTGCTGCAGAACCCGAGCTGCCGCTGGATGGGGCACCCCGCCTTCAGCTACTGCGTCACCGCCATCGAATCGGCCAGCACCTGCGAGTTCGACGCCGTCGACCACGCGGGCGCCGAGCCGCGCTGGCTGCACTGCATCGCCTCGCCCATCCCCGACGGCCTGGGCGTGTGGTTCACCGACATCTCCGAGCGCATGCGCAACGAACAGCTGCTGCGCGACAGCGACCGCCGCAAGGACGAGTTCCTGGCCACGCTCGCGCACGAGCTGCGCAACCCGCTCGCGCCCATCCGCCAGGCCACGCTGCTGGCCATGTCGCCGCACGCCAGCGAGGAGCAGAAACGCTGGAGCTGCGAGGTCATCGACCGCCAGGTCTCGCACATGGCCCTGCTGCTGGACGACCTGCTCGACATCTCGCGCATCACGCGCGGCGCGCTGGCCCTGCGCCGCTCGCCCACCGACCTGGCCGGCGTGCTGGCCTCGGCGGTGGAGACGGCCCGCCCGCTGATCGACGCCAAGGGGCATCAGTTGCTGAGCTTCGTCGATCAGCGGCCCACCGTGTTCGACGCCGACCCCCTGCGCCTGGCGCAGGTGGTGGGCAACCTGCTCACCAACGCCGCCAAGTACACCGACCCGGGCGGCACCATCGAGTTGCACGCCGGCCAGCGAGGCGACGCCATCGTCATCGAGGTGCGCGACAACGGCATCGGCATTCCGCCCGAGTCCATCCCCGAGGCCTTCCGCATGTTCACCCAGCTGCACCACGCCGGCGAGCGCACCAGCGGTGGGCTGGGCATCGGCCTGGCCATGTCCAAGGGGCTGGTGGAGCTGCATGGCGGCACGCTCACGGCCGCCAGCGACGGCGCCGGCCGGGGCAGCGTGTTCACCGTCCGCCTGCCGGCGGGCCCGGCCTGTCTGCCGGCGCCGGCCGGGGATGGCGAGCCGGCCGAGCGCGAGCGGCGGCGCCTGCGCGTGCTCATCGCCGACGACAACCGCGACGCCTCCGACACCCTGGCCGCCCTGCTGCAGGCCGACGGCCATGAGGTGCACATGGCCTACGACGGCAACGAGGCCGTGGCCCAGTGGCGCGAGGAGCGCCCCGACGTCTGCCTGCTCGACATCGGCATGCCCGGGCGCACCGGCCACCAGGTGGCGCGCGAGATCCGCCGCTCGCCCGGGGGCGGGGACACGCTGCTGGTGGCCGTCACCGGCTGGAGCCAGCTGCACGACCGCGAACTCGCGCTGGAGGCCGGCTTCGACCTGCACCTGACCAAACCCGTGAGTCCGCTGCAGATCAGCCACCTGCTCGACCACCAGCGCAGGCCTGCGGCCTCGGCCGCCGCGCCGTGAGGCCGGCGATGCGCGCGGCCTGGTCCTTCCTGCGCGAGGTCTACGCCGCCTGGCGCGACGACGGCGCCACCAGCATGGGCGCGGCCATCGCCTACTACGCGCTGTTCTCCGCCGCCCCCCTGCTGTTGATCGCGGTCTCGGTGGCCGGCCTGTTCTTCGGCGAGCGGGCGGCCACCGGTGAACTCACGCACCGCCTGGCGCCCCTCATCGGCGAGGCCCCGGCGCGCTCGGTGCAATCCGTGCTGCAAGCCCTGCACCGGCCCGAGGCGGGTTGGGCGGGACTGGCCGGTGGCGCCGCCCTGCTGTTTGGCGCCACCACCGTGCTGGCCGAGCTGCAGTCCGCGCTGGACCGCATCTGGCGCAGCGAATCGCTGCCGCCGCCGCCCTGGTGGGTGGGCCTGCGCGCGCGGGCGCTCGCCGTGTTGGCCATACTGGCCTGCGGCCTGCTGCTGATGGGCTCCATCGCGCTGAGCGCGGCGCTGGCCGCGGCCGCCACCTGGTGGTGGCCCGCCTGGCTGGCGCCCGGACTGCCGGGGCTGGCCGAGGCCTTCAACTTCACCCTCAGCCTGGCCCTCATGACCGCCGTGTTCGCCGCGCTCTACAAAGGCATGCCGCGCCTGAGCCTGCCGTGGCGCGACATCTGGCTGGGCGCGGCCGTGGCGGCGCTGCTGTTCTCGCTCGGCAAGACCGCGCTGGGCTGGTACATCGGCGGCAGCGCCGTGCTCTCCGCCTTCGGCGCGGCGGCCTCGCTGGTGGCGCTGCTGATGTGGGTGTACTTCTGCGCCCAGGTCTTCCTCATCGGCGCCGAGTTCACCTGCGTGTCCGCGCGCCGGCGTGGGCAGCGCGGGCCACGGGGCGATTGAGCCGGGCCGCCGAGGGCCTCCAACGCCCGCCTCGACCGCCTGTCGGCCGGTCGCGTGTCACGGGGCGATGTCCGCGAGGCATCGGGCCGCGGGGGGCAAGCGGCGTGCCCGACGCGCTCACATATCGAAACAGACGCTGGCCCATGCGGCGCCCATGATGGCCGGTCCAGTCCCGTGACAACCAAGACCGACAGGGGGAACGCCACGAATGAACCATGTGCTGATCGTTGACGACGACACCGACTCCGCCACCACGCTGCGCGAACTCGTGCGCGCCGACCGCTTCTCGGTGGCCGTGGCCCACACCCTGCGCGACGCGCGCCGCCAGATCGCCCTGCAGCCGCCGGACCTGGTGCTGCTCGACCTGCAACTGCCCGATGGCAACGGCCTCGATCTGTTCTCCGACCCTCAGCTGATCAACGACTCCGACATCGTGCTCGTCACCGGCCACGCGAGCCTGGACTCGTCCATCGAAGCCATGCGCCGCGGCGCGGCCGACTACCTGGTCAAGCCCATCGCCATGCAGCAGCTGCAGCGCGTGCTCACGCGCTGCGGCGCCCGGCCCGCCAGCGAGGCCGCGCCGGCGCCGGCCCCCACGCCGCGCGACCCCGCCGCCGACGGCGGCCGCTTCGGCCTGCTGTGGGGCCAGAGCCCCGCCATGCGCCGGGTCTACGAACAGATCCACCGCGTCGCGCCCACCTCGGTCACGGTGCTGATCACCGGCGAAAGCGGCAGCGGCAAGGAGCTGGTGGCGCAGACCGTGCACGGCTTCAGCCGCCGCCACGCGGGCCCCTTCCTGGCGGTGAACTGCGGCGCCATCTCGCCCCACCTGATGGAAAGCGAGATCTTCGGCCACGAGAAAGGCAGTTTCACCGGCGCCGACCGTCAGCACCTGGGCTTCTTCGAGCGCGCCGGTGGTGGCACCCTGTTCCTCGACGAAATCACCGAGATGCCGCTGGACCTGCAGGTCAAGCTGCTGCGCGTGCTGGAAACCGGCCGCTTCATGCGCGTGGGCTCCACGCAGAGCATCCAGACCGACGTGCGCATCATCGCCGCCACCAACCGCGTCCCGCACGAGGCCGTGGCCCAGGGCAAGCTGCGCGAGGACCTGCTCTACCGCCTGGCGGTCTTCCCGATCGAACTGCCGCCGCTGCGCGAGCGCCTGGACGACGTGCCCCTGCTCGCGCGGCACTTCCTGGAAGACATCTCGCGCCGCGAAGGCGCGGTACGGCGCTTCGACGCCTCGGCCCTGCGCCAGCTCGCGGCCTACCCCTGGCCCGGCAACGTGCGCGAGTTGCGCAACGCCGTGCACCGCGCCTATGTGATGGCCGACGGCGAGTCCATCGACGCGCAGTGGCTGCCCCTGCCCGCCGCCGAAGCGGCCCCGGCCCTGCCCGGCCCCGGGGGCACACCCGCCATCACGCTGCCGGTCGGCGTATCGATGGCGCAGGCCGAGCGCCTGCTGATCGAGGCCACGTTGAACGCGTGCCAGCAGCAGAAGGAGCGCACGGCCGCCGTGCTGGGCATCAGCCTGAAGACGCTCTACAACCGGCTCAAGGAATACGCGGGCGAGCCACCGGCGCGGCCTTGAACGGGCTGCCCGGTGCGGGCGGCCCGGCCGCCCAAGCAGCGCGGGCCGCGCCCGTGCGATTCACTCCGCCATCGCCCGGGCCTGGTCGCGCAGCGCCCTCACCTGCGTGTGGTTGCGCTTGGCGCCTTCGTGCTGGCGCTCGACCACCACGCGCACATCGGGCGGCAGGTCCTTGGCCAGGGCCTCGCGGTAGCGTTCGATGGCCACGTCCTCGCCGCGCTCGGCTTCCTCGAGCATGGTGACGTCGCTGTAGCCGGCGAGCGTGCCCTTGACCGCGACCCAGCCGCGGTGCGCGGCACCGGCGACCGACCCACGATCCTGCGCGTTGCCACCCAGCTGCAGCACCAGGGCCTGCAGCTCGGAAGCCGCCTGGCGGCACTCCTCGGCGCGCGCCAGGAACAGGCGCTGCAGTTCGGCGGCGTGCAGGTGCTCGCCCGTGCTGCGGAAGCCGAACTCGCCGTCCTTGCAGGTTTCAATCAGGTCGTTCAGGCAGTTGATCAGTGCTTTCTGGTCCATGGTGGTGTGTCCTCGAAGGGGTTGAACAAGGTCACGCGCGCAGTCGCGGTGCGCGACACGCTCATGGGGCACATGGCGTGCCCGCCCCCGGCGCGGCAGGCCGCCCCTCCGCCGACGCCGGCCGCAGCGCCGCCATCAGCACCGCTGGCGCGCAAGGCTTGCGCAGCACGGGGAAGTTCTCCCCCTCGGCCAGCGCGTCGCCCTGCGCGCTGATCAGCACCACGCGCACGCCGGGCCAGCGCCGGCGCACGGTGCGCGCCAGGCCCAGGCCGTCGAGTGCGCCGGGCATGGTCAGATCGGTCAGCAGCACGTCCACGGCCGGCCCGCGCTCCAGCCGCTCCAGTGCCTGGGCGGCGTGCGCGGCGCGCTCCACGCGCGCGCCCATGCTTTCAATGAGCGCCACCGTCACGTCGCCGAGCGCGTCGTTGTCCTCGGCCAGCAGCACGCGGGCGCGCAGCGGCGCCAGCCCGTCGCCACCCGCCGCGGTCTTCAGCGGCACCTCGTCCGGCACCTCGGCCGGAACCTCGGCCGCCACCGCGGGCAGCACCAGCACGACCTCGCTGCCCTGCCCGGGCCGGCGGCGCCGCACGGCCTGGCCGCCCGCCTGCGCGCACAGGCCGCGCACCTGGCTGAGGCCGAGGCCGGCCTCCGGGATCGGTTCCTGAGCGGTGCCGACGGGCTCGAACGCGTGCGAGCCCCCCGCGGCCTCCGTGCCCGGCCCGCTGTCGCGCAGCGCGATGCCCAGGTAGCGGCCGTCCGGCAGGTCCGCCGACAGCGCCGCGCTCGCGCGCTCGGCACCGACCCACACCCGACCGCCCTCGGACAGCGTGTCGCGCGCGTTCAGTGCGAGGTTGATCAGCGCGAGCTCCAGCTCGTCGGGGTCGACCCAGACGTTCAGTTCCTCGTCGGGCACCTCGATGCGCAGCTCGACGCGCCGGCCCAACACCACGCCCAGCAGGTCGCGCCGCTCGGGCAGCCATTCGCTCAGCGAGAGCGTGCGGGGCCGCGCGCGCCGGCGCGCGCCGAAACGCAGCAGTTGCTGCGTGAGCCGGCTCGCGGCCTCTACCGCGCGCAGTGTGGCGGCCACCGGCATGGCCAGCGCCGGCTGTGTGGCCTGGCGCTGGATCAGGTAGGCGCTGTTGCTGATCACGCCCAGCAGGTTGTTGAACTCGTGCGCCACGCGCCCGGTCAGGCGCCCCAGCGCCTCCACCCGCTCGCGGCCGGCGTCCCCGCGCTCGGCCTGGCGCGCGCGCTCCACCGCCTCGGCCAACTGGCGGCGCAACTCGGCGCGCGCCACCCACCCGGCCCCGGCCACCGCCAGGGCCAGCAGCGCGAGCGCGGCCAGCAGGGGGCCACCGGGCCCGCTGGCGAACGCCGGCTGGGGCGGCGCGCGCGGCACGGTGGTGAGCGCGGTCCAGCCCTGCGGCGTGCGGCTGAAGTGCACGCGCAAGGGCACGCCCGCGGGCGTGCGCAGGGCGAAGCGGCCCTCGCCCCGGCCCGCCAGGCTCTCGCGGATCAGGCCGTCGAGCGAGCGCTCGGCTTCGCCCGCGACCGGCGCCGGGCGGCGCGCCACCACCCGCCCGCGCGGATCGAGCAGCAGCGTCCCCCAACCCTCGCGCAAGGGGCGCTGGTCCATGAGCCGCTGCAGTTCGGCCGGCGGCATCACCAGGCGCAGGTTCATCGCCGGACCCGGCCCCTGGCGAAACACCGGCTCCACCCAGGCCAGGCCGTCGCCCACGTCCAGCGCGCGCACACCGGATGAGGACACCAGCGCGGTGGTCCCCGGGGCGCGGCGGCTCGGTGGCGCGCCCACCGGCAGTCGGGTGTCCAGCCAGCGCACCGATGCGCTGAGCAGCTCCACCGACACCGGCGAGCCGCCGATCGCGCGGCGCACGCCCTGGTCGAAGGCGGCGCGCTCCGGCTCGCTCAGGCGCGGCGCACGGTCCAGCAGCGGCGAGGCCGCCAGCGCGCGCGCGATGGCGCCGTAGCGGGTGAATTCGCGGTCGATCGCGCGGCTCAGGGCGCGCGCGTCCTCGCTGGCCTGACGCTCTAGCGCGGCCTGGCCCGAGCGCCAGGACGCCAGCGTGGCCCAGGCCACCGCCCCCAGAACGGGCAGCAACACGGCCAGGACCAGAAGGATCAGGCGAACGCGCAGAGCCATAGCGAAAAGGGTTCTTTTGTTCTTCTGACGCCCACGGGCAAATCGCGCGCCTACCCGGGTGCGCCACGGGTGCGCCGTTTGCCGGCACTGGCCATGAACGCCACCCCTACCGCCACCCCCTCGCCCCTGCCCGCGCTGGAACAGGAATTCGACCGCCTCGAGCGCTTGTTCGCCGAATATGAACGGCTGGTGGACGACGGCACCGGCCCCACCGACCTGGGCGCGCGCCTGGGCCGCATCGGTGGCCGCGTGCGCGCCATCGTGGACTTCGAACGAGAAGAGGTGCTGCCGCGTCTGCCCGCCCCGGCCCTGCGCGGCGAAACCGAATCGCAGCTCGCCGATCTGCTGGCCCGCGTGGAGCGCCTGGCCACCCGCGTGAGCGATCAGGCGCACACCGAACGCGAGGCGCGCGCGCTGGCGCAGGCGCTGCGCACGCACGCCGCCTGGCAGCGGCACCACGTGTGGCCCCGACTGAACGGGGGCGAGCGGTCCCTTTTGGAGACCGAGCTGGCCGAGCGGCGCGCCGCCTGGCTGCAGGACGAAGCGCCCGACTGAGCCGGCACTGAGCAGGCACTGAGCAGGCGATCGAGCGGTCTGCAGCTTTTGCGGCAATTCGCGCGCCCGGGGCGGCAGATTCGTCCCTTCGGCGCCGCCCGGCGGGCCACTCGAGCGCTGCCACTGCCGCCGCAACGCCAGGCACGGCGCGGCTTGCGCGCCGATCGACCGACCGTCGGCCGGCGGCGGCACAGGCCTTGCGACACAGGCGCTTCCGGCGCCGGCGGGCGGCGCCCCCACACACCAGAGGAGGTTCCATGGGACTTGCGCTGCGCAACGAGATCCGGCCATTGCAGGCCCCCACGCCCACACAGGCGCTGTCGCCGCGCCTGCAGCGCGCCGTGCAGCTGCTGCAGATGTCCTCGCTGGACTTCGCGGCGCTGGTGCGCCAGAAGCTGGGCGACAACCCCTTCCTGGAAAGCGAGGACGACAGCGACCCGGCCACTGCGCCGGCCGAGACCCCGGACGGCGAAGACGGCTCCGCCCCCCGGACGGAGGCCTCCAACGACGCCTGGGACAGCGGGCCGATCGGCGGCACCGACGACCGCGAGCTGTGGATCAACGACGGCGGCTCGCCACTGCGTCCCACCGGCGACGGCGACGCCACGGCCATGGACCTCACGGCCAGTGCCACCACGCTGGCCATGCACCTGCACGGCCAGCTCAACGTGATGGCCCTGACGCCGCGCGACCTGGCCCTGGCGCGCGCGGTGGTCGAGTCACTGGACGACGACGGCTACCTGCGCACGCCGCTGGAGGAGATCGCCGGCCTGGTGCCCTGCACACCGCCCGCGGCCCCGGCCGAGATGCTGGTCGCGCTGCGGCTGGTGCAGTCGCTGGAGCCCGTCGGCGTGGCCGCGCGCGGCGTGGGCGAATGCCTGCTGCTGCAGGTGCGGCAGATGGAGGACGGCCCCTGCCGCGCGCTGGCCGAGCGCATTGTGGGTGAGCACCTGCAGGCGCTGGCCGCGCGCGACGTGCCCGGCCTGGCCGCCACGCTGCGCGAGCCCTTGCGCCGCGTGGAAGCCGTGGTCGACCGCATCCGCCACCTGGACCCGCGGCCCGGCTGGCGCGTCGGCGATTCGCGCGTCGACTACATCGTGCCGGACGTGATCGTGCGCCGACAGCGCGGCCAGTGGTCGGTGCAGCTCAACCCCGCCGTGGTGCCGCGCGTGCGCCTGAACCAGGTCTATGCCGAGCTGTACCAGCGCCACCGGACCCGCAGCAGCGGCGCGCTCGGTGAGCAGCTGCAGGACGCGCGCTGGACCCTGCGCAACGTGGAGCAGCGCTTCTCCACCATCCTCGACGTGGCGCGGGCCATCGTGCGGCGCCAGCGCCACTTCCTGGAGTTCGGCCCCATGGCCATGAAGCCGCTGGTGCTGCGCGAGATCGCCGAGGAAGTCGGCGTGCACGAGTCCACCGTCTCGCGCGTGACGAACAACAAGCACATGGCCACGCCGCTGGGCGTGTTCGAGCTGAAGTACTTCTTCTCGCGGCCCATGGTCAGCGCGGCCGGCAACGCCTGCTCGGGCACCGCCATCCGCGGGCTGATCGGCGACATCATCCAGGCCGAGAACCCGGCGCGCCCGCTGTCGGACGCCGACATCACGCGCCAGCTCACCGCCCAGGGCCTGGTGGTGGCGCGGCGCACCGTCACCAAGTACCGGCAGCTGCTGCGCATCGAGCCGGTGGACAAGCGCCGCCGGCACGGCTGAGGCGGCCACCGCGGCGCGGAGGCCGGCCCCGAAAAAAGGCCGGCGCGGGGGCCGGCCAATGGGCCCACGAAGGCGGGCCCGCCAAGTGTTCAGCGGCCGCGCGAGCCGCTGGCAACCCTGTCCTTTGTCCCGTTCGATGGGCCCTCCGGGTTGGGGGCCCCGGTCGGGCCACGGCCGGCACCCGGCGGGGACGGGGGCTGGGTGCGCCGCTCGTCCTCCCGCTCCACCTGGCCGGGCGTGCGCCCGTAGCCGCCCCGACCGCCATAGGGGTGCTGGTCCGCCCCCGGGGCCTCGCCGCCCTGGGAGCGGCCGGTTTCTTCAGGTTCGTGCTGTGCCATCACGCGCTCCTTGCTGTGTGAAATGAATGCGCCAGCGTGTCTTGCCGGCCTGACGATTCCCGGCAAGCGCCATGCCCGGCCGGCGGCCGACCAGGGCCTCAGGCGCCCCGGCGCAGCAGCGCCTCGCGGCGCCGCGCGTCCAGGCCCGGTGTGGCGCGCAGGTCGGTGTCCACCTGGCCCGATTCAAGGTCCCGCCCGGCCTGCTCGATCACCGGATCGGGCTCGGCCCGGGTGGCGCGCAGGCCTTCGTCGCGCTCGTGCGGCAATTCGAGGGCTTCGTTTCGCGGCCGGGGACCGGCGCCCGGCGTCAGCGGTGGTTGGCCGGTGTTGACGGACCGTCGCGGTGCGGTGCGGGGCACCGCCGCGTCACGGCGCGGTGAAGGGGGCTTGGGCATGTCGGACCTCCTGCAAAGACACCGGCGCGGGCAAGCCGCGTGCCGCGTCCCCGGCGCGTGCGATGGGCACGGGGATTGCCAACACCGGTCTGTCGGCGCCGCGTTGGCGACGGCTTCATCAACCCCAGGAGATCGACATGCCGAACCAGCAGAACCAGAACCCGAACCAGCAAAACCCCAGCGCGGGACAGAAGCAGCAGGAGGCGCAACAGAACCCGTCCCAGCAGCAGAACCAGAACCCCCAGAACCCGAATCAGAACCGCAACCAGGCCGGCCAGCCGCGCCCGGACGACAGCCCCAGCCCGCGCAAGCAGGAGCAGCAGCGCGCCGAGGACAGCCCGCGCCACCAGCAAGGCGGCCAGCAGGGTGGCCAGGGCGGTCAACGCGGCGGCCCTTCCCAGCAGCAGCGCTGACCCCGGTCCGCGCCCCGCCGGAACGCCCCCGCTCGCCAGCGCGGGGTGTTTCCTCCACCCGCCCCAGTGCGCCTTGACGCACCTGGCGGCGGCACTGCCGCGCGATGCGCGCGCCCGCGCGCTCGGCCGCGCCCCACCGGCGCGCCCATCGTCGCCTGGGCGCGACAATGGGCGCCTTCCGGTCCGCCATGGCTTCGCGCACCCCACCCTCTCCCTCCGCGAGCGCCCTCGAACGCCTGCTCGGCGAGGTGCGCCATTGCCGGCTCTGCGCGGACCGGCTGCCGCATCCGCCCCGGCCGGTGCTGCAGCTGGGTGCCACGGCCCGCGTCCTGGTCGCGGGCCAGGCGCCGGGGCGGCGCGTGAACCTCAGCGGCATTCCCTTCGACGACCCGAGCGGCGAGCGCCTGCGCGACTGGATGGGCGTGGACACCCGCACCTTCTACGACCCGCGCGCCGTGGCCCTGCTGCCCATGGGCCTGTGCTACCCCGGCACCGGCCCGGGCGGTGACCTGCCGCCCCGCCCGGAATGCGCCCCGGCCTGGCGCGCCCACTTGCTGGCTCAGCTGCCACGGGTGGAACTGGTGCTGGCGGTCGGCCGCCACGCCCAGGCCTGGCACCTGGGACCGGCGGCCCGCGCCACGCTGACCGAGACGGTGCGCGCCTGGCGCGACTGCGGCCCTGGCCTGCTGCCCCTGCCCCACCCCAGCCCGCGCAACAACCGCTGGCTGCGCAACAACCCCTGGTTCGAGCATGAGGTGCTGCCGGCCCTGCGCGCGCGCGTGGCCGCCGCGCTGGCACGACCGCCGGCGAGGAACCCATGGCCCTGAAGCCTTTTCTGCTCAACGAATGGCGCCAGCTGGCGCGCGTGAACCGCAGCGACCGGCCCTGGGAAATGCCGGTGGCCGCCGCGCTCGCCAGCGGCCTGCCGATCTTCATCGGCGCGGCCTACGGCGAGCTGGGCCTGGGTCTGGCCGGCTCGCTGGGCGGTCTGGTCTTCCTGCACCTGCCCGCCACGCGGCTGGCCCACCGCATGGCCTGGCTGATGGCCTGCGCCTTCGGCATGGGCTGCAGCTACGCGCTGGGCCTGCTGGGGCACCTGGTCCCGCCGCTGGTGGTGCCCTTGCTCGTGCTCATCACCGTGCTCGTCACCATGGTCTGCCGCTTCTACGCTGCCCCCCCACCCGGCAGCCTGTTCTTCGTCATGGCCGCGGCGATCGGCGCCTACAGCCCCGTGCATGGGCGCGACGCCATCCTCCAGGTGGGGGCCGTGGCGCTGGGCACGGTGCTGGCCGTCGCCATCGCCTTCTTCTACAGCCTGCACATCATGAGCCGGCACGGCGTGCCGGCGCCGAGCGCGCCCGCGCAACCGGGGTTCGACCACGTGGTGGTGGACTCGGTGATGATCGGCGGGTTCGTCGGCCTGTCGCTGCTGGCGGCGCACGCCCTGCAGCTGGACCGGCCCTACTGGGTGCCGGTGAGCTGCCTGGCCATCATTCAGGGCGCGTCGCTGCGCGCGGCCTGGACGCGGCAGGTGCAGCGCACCCTCGGCACCGCGCTCGGCCTGCTGGTGTTCCTCGGCATCGTCCAGCTGCCGCTGGGGCCATGGACCGTGGCCGCCGTGGTCACGGCGCTGACCCTGGTGATCGAAACCCTGGTGGTGCGCCACTACGGGCTGGCGGCCGTCTTCATCACACCGCTGGCGCTGCTGCTGGCGGAGGCGGGACAGGGTTTCGTGGCGGCGCCGCAGCCGCTGATGCAGGCCCGCCTGCTGGACACCGTGGTCGGGTCCACGCTGGGCCTGGTGGGCGCGGCCTGCCTGCACAGCCCGCGCGTCCGCGCGGCGGTCGGCGCCGGCCTGCGGCGGCTGCGGCCCCAGGGCCCGCCGCGCTGAGCCGCACCGCTCACTCCATCTGCTCGATCATCACCTGTCCGAAGCCCGAGCAACTCACCTGCGAGGCGCCGTCCATGAGGCGCGCGAAGTCGTAGGTGACCTTCTTGGACAGGATGGCCTTTTCCATCGAGGCGATGACCAGGTCGGCGGCTTCCTTCCAGCCCATGTGGCGCAGCATCATCTCGGCCGATAGGATCATGGAACCCGGGTTCACGTAGTCCTTGCCCGCGTACTTGGGCGCCGTGCCGTGCGTGGCCTCGAAGCAGGCCACGGAGTCGCTCATGTTCGCGCCCGGCGCGATGCCGATGCCGCCCACCTGCGCGGCCACCGCGTCGGAGATGTAGTCGCCGTTGAGGTTGAGCGTGGCGACCACCGCGTACTCGGCCGGGCGCAGCAGGATCTGCTGCAGGAAGGCGTCGGCGATGACGTCCTTGACGACGATGTCGCGGCCGGTCTTCGGGTTCTGCAGGCGGCACCAGGGACCGCCGTCGATCGGCGCCGCGCCGAACTCGCGCTGGGCCAGCGCGTAGCCCCACTCGCGAAAGCCCCCTTCGGTGAACTTCATGATGTTGCCCTTGTGCACGAGCGTCACGCTGGGCTTGTCGTGGTCGATGGCGTACTGGATCGCCTGGCGCACCAGGCGCTCGGTGCCCTCGATGGACACCGGCTTGACGCCGATGGCCGAGCTCTCGGGAAAGCGGATGGTGGTCTCGCCCATCTCGTCTTGCAGGAAGCGGATGAGCTTTTGAGCCTTGGCCGAGCGGGCCTCGTATTCGATGCCGGCGTAGATGTCTTCCGAGTTCTCGCGGAAGATGACCATGTTGGTCTTCTCGGGCTCCTTCAGCGGCGAGGGCACGCCCTTGAAGTAGCGCACCGGGCGCAGGCAAACGTACAGGTCCAGCTCCTGGCGCAGGGTCACGTTGAGCGAGCGGATGCCCCCGCCCACCGGCGTGGTCAAGGGCCCCTTGATGGAGACCACGCACTCCTTGAGCGCGGCCACGGTTTCCTCGGGCAGCCAGACCCCGGGGCCATAGACCTTCACCGACTTGTCGCCCGCGTAGACCTCCATCCAGTGGATTTTGCGGCGCCCGCCGTAAGCCCGGGCCACCGCCGCGTCGACCACCTTGAGCATCACCGGCGTGACGTCCACGCCCACGCCGTCGCCCTCGATGTACGGCACGATCGGCTCATCAGGCACTTGCAGCGACAGGTCGGCTCGGACGGTGATCTTCTGGCCTTGTGGCGGCACCTTGATGTGCTGGGTCATGTCGGGGAACGTTCCGGGTGGCGAATGAGAGAGGGGGACCGGAAATTCTAGACGCTGGCCTTTCGCCGGGCGCCCTGGCCCGCCCTGCCCCGATGGCAGACAATGCAAGCCCCCTCGTCACCGCCCCCACACGCCGCATGAAAGCCCTGTTCACCCGACTGCTTGGCCTGTGCCTGCTGGCCTCGGGCCCGGCCTGGTCCCAGGACGGCCCGCAGCTCAACCTGCCCCGCATCAGCCTGTCGGCCAACATGCACCTCATCCACGCGCAGGTGGCCGCCACGCCGCAGGCGCGCACCATCGGCCTCATGTTCCGCCGGGAGATGCCGGCCAACGAAGGCATGCTCTTCGTGTTCGAGCAGGCCGCCACCCAGTGCTTCTGGATGAAGAACACCCTGCTGCCGCTGACCGCGGCCTTCGTGGCCGACGACGGCACCATCGTCAACCTGGCGGACATGCAGCCGCAGAGCCTGGACTCGCACTGCTCGGACAAGCCGGTGCGCTACGTGCTGGAGATGCACCAGGGCTGGTTCAAGAAGCGCGGCATCCAGGCCGGCGCGCGGTTGAGCGGACAGGCCTTCGGCAAATAAAAAGGCCGCCGGATCCGGCGGCCTCTTCGTGCGGGCCCCTGGCGGGCGGCCCACCCGGGCTCAGGCCTTCATCGAGGCCAGCACCTTGTTGAAGGTCGCGCTGGGCCGCATCACGGTCTCCAGCTTCTTGAAGTCGGGCTTGTAGTAGCCGCCGATGTCGACCGGCTTGCCCTGCACCTCGGTCAGCTCCTTGACGATGGCCTGCTCGTTGTCCGCCAGTGCCTTGGCCAGGGGGGCGAACTTGTCCGCCATCTCCTTGTCCTCGGTCTGCGCGGCCAGTTCCTTGGCCCAGTACATCGCCAGGTAGAACTGGCTGCCGCGGTTGTCGAGCTGGCCGGTCTTGGGGCTGGGGTTCTTGTTGTTGTCCAGCAGCTGGCCGGTGGCCGCGTCCAGGGTCTTGGCCAGCAGCTTGGCGCGGGCGTTGTTGTTCTTGATCCCGAGATCTTCGAAGCTCACGGCCAGGGCCAGGAACTCGCCCAGCGAATCCCAGCGCAGGTGGTTTTCTTCCACCAGCTGCTGCACGTGCTTGGGCGCCGAGCCGCCGGCGCCCGTCTCGTACATGCCGCCGCCGGCCATCAGCGGCACGATGGACAGCATCTTGGCGCTGGTGCCCAGCTCCATGATGGGGAACAGGTCGGTCAGGTAGTCGCGCAGGATGTTGCCGGTGGCGCTGATCGTGTCCAGGCCGCGGATCACGCGTTCCAGCGTGTAGCGCATGGCGCGCACCTGGCTCATGATCTGGATGTCCAGGCCGGCCGTGTTGTGCTCGTGCAGGTACATCTTGACCTTGGTGATCAGCTGCGCCTCGTGCGGGCGGTACTGGTCGAGCCAGAACACCACGGGCATGCCGGAATTGCGGGCGCGGTTCACGGCCAGCTTGACCCAGTCGCGGATGGCGGCGTCCTTCACCTGGCACATGCGCCAGATGTCGCCCTGCTCCACGTTCTGGCTCATCAGCACCTCGCCGGTGGCCAGGTCGGTGATGTTGGCCACGCCGTCCTCGGGGATCTCGAAGGTCTTGTCGTGCGAGCCGTATTCCTCGGCCTGCTGCGCCATGAGGCCCACGTTGGGCACCGTGCCCATGGTCTTGGGATCGAAGGCGCCGTGCCACTTGCAGAAGTTGATCATCTCCTGGTAGATGCGGGCGAAGGTGCTCTCCGGCATCACGGCCTTGACCTCCTTCAGGCGGCCGTCGGCGCCGTACATCTTGCCGCCGGCGCGGATCATCGCGGGCATGGAGGCGTCGACGATCACGTCGTTGGGCGAATGGAAGTTGGTGATGCCCTTGGCCGAGTCCACCATGGCCAGTTCGGGGCGGTGCTCCTGGCAGGCGTGCAGGTCGCGCTTGATCTCGTCCTGCTTGCTCTGCGGCAGCGTGGCGATCTTGTTGTACAGATCGACCATGCCGTTGTTGACGTTGATGCCCAGCTCGTCGAACAGCTTGCCGTGCTTCTCGAAGGCTTCCTTGTAGAAGATCTTCACGCAGTGGCCGAACACGATGGGGTGCGAGACCTTCATCATGGTCGCCTTCACGTGCAGCGAGAACATCACGCCGGTCTTGTGCGCGTCCTCGATCTGCTGCTCGTAGAAGGCCAACAGGGCCTTCTTGCTCATGAACATGGAGTCGATGACCTCGCGATCCTGCAGCGAGACCTTGGGCTTGAGCACCACGGTCTTGCCGCTCTTGGTGATCAGCTCCATCTTGACGTCGCGCGCCTTGTCCAGCGTCATCGACTTCTCACCGTGGTAGAAGTCGCCGTGGTGCATGTGGGACACGTGCGAGCGCGAGGCCTGGCTCCACTCCGCCATGCTGTGCGGGTTCTTGCGGGCGTACTCCTTCACCGCCTTGGGCGCGCGGCGGTCCGAGTTGCCCTCGCGCAGCACGGGGTTCACGGCGCTGCCGGTGCACTTGTTGTAGCGCGCGCGGATGTCCTTCTCTTCGTCCGTCTTCGGGTTCTCGGGGAAGTCGGGGATCTTGTAGCCCTTGTCCTGCAGCTCCTTGATGGCGGCCTTGAGCTGGGCCACCGAGGCGCTGATGTTGGGCAGCTTGATGATGTTGGCCTCGGGCTTGAGGGTGAGCTTGCCCAGCGCGCTGAGGTTGTCGGGCACGCGCTGCTCTTCCGTCAGCAGCTCGGGGAACTGGCCCAGGATGCGGCCGGCCACCGAGATGTCGCTGGTCTCGACGTTGATGCCCGCCGGCGCCGCGAAGGTGCGGATGATCGGCAGGAACGCACTGGTGGCCAGCAGGGGCGCCTCGTCCGTCAGGGTGTAGATGATGGTGGGTTGCTGGCTGCTCATGGCTTATCTCCGGAGGTTGTTGGGTGCGGCGCTGGCCGGCCGGCGGGCGGACAGGTCGCGCGGATACGGTGATCCGTATCCCGTGATTGTGCTTTCAGCGCAAGCGCCAAACCTTTGATTTTGGGATCGAACTCCCACAATACAAAACAGGCACGAAGAAATTTGCACGCGCCAGGCGGGCCGAGCAGCAAAAAGGGCCCGAAGGTCGCCCCTCGAGCCCTTGTGCCTGGCGCATGCCGGTCAGGCGAAGTTCTTCTCGGCGAAGGACCAGTTCACCAGCTTGTCGAGGAAGGTCTCGACGAACTTGGGACGCGCGTTGCGGTAGTCGATGTAGTAGGCGTGCTCCCACACGTCCACGGTCAGCAGGGCCTTGTCGGCGGTGGTCAGCGGCGTGCCGGCGGCACCGGTGTTGACGATGTCCACGCTGCCGTCGGCCTTCTTCACCAGCCAGGTCCAGCCCGAGCCGAAGTTGCCCACGGCGCTCTTGGTGAAGGCGTCCTTGAAGGCGGCGTAGCTGCCCCACTTGGCCTTGATGGCCTCGGCCAGCGCGCCCGACGGCTCGCCGCCGCCGTTGGGCTTCATGCAGTTCCAGAAGAAGGTGTGGTTCCAGATCTGGGCGGCGTTGTTGTAGATGCCGCCGCTGGACTTCTTGACGATGGACTCGAGGTCCATGCTCTCGAACTCGGTGCCCTTTTGCAGGTTGTTGAGGTTCACCACATAGGCGTTGTGGTGCTTGCCGTGGTGGTACTCCAGCGTCTCGCGGCTGTAGTTCGGGGCCAGGTCGTCCAGGCCATAGGGCAGCGGGGGCAGGGTGTGTTCCATGTGCGTCCTCTTTTTGATGGGTTGTGGGTGGGGTCGGGCGGATTGTAGGCAGCACCGGTGACGGCACCGCCCGCGGGGTTATGCGCGGCCTATGCGCCAGGCCCGCGCACGCGCAGCGGCAGCACGCCATCCGCCAGCGTGGCCTGCACGTCGCTCCCCGGCAAAGCCTGTGCCACGCGGGTGATGGCCTGGCCTTGCGGATCGGTCAGGTAGGCGTAGCCGCGCTGCAGCACCAGGCGCGGATCGAGCAGGGCCAGCGAGTCCTCGGCGCGCTGCAGGCGTTGCGCGCGCGCGTCCAGGCCGCGCCGCAGGGCGGGCGGCAGGCGGGCCTGCAGTTCGTCGAGCCGCCAATGCTGGCGCTGCACCGCGAGCGCCATGCCCTTGTGCAGCCGCCCCTGCCAGCGCGCCAGTTGCTCGCCCGCCTGCGCCAGGCAGGCCGAAGGCCGGCCCAGGTGGGCCGCGAGCCGGTCGAGCCGCTGCGCGCGACCATCGAGCGCGTCCTGCACGCCCTGGCGCAGCAGGCCCTGCAGGCGATCCAGTTCGAGTTCGCGCTGGCGCCGGTCGGGCGCGCAGAGCTCGGCCGCCGCGGTGGGCGTGGGCGCGCGCAGGTCGGCGGCGAAGTCGGCCAGGCTGAAATCGGTCTCGTGTCCCACGCCCACCACCACGGGCACGGGCGAGGCCGCCACCGCGCGCACCACGGCCGCGTCGTTGAACGCCCAGAGGTCTTCGAGCGAGCCGCCGCCGCGCACCAGGAGCAGCACGTCGCAGGCGCCGCGCTGGCCGCGGTGCGCCGCCGCCGCGGCCAGCGCGGCCACCAGCTCGGCCGGGGCCTGCGCCCCCTGCACCGAGGCGGGAAACACCGTCACCGGGATGTGCGGCACGCGCCGGCGCAAGGCGGTGGCCACGTCGCGCAGGGCGGCCGCGCCCAGCGAGGTGACCACGCCGATGTGCCGCGGCTGGGCGGGCAGCGGCCGCTTGCGTTCGGCGTCGAACAAGCCCTCGGCCTGCAGCGCGGCCTTCAGCTGCAGGAACTGCTCGTACAGGCTGCCCTGCCCGGCCAGGCGCAGGCCTTCCACGATCAGCTGCAGGTCGCCGCGCGGGCCGTAGACGTCCAGCCGGCCTTGCACCTGCACGCGCTGGCCGTCGCGCACCGGGAAGCCCACCTGTTCGGCCGCGCGGCGGAACATGGCGCAGCGCAGCTGGCCAGCGTCGTCCTTGAGCGAGAAGTAGCAATGCCCGCTGGCCGCGCGCGAGAAGCCCGAAATCTCCCCCTGGACCGCGACGGGATTGAAGCGCGAAGCCAAGGCGTCCGCCACCGCTCGCACCAGCGCGCCAACCGCCCAGAAACGCGCGCCGCCTGGGCCGTCGGCCACGCGTTGTGGCTTCACTGCTGGCTCGAAAGGGTCAAACGTGTCCACAAGCCGCACCGATACTGGGGTTGATGTCGCCAAAGCCCGACAGCACAAGGCCTTGCGCGCAGTGCCTTGATTCCAAAGCACTTTGTACTGCCCAAATTTTCATCAATCTGTCGAAAAGCGCGCAAACGCTGGGGTTGTGGGGCTTGTCCGCCGGGTTCTTCACAAAGATGTCCACAGGCGGTGTGGACTTCAGGGGGAGTATCCGGCCGTCACGGCGGAGGGCGCGCGCATCGTTCGAAGGAGGGAAAGCGCGCGAAGGGCTGGGCCATAATCCGGCGCTGTTGCCCGGCGCCGCCAGCGCGCCCTAGACCGGAGCCCTGAGTTGTTGTCCATCATACAAGCGGCCGGATGGCCGATCTGGCCCCTGATCGTGTGTTCCGTGCTCGGTCTGGCCCTCGTCATCGAGCGCTTCGTCAGCCTCAAGGCCAGCCGCATCGTGCCCCCCAAGCTGCTCGATGAAGCCATCATGGTCTCGCGCAACGGCATCCCCGGCCCCGACGTGGTGACCCAGCTCGAACAGAACTCCGTGCTCGGCGCGGTGCTGGCCACGGGCTTTCGCACCTTCAACGCCAACCCCAAGGCCACGGCCGAGGACCTGCGCGCCAACCTGGAAGGCGCGGGCCGCCATGCCGCCGCGAAACTGCAGCGCTACCTGGGCGCGCTGGCCACCATCGCCTCGGCCGCGCCGCTGCTGGGGCTGCTGGGCACGGTCATCGGCATGATCGAGATCTTCGGCTCGCAGGCCGGCGACGGCATGGGCCTCTCGGCCGGCGGCGGCAACCCGGCGCAGCTCGCGCACGGCATCTCCATCGCGCTGTACAACACCGCCTTCGGCCTGATCATCGCGATCCCGGCACTGATCTTCTGGCGCTACTTCCGCGCCCGCGTGGACGAGTACCTCCTGGCGATGGAAGTGTCCACCGAGCGTTTCGCCCGCCACCTGCTCAGCGTGCGCAAGCCATGAACTTTCGCCCACGCGGTCACCGCGACGAACCCGAGATCAACCTGATCCCGTTCATCGACATCCTGCTGGTCGTCGTCATCTTCCTGGTGCTCACGACGACCTACAGCAAGTTCACCGAGCTCAAGGTGAACCTGCCCGTGGCCGACGCCGAAGCCCCCAAGCAGAACCCCAAGGAGGTGTTGGTGACCGTGGGCGCCGACGGCCGCTACGCGGTCAACCGCACGGTGCTCGAAGGCACCAGCGTGGAGCTCATCGCCAGCGCCCTGCAGTCCAGCGTGGAAGACGGGCGCGACACCGTGGTGGTGATCAGCGCCGACGCCGCCGCCGCCCACCAGTCGGTGATCAACGTGATGGACGCCGCCCGCCGCGCGGGCCTGGTGCAGATCACCTTCGCCACTCAGCAGAGCGGCAGCGCCGCGCCGGTGCGCAAGCGCCCCTGACAAGCCCATGACGGTCCGGGCCCGCCTCGAGGCCTGCTGGCGCGCGCTGAGCCTGCGCCGAGGCCTGGCCGCGCGCGCGCTGCTGCCGCTGGCCTGGCTCTATGGCGCGCTGCTGGCTTGGCGCCGATTGGCCTACCGGTCGGGGCGCCGCCAGCCCACGCGCCTGGCCGTACCGGTGCTCGTGGTCGGCAACGTGGTCGTCGGCGGCGCCGGCAAGACCCCCACCACGATCGCCCTGGTCGGGCACCTGCAGCGGCGTGGCTGGCGACCGGGCGTGGTCTCGCGCGGGCACGGCCGCGCGGGCGCAGCGGCCCAGGCCGTGCCCGCCGACGCCGACCCCGCGCTCAGCGGCGACGAACCCTTGCTGATCCGCCGCGCGACCGGCGCGCCGGTGTGGGTGGCCCGCGCGCGCGCCGAGGCGGCGCAGGCCCTGCTGCGCGCCCACCCCGAGGTCAATCTGATCGTCTGCGACGACGGCCTGCAGCACTGGGCCCTGGGCAGCGACCTGCGCGTGGCGGTGTTCGACGACCGCGGACTGGGCAACGGCTGGCTGCTGCCCGCCGGCCTGCTGCGCGAGCCTTGGCCGTCCACCGATGCCCCGCGCGCGCCGCAGGTGGTGCTGCAGCAGGCGCGCGACGGTGGCCCGCCCCCTGCGCCCCTGCCCGGCGGCCTGCCGGCCTTTGGCGCGCGGCGCTCGCTCGCGCCGCGCGCCGTGAACGCCCGCGGCGACACGCTGGCGCTGGAGTCCCTGCGGGGCCAGGCGCTCACCGCCGTGGCCGGGATCGCGCGGCCCGAGGCCTTCTTCGACATGCTGCGCGCGCGCGGCCTGCGGCTGGCCGCCACCCTCGCGCTGGCGGACCACGCCGGCGCCGCCAGCCTCGCGCAGGCCCTGCACGGCGCGCCGGGCCCGGTGCTGTGCACCGAGAAAGACCTGGTGAAGCTGTCCGCCAGCGCACGCCCCGACCTCTGGGCCGTGCCACTGGTGCTCGACATCGACCCGGCCTTCTTCGCGGCCGTAGACAAGCGGCTCGGCCCGCCGCCGACCTGAGCGCCCCCCGGCGCGCCTATCATCGCCGGATGGATTCCAAACTCCTCGAACTGCTGGTCTGCCCGGTCACAAAGGGCCCGCTCCTGCTCGACCGCGAGCGCCAGGAACTGCTCTCGCGCAGCGCCCGGCTGGCCTACCCGATCCGCGACGGGATCCCCATCCTGCTGGAGCACGAGGCGCGGCCCCTGAGCGAAGAAGAGGCCGCCCGCCCGCCCAAGCCCGCCACCCCGCAGGACTGAGCGTGGCCCAGGGCTTCACCGTGCTCATCCCGGCGCGCCTGGCGTCCAGCCGCCTGCCGGACAAACCCCTCGCCGACATCGGCGGGCTGCCCATGGTGGTGCGCGTGGCGCGCCGCGCGGCCCTGAGCGGCGCCACGCGCTGCGTGGTGGCGGCCGACGACCCGCGCATCCTGGCCGCCTGCGCGCAGCACGGCGTCGCCGCGCTGGCCACGCGCGCCGACCACCCGAGCGGCAGCGACCGCCTCGCCGAGGCCTGCGTGGCGCTGGGCCTGGGCGACGACGAGGTGGTGGTCAACGTGCAGGGCGACGAACCCCTGATCGAGCCCGCGCTGATCGATGCCGTGGCCGCCGAATTGCAGGCGCGCACCGACTGCGCCATGAGCACGGCCGCGCACGCCATCGAGCGGCGCGCCGATTGGCTGGACCCCAACGTGGTGAAGGTGGTGACCGACGCGCGCGGCACCGCCCAGTACTTCAGCCGCGCGCCCATTCCCTGGTGGCGCGACGGCATGGCCGGCGACGAGCTGCCTTCGCCCGCGCCGCTGCGCCACGTCGGCATCTACGCCTACCGGGCCGCTTTCCTGCGGCGCTTCCCCACCCTGCCCGTGGCGCCCACGGAGCGGCTGGAGTCGCTCGAGCAGCTGCGCGCGCTGTGGCACGGCGAGCGCATCGCGGTGCACCTCACGGCGCACGCGCCGGGTCCCGGCGTCGACACCCCGCAAGACCTGGCCCGCGTGCGCGCCCTGATCGGCGCGGCCTGAGCCCCGCACCGGCCTGGTGCGCCGCAAGGCGCTTGTCAAGGGGCGCGTGCTATCCTCCGTCGGTTCCCCGGCGGCACGCCCTGGGGCCGCCGCGCGAGGGGGCAGCGGCGACGCCGTTGAAACTCTGACAAAAGGAAAGCGATGAGATTGATTCTGTTGGGCCCACCGGGGGCGGGCAAAGGGACGCAGGCCGCGTTCATCTGCGAGAAGTACCGCATTCCGCAAATCTCCACCGGCGACATGCTGCGCGCCGCCGTCAAGGCCGGCACGCCACTGGGCCTGCAGGCCAAGGCCGTGATGGAAGCGGGCGCCCTGGTGAGCGACGACCTCATCATCAATCTCGTCAAGGAGCGCATCGCCCAGCCCGACTGCGCCAACGGCTTTCTCTTCGACGGTTTTCCGCGCACGATTCCGCAGGCCGATGCCATGAAGGCGGCGGGCGTCAAGCTCGACTACGTGCTCGAGATCGACGTGCCCTTCGACGCCATCATCGAGCGCATGAGCGGGCGCCGCTCGCACCCCGCGTCGGGCCGCACCTACCACGTCAAGTTCAACCCGCCCAAGGTGGACGGCAAGGACGACGTGACCGGCGAGCCGCTGATCCAGCGCGACGACGACAAGGAAGACACCGTCAAGAAGCGCCTGGAGGTCTACAGCGCGCAGACGCGTCCGCTGGTGGACTACTACAGCCAGTGGGCCAAGGCCGAACCGGCGGCCGCGCCCAAGTACCGAGCCATCAGCGGCCTGGGCAGCGTGGATGAGATCACCGCGCGCGCGCTGCAGGCGCTCGGTTCCTGAGCGTCCCCGCCTGCCCCCGTCAAAATGCCCCGCACCCGCGGGGCATTTTTCTTGGGCGCCGCAGCCGCGCGATCGGCGACGGCCGGGGCACGGGCGTGGCGGCCATCAAGTCGCGCCGGCATCGGCCGATGACAACTGAATGGGCCATCACGACGCGTTCATTCCCCACCGGCGCTCGCGCCTCTCCCTGGCGGCCATGGCCCTGGTGTGGGCAACGCTGGGCACCCGCGCGGCGATCGCGCAGTCCGTCACCGGCGTGGGCGACGTGAACCCGGGGCCCTTGCCGGTCCCGTCGCCACACTGGGTCGAAGCCGGCGAGATCTACGTCGGCGACACCGGCATCGGCAGCTTGACCATCGAGGACGGCGGCACGGCCAGCAGCGGGAGCGGCGCGCTGGGCTACACCGGGGGCACGGGCACGGTGATCGTCACGGGCAGCGACGGCGGCGGCAACGCATCGAGCTGGACCATGCCGGGCGATCTGGCCGTCGGGGCGGGCGGCACGGCGTCGCTCTCCATCCTGAACGGCGGTCTGGTCAGCAACGCGCACGGCAACATCGCTTTCGGCGGCGGCACGGCCTCGGCCACGGTCTCGGGCGTGGATGCCCATGGCAACGCCTCGACCTGGATCAACGCCAGCACGCTCACCGTCGGCAATGCCGGCGCCGGCTCGCTGCTCATCGAGAACGGGGGCCTGGTGCGCAGCGTCCAGGGCGCCATCGGCGGCACCACCGGCGTGGGCCCGGGCGCCTCCAGCGGCACGGTCACCGTCTCCGGCAGCGACGGCAACGGCCGGGTCTCGACCTGGAGCCTCGTCGACAACCTCTACGTGGGCTTTTCGGACCCGGGTGATCTCACGGTTGACGCGGGCGGAGCGGTCAGCGGCCACACCCTCTACATCGGCTACGAAGCGGGCGGCAACGGCCTGGCCACGGTCACGGGTCGCGACGCCGTCAGCGCCCGCGCGTCCAGTCTGGGCTTTTCGGCGCAGTTGAACGTGGGCTACGAGGGCATCGGCGAATTGACCATCGAGGACAGCGGCACGGTGCAGTCGCCGCACACCCGCATCGCCGTCCAGGCCGGCTCCAGCGGCACGCTGAACCTGCTCGGCGACGCGAGCGGGCGCGGCGTGCTCGAAACGAACGTGGTGATCCGGGGCAGTGGCTCCGCCACGCTCAACCTCAACGGCGGCATCCTGCGCGCGACCCTGAACGAGGCCGATTTTCTGCAGGGCTTCACCACGCTGTCGGGTGGCGCCGAGGGCGTGTGGATCGACACGAACAACCACGCCATCGGCATCGGCACGGCCTTCACCGGCGCGGCGGACTTCAACAAGCTGGGCCTGGGCACGCTGACGCTGGGCGGCCTGAGCACCTACGCGGGCGCCACCCACGTGGCGGCCGGCACCTTGCGTGCCAGCGCGGCCGGCGCCTTCAGCGCCAGCTCCGCGCACACGGTGGCGGCCGGCGCCACGCTCGACACGGCGGGTCTGGACCAGGCGGTGGCCAGCCTGGACAACGCGGGCACGGTCTCGCTGCTGGGCGCCGCCCCCGGCAGCCGCCTGACCGTCAACGGCGCCTATGTCGGCCAGAACGGCGTGCTGAGGATGGGCACCGCGCTGGGCCACAGCGGCAGCCTCAGCGACCGGCTGGTGCTCGATGGCGCCGGCGCCAGCGCCAGCGGCACCACCACCTTGCACATCACCAACCTGGGCGGCCTGGGCGCGCTGACCACGGGCGACGGCATCGAAGTCATCAGCGCGCTCAACGGCGCCACCACCACCGCCCAGACCACCAGGGACGCGTTCCGCCTGGCCGGCGAGCACGTCGACGCCGGCGCCTACGAGTACCGCCTGTACGCGGCCGACGCCAACGGCGCCGGCGAGAGCTGGTTTCTGCGATCCAGCGCGGTCGCGGGGGCCGTCACGCCCGCCTACCGCGTGGAGGTGCCCCTGTTCGCGGCGCTGCCCGAGCAGCTGCGCCTGGGCAACGCCGCGATGGTGGGCAACCTGCACCTGCGCGTCGGCGATGGCGCCGCCGCCGAACGGCAGACCTGGGCGCGGATCATCAGCGCCGCACGCAGCGTGAGCCAGCGCGGCGACGTGAACCCGCGCAGCCAGGGCCGGCTCCACGGTCTGCAGGCCGGCATCGACCTGTGGGCCCGGCCGGGCTGGCGCGCGGGCCTGTACGTGGGTCAGCTCGACGGCGACATGAGGCTGCGGGGCCTGGCCGGCGGC
Organism: Hydrogenophaga sp. PML113; assembly: GCF_001777155.1. Taxonomy (NCBI): domain Bacteria; kingdom Pseudomonadati; phylum Pseudomonadota; class Betaproteobacteria; order Burkholderiales; family Comamonadaceae; genus Hydrogenophaga; species Hydrogenophaga sp. PML113. The sequence continues at coordinate 7,160 of NZ_MIYM01000003.1, read as the reverse complement.
ATCGCGGAACAGGCGCTGGGCAGCAACGAACTGCGCAGTCAGTACCTGGGCGTCTATGCGACCTACCACCGTGCCAACGGCTTCTACCTGGACACGGTGCTGCAGGGCGCCCGCCACCGCTACAGCGTGTCGCCGCTGACGGCGCCGGCCAGCCAGGGCAAGGGCGACAGCCTGCTGGCCTCGGTGGAGGTCGGGCGGGGCTACCCACTCGCGGCGGGCTGGGAACTGGAGCCGCAGCTGCAGCTGGTGCACCAGCGCATCGGGCTCGACGACGTACGCATCGCCGGCGCCGACGTGCAGCACAAGCCCCATGGCAGCTGGGCGGCCCGGCTGGGGCTGCGGGTCAAGGGCGAGGTGTCGACCGCCGCGGGCGTGCTGCGACCCTACGGCCGTGTGAATCTGTACCGGAGCAGCCCAGGCAGGGACGTGGCGCGCTTCATCGGACCGGCCGGCTCCGCGGACGTGGCCACGGGCACGGGCGGCGCCAGCGCCGAACTGGCCGCTGGCGCGACGCTGGCCTTGTCCACCGGCATCAGCCTCTATGGGGAAGTGGGCAGCGCCTGGTCCCTGGGCGGCGAGGCGCGGCACCGCGGTGGGCTCAACGGCAGCCTGGGACTGCGGGTGAACTGGTAACCCCGAACGACCCGATCGACCGGACCGGCAATCCGCCGGCCTGCAGGCGGCCCCTTGCACCATGGGCATAGCGTGTTCGCCCAGCACCTTTTTCCGCGGGCAAACGGCCTAGGGCCATTGACGCGCGGCGGTCCGCCGGGCCACGATCCGCGCCTCGCCCCGGCCGCCTCGGGGCCCAACGGGCCGGGAGCCCCATGAAAGCGATCCGTCCATTCGGCCTTCGGCGCGGTCTGCGCAAGCTCGGGCCCGGCCTGATCACCGGTGCCGCCGACGACGATCCCAGTGGCATCGCCACCTACTCCCAAGCCGGCGCGCAGTTCGGCTTCTCCATGCTGTGGACGGTGGTCTTCACCCTGCCGCTCATGATCGCGATCCAGATCGTCAGCGCGCGCATCGGACACGTCACCCGGCGGGGCCTGGCCGCCAACATCCGGGCGGGTTTCCCGCGCTGGGTGCTGCTGGCCGTGGTCGGCCTGCTGCTGCTGGCCAACACGCTCAACCTGGCCGCGGACATCGCGGCCATGGCGGAGGCGCTGCGCCTGCTGGTGGGCGGATCGGCCCACGTCTACGCGGTGACCTTCGGCCTGCTCTGCCTGGTGCTCCAGGTCTTCCTGCCCTACCAGACCTACGTGCGCTGGCTGAAGTGGCTGACGCTGGCGCTGCTGTCCTACGTGGCCGTGGTGTTCACGGTGCAGCTGGACTGGTGGACCGTGGCCCGGCAGATCGTGCGGCCGCCACTCGCCCTTGGCCACGACGTGCTCCTGATGGTGGTCGCGGTGTTCGGCACCACCATCAGCCCCTACCTCTTCTTCTGGCAGGCGGCGCAGGAAATGGAAGACGCCAACGGCAAGCCGCCCCAGACCCGACAGGACGTGCGCCGCCACCTGCGGCGCATCAAGATCGACACCAGCATCGGCATGGCGTTCTCCAACCTGATCGCCTTCTTCATCATCCTGAGCACGGCGGCCACGCTGCATGCCGCGGGCGTCACCAACATCCAGACCTCGGCCCAGGCGGCCGAGGCCTTGCGTCCCGTGGCCGGGCCATTCACCTTCATGCTGTTCAGCCTGGGGATCATCGGCACCGGCCTGCTGGCGGTGCCGGTGCTCGCGGGCTCCGCCGGCTACGCCGTGGCCGAGGCGGCGGGCTGGTCGGGCAGCCTGAGCGCGCGCCTGGACAAGGGAGAAGGCCGCGGCTTCTACGGCGTGATCGCCACCGCCACGGTGGGCGGCGTGCTGCTGTGCTTCACGCCGATGGACCCCGTGCGGGAGCTGTTCTGGTCGGCGGTGATCAACGGCGTGATCGCCGTGCCCATCATGGTCGTGATGATGCTATTGGCCGCACGACCCTCGACGATGGGCCCGCACGTCATCGGCCCGCGCCTGCGCGTGCTCGGCTGGATCGCCACGGTCGCCATGGCGCTGACCGTGGGCGCCATGCTGGCCACGCTGTGAGCCGCGCCGGCCGCGCCGCGCCCTGCCCCCCACACGCACCTCCTGCAACCGCTTGCCCAGCAGCCCGGCGACACCCCGCGATATGCGCCCACTCCAGCATGGGGTAGGTCCAGGGATGGGCGCCCAGCGCGGCGAAGGCGTCCAGCCTCAGGCGTCCAGCAGCTCGAGCGCCAGCGCCCAGCGCGCCTTGGGCGGCGACAGGCCGTCGATGTCGGCGAAGGGCTGCTGGGGGTACGGCACTGGTGGCGCGCCGTTGCGGTTGGCGATGGCCACGCGCACGCCGGCCGCCTCGGCCTCGCGCAGCGCGGCCTCGAGTTCGGCGTGCAGCGACGCATTGCCCGTGCCCGACACCACGATGCCCTGTACCCGCGCCTCGGGCGGCGCGGCCAGCAGCGCGCGCACCGGCCAGGCCGCCGCGTCGGCGTGGCTGCTCAGCCAGGCCACGCGCGGCATGGCCGGCGCGCGCAGGAAGGCCTGCAGCCGCGCCGCGTGGCGCGCCGCCGCGGGCCAATCGCGAAAGCGCCGCACACGCCCCTCCTCCACCAGCGCAATCACGCCGGCGTCGCCGGAATCGAAAGGGTCGGTGCGGTATGGGTGCTGCTTGGCCACTTCAAGGGGGCCGTGCACGCGCCCCGCGCACACCACCAGCACGCCGCGTGCGCCCGGTTCGGTGGCCACGGCCACGGCATCGCTGAGGTTCTGCGGGCCGTCGGGCGACACCGCCGTGGCCGGGCGCATGGCGCAGGTCAGCACCAGGGGCTTGGCCGGCGCCAGCAGCGTCTGCAGCAGGTAGGCGGTCTCCTCGATGGTGTCGGTGCCGTGCGTGACCACCAGCCCTTGCACGGCGGGGTCGGCCAGGTGCCGGCCCGCGCGCTCCACCAGCCGCTGCAGATCGGCCAGGCGCATGTCCTTGCTGTTGATCTGCGCCACCTGCTCGAAGGCCAGGTCCCGCCCGCGCAGCGCGGGCAGGCCGGCCGCGAGGTCCTCGACCGGCACCGCCCCCGCGTCGTAGCCCACGTTGTCGCCCGCACGCTCGGCCCGGCCGGCGATGGTCCCGCCCATGCCCAGCACGACGATCCGCGTGGCCTTTGTGCCTTCACCCACTTGCCTTCTCCCAATAACTGGTTAAAAATACAGATACTGGATACCCAAACAGTATCCAACTCCGGCCCACCAGCCCTTGATGCGAGGTTCCATGCTCGACACCCAAGCCGCTCCCAAGCTCACCGCCCGCCAACAGCAGATCCTGGCGCTGATCCAGACCGCCATCGCGCGCACCGGGGCACCGCCCACGCGCGCCGAAATCGCGGCCGAACTGGGCTTCAAGTCGGCCAACGCGGCCGAAGAGCATCTGCAGGCCCTGGCGCGCAAGGGCGTCATCGAACTGGTCAGCGGCACCTCACGCGGCATCCGCTTGCGCCGGGCCGACCTGCAGAGTATCCATGCGGCCCGCGACAGCCAGCTCTCCCTGCCGCTGCCCGGTCTGGCGCAGCTGGTGCTGCCCCTCATCGGCCGCGTCGCGGCGGGCTCGCCCATCCTCGCGCAGGAGCACGTCGACCAGACCTACAGCGTCGAGCCCAGCCTGTTCCAGCGCACCCCCGACTACCTGCTGCGCGTGCGCGGCATGTCCATGCGCGACGCCGGCATCCTGGACGGCGACCTGCTCGCCGTGGCCTCCACGCGCGAGGCGCGCAACGGCCAGATCGTGGTGGCCCGCCTGGGCGACGACGTCACCGTCAAGCGCTACATGCGCCTGCGCGACCACATCGAACTGCACGCCGAAAACCCCGACTACCCCACCATCGTGGTCGAGCCCGGTGAGCCCTTCGAAATCGAGGGCCTGGCCGTGGGCCTGATCCGCAACAACTTCCAGAACTGACCCCAGGGGTCGGCGCCGCCACTGCGGGTGGCGGGCGTTGCCTGAATCGGCCACCGGCCGCTCACGCAACCCCGCAGCGACGGCATTCCAGATCAATCCTGCCTGTGTTCAACCCCTTGACGAGGTGTTTCACATGGGACTGTTCTTCCACTCCTTTGCATCGAACAGCTGGCGCAAGCCCCTGCAACTGATCGACTGCTGGTTGCCCGAGCCGCACGCGCGCGATACCCCCAAGGCCACGCCGCCCACCACCCCCGCCGTGCGCCGCTTCGCGCGCGCGGGCTGGCTGGGCCGCTCGGCGGCCAATACCTCGCACGCCCACGACGGCCGCGTCGCGCTCGCGGGCCGCATCGACGAGGTCTGCCGCGAGCTGGACCGCCTCGCGGCGCTCGACGGCGCCGCGCCCGCCACGCTGCAACGCCGGGTGGCCTGAGCGCGCCGCTGCCCGGCCGCCACGAGGGGGCCGGGCACAATAGGCGGCATGAACATCGTGATCCTCGACGACTACCAGGACGCCGTGCGCAAGCTGCATTGCGCCGAGAAGCTCGAGCCCTACCCCGCCAAGGTCTTCACCAACACCGTCAAGGGTGTCGGCCAGCTGTCCATCCGCCTGCGCGACGCCGACGTGCTCGTGCTGATCCGCGAACGCACGCCCATCACCCGTCAGCTCGTCGACAAGCTGCCCCGCCTCAAGCTCATCGCCCAGACGGGGCGTGTGGGCAGCCACGTCGACGTCGGCGCCTGCACCGAGCGCGGCATCGCGGTGGCCGAGGGCGTCGGCTCGCCCGTCTCCACGGCCGAACTCACCTGGGCGCTGGTGCTCGCGGCCATGCGCCGCATCCCGCAGTACGTCGCCAACCTCAAGCACGGCGCCTGGCAGCAGTCGGGGCTCAAGTCCTCCGCCATGCCGCCCAACTTCGGCGTGGGCATGGTGTTGCGCGACAAAACCCTGGGCGTGTGGAGCTACGGCCGCATCGGCCAACTGGTGGCCGGCTACGGCCGCGCCTTCGGCATGCGCGTGGTGGTGTGGGGCTCCGAGGAGGCCCGTGCCCGCGCCGTGAGCGACGGCTACGACGTGGCCACGTCCAAGGAAGGCTTCTTCGAATGCTGCGACGTGCTCAGCCTGCACCTGCGGCTGGGCGAACGCAGCCTGGGCTGCGTCAAGCTCGACGACCTGCTGCGCATGAAACCCACCTCGCTGCTGGTGAACACCTCGCGCGCGGAACTCATCGAACCCGACGCCTTGATCACCGCGCTCAACCGGGGCCGCCCCGGCATGGCGGCCGTGGACGTGTTCGAGTCGGAGCCCATCCTGCAGGGCCACGCGCTGCTGCGGCTGGAGAACTGCATCTGCACCCCGCACATCGGCTACGTGGAGCAGGACAGCTACGAGATGTACTTCAGCGCCGCTTTCGACAACGTGGTGAATTTCATCCGGGGCACGCCGACGAACATCGTCAACCCCGGGGCGCTGCAGGTGCGCCGCTGATAAAAAAAAGCCGGGTCAAGTGACCCGGCTGGCTTGGAGAGGGAATGCCCCCGCTCAGGAGCGACGCCCTCCACTCTCGCCGTCGCCCTCGTCGCGCGGGGCGCGCGACTCGTTGAGGCGGGGATCGTTGTCCACGATCTCGAAGTCGATCAGGCTGCTCTCGCCGCTGCGCAGCGCACCACCGCGCCCCGCAGTGGGTTCCACCGGCACGTCCACCTCGGGCAGCGAGGCCTCGAACTGCGACTCGGCCTCCATGTCTTCCAGGTTCACGTCCAGCCCCTGGCGGGCCGAGGCGGGCGGGATCACGTGCAGGTCCATCGGCACGGTGCGGCGCTGCGGGTCGTCGCCCGTGACCGTGAGCGGCGCGTTGCGCGACACCGCCTTCAGCGGCTGCATGGAGGTGTTGCGGAACTCCTGCGGCGGCAGCGTCTGCGATTCGCGCTGAACGATGTCCTTGGCGATCGCGTGCAGCATCAGCAGTTCGCGGTAGGCCTCCAGGTCGAACACCTCCGTGTCGCCTTCCTCCGCGTCGCGGAACAGGCTGCGCTCGATGAGATCCAGCACGCGCGGCTGCGGCCACAGGGCCTGGATGCGCCCAAAGGCCGACTCGTAGGCGTCCAGGCCGCGGCCTTTGTCGGCGTAACGGTCGAAGGGCGGCGCGCCGGCGTTGAATACGCGGTTGAACTCTTCGCGCAGCGCCCCGTATTCGTCGCGGCGGCCCAGGCGGTGGTACAGGCGGAACAGGTCGAGGTAGGCCAGCGGGCTGGGCTCGTGGCTCTCGGCCAGGTGGTTGCGCAGCACGGCGATGGCCTGGTCGTCCTCGCCGAGCGAGACGAAGAAGTCGGCCTGCTGCTGCACGTCGAACAGTTCCTCGGCGGCCACGGAGCGCGAGACGTTCATCGCGCTGGGCGCGAAATCGCGCCGGTCCTGGGGCGGCACCGTGGCGCCAAAGCCCGGTGTGCGGCGCGGCGCCGCCTGCAGGGGCGCGGGCGTCGAATCCACGTCCAGGTCAACGTCCACCGCATCCAGGGGCACCGGTGCGCTGGGCTGCAACGGCGCATGGCGCGAGGCGCGCGGCTGGGCCTCGCCCCCCTCGTCCGGACCGTCGGTCCACCAGGCGCGCGACGCGTCGGAGGCGATGGGGGTGTCCTGCCGCTGGCGGCGCACCAGGGCGACCAGCGCCGCCAGGGACACCAGCAGCAAACCACCGAGCAGGAAGACGAGCCAGTTGGCGTAGCGCTGCTCCTGGGCCTGCGCGAGTTGCGCGCTCAGTTCGGCCACGCGCGCCTGGTCGCGCTGCTGCGACTCGCGGAAGCGGGCCATGTCCGCCTCCAGCGCGGCCAGGCGCTCGGCGTTGCGGCGCGACTCCTCGTTGGCCGCCGCCAGCGCGGCTTCCAGCGGGCTGGGTTCGGCGGGCGCCGCGGCCGCCGCCTCGGGCGCGGCGTTGGGTGAGGTTCCCGCGCTCAGGTCGGGCGGGTCGAGCCGCAGGCGCGGCGCACCGGCCGGCGCCTTGGCGGCGCCGTCCTTGGCGCTGGGTGCGGGCGTGGGGGCTGGCGCCGCCGCGGCGGAAGCGGCCGGCGCGGGCGCCGCCGCCGGCTTCGGGCGCGGCGCCACGGGCACCTTGGACGGCTTGATCGGGGCGCGCGGGCGCTCCCGCACCACGGGCGCGGGGGCCCGCTCGGGCGTGGCGGCCCGCGCGGGCGCC